>JAYRFK010000026.1:0-4123 GCA_041908445.1 Acidimicrobiales bacterium | reverse complement strand
TGACGGTCTGGGTGACGACCTTGATCCCGAGCTTGGTGCGGAGAGCTTTGGCTTCGACGTGGAGGCGGACGTCGCCGTCGGAGTCGAGGAGGCCGTAGTCGACGTTGGTGCCGCCGGCGACGGGGACCTCGCGGCGGACCGCTGCCAGGTCACGGGTGTCCCACCCGAGGGCGTCGAGGATCGGTTCGATCAGCACGGCCTTGGTCTCTGCCTCGGGCAGCCGCTCGTTCGCTGCGGCGACGGCGAGCACCTGGTCGACAGCGGCGGCGAGGGTGTTCATGCGTCGGCCTCGGCTCGGGCGATGGCCCGGTCGAGGAGGGCCGGGTCGGCTTCGGCTTCGGCGATGAGAGCACGCAGGAGGGCGGCGGCGGTGACGCCACGGTCGACGCGGACCTGGCCGAGCCAGCGGTGGGCGTCGTCGGTGACCGCAATCGTGACCCGTCGGCCTTGACCGTCGAGCGGGGCGCCGGCGTCCAGCGGGGCCATCAGCGGACTCCCCCGTCGGCGGCGGCGGCGGCGGCGACTTCGGCGGCGAAGCCGGGGTCGGCGGCGATCCGGTCGACGCAAACCCGCAGGAGCCGGGCGGCGGGCATCCCGGCGTCGACGGCGGCGAGCCGCAGCGCCTTCCACCGCTCCGGGTCGAGGTCGACGGTGATCCTCTTGGTGCCGTCGGGCCGCTTGGTCACCGACCGGCGGGCGGCGGCGGTGTCGGCGTCGTTGGCGGCGATCCGGGCGGCGACCTCGGCCTTCGTGCCGCCGGTGGCCAGGCCGCGGTCACGGGCCATCGCCTTGAGCCCGGCGGCGTCGGCGCTCGCCACCAGGACGTTGACCTCGGCGGCGGCTTGGGCTGCGGCCTTCGGTGACCGCTTCGCCTTCGCCTTCGCCGGAGCGGGGGGCCGGTCGCTGTCGGCGACCTCGCCGGTGGCGGTGTCGACACCGGGCGGCGGTCCCGTGGTCTTGCGGGCAGCGTCGGCCTTCCCGATCGCGTCGGTGAGGGTGGCCATCAGAGAACCTCCTTGATCTCGGCCCACAGCTCGGCGAAGCCGGTGGCCTTCGTGGGGGGCTTCCCACCGAGGGGAGCCTGAGCGAGCGCCTCGCGCTGCGGGATGACGGTGGCGGCGACGGGGAGTTCGCTGGCGGCGAGCGCCTCGACCACCTCGGCCCGGGAGCGGGTGCCGCCTCGGGCCCGGTTGATGACGACCGCGGCGGGCACGCCGGCCTGGGTGGCGAGGGCGACGGTGGCGGCGAGCCGGTCGAGGTCGAGAGCGGCGGGGGTGACCGGCACGATCGCGAGGTCGGCGACGGCGAGGGCGGCGGCGGTGATCGCTCCCGCTCCCCCGGCCTCATGCGGCGGCGTGTCGATGACCGTCACGGTCGAACCGGCGTCGAGCCGGTCGATCGTGCGGGCCAGCCCCGCCGACGCCTGACCGATCACCGTGGGCCCGAGCGCGTCGCCGGCGTTCGTCGCCCACGCCGTCGCCGACGCCTGCGGGTCGGCGTCGATGACCGTGACGGTCTCGCCGGCGGCGGCGGCCGCTGCGGCCAGCATCAGGCACGTCGTCGTCTTGCCGACCCCGCCCTTGAGCCCGATCACAGCGATCCGCTTCGGCGACATGCCCCACACCATAGCAGCGACCTGTATCGCTGCATGTGCATTTCGCAGTACGGCAGGCAAAGCCGCAGTACCGCAGGCGATACGGCATTACTGCGATACGGCGGCAGTAAACACTAGCAGTACCGCAGTAACCCCGTACCGCAGCAGATCAGTACCGCAGTACCGCAGTACCGCAGTACCACCCTTCTGAGGGTGGACCGTCGACGGTCTGGCGAGGGCCGGCGGCAGCCTGGCGGTTGATGAGGGCCCCCGCCGGGCGGGGGCCTCGGCGCCTGGCGGCCTCGAGCCGCCAGCGTGGCCGACCTGGACGAACGCCGCCGCTGTCACTGACACCGAGCT
Source organism: Acidimicrobiales bacterium (assembly GCA_041908445.1). Taxonomy (GTDB): domain Bacteria; phylum Actinomycetota; class Acidimicrobiia; order Acidimicrobiales; family DATDAH01; genus JAEUJM01. The sequence continues at coordinate 2,169 of JAYRFK010000026.1, read as the reverse complement.
GCTCGCCGCCGACGACCTGGCCGTCCGTGACGGCTGCCTGGTGGAATCGCCGAAGTGTCCCGTTGACACAGCGCACCGGTGGGTGCTGCGCCAGCTTGGGTGGGGTCGCCTCGTGCGGAAGCTGCCGGGCCTCTGGGAAGCCGACCGGCCATCGTGGCCGCTGGCCGACCTCCCGGCGGTGTGCGAGACGGTTGTCAGGACGTTGCGAGACGGCTTCGGAGCCGATCCCGACGACCGGATCGAGGTGTGGCTTTTCGGGGCCGACATGGAGGCAGACGAGCCGGAGCCCGAGACGGATCTCAACCTTGAGGAGCTTGGCGAGTTGTAGCCCTCCGGCGGCGACATCAGGCCGCCGGCCCTGCTCCCCCACGGGCCAGGTCGTAACGGCCTCGCGCCGGCCCCTGCGATGCGCGGGTGGCGGCGGTATCTACCCGAGCAGCTTCTCCTTGGCGGCGGCGAACTCCTCGGTGGTGAGCAGGCCCCGCTCGTAGAGGGTCGGCGAGGCGTTCGAGGTCGTCGAGACCGCCGGGTTCCGCCTTGCCCCGCTTGCCGTTCAGGGCGGCATACGCCTCTCGACCATCAGGTCGTCGCCTTGCCGCGCCGGGGGCGCGGCGGCTGGGCCGGATGCGCTCGTAGCCTGGGACTCCCGTCGCGTCGGGCGCAGAGGTCCCGAGGTGACGCCCGGTCGCTAGCCGTGTTCTGGCGGTGTGCCGCTCCGACCCGCTGCGTTGAACTGCTCGATCTCGTCGGGGTCGAGGTCGAGGTAGAGGCCCCAGTCCCCGGTGGGCGACCCGTCGCGCACCGCAGAGTCCGACCCGAAGCAGACAGCCCCGAACTCCGACCACGCGCTGCCGCTGCCAGTGGGGAGTACCTGCTCGGGTGGGTCCCACCCCCCAGGGTGGCCGGTCGGCAGCCACTGGATGATCGCCGGGATCTTCTGGGCGCCTGGGGAGTACCGGCACGCGACGTAAGGCGTTCCCTCGTCCTCCATGTCGACCTCGACGACAACGTCGGGATCCCACGCGCGACCCATCCACCACCAGTCGGTCCCGCTGATCATCGATGCGGTCTCTGAGTAGGTGGCCATCCCCCACACCGCCATCTGAACGCCCCCCTCTTCGGAGGCGATGAGCAGCGGCTGCGCCTCCCGGCCCTGTACCTCAACCGCGTACCACTGGACGCCGTCGATGACCACAAGCCTCGACCCGACACCGTCGAGCTGCGAGTAGCACAGCAGCTCGTCCCAGTCCTCGTACCAGCTTTCGTCGGCGTCGAGATTCTCGGGTTCCGTCACGAGGAGGCGGGACGCCAGCATCTCGGGGGTGACTCCGGCGCCGCCGAGGGTGAACTCGGTCAGCTCGCCCGGGGCAACGACCGAGAGCAACGAGGCGGCCTCCTCGGCGCCGACAGTCTCGCCGCCGGCGGTCGACCCGTCGGGTGGGGTGACCCATAGCCGGGGTCGCCCGCCGTCATCGGTCAGCGTGACTGTTCGGATCGTTCCGTCGGCCCCGGTTCGCTTCACCACGAGCAAGGATGGATCTTGGGGCGCGCTGCCGACTTCGCCGGCGGCGACCACTGCGGGCTGGTCCTCCCACCGGGCATCGAGCAGAGCGAGCACGTTGCTCCCGTGGTGCGGTGCGACGGTCATCCCCTCAACGATTGCAGACGCCCAGCTTGCGCCGCTGCTCGTGTCCAAGCCGCTCCCGACCCCCAACGGTGCCGGCGGGGGCGCCTGGCGTCAGAGCGGGCCGTTCCCGCAGTCGTCGCCATCGTTGTACTCCGCTGGCATGGCTCCGGGCGATCCGGGCCGAGCTGGCGGCGATACCCCAGGAGCCGCCCACCGGACGTCGACGGCGGCCCCCACCGCCGACCCGTCGCCGTCCTCGACTTCCAGGAGCGCCACCCGGACCTGAAAACCGGCCGCACAGCGGCCCGTAGAGGCCCGAGAACGGGCCGGGTGGGGGTGAGGGTGCGGCGTTAACAGGCCCAGCCGTTGGCGAGGACGGCACCACCAGGACGCCCCCGCTGCGTATGAGTCCCGTGGCGTGGTGGGGTTTGGGTCCACCGCGAGGTGAGCCACCGGCGTGATGCTCGGTGTGTACCTGACAAGTGCACACCAAGGAGATCACACCGATGGCTCTCAACGAGTCTGCCGTTTCCGACCTGCTC
>JAYRFK010000025.1:0-2079 GCA_041908445.1 Acidimicrobiales bacterium | reverse complement strand
GCCGGGAACACCCGCCCGGAGTAGCACCACTCGAGGGCCTGGCTGATGCCGACCAGCCGGGGAAGGAACCAGCTCGACGCGGCCTCGGGCACGATCCCCCGGCGGGCGAAGACGAAGCCCATCTTGGCGGTGTCCGCGGCGAGCCGGAGGTCCATGGCGAGGGTCATGGTGATGCCGATGCCGACCGCGGGCCCGTTGATGGCGGCGATCACCGGCTTGGTGCACTCGAAGATGCGCAGGGTCAGCCGTCCGCCCTCGTCGCGGTGGCGGGCCACGTCGGGCGGGCCGCTCGACTCGGCCTTGCCCGCAGCACCAGCGTGGGCGGCGTCGTCGAAGGTCTTGGCGCCCATCGACAGGTCGGCGCCGGCGCAGAAGGCCCGACCGCGGCCCGTGACGATCACGACCCGCACGTCGTCGTCGGCGTCCGCTCGGTCGAAGGCGTCCAACAGCTCCCGGAACATGGTCGGGGTGAACGCGTTCAGCTGGTCGGGGCGGTCCAGGGTGAGGGTGAGGACGGGCCCGTCGACGTCGTAGGCGATCTCGGTGTAGGTGCGGGAGGCGTCGGCCATGGCCCCTTCCTACCGGACGCGCCGCACCCGTGGGGACGGCGGCGCCGCCCCGCCCCGCCGATCAGACGTCGAGGAAGCGGGTGACGGCCACGAACGAGCCGATCACACCGACGAGGCAACCCACGGCCAACAGCAGGATGGCCACGCCGAGCTGCTCGCTGGAGTGCACCGCGAAGCCCTGGAAGAGCACGAGCGTGGTGTCGTCGTCGCTGAGCTTGCCCTGGATGAAGTTGATGATCACGACCACCGCGGGGATGGCCAGGAGCGCGCCGACGAGACCCTGGACCAGGCCCTCGATCATGAACGGGACGCGGATGAACCAGTTGGTCGCGCCCACCAGCTTCATGACCTCGATCTCCCGGCGGCGGGCGAACATGGCCATGCGGATGGCGTTGAGGATGAGCAGGATGGCCGCGCCGAGCAGGACGAGGGCGCCGGAGAACAGGCCGAGGCTGAGCAGGCGGGCGAAGTCCTGGAGCTGGCGGATGGCCTCCGCCGCGAACACGACGGTCTTCACGCCGGGGCGGGTCTCGAAGGTGGCGCCGAGGGCACGGATGACCTCGACCTCCTTGTCCTTCGGTTCGACGCGGAACGACGGCGGCAGGGTCTCGGGGGTGACCGCCTGCACCATCTCGGGCGAATCGGAGAAGAGGTCGACGAACTCGTCGTAGGCCTCCTGCTGGTCGACGAAGTCCACCGAGGCGACCTCGGGGCTCTCGTCGAGGGCCTCGGCCATGCCGTCGATCTGGTCCTGGGTCGAGTCGGGGTTCATGAAGATGATGAACTCGACGCCGCCCTGCCAGCGCTCGGTGGCGTTCTGCACGCCCTGGCGGATCAGGAAGGCCACGCCCACGAGGGCGAGCGACACGAAGACCGTGATGATCGACGCGAGGGTGAGGGTGACGTTGCGGCGGAGGTTGGACCCCACCTCACGTGCGACGTAATCGACCTTGAGTGCCACGCCTCGCCCCTAGGAGTAGACGCCGCGGTCTTGGTCGCGGACGATGACGCCACGGTCGAGCTCGATCACCCGTCGGCGCATCGTGTCGACGATGCCGGCGTCGTGGGTGCACATCACGACGGTGGTGCCGGTGCGGTTGATGCGGTCGAGCAGGCGCATGATGCCGACCGAGGTGGACGGGTCGAGGTTGCCGGTGGGCTCGTCCGCCAGGAGGATCAGCGGACGGTTGACGAAGGCCCGGGCGATGGACACCCGCTGCTGCTCGCCACCGGAGAGCTCGTTGGGCATGTTCTTGGCCTTGTGCGACAGGCCGACCAGCTCGAGGATGGCCGGCACCTGGGTGCGCACGACGTGCTTGGGCCGGCCGATCACCTCGAGGGCGAAGGCGACGTTCTCCGCCACGGTCTTGTTGGGCAGCAGCTTGAAGTCCTGGAAGACACACCCGATGTTGCGGCGCAGGTACGGGACCTTCCAGTGGCTGAGCTTGCCGATGTCCTTGCCGGCCACGAAGATCCGGCCCCGGTCGGGCTGCTCCTCGTGGTTGAGCAG
>JAYRFK010000024.1:0-46123 GCA_041908445.1 Acidimicrobiales bacterium | reverse complement strand
GGCGAGACCCAGGTGCTGAACGTGGCCACCCTGGGCATGCCCCGCATGGAGCAGATGCTCGACACCATCGGCATCGACGACCGCAAGCGCTACATGCACCACTACAACTTCCCGCCCTTCTCCACGGGTGAGACCGGCTTCATGCGTGGCCCCAAGCGCCGCGAGATCGGCCACGGCCTCCTCGCCGAGCGGGCCCTCGTCCCGGTCATCCCGACCTCGGCCGAGTTCCCCTACACGCTGCGCACCGTGTCCGACGTGCTGTCGTCCAACGGCTCGACGTCGATGGCGTCGGTCTGCGGCTCGACCCTGTCGCTCATGGACGCCGGCGTGCCCATCAAGGCCCCCGTGGCCGGCATCGCCATGGGCCTCGTCTACGCCGAGGGCAAGTACACCGCCCTCACCGACATCCTCGGTGCCGAGGACGCCTTCGGCGACATGGACTTCAAGGTCGCCGGCACCGCCGAGTTCGTCACCGCGCTGCAGCTCGACACCAAGATCTCGGGCCTGCCCGCCGAGGTGCTGGCCAAGGCGCTCGACCAGGCCAAGGACGCCCGCCTCAAGATCCTCGAGGTCATGACCACGGCCATCCCCGCCCCGCGCGACGAGGTCGGCCCGACCGCCCCGAAGATCACCAGCTTCGAGATCCCCATCGACAAGATCGGTGAGGTCATCGGCCCGAAGGGCAAGGTCATCAACGCCATCCAGCAGGAGACCGGCGCCGACATCAGCGTCGACGACGACGGCACCGTGGGCACCGTGAGCATCGGCTCCAACGACAGCGGTGTGGTGGCCGAGGCCGAGCGCCAGATCCGCCTCATCCTCAACCCGCCCACCGCCGAGATCGGCCAGGTGTACCCGGGCAAGGTCGTCAACATCACCAAGTTCGGCGCCTTCGTCAACATCCTCCCGGGCCGTGACGGCCTGCTCCACATCTCCAAGCTCGGTGGCGGCAAGCGCATCGACAAGGTGGAGGACGTCCTCGACCTCGGCGACGAGATCGAGGTGCGGGTGGACGACGTCGACCCCAACGGCAAGGTCTCGCTGAGCCCGGCCGACGCCCCGCCCCCCGCCGAGGGCGGCGGCCGCGACCGGGACCGCGGTGACCGCGGTGACCGTGGCCGTCGGGACCGCGACGACCGCAGCTCGTCCGACGCCGGTGACGGCGACGGCGACGCCGAGGTGTCGGGCGCGGTCAGCGTGTCCTTCGAGGACGCCTTCGAGGAGGAGCTCCGCGAGGAGTTCGGTGACCTCGGCCCCGAGGCCCCCCGGACCAGCTCCGGCGGCGGCAACGGTGGTGGCGGTGGCCGAGGCGGCCGCGACCGCGGCCGGCGCGGCGGCCGTCGCTGAGCACCACCGCCGCACCTGCGGGCGGCGCACCGGTTCCGGCCGGTGACGCCGAGGTCCGCACCACGACCCTCGACCACGGCCTCCGCGTCGTCACCGAGCGCATGGACTCCGTGCGCTCGGTGGCCGTGGGGGTCTGGGCGGGGGTGGGCGCCCGGGACGAGTCGGCGCCCCTGAGCGGGGCGTCGCACTTCCTCGAGCACCTGCTGTTCAAGGGCACGGCGGCGCGGTCCGCGCAGGACATCGCCGAGTCGGTGGACGCGGTGGGCGGCGAGATGAACGCCTTCACCACGAAGGAGTACACCGCCTACTACACCCGGCTGCCCGCCACCTCGCTGGGCTTCGGAGTGGACCTGCTCGCCGACGTCGTGACCGCGCCGGCGTTCCGGCCCGACGAGGTCGAGGCCGAGCGCCAGGTCATCCTCGAGGAGATCCTCATGAACGAGGACGACCCCGACGACCGCGTGCACACCCTCGTGTTCGAGGCCCGTTACCCCGATCACCCGCTCGGCCGGGAGGTGCTCGGCAGCCCGGACACCATCGAGGCCATGGCGCGCGACGAGATCGCCGCCTTCCACGACCGTCACTACCGGCCGGAGAACCTCGTGGTCGCGGCCGCCGGCCTGCTCGACCACGACGAGGTCGTCGACCGGGTGGTGGCCGGCTTCGCCGACCTGGCCGCCGGCACCCGGCCCGAGCGGGCGGCACCCACCACGGCGCCCGTGGCCCGGGCGGTGCTGACCCGCCCGACCGAGCAGGAGCACCTGGCCCTCGCGTGGCCGGGCCTGCCGCTCGAGGACCCCGACCGCTACGCCCTCGGCGTGGCCGACCACGTGCTGGGGGGCGGCACCGCCAGCCGCCTGTTCCAGGAGGTCCGCGAGAAGCGGGGCCTCGCCTACGCGGTGTTCTCCTCGTCCTCGTCCTACGTGGACACCGGCGTCGTGCTGGCCTACGTGGGGACCGCACCCGGCCGCGTGGCCGAGGCCGTCACGGTGGTCGACGACGTGGTCGCCGGCCTCGTGGCCGACGGCGTCACCGACAAGGAGCTCGACGTGGCCCGGGGCTACCTCGAGGGCTCGCTCGTGCTCGGCCTCGAGGACTCGAGCAGCCGCATGGGCCGCATCGGCTCGAACCTGTCGATCCGGGGCAAGGTCATCCCGATCGAGGAGCACGTCGAGAAGATCCGCGCCGTCACCCACGACGACGTCGACCGCGTCCTCCGCCGGGTGTTCGGCGGCGAGCGCACCCTCGCCGCGGTCGGCCCCCTCGCCGACGCCGACCTCCCGGCCTGATCGCTCCCTCGGTCGTCCCGGCGGCCCCGACCCGTCGGTGGGGCCCGTCCCGGTAGCGTCGGCGCCATGACGATCCGAGTGGGTGTGTTCGGCGCCGGCGGGCGGATGGGCGCCACCGTCTGCCAGGCAGTCGCCGCCGACGGCGAGCTGGACCTGGTGGCCGCGGTCGACCCGCACCACGAGGGCACCACCGTCGAGGGCGTCACCATCGCCGGGGCGCCGGACGCCCTGGCCGACGCCGGCGCCGAGGTGGTGGTGGACTTCACGGTGCTCGACGCCGCCCGCCAGAACCTGCACTGGCTGGCCGAGCACGGGATGCACGCCGTGGTGGGCACCACCGGGTTCTCCGAGGCGGACCTCGACGGGTTCCGGGCCGCCTTCACCCGGAGCAACTGCTTCCTGGCGCCGAACTTCGCCATCGGCGCCGTCTTGATGATGCGCTTCGCCGAGCTCGCCGCGCCCCACTTCGAGACCGCCGAGATCATCGAGCTCCACCACGACCTCAAGATCGACGCCCCCTCCGGCACGGCCATGCGCACCGCCGAGCGCATGGCGGCGGCGTCGGGGGAGTGGGGCGACGACCCCACCACGAAGACCGTGGTCGAGGGCGCCCGCGGGGGCGTCGCGGTCGGCGGCATCCACGTGCACTCGGTGCGCCTGCGGGGCATGGTCGCCCACCAGGAGGTGCTGCTCGGCACCCAGGGCGAGACCCTGAGCATCCGCCACGACAGCTACGACCGGTCCTCGTTCATGCCGGGGGTGCTGCTCGCGGCCAAGCGGGTCGCCGGGCTCCCCGGCCTGACCGTCGGCCTCGAGGCCGTGCTCGACCTCTGAGCGGCGGCCGCCGGCGGGTGCCGTCCGCGCCGCCGGCTCAGGTAGGGCGGCGGTGGACCTTGGTCGCGCCGGCCTGGTCCCGGGCCAGCACCACGATCTGGTCGATGTTGACCCGGCTCGGTCGGGTCGCGGCCCACGCCACGCAGTCGGCGACGTCGTCGGCGGTGAGCGGCGTCATGCCGTCGTAGACCGCGTCGGCCTTGGCCCGGTCGCCGCCGAAGCGCACGAGGCTGAATTCGGTCTCGACCATGCCCGGGTCGACCTCGGTGACCCGCACGGGCTCGCCCAGCAGCTCCTGGCGCAGCACGCCCATGACGCCCCGGACGGCGAACTTGGCGGCGTTGTAGCCCCCACCGCCGGGGTAGGGCTCGATGGCGGCGATCGACCCGATGGTGACCACGTGGCCGTCGCCGCTGGCGATGAGCTTGGGCAGCAGCGCCCGGGTCATGCGCAGCACACCGAGCACGTTCGAGTCGTACATCGCCTGCCAGGCCGCCTCGTCGGCGTCGGCGATGGCGTCGCGGCCGAGCGCGCCGCCGGCGTTGTTCACGAGCAGGTGGCACTCGGGCACCTGGGCGCAGAAGGCGTCCACCGACGACGGGTCGGTGACGTCGAGCGGGAGCGCGGTGGCGCCGATCGGCCCGGCCACCTCGGCGAGGCGTTCGACCCGGCGGGCGCCGACCACGACGTGGAAGCCCTCGGCGGCGAGCCGGGTGGCGGTGGCGGCGCCGATCCCCGAGCTGGCACCGGTGACGACGGCGGTGCGAGTGGTCACGGGCGGGGGTCCTCCTCGGGCTCGTCGCCCGTGTCGCCGGTGTGGGCGGTGGCCTCGGCGGCCTCCCACGCCTCGATCTCGTGCTCCAGGTCCTGCTCGGCGACGAGGTCCTCCTCGACCTCCTCGAGCTCGTCCTCGAGGCGGACCAGGGCCTCGAGCTCGCTCTCGCCCTCGCCGCGGCTCTCGCTCCAGATGAGGAAGCCGGTGACGACGACGGTGAGCGCCGTCAGGGGCAGGCGGTACTCGCGGATGAAGCCGAGCAGGGCGTCGATGGGCGACGAGAAGATGTCGCCGACCCAGCGGATGATGATCAGGCGCCCGATCGTGCCGGTGATGTTCAGGGCGAAGAAGACCGGTGGCGACATGCCCGACGCGCCGGCGAAGAGGCAGATCGGGTTGTTGGGGGCGAGCAGGACGAGCGGGTACGACGCCTTCTGGAAGAAGCGCTCCGCGGAGCGCAGCACGCCGCCGAAGGTCCGCGACCGGCGCTCGGCCCAGCGCACCGCGGCGTCGCCGTAGAAGTAGCCGAGCAGGTAGAAGAGCGGGTCCGCGGCGAGCAGCCGCACGGTGCCGACCAGGTAGTAGCTCCACGCCTCGAGCTCGTTCGTGACGAGCACCAGGTTGCGGTTGCGGGCGTTGAGGGCGACGAGCAACAGCGGGTGCTTGTCCACCAGGGTCGGCGCGAGGGCGTCGCCGACGTACGACGCGATGACGAGCACGATGAGCGGGCCGACGAGCAGCCAGAAGACGAGCCGGCTGGGCTTCTCGCGGGCAGGGGCGTCCACGCCCCTGATCATCGCACCCCGGCGCGCCCGGTCCCCGGGTCCTACGCTGCCGGACGCCGCGCCAGTGCCGACGTCGCCGAGGAGGCTCCCACCGTGCAAGGGCTCATGCAGGACACCCCGCTCACCCTGCCCCACTTCTTCCACCGGGCCGAGCGCCTGTTCCCCGACAAGGCGGTGGTCACCGCGACGGCGACCGGCATCGACCGGTCGACCTACGGCGAGTGGGCCGACCGGACCCGCCGCCTCGGCGGCGTGCTCGACCAGCTCGGCCTGTCCGAGGACGCACGGGTCGGCACCTTCGGCTGGAACACCGCCCGCCACCTCGAGCTCTACTTCGCCGCCCCGTGCACCGGGCGCGTGCTGCACACCCTCAACATCCGGCTCTTCCCCGAGCAGCTCACCTACATCGTCAACCACGCCGAGGACGAGGTGATCTTCGTCGACCGGTCGCTGGCCGCCCTGCTCTGGCCGCTCCTGCCGACGTTCGAGACCGTGAAGCACCTGGTGGTGATGGACGACGGCAAGGGGGAGATCCCCGCGGCGGAGGGTGCCCCGCCGGTGCACGACTACGAGGACCTGCTCGCCGCCGCCGAGCCCGTCTCCTTCCACGTCGAGGACGAGAACCGGGCCGCGTCCATGTGCTACACGAGCGGCACCACGGGCAACCCCAAGGGCGTCGTGTACTCCCACCGGTCGACCTGGCTGCACACGGTCGGGGTCATGACCGCCGACAGCCTGGGGGTCAGCGAGCGGGACGTGATCCTGCCGGTGGTCCCGATGTTCCACGCCAACGCCTGGGGCCTGGCTCACGCCTCCGTGGCAGCCGGCGCCGGCCTCGTGATGCCCGGCCCCGACCTCTCGCCGCCGGCCATCGCCGAGCTCATCGAGCGCGAGGGCGTCACCATCGCCGCCGGCGTGCCCACCATCTGGATGGGGGTGCTCGGCGAGCTCGACGGCCGTGACCTGTCGCAGCTGCGGGCCATCCCCTGCGGCGGCTCGGCCGTGCCCCGCTCGCTGTCGGAGGCCTACCGGGAGAAGACCGGCCTGCCCATCCTCCAGGCCTGGGGCATGACCGAGACCAGCCCCGTCGCCTCGATCTGTCGCATCAAGAGCACCCTCGCCGACCGGGACGAGGACACCCTCGCCGACCTGCGCTCGACCCAGGGCCTGGTGTCGATCGGCGTCGACTTCCGGGTCGTGCAGCCCGACAGCACCGAGGAGGTGCCGTGGGACGGTGAGAGCCGGGGCGAGCTCCAGGTGTCCGGCCCCTGGATCGCCGCGACCTACTACAACGACGAGCGGGCGGGGGAGAGCTTCACCGACGACGGCTGGCTGCGCACCGGCGACGTCGCCACGGTCACCGCCGACGGCTACATCCGCCTCGTGGACCGCACCAAGGACGTGGTGAAGTCCGGCGGCGAGTGGATCAGCTCGGTCGAGCTCGAGAACGAGATCATGGGCCACCACAAGGTGGCCGAGGCCGCGGTGATCGGCGTCACCCACCCCAAGTGGGGCGAGCGCCCGCTGGCCTGCGTCGTGGTCAAGCCCGGCGAGGAGCTCACCAAGGAGGAGGTCCTCTCCTACCTGGACGGCCGCATCGCCAAGTGGTGGACGCCCGACGACGTGGTCTTCATCGACGAGGTGCCGAAGACCTCGGTCGGCAAGTTCTCGAAGAAGGACCTGCGCACCCGGTTCGAAGACCACGTCCTGCCGACGGCCTGAGCGGTGCGCCACGGGCTCTTCGCCGCCCCGTTCGACGGGCTGTCCGACCCCCGGGTCGTCGCCGAGCTGGCGGCGGCATCGGAGGCCGCGGGCTGGGACGGGTTCTTCGTGTGGGACCACGTGCTGTACCGGCCGCCGGTGCAGGCCGTCGCCGACCCCTGGGTCGTGCTGGCCGCGGCCGCGGTGGCGACCGAGCGGGTCCTGCTCGGTCCCCTCGTCACCCCCGTGGCGCGGCGCCGGCCCCACGTGCTCGCCCGCCAGGCCACGAGCCTCGACCAGCTCAGCGGCGGCCGGCTCGTGCTCGGCGTGGGCCTCGGGCTGGACTCGAGCGGCCGGGAGCTCTCCGCCTTCGGCGAGGAGCTCGACGACCGGAAGCGGGCCGAGATGCTCGACGAGGGCCTCGACCTGATCACGGCCCTCTGGACGGGGGAGCGGGTGGACCACGACGGGCCCCACTACCGGGCCGAGGACGTCGCCTTCCTGCCCCGCCCGGTGCAGCAGCCCCGCATCCCCGTGTGGGTCGCCGGCCGGTGGCCGAACCGCCGGCCCCTGCGGCGGGCGGCCCGGTGGGACGGGCTGTTCCTGATCGACACCGACGGCGGCCCCGACGACCTCCGCTCGGCGCTCGAGGTCGTCGCCGCCGAGCGGGGCGGCCTCGACGGCTTCGAGGTCGTGGTCAACGGCCCGCCGGGCGAGGACCCCCGACCGTGGGCCGACGCCGGTGCCACGTGGTGGCTCCTCGACTCCGAGTCGACCGACGCCGGGTTCGTCACCGGCCTCGCCGAGGCCGGCCCGCCCCGCTCCTGAGGGGATCGCAGCCGCACCGAACGCCGCAACGCCCCCGGGGCGACTGCCGCCCAGCGGGGTCACGGTCGTAGCCTGCGGGCGTGTACCGCTTCCTGCTGAAGCCCCGGTGGATCCTGTCCCACCTGCTGGTGCTGGCGCTCGTGGTGGTGATGGTGAACCTGGGCCTCTGGCAGCTCCAGCGCCTCCAGGAGAGGCGGGACTTCAACGCCCTGGTCGAGTCCCGCCAGGAGCTGCCCGCCGAGCCGGTGCAGGCGGTCCTGCCGGCGTCGGCGAGCTTCGCCGACGCCCACGGCGTGGTCTTCCGCACCGTCACCGCCGAGGGCACGTACCTGCCCGACGAGGAGGTCGTCGTCCGGGGCCGCTCCTTCGAGGGCAAGTCGGGCGCCTGGATGCTCACCCCCCTCCGCCTCGGCGACGGCACCGCCGTGGTCGTGAACCGGGGGTGGGTGCCGCTCCAGGCGGGCCTCGCAGTGCGCCCCGAGTGGTCGCCGCCGAGCGGGGAGGTCCGGGTCGAGGGCCTGCTGGTGGCGACCCAGACCCGGGGCCGGTTCGGCTCGATCGACCCGGAGGGCGAGCGCCTCGACGAGCTGGCCCGGGCCGACGTCGGCCGCATCCAGGAGCAGGTCGACGAGGACCTCGTGCCGGCGGTGCTCCAGCTCGACACCCAGGACCCCGCTCAGGACGGCGACTTCCCCGTGGCGATCGGCCCGCCGGAGCTGTCCGAGGGCCCTCACCTGAACTACGCCGGCCAGTGGTTCATCTTCTCCGCCATCGCGATCATCGGGTACCCGCTGGTGCTCCGAAGGGTGGCGCAGAACAAGGCCAAGGAAGCCGCCGCGGATGCGGCCGCGGGCGCGGGCGACCCGCCACCCGACGGCGACGCCACCGGTGGCGACGACGGGTCGGGCGCGGCTCCCCGATCACCGGAGCCGGTCGAGGCCGCGGAACGGGCGTGAGCGCGGACGAGGCCCGCGAGCGGGTCCTCGGGGCGACCGTGGACTGCGTCGCTCGCACCGGCCTCGCCGGCCTGCGCATGGAGGACGTCGCCCGCGCCGCCGGCCTGGGGCGCGCCACGCTCTACCGCTGGTTCCCCGGCGGCAAGGACCAGCTCGTCGACGAGGCCATCACGTGGGAGGTCGGCCGGTTCTTCCGGGACCTCGCCGTCGAGGTGCAGGACGCCCCCGACCTGCGTGTCCGGCTCGAGCGCGGCCTGATGTTCGCCCACCGCTCGCTGGTGGGGCACGAGGCGCTGGCCACGGTGCTGGCCACCGACCGGGAGCGGTTCCTGCCGCGCCTGCACGAGACCGCCCCGCTCGTCGTGGCCGTGGTCCGGGACTACCTGCGCCCGGCCGTCGCCGCCGAGCACCTGGCCCCGGGGGTGGACGTGGACGAGGCCGCCGACTACCTGGCCCGCATGGTGCTGTCGTTCATCCCGAGCCCCGGCCGCTGGGACCTGACCGACCCCGACGAGGTGGCCCGCCTGGTCGACCGCCAGTTCCTGGCCGGGATCCTCGCCTGACGCGACACGGCTGCCGTGCGGGGGCCGGGGGGAGATCGGCCCCAGCGGTGACCGCGGCGGTGCGATGAGACACATGTCACAGGGACTCGCCGTGCCCTGAGACAAATCCCTGCGTATTGTCTCAGGCGATGAGTGCCGCCGTCGCCAGCGATGGGCGCACCCGGGGGAGCATCGACCTGCGGGAGCCGCGCCAGCGCATCGTCGACGCGACCCTGCGCGGCATCGGCCGCCAGGGGGTGGCGGGGCTCACCGTGGAGGCCATCGCCCGCGAGGCGGGCTGCGGCCGGGCCACCGTCTACCGGGTGTTCCCCGGCGGGCGTGAGGAGCTCCTCGAGGCGGCCGCGCTGGCCGAGCTGGCCCGCTTCCACGCCGAGGTCGGTGCGCAGCTCGACGCCACCGACGGCCTCGACGAGCTGCTCGCGACCGCCCTGTGGGCCAGTGCCCGCTTCGTGCGCGACAGCGGCCCGCTGACCCACGTCCTCACCCACGAGCCCACCGCCCTCCTCGCCCACGTGGCGTTCGACAAGAGCCCGGCGGTCTTCGCCGTCGGTGAGGTGCTGCTCGCCCCGCGCCTGGCCCGCCACCTCCCGGCCGAGCGGGTCCCCGAGGTGGCGGAGTGGCTGGCCCGCCTCGTCCTCTCGCACCTGGCCCTGCGGCCCGACGCCGCCGCACCGGTCGACCTCACCGACCGCGACGCGGCCGCCCACCTCGTCACCACCTTCGTCCTGCCCGGGCTCGACGACGTCGTCGCGCCGGCCCCCGCCCGTCCCTGAACCGTCCCGCACACCCCCGTACCCGCCCGCACCACCCGCCCCGTCCCGATCACCCGCCAGGAGCCGCACCCGTGTCCACCACCGAAGACCTCATCGGTCGAGCCGACGTCAACGACCTCGAGGCCATCCTCGGCGTCACCAACACCGACGTGAACGAGCTCGTCCACCACGTGAAGGACAACGCCGACTGCATCTTCACGTGGGACTACGAGAAGGGTCGTCGCCCGGCGCTGAACAAGCTCTACGAGAAGGCCAAGACCGCCCAGTGGAACGGCGAGACCGATCTGCCCTGGGACACCGAGGTCGACCAGGAGGCCGTGGTCATGGCCAACGCCGGCGCCAAGGACGGCGGGTTCATGGCCGGGACGGTCGACCTGACCGGGACCGTGTTCGAGAAGTGGGACGAGAAGCAGTGGATCCAGCTCGGCGTCGAGTCGCAGAACTGGATGCTGAGCCAGTTCATGCACGGTGAGCAGGGCGCGCTGGTCTGCACCGCCAAGATCGTCGAGACCGTCCCGTGGATCGACGCGAAGTACTACGCGTCGACCCAGGTGATGGACGAGGCCCGCCACGTGGAGGTCTTCGCCAAGTACCTCGACACCAAGCTCTCCGGGCACTACCCGATCAACGCCCACCTGAAGATGCTCCTCGACGACATCGTCGAGGACAGCCGGTGGGACATGACCTACCTGGGCATGCAGATCATGGTCGAGGGCCTCGCCCTCGCCGCCTTCGGGTTCATCCACGCGATGACCCAGGAGCCGCTGCTCAAGCAGCTGCTGCGCTACGTGATGAGCGACGAGGCCCGCCACGTGGCCTTCGGCGTGCTGTCGCTGAAGGAGTACTACGACGACCTCGACGCTGCCGCCATCCTCGAGCGCCAGGAGTTCGCCTTCGAGGCGGCCGTGCGGATGCGGGACCGCTTCCTCCAGCAGGAGGTCTGGGAGCGCCTCGGGATCGACTCGAAGGAGGCCGTCCAGGCGGTGATGCTGTCGCCCGAGCGTCAGCTGTTCCAGCAGATGCTCTTCTCCAAGATCGTCCCCAACTGCAAGAAGCTGGGCCTGCTCGACGCCGGTGACGGTTGGCTGCGCCAGAAGTTCGGCGAGATCGGGGTGATCCAATTCGAGGACTGGGTCGACACCGGCGACGAGTACGAGGCCTTCGCCCTCACCGACGAGGAGCTCCCGGCCTCGGCCTGACCGCGGATGTGCCCCCGGCCCCCGCGTGGGGGCCGGGTACCATCGCCCCGATGTCCACGGCTGCCCCGGCGCCGGGTGGCCCCCACCCGTCCGACCCCGAGACCCTCGTCCTGCACGGGCTGCGCCTCAAGGCGTTCCCCGACACCGACGTGCTCGCGGTCGCCGTGGGGCTGCCGGAGGCGCAGGTGCAGGCCGCGCTCGAGGCGTTCGCCGCCGACGGCCTCGTCCGGCGCGTCGAGGGTGCCCACGTGACCGGGTGGAGCCTCACCGCCGACGGGCGACGGGAGGGCGAGGCCCGCCTCGCCGCCGAGCTCCACGCCGCCGGCGCGCGGGAGGCGGTGCGCGACGCGTACGGGCGCTTCGTGGCCCTCAACCCCGAGCTGCTCGCGGTCTGCACCGACTGGCAGATGCGTGGCGACGACGTCAACGACCACACCGACGCCGCCTACGACCAGGCGGTGGTCCTGCGCCTGGTGGCCCTGCACGACCGGGTGCGGCCCGTCCTGGCCGACCTCCGCCGGCCGCTCGCCCGGTTCGCCCCCTACTCGCCCCGCCTGCGGTCGGCGCTCGAGAAGGTGACCGAGGGCGAGCGCGACTGGTTCACCAAGCCCACGATCGACTCGTACCATTCGGTCTGGTTCGAGCTGCACGAGGACCTGCTCGCCACCCTCGGGCTCGAGCGGGCCAAGGAAGCACCGTGAGGTTGCGGAGCGGAGCGCAGCAGCGTCACACGATCATGTCGGGTCCCGAAGGGGCACCGACGAAGGAGGTGCATGGCTAGTGGCACGATTCGGTGAGGTGGTGGTGGCCATGGTCACCCCCTTCGACGACGATCTCGCCCTCGACCTCGACGCCGCCGCGGCCCTCGCCCGCTGGCTCGTGGGGGAGGGCGCCGACGGCCTCGTGCTCGCGGGCACCACGGGCGAGGCCCCGACGCTGACCGACGAGGAGAAGCTCGACCTGTTCCGGGCGGTGCGCGAGGCGGTCGACGTGCCCCTGCTCGCCGGCACGGGCAGCTTCGACACCCGCCACACCGTGGAGCTCACCCGGGCGGCCGCGGCCACCGGGGTCGAGGGCTTCCTGGTCGTCAGCCCCTACTACTCGAAGCCCAGCCAGGCCGGCATCGAGGCCCACTTCCGGGCGGTGGGGGCGGCGACCGACCTCCCGTTCCTCGCCTACGACGTGCCCGGCCGCACCGGCCGCCGCGTCGACACCGACGTGCTGCTGCGCCTCGCCCACGAGGTGCCCACCATGGTCGGCCTGAAGGACGCCACCGGCGATCCGCAGGCCGCCGCCCGCCTCGTCGCGGAGGCGCCGGCCGGCTTCGACCTCTACAGCGGCGACGACGGCTTCACCCTCCCGCTGCTCGCCGTCGGCGCCGCCGGTGTCGTCGGCGTCGCCGCCCACTGGAGCGCCCCCGAGCACCGGGCCCTCTTCGACGCCTGGTCCAAGGGCGACGTCGACGAGGCCCGCCGGGTCAACGCCACCCTCCTCGAGTCGTTCGACTACGAGGTCAGCCCCGACGCGACCCACGCCGCGTCCACCAAGGCCATGCTGCGCACCCTCGGCCT
Organism: Acidimicrobiales bacterium; assembly: GCA_041908445.1. GTDB lineage: Bacteria > Actinomycetota > Acidimicrobiia > Acidimicrobiales > DATDAH01 > JAEUJM01. The sequence continues at coordinate 33,502 of JAYRFK010000024.1, read as the reverse complement.
CTCGGTGGGCGAGTGCCGCCTGCCGATCGGGCCCGCGCCCGCCGGCCTCGAGGACCGGGCCCGCGCCGTCTACTCCCGACTGAAGGCAGCCTGACCCGTGCCCGCACCCGTCAAGATCACGTTCCTCGGCGGCCTCGGCGAGATCGGGCGCAACTGCGCCTGCGTCGAGGTCGACGGCCGCATCATGCTGCTCGACTGCGGCCTGATGTTCCCCGACGCCGACATGCTCGGCATCGACCTCGTCCTGCCCGACTTCAGCTACCTGCGGGACAACGCCGACCGCATCGACGGCTGCATCGCCACCCACGGCCACGAGGACCACGTCGGCGCGCTCTCGTACCTGCTGCGGGAGATGTCGTTCCCGATCTACGGGTCGGCCCTCACCCTCGGCCTCGCCCGGGGCCGCATCGAGGAGGCCGGGCTGCTCGGGCGCACCGAGCTCATCCCCGTCCGTGACGGCGAGCGCCGCCAGGTCGGCCCGTTCGACCTCGAGTTCATCCCGGTCACCCACTCGGTGCCCCACGCCTTCGCCACGGCGTTCCACACCCCGCAGGGCACGATCCTGCACTCGGGCGACTTCAAGCTCGACCTGACGCCGGTCGACGGGCGTCGCACGGACCTCTCCCGGATCGGCGCCCTCGCCAGCGGCGACGGGATCCGCCTCCTGCTGTCCGACTCGACCAACGCCGACAGCCCCGGCCACTCCCGTTCGGAGACCGAGATCGGCGCGGTCCTCTACGACCTGTTCCACCGCCACGAGGGCCGGCGCATCATCACCGCCTGCTTCGCCAGCCACATCCACCGCATCCAGCAGATCGCCGACGCCGCGATCGCATTCGGGCGCACGGTGGCCACCCTCGGCATGTCGATGAAGAAGAACGTCAAGCTGGCCCGGGACATGGGCCTGCTCGACATCCCCGACCACGCCCTGCGCGACATCGAGGACGTGGCCGACCTCGACCCGGGCAAGGTCTGCATCATCTCGACGGGCTCCCAGGGCGAGCCGATGTCGGCGCTGGCGCTCATGGCGTCGAGCGACAGCCGCTGGCTGAAGATCACCGAGGACGACACCGTCATCCTCAGCTCGCACCCGATCCCGGGCAACGAGTTCAACGTCGGCAAGGTCATCGAGGGCCTGGTGCGCCTCGGCGCCGAGGTCGTCCACTCCGGCATCAGTGACGTGCACGCCACCGGCCACGCCAAGCAGGAGGAGCTCAAGACCTACCTGTCGATCGCCCGGCCCGAGTGGTTCGTGCCGGTCCACGGCGAGTACCTCCACCTCACCGCCCACGCCAAGCTCGGCCGCTTGATGGGCATCCCCGACAAGCGGGTGATCCAGTGCGAGGACGGCGATCAGCTCACGTTGTCCGACGACGGCCTGGCCATCACCGGCTCGGTGCCGGCGGGGTACCTCTACGTCGACGGCATCGTCGGCGACGTCGGCGACGGCGTGCTCCGCGACCGGCGCGTGCTGGCGGAGGAGGGTGTGGTCGTGGTCATCGTCACGGTGGACTCGTCCACCGGCGAGGTCATCACCGGGCCCGACGTCATCACCCGCGGCTGGGTCTACGCCCCGGAGGCCGACGGCCTGCTCGACGAGGCGTCCGACGCGGTGTCCGCGGCGATCCACAACGCGTTCGCCGAGGACAACCAGCACGACATCGAGTCGCTCCAGCGGGTCGTGCGGCGCGCCGCCGGCCGGTTCGTCAACAGCCGCACGAAGCGGCGCCCGATGATCGTCCCGGTGGTGCTCGAGGCCTAGCCAGGGTCGGGTGGGCGGGCGCGGAACGGGGGCGGGGCCCCCCCCCGGGGGGCCGGGGCCCCCCCCCCCGGGGGGGGGGGGGGGGCCCGCGGAACGGCGCCGGGCCCGCCACCTGGGGAAGCGGGACCCGGCGCCGTGTGCGGTGCCGTGGGCTCAGGCGGCGTCGGCCGCGCAGACCTCGCCCTGGCGGGCGGTGAGGTGCTCGATCCGCTCGGTCAGGTGCGCGATGCGCTCCTGGGTGTGCTCGACGCGGGCCTCGAGGCGCTCGACCGCCTCGTCGTCACCCTCGGCCTGGGCGTCGGCCAGCCGGTCCTGCAGCCGGGTGAGGCGGGCCTCGGCGTGCTCGAGGGCCTCCTGGGCGTGCTCCAGGCGGTCCGTCACCCGCTCGCACGGGTCCGCGGCGGCGCCGGCGGGCGGCGGGCCGTCCGGGCGGGGGCCCCGGGGGCCGGGGTGCTCGGCGGCCAGCGCGGCGCCGGCGCCGGCCACGCTGACGCCGACGGCGAGCAGGGTGGCGACGAGGAGTCGACGGATCTTCATGGGTGGTTCCTTCCGTGGGGGCTGCTGTCGCAGGGGTTCAGCGCCCCCGGGGGCCGGAAGGGAACGGCGCGGGCCGGATCTTCACCGGACGGCCCACGACCCGGGCCGGGCTAGCGGTCGCGGCCCGCCTGGCGCTCGGCCTCGCCGTTGAGCTCGGCGCCGAGCAGGACCACGAAGGCGGTCAGGTACAGCCAGAGCATCAGCACCACGACGGCGCCGATGCTGCCGTAGGTGTCGTTGTAGCTGCCGAAGTTGTTGACGTAGACCGCGAAGAGCACCGAGCCGACGACCCACAGCAGGCCGGCGGTCAGCGAGCCCGGGGTCACCCACTGCCAGCGGGGGTTCTCTCGGGAGGGCGCGAAGCGGTAGATCACCGAGAGTCCGAGGAGCATGACCGCCGCCAGCACCGGCCAGCGCAGGACGCTGGCGGTGACGCGGCCGGCGGCGCCGAGGTGCTCGCCGAGGGCGGGCAGGGCGGTGATGGCGAAGACCGTGGTGACCACGAGGAGCACGCCGCCGATCGTGAAGCCGTAGGCCAGCAGGCGGACCCTCACGAAGCCGCGCGACTCGTCCTCGTCGTAGGCCACGTTGATGGCCTCGATGAGCGCCTTCATGCCCTTGGAGGCGGCCCACGTGGCGGCCAGCACCGAGAAGACGAGCCCGAACGTGAGGCTCGAGCCCGAGGTCGAGGCCACGGCCTGCAGTTGGTCGACGAGCAGCCGTTGCACCTCGCGGGGCAGGCCCGCCGAGAGGTCGTTGATCTGGCGGGTCACGTCGGCGGGGTCGGACACGAGGCCGTACACGGAGAGCAGGGCGACCATGGCCGGGAAGATGGCCAGCACCGAGTAGAAGGCCACGCCGCCCGCCAGGATCGACATCGAATCGGACTTCACCTGCTCCTTGGTGCGCAGCGCGATGGCCTTCCAGCCCGGCGCGGGGATGTCGGTGGGATCCTCGGCGCCCCGCCCCGCTCGGGCCGCCGGTGCGCCGCGCCCGGCGCTCGTCGCCTGTGCCATGCGCGGCCCCTACCCACTACCGTCGGGCCGATGTCACGGGAACTGATCGCCGCGGCCGGCGCGGCCCTCCTCGACGAGCGCCGCCAGCTCACCGCCGACGAGCTCGCCGCCCTCGCCGCCGTGCCCGATTCCTCGGTGCCCTCGCTCGCGGCGCTGGCCCACGAGGTGCGCCTGGCGTGGTGCGGCCCCGAGGTCGAGGTCGAGGGCATCCTGTCGGCCAAGACCGGCGGCTGCCCCGAGGACTGCCACTTCTGCAGCCAGTCCTCGAAGTTCCCCCTCCAGGTCCAGGCCACGCCGTTCCTCGACACCGACGAGGTGCTCGCCGCGGCCAAGGAGACCGCCGACCTCGGCGCCTCGGAGTTCTGCATCGTGCTCGCCCTGCGCGGCCCCGACGAGCGCACGATGGAGCGCATCCTCGAGCTCGTCCCGCTGGTCCGCGACGAGGTGGGGATCAACGTGGCGGTGAGCGCCGGCATCCTCAGCGAGGACCAGGCCCGCCGGCTCGGCGAGGGCGGGGTGCACCGCTACAACCACAACCTCGAGACCGCCCGCTCGCACTTCCCGAACATCGTGACCACCCACACCTGGGAGGAGCGCCACGACACCTGCCGGCTCGTCCGCGAGCACGGGATGGAGCTGTGCTGCGGCGTCCTGCTCGGCATGGGCGAGACCGACGAGCAGCGCCTCGAGCTCATCGACCAGCTGCGCGAGGTCGAGCCCGCCGAGGTGCCGATCAACTTCCTCAACCCGCGGCCCGGGACGCCCCTGGGCGACCGGCCCCTGGTCGAGCCGCTCGAGGCCATCCGCTGGATCGCGCTGTTCCGCCTCGGCCTGCCGGGCGTGATCCTGCGCTACGCCGGCGGCCGCGAGGTGACCCTCCGCGAGCTGCAGACCCTGGGCATGACCTCGGGCATCAACGCCCTCATCGTCGGCAACTACCTCACCACCCTCGGCCGCTCGCCCGACGAGGACCTGCAGATGCTCGACGACCTGCGCATGCCCATCGGTGCCCTCGGCAAGGTCCTCTGAGGCCGGCGCCCTGACGCTCCGCCTCGTCCCCGACGACCCCGGCTTCTGCACCGGCTGCGGCCGCCCGTACGCCGAGTGCGCCGGTGACTGCGCCGGTCCCTACGAGGCGCCCCGCCACTGCCCCGAGTGCGGCCGCCGCCTCGCGGTCCAGGTGACCCCCACCGGCGTCACCGCCCGCTGCCGCGACCACGGCGCCCTCGTCCCACCTGAGCCCACGCCCTGACCGACCCTCGTTCCTCCAGCAGAAACGGAAGGTCAGACGTTCCGGTTCTGCTGGAAGAAGGGCGGTGGTGGGCTCAGGGGGTCCAGGTGAAGCGGGGCGGGCGGCGCTCGAGGAAGGCGTGGAGGCCCTCGGCCGCGTCGGTCGCCTCGGTGGACACCGCCGCCCAGTGCGCGGCGACGTCCGGGCCGACCGCCCCGGTCTCGGTGATGGAGGCGATCATCTCCTTGGTGGCGAGCTGGGTGAGCAGCGACCGCTCGTCGGCGAGCTCGTGGGCGAGCGACGCCACCCGCTCGCCGGCGAGGCCCGGGTCGAGCACCTCGTGGACGAGGCCGATGTGGTGGGCCCGCTCGGCGCCGATGAGCTCGCCCGAGTAGAGCAGGTGCTTGGCCGCCGCCGGCCCGATGACCGCCACCGCCCGCTCGAGCGCGAACGGCGGGTAGACGATGCCGAGGCGGGCCGGCGTGATGCCGAACCGGGCCGTCGACTCGGCGATGCGCAGGTCGCACGAGATGGCGATCTCGGCGCCGCCGCCGACGCAGGAGCCCCGGATGTAGGCGATGGTGGGGCGGGGGAAGGCCGCCAGCGCGTCGTCGGCGGCCTGGTTGACCGCGTTGTAGCCCGAGCGGTCGTCGAGGCCCGAGAGCTCGCCGATGTCGGCGCCGGCGCAGAAGTGCTCGCCGGTGCCCCGCACCACGAGCACCCGCACCGCCGGGTCCGCCCCGAGCCCGGCGCACGCCTCGGTGATGCCGGCCCACATGGCCTCCGTGACGGCGTTGCGCTTGTCCGGCCGGTTGAGCCACAGCGTGGCCACGGCACCGTCGCGCGTGACCGCGAGGGGCTCGTCGGAGGGCGGGGCGTCGGGGGTCGTCACGGCGCCATCTTGGTCCAGATCCGGACCGCCCCGGTCGGATCCATCCGACTGTTGCCGGTGGGGCTGGTGTTAGCGTTGTGGCCACTGTGGCGAAGCAGACGACCCGGTCCTCGGGGGCCGCGAAGCCCCGATCCAGCGGCGCGAGCCGGTCCAGCGGCGCACGCGCCAACGGGAGCCGGACGAGCGGCGCCCGCACCGCCACCAGGAAGGCGCCCCCGCCGCCGACCGCCACCGAGCGGGCCTCGGCGTTCGCGGGCAAGGCCCTCGGCGGCCACGGCCACGACATCGCGGGCCTCGTCCTCATCGCCCTCGGCATCATCGCCGGCCTCGGCATCTACGGCGACGTGGTGGGGCCCGCCGGCGAGGCGCTCTCCGACGGCGCGGGCGCCCTGATCGGCCTCGCCCGCTGGCTGCTCCCGCCCGTGCTGATCGTCCTCGGGGTGGTCGTGCTGCGCTCGGGCCCGCACGGCGAGGGTGCCGGCGGCGGATCGGCCGACGACGAGTCCGGCGCCGACCAGGCCGCCCGGCTGGTCGTCGGTTGCGGCCTGCTCCTGCTCTCGGCCACGGGCCTGCTCCACCTCGTCGCCGGCGCCCCGCAGTGGGGCGACGCGGTCGACGAGTTCGGCGGGGCCGGCGGCTACCTCGGCTACGCCACGGGCGCACCGCTGCGGGCGGTGCTCGCGGTGTGGGGCGCCGCCCTCGTGCTCGTCACCCTCGGCCTCGTCGGCGTCGTCGTGCTCAGCCGCAGCCACGTGCGCACCGCCGCCGACCGCACCGCCCAGGGCGTCCGCCCCGCGGGGTCGGCCCTCCGCCAGGCGTACCAGTGGCTGTTCCGCGTCGGCGACAAGCCCGACGGCGCGCCGCTGCCCACGACGTCGCCCTCGCTGTTCGACCAGGACGAGGGCCGCGAGCTCGAGCCCGCCGAGCCCAAGAAGGCGCTGCGGCCCGCCCGCAAGCGCCCCGAGGTCGAGCCCGCGCTCGAGCCCATCCCGTCGACCGCCCGCGAGATCGACCCGCCCCGACCGGTCAAGGGCTCGCCCTGGAAGCTGCCGCCCGCGAACCTGCTCGAGCGGGCCGGCGATCACGAATACGACCGCGACCAGGTGGAGGCCACGGGCCGCGAGCTCGAGCGGGCCCTCGCCGAGCACGGCGTCGAGACCCGCCTCGTGGGCATGGTCGTCGGCCCCACGGTCACCCGGTTCGAGCTCGAGCTCGGCCCCGGCGTGAAGGTGGCCCGGGTGACGAGCCTGCACAAGGACATCGCCTACGCGATGGCCTCGCCCGACGTGCGCATCCTCGCCCCGATCCCGGGTCGCCAGGCCATCGGCGTCGAGGTGCCGAACGTCCGCCGCCACCTGGTCTCGGTCGGCGACATCCTCGCCTCGCCCGAGGCCAAGAAGGCCATCCACCCGCTCGAGGTCGCGGTCGGCCGCGACATCGCCGGCAAGGCGGTCATGGCCAACCTGGCGACGATGCCGCACATCCTCATCGCCGGCGCCACCGGGGCGGGCAAGTCGAGCTGCATCAACTCGATCATCACGTCGATCCTCATGCGCTCGACGCCCGAGCAGGTCCGCATGATCCTCGTCGACCCCAAGCAGGTCGAACTGGGCCAGTACGAGCGCCTCCCGCACCTGCTCACCCAGGTCGTCACCGACCCCAAGAAGGCCGCCAACGCGCTGGCCTGGGCCTGCAAGGAGATGGACCGCCGCTACGACCTGCTGTCCGAGGCCGGCGTGCGCGACATCAACGGCTACAACGCCAAGTTCGACCGGGGCGAGCTGCGCCAGGGCCCGCCGCCCGGCGAGGGCGCCGACGGCGACGAGCTGCCCGCCGAGGAGCGCATGCCCTACATCCTCGTCGTGGTCGACGAGCTCAACGACCTGATGATGGTCGCCGCCCGCGACGTCGAGGCCTCCATCACCCGCATCGCCCAGAAGGCCCGTGCCGTCGGCATCCACCTCGTCGTCGCCACCCAGCGCCCCTCGGTGAACGTGATCACCGGCGTCATCAAGGCCAACATCCCGGCCCGCCTCGCGTTCGCGGTGGCGAGCCTCCAGGACAGCCGCGTGATCCTCGACCAGCCCGGCGCCGAGCGCCTGGTGGGCAAGGGCGACATGCTCCTGCTCGGCCCCACGTCCAGCGTCCCGCACCGCATCCAGGGCTCGTGGGTCACCGAGGAGGAGGTCCGTGGCGTGGTCAAGGCCTGGCACGACCAGGCCCCCGACGTCACCTACGTCCAGGGCGTCGACGGCGAGGGCGACCCGACCGCCGGCGGTGGCACGGGTGTGGGCAGCGGCGACAGCGAGGACGACGAGCTGCTCCGCCAGGCCATGGAGCTGGTCGTGCGCAGCCAGCTCGGCTCCACCTCGATGCTCCAGCGCAAGCTGCGGGTGGGCTTCGCCCGGGCCGGGCGCCTGATGGACCTGCTCGAGCAGCAGGGCGTGGTCGGCCCCTCCGAGGGCTCGAAGTCTCGTGCGGTCCTCATGACCGTCGAGGAGCTCGAGGGGATGGGCTGAAGGGCGTCAGGCCGCCGAAAGGTAGGTTGGAGGCCGTGAGCCTGAGGGACGAGGGCGTGGCCCGAGCGGCCCGCCGTCTGCGTGACCGAACGCACGAGTCGAGAAGCGAACGAGAGCGGAAGGCATGAGCCCGAGGCGCTTCTGGGTGGAGACCCTGGGCTGTCCGAAGAACGAGGTGGACTCCGACAAGCTCGTCGGCACCCTGCTCGCGGACGGCCTGGTCCCCGCGCGCGCCGCCGAGGACGCCGACCTCGTCGTGGTCAACACCTGCGCCTTCGTCGAGGAGGCCCGCCAGGAGTCCATCGACACCGTGCTCGCGCTGGGCGACGCCCGTCGACCCGGCGCCGAGCTGGTCGTCACGGGGTGCCTGGCCGAGCGCTACGGCGACGAGCTGGCCGACGCGCTGCCCGAGGCCGATGCCGTCGTGGGCTTCGGCGTCCCCGTCACCCTCACCGCCAAGCCGGGCTCGACCACGCCCGCGGCGCCCTCGTTCGACCTGTTGAACCTGCCCCGGCCCCGCTCGGCGGCGCCCTGGGCGTACGTGAAGGTCGCCGAGGGCTGCGACCGGGCCTGCGGCTTCTGCGCCATCCCGAGCTTCCGGGGCCCGCAGCGGTCCCGCACCGTGGACTCGATCCTCGCCGAGGTCGACGCCCTCGACGTGCGCGAGGTCGTGCTCGTCGCCCAGGACCTCGCCTCGTTCGGCCGTGACCAGGGCCACGGCGAGCGGGCCATCGTCCCGCTCGTCGAGGCGGTGGCCGCCCGGGTCGACCGGGTGCGGCTGCTGTACCTCTACCCGTCGGACCTCACCGACGGCCTCGTCGACGCCATCTGTGCCACGGGCGTGCCCTACTTCGACCTCTCGCTCCAGCACGTGTCGCCGCCGCTGCTGCGCCGGATGCGCCGCTGGGGCGACGGCGAGCGGTTCCTCGAGCGCATCGAGGCCATCCGCCGACGGGAGCCCGAGGCCGCCTTCCGCTCGAACTTCATCGTGGGCTACCCCGGCGAGACCGAGGACGACCACGACGCGCTGCTCGCCTTCGTCGAGGACGCGCAGCTCGACTGGTGCGGGTTCTTCCGGTACTCCGAGGAGGCGGGCACCTACGCGGCCGGACTCGACGGCGTGGTCGACCCCGAGCTGGTGGCCGAGCGTCTCGGCGAGCTGACCGAGCGCCAGGACGCGATCACCGCCGCCCGCCGCATCGACCTCGTGGGTCGCGACGTCGAGGTGCTCGTCGACCGGCCCGGCACCGGGCGCACCCATCGCGAGGCGCCGGAGATCGACGGCGTGGTCGGCGTGCCGGAGGACCTCGCGGTCGGCACGTTCCACACCGTGCGGGTCACCGACGCGATCGGCCCCGACCTCTTCGCCGGCGCCGACGTGGCCCTCGCCCGGGACGGGGGCCGATGAGCGCCGAACCGCACCCCACGGTCGAGGGCCCCCAGGGCTACGGTCCGTCCGCCCTGGCCACGCCGGCCAACTTCGTCACCATCACGCGGCTGTTCGTCTCGCCGTTCCTGTTCGCGATGCTGGCCAACGACGACGTGTCGTGGGGCGCCACCGTCCTGTGGGGCGTGCTCGCCCTCACCGACGGCGTGGACGGCTGGATCGCCCGCCGCCACGGCGCCACCCGGTCGGGCGCCTTCCTCGACCCCCTCGCCGACAAGGTCCTCGTCCTCGGGGCGATGGCCGTGCTGGTGGGCAGCGGGGCGTTCGGCTGGGTGCCGTTCGCCCTGATCGCGGCCCGGGAGCTCGGCATCTCGCTCTACCGCTCCTACTGGGGCCGGCGGGGCCTGGCCATCCCCGCCCGCAAGAGCGCCAAGGTCAAGACGGTGGTGCAGGAGCTGGCGGTGACCGCGGTGATCTGCCCGCCGATCGCCGAGCACCTGCCCTGGCTGGGCGACGTCCTGCTCTGGGCGGCGGTCGTGCTCACCCTCGTGAGCGGCGCCCAGTACATCGTCGACGGACAGCGGGCCACGACCACCATGGGCGGCGACCTCAACCCCTAGCCTGCCGGGAGCCCCACCCGTCTCCCGCCCCCGTCACCCCCCGGAGCCAGCCGTGCGCTGTGAAGTGATCGCCGTCGGTACCGAGCTGCTGCTCGGCCAGATCGTGGACACCAACTCGTCGTGGATCGGCGAGCAGCTCGCCCTGGCGGGCATCGACTCGCACTTCCAGACCAAGGTCGGCGACAACGCCCAGCGCATCGCGTCCGCCCTGCGGATCGCCCTGGAGCGCAGCGACGCGGTGATCATGTGCGGCGGGCTCGGCCCCACCCAGGACGACATCACGCGCGACGTCATCGCCGACGTGCTCGGCGTGCGCCTCGTCCGCCGGCCCGAGCTGGAGGAGAAGATCCGGGCGATGTTCGGCTCGCGGGGTCGGGACATGCCGGCGAACAACCTGCGCCAGGCCGACGTGCCCGAGGGCGCCGAGGTGCTCGCCGAGATGCCCGGCACGGCCCCGGGGCTGCAGTGCCCGGTGGGGGAGTCGCAGGTGATCTACGCCGTCCCCGGCGTGCCCTACGAGATGAAGGCCATGGTGGGCGGCAGCATCCTCGCCGACATCCGCCGCCGCGCGGGCGTGTCGTCGGTGATCCGCAGCCGCACGCTGCGCACGTGGGGCCACTCCGAGTCCGGCCTTGCCGAGCTGCTCGCCGACCGCATCACCGAGCTCGACGAGCTGGGCAACCCGACGCTCGCCTTCCTGGCCAGCGGCATCGAGGGCCTCAAGGTCCGCATCACCGCCAAGGCCGAGGACGACGCCGCCGCCGAGGCCATCCTCGACGACGAGGAGGCGCGCCTCCGCGCGATCATCGGGCACCTCGTGTTCGGCATGGACGACCAGACCATGGAGTCGGTCGTGATCGACCTGCTCCGCGAGCGGGGCCAGACCCTCGCCGTGGCCGAGTCGCTGACCGGGGGGCTGATCACCAGCCGGCTGACCGAGGTCCCCGGCTCGAGCGACGTCCTGCTCGGTGGGGTCGTCAGCTACGCCTCCGAGGTGAAGTACGACCTGCTCGACGTGCCCGAGGGGCCGGTCGTCTCGGCCACCGCCGCCGCGGCCATGGCCGAGGGCGTGCGGGAGCGCCTCGGCGCCGACGTGGGCATCGCGGTGACCGGTGTGGCCGGGCCGGCCGAGCAGGAGGGCCAGCCGGTGGGCACCGTCTACCTCGGCGTGGCCGTCGGCGAGGCGGGGGAGGCCGTGGGCACCCGTCTGCCCGGTGACCGCCAGCGCATCCGGGAGTTCTCCGCCATCAGCGTGCTCAACCTGCTGCGGGAGCGCCTGCTCGCCTCCTGAGCGCTGGCCGAGCGCCGCGCCCGACCCGTTCCAGCGCCCGTCCATTGGCCGTCCAGACCCCGATCGGTGCCCGCCCCGGGCACGCTCGGGGCCGTTGCCGGGGGCGCCTTTTGCGGGCGGCGTCGGGGCCGGTACCCTCCGGCGGACCGACGTCCGTCCGTCCCCCGCCCTCCCCGGAGCCCGCCTTGCGCCGTCCCCGCCGCCTCACCCGCCCCGCCCTGCTGCTGCTCGCCGCCGGCGCGCTCATCCTGTCCGCCTGCGGCAGTGGGGTCAGCGAGAGCGGGAACGAGGGTGCCGCCGACGTCGAGGTCACCGTCCCCGACCTGACCGTGCCCGACGCGACCACGTCGACCACGAGCGAGGGCGCCGACACCACCACCACGACCGACGGCGGCGCCACCGACACCACGGCCGGCGCCGGGGCCGGCGACGTGCCCGAGCCGACCTCGCCGGACGGCCTCGGTGACGACCCCGAGCTCGACGCCCTCGCCCAGGACTGCTTCGACGGCGACTTCTCGGCCTGTGACCAGCTGTTCTTCGAGAGCCCGGTGGACTCGGACTACGAGGCCTACGGCGACTCGTGCGGCGGTCGCAACGAGCCGGCCGGCCTCTGCGTCAACATCTACGGCGAGGACTGATCGCCGCACGGATGGTCCGCCGTCGCCCGGAACCACCGCAGGGCGGACAGGCACTAGCCTGCCGCGCATCGTCGCCCAAGGAGCTCCCATGACCCGTCGCCTGCTCGTCGTGCTCGCTGCCGCGTTCGTGCTCGTCCTCGCCGCGTGTGGCGGGGGTGTGGAGGAGAACGGCGGAGGAGACGGCGCCGACGTCACGGTCGCGACGACCGCGGACACCAAGCCGGACACCACCGACGACTCCACGGCGACCACCGCCGACGACGGCGGCGACGACGTGGTGGTCGACGCCAACATCCCGCCCGGGCAGGACCCGCGCAACATCCTCGGCGACGACCAGGCCCTGAACGACCTGGCCAACCAGTGCTTCGAGGGCGACATGGGCGCCTGCGACGACCTCTTCGCCCAGACCCCGATCGACTCCGACCTCGAGGCCTACAGCCAGACCTGCGGCGGTCGCATCGACGAGGTCAGCGGGGCCCCGCGCTGCGAGGCCCGCTTCGGCGGCGGCGACCCCGTCGAGCCCGCCGACTTCGGCGACGCCCAGTTCAACCGGCTGGCCCAGCAGTGCTTCGACGGCGATCTCGGCGCCTGCGACGACCTCTTCTTCCAGACCCCGATCGACTCCGCGGGCGAGGACTACGGCAGCACCTGCGGCGGCCGCCTCAGCGACGGCGTGAGCGGCAGCTGCGAGGACACCCTGGGCAGCAGCACCTCGGGCGACTAGTCCCCGCCGGCATGGCCGACGGGTACCACGCCGGGCGGGCGCGCGCGCACGGGCCGGCGGCCCGTCGGCTCGCGCGCGCCGCCCCGCTGCTCGCGGCCGCGCTGCTCGTCGCCTGCGGCAGCGGCGTGGCCGAGCGTGGCGCGGCGCCGACCACCTCCGCGCCCCACGGCACGGACACGGTGCTCGTGCCCCCGGGCACGGCGCCCACCGTCGTGCCCGACGGGGAGGACCCGGCTGCGCTCCTCGGCGGCGACCCCGAGCTCGACGACCTGGCCACCGCGTGCTTCGAGGGCGACCTGTTCGCCTGCGACACGCTGTTCCAGCGCACCGAGGTCGGGAGCGATCTCGAGGCGTACGCCCAGACCTGCGGCGGGCGCATCGAGGTCCAGGACGGCGCGCCGGGGTGCGCCGAGCGCTTCGATGCGCCGGCGCCCGACCCCGAGGCACCGGGCGACCTCGGCAACGACCCCGAGCTCGACGCGCTGGCGCAGTCCTGCTTCACCGGGGACGCCGGCGCCTGCGACGACCTCTACCTGCAGTCCTCCGTGGACTCGGCCTACGAGGCCTACGGCGCCACGTGCGGCGGCCGGCTCCACCTGCCGAGCGACGGCGGCTGCGAGAGCCAGTTCGGCTCCTAGCGACCGTGCCGTCGCCCGGCGGGCCGGGGGCTCAGCCCTCGTCGGCGGCGGCGTCCCCACCGGTGGCGTCGTCGGCCGGGTCGAGGCGCAGCGACGCCGAGTTCATGCAGAACCGGGTGCCGGTGGGACCGGGGCCGTCGGGGAAGACGTGGCCGAGGTGGGCGCCGCAGTTGGCGCACGTGGCCTCGACGCGGACCATGCCGAACGAGCGATCCTCCTCGGTGACGACCGCGGCGGGGTCGAGGGCGGCGAAGAAGCTCGGCCAGCCGGTGCCCGAGTCGTACTTGGTGTCCGACGAGAACAGGGCGGCGTCGCAGCACACGCAGCGGTAGGTGCCGTCGTCGTGGCAGTCCCAGTAGGCGCCGGTGAAGGCGCGCTCGGTGCCCTTCTCGCGGGTCACGTGGTACTGCTCGGGGGTCAGGCGGGCGCGGTACTCCTCGTCGGTGGCGGGGGGTCGGGCGTCCATGGGGGCCTCCTCGTGGGCTCTGGCGGTCGGACGGGTCGGCGGGGGCCGGCGGGCGGGAAATCTGCGTTCGGTCCTTGATCGAACGAACGTTCGTAACTACGATGCTGTCATTCCGAAGGGCCAGCACCACCACCGTCGCATCCCTGCAACGCCAACGCCCGGCCGGGCGTTCCCACCGCCACCAGAACGGCCCGGGGGATTCTTGTCAGACCCCCTCCGTACGGTGACCACCGAACAGCGCTGCGGGCCCCGCAGCCACCGAACCACCCGACCGGCACCCCGCCGCTGAACACGAGAGGAACCCCCGTGGAGCGAGACAAGGCACTCGAGATGGCCCTGGGTCAGATCACCAAGGCGCACGGCGAGGGCGCCATCATGAAGATGGGCGAGAAGGGCACGATGGCCATCGAGGCCATCCCCACCGGGGCCATGTCGCTCGACATCGCCCTCGGTGTCGGCGGCCTGCCCCGCGGTCGGGTCACCGAGATCTACGGCCCCGAGTCCTCGGGCAAGTCCACCCTCGCCATGCACGTGGTGGCCGAGGCCCAGCGCAACGGCGGCATCTGCGCCTACATCGACGCCGAGCACGCGATGGACCCGGTCTACGCCGCCGCCATCGGCGTCGACATCGACGAGCTGCTCATCTCCCAGCCCGACACGGGCGAGCAGGCCCTCGAGATCACCGACACCCTGATCCGCTCGGGGGCGCTCGACGTGGTCGTCATCGACTCGGTCGCCGCCCTCACCCCACGGGCCGAGATCGAGGGCGAGATGGGTGACTCCCACGTCGGCCTCCAGGCCCGCCTCATGTCGCAGGCGCTGCGCAAGCTCACCGCCAACCTCAACAAGTCCGACACCATCTGCATCTTCATCAACCAGCTGCGGGAGAAGATCGGCGTGATGTTCGGCAGCCCCGAGACCACCCCCGGTGGCCGGGCGCTGAAGTTCTACTCGTCGGTCCGCCTCGACATCCGCCGCATCGAGGCCATCAAGGACGGCGTCGAGGTCGTGGGCAACCGCACCCGGGTCAAGGTCGTGAAGAACAAGGTCAGCCCGCCGTTCAAGCAGGCCGAGTTCGACATCATGTACGGCAAGGGCATCAGCCGGGAGGGCTCGCTGCTCGACCTCGGCGTGGAGCTCGGCCTCGTGAAGAAGTCGGGTGCCTGGTACACGTACGAGGGCGAGCAGCTCGGCCAGGGCCGGGAGAACGCCAAGGAGTTCCTCCGGGAGACCCCCGAGATCATGGTGGAGCTCTCCGAGCGCATCCGCCAGGCCGTGGGCATCGGCACCGACGACGCCGCCGAGCAGCCGGCGCCCCCCGCCGACGCCTTCACCGAGGCCGACGAGGAGCCCATCACCCTGGATGACTGAGGGGGGGCTGCCCCCGTGGGGCTGCGGGTCCTGTCCCCGGATTCCGTTTCCGGCCATGCTCGTCCCTGCGCGTGGCCGGAAGCCGTTCCGGGGCCACCCGCATCCCCACTACCCCGGTGAGCTGAAGGGGAGGGCGACGCCGGTCGCCTCGGTCGGTCCCCTTCCAGCGCCGACGCTGGGCGTTGCTTCTTGGTTTCCGCGGTCATCCGGACCCGCTGCGGCGGCCTCCTACGCCGGATGGCCGTGGTTTCTCCACCCGCCACGGTGGACCCCGGCCGTCGCTCGTCCCCCCGAGCGACGGCCGGTCCGTGGGCGGGGGGGCTGCCCCCGGCGAGCCGCCGGGTCCTGTCGCCGGATTCCGTTTCGGGCCATGCTCGCTCGTCCCTCGCTGCGCGTGGCCCGAAGCCGTTCCGGCGCCACCCACCGGCCCGCCTACCCCGGTGAGCTGAAAGGGAAGCGCGACGCGAGTCACCGCTCTCGGTCCCGCTCACACGGTTCCCTCCTGAGCTCCACTGCTCTGGTCTCCGCGGTCATCCGGGTCCGCTGGGGCGGCCCGCCGCCGTCGATCGTCACCGAGGGTGGCGAAGGGCTGCGAGCAGCCGGTCGTTGGAGGAGATGGCTGCCCTCCGTGGCAGGCATTTCCTCCTGAGGTGTTCGTTGGCGGCGCCCGTTCGGCCGGTGGGCCACGGTGGGTGGCGATGTGGTGTGGATGTGGGCGTTGCACCAGTTCGTCCCGGGCGGGGCCGGTCAGAGTGAGGTCGAGGGCAGACTGACGGCGTGGGTCGGGTCGTTGGCGTCGTCGTGCTGCTGCTGGGCCTCGCCGCCTGCGGGTCGGGGGTGCAGCCGAAGCCCGAGGTGGCGGGCGACGGGCGGGGGGCGGTGTTCGACTCGGCCGGGTTCTGCGACGCACTGGCCCGCATCGCTGCCGCCGACCGCCGGGCCGGCCAGGACGCCGACGGCCTCGAGGGGTGGGCCGAGGTGCAGCCCCTGATCGTGGCGTCGTCCAACGAGTCCGCCGACCTCTACGAGGAGGCGCACGCGGTGGCGCCGGCCGAGGTCGAGGCCCAGCTCGCCGTCGTGGCCCGGGTGACCCGCAACCTCGCCGACGTGGCCGCGGCGGCCGAGAGCCGCCGGGCGTTCCAGGAGCAGGGCCAGCAGGTCGAGGGCTTCGCCGACGCCCAGCAGGCCGTCGTCGTCCTCAACGGCTACGCCCAGCGCTCCTGTGGCTTCACCCTCGTCGACCACTAGGGGGCTGCCCCCGTGGGGCTGCGGGTCCTGTCGCCGGATTCCGTTTCCGGCCATGCTCGTCCCTGCGCGTGGCCGGAAGCCGTTCCGGCGCCACCCGCATCCCCAATTCCCCGTCGATCAGAAGGGGAGCGCTCGGGGATCGAGGTCGCGGGTCCCCTTCACAGCCGTCGAGGGACCGTGGGCCGGTCAACTCGTCTCCGTAGACTTCGATGACCATGCC
This sequence comes from Acidimicrobiales bacterium, assembly GCA_041908445.1. GTDB lineage: Bacteria > Actinomycetota > Acidimicrobiia > Acidimicrobiales > DATDAH01 > JAEUJM01. The sequence goes on along the minus strand of JAYRFK010000024.1, from coordinate 16,942 downwards.
TGACCTGGAGCCGCAGGGGCGGACCTACGCGATCCGCACCTTCGGGTGCCAGATGAACGAGCACGACTCCGAGCGGATCGCCGGGCTGCTCGAGTCGGACGGGCTCGTGCCGGCGGCGAGCGACGACGAGGCCGACGTCATCGTCCTCAACACGTGCTGCATCCGCGAGAACGCCGACAACAAGCTCTATGGCCACCTCGGCCACCTGAAGTCGCTGAAGGACCGCCGGCCCGACCTGCAGATCGCCGTCGCCGGCTGCCTGGCCCAGAAGGACCGGGACCAGATCCAGGCCCGGGCGCCGCACGTCGACGTGGTCTTCGGCACCCACAACGTCCACCGGGCCGTCGACCTCCTCCACGAGGCCGCTACCACCGGTCCCGTGACCGAGATCCTCGAAGCCACCGTGCTCGAGGACCACGAAGCCTTCCCGTCGGCGCTGCCCGTGCGACGCGAGGTCGGCCACGCCGCCTGGGTCACCATCCAGATCGGCTGCGACAACAACTGCGCGTTCTGCATCGTCCCCGCCGTCCGCGGCCCGGAGATCAGCCGGGACATGGACGACGTGGTCGCCGAGGTCGCGGCGCTCGCCGAACAGGGGGTCACCGAGGTGACCCTGCTCGGGCAGAACGTCAACAGCTACGGCCGCGACGGCGCCGGCCAGCCCCGGCCCCTCTTCGCCCCCCTCCTGCGCCGGGTCGGCGCGGTCGAGGGCATCCGCCGGGTCCGCTACACGAGCCCACACCCCAAGGACATCCGCGACGACACCATCGCGGCGATGGCCGAGACGCCGACGGTGTGCGAGCACCTGCACCTGCCGCTCCAGTCCGGCAGCGACCGCATCCTCGCCGCCATGCACCGTGGCTACACCGGCGAGCGCTTCCTGGGGAAGGTCGCCGCCGCCCGGGCCGCCATCGAGGACCTGGCTGTCACCACCGACATCATCGTGGGCTTCCCCGGCGAGACCGAGGACGACTTCGCGGCCACGCTCGAGGTCGCCGCCGAGGCCCGCTTCGACGGCGCCTACACGTTCATCTACTCGCCCCGACCGGGCACCGAGGCCGCCGAGCGGGTCGACCAGTACGTTGACCGCGACGTCGTGGGTGAGCGCTTCGACCGCCTCCGCGTGGTGATCGACCGCACGGTCCGGGCCGCCAACGAGGCGCGCATCGGGCGCATCGAGGAGGTCGTGGTCGAGGGCCCCAGCCGCACCGACCCCGACCTCGTAACGGGCCGCACCCGCCAGAACCGCCTCGTACACTTCCGGCCCGCCGAGCCCCTCCGCCCGGGCACCTACGCCACCGTCGAGGTCACCCGGGCCGGCGGCCACTCGCTGCGGGGCGAACTGCGCGAGGTCCTCGCCGCCCCCCGCCACCGCACCCGCATCCCGGTGGTCGTGGCCTGACCACACGGTGCCGACCCGTCGGCCGGCTGGTGCCGCAGTCCACCGACCCGCGGACCGGGCGACACGGATCGCCGCCGGCCGGGCGTGCACCGGGCGTCGAGATCGCACGCTGTGGCCCACCTCGCTTGCCGTCCACCCCCCGACCTCCGTCGACCCGTGGCCCGACACCCGCACGATCGCATCATGGCCACTGAGCCGCCCACCGGCGTGGCACCGGCCCGGCACCTCGCGATCGTCGGGGTCACCGCCTCCGGGAAGTCGGCCCTCGCTCTCGCGTTGGCCCGAGCGAGGCCCGACGTGGAGCTCGTCTCGGTCGACTCCATGCAGGTGTACCGGGGCATGGACATCGGCACGGCCAAGCCGACGCCGGCCGAGCAGGCCGAGGTGCCGCACCACCTGATCGACCTCGTCGACCCCGACGAGGACTTCACCGTCACCCGGTTCCAGGCCGCCTTCCGGGAGGCACTGGCCGGCATCGGAGCCCGGGGCCACCGGGCCGTGCTCGTTGGGGGCACCGGCCTCTACCTGCGGGCGGTGATCGACGACCTCGACATCCCGGGCCAGTACCCGGAGGTCCGCGCCACCCTCGAGGCCGAGGCCCCCGAGGACGACGCCGCCGCGGTCCCCGCGCTCCACGAGCGCCTCACCGGCCTCGACCCCGTCGCCGCCGCCCGCATGGAGCCGACCAACCGCCGGCGCATCATCCGGGCCCTCGAGGTCACCCTCGGCAGCGGCCGCCCCTTCTCGTCCTACGGCCCGGGGCTCGACGCCTACCCGCCCACGCCCTTCGCGATGGTGGGCCTGCGCCTGCCCACCGAGGTCACCGCCGATCGCATCGCCGCCCGCTACGAGGCCCAGTTGGCCGCCGGCTTCGTGGAGGAGGTCCGCCGCCTCGCCGCCCGCCCGGACGGGCTGTCCCGCACCGCCCGCCAGGCCCTCGGCTACCGGGAGCTGCTGGCCCACGTCGAGGACGGGCTGCCCCTCGACGAGGCCGTCGAGCAGGCCGTGGCCGCCACCCGGCGCTTCGCCCGCCGCCAGCGCAGCTGGTTCGGTCGGGACCCCCGCATCTGGTGGGTCGAGGCGGGCGAGGGTCGGCTTCTGGAGGTCCTGCTGCGAGACTGGTACGGATGCAGCTGACCAAGCACCAGGGCCTGGGGAACGACTTCCTCGTGCTGCTCGACCTCGAGAACGAGCACGTCGTCACCCCCGAGCTGGCCCGTGCCGTCTGCGACCGCCACCGCGGCATCGGTGCCGACGGTCTCCTCCACGTCACTGCGGGCTCGGGTGACGCGGACGTCACCATGAGCCTGGCCAACGCCGACGGCTCCCGGGCCGAGATGAGCGGCAACGGCGTGCGCTGCCTCGGCCAGGCGGTGCTCCAGGCCGGCATCGTCGAGGGTCCTCGTCTCCGGGTCGCCACCGACGCCGGCCTGCGCACCCTCGAGATCCTCCCCACCGACGTGGCCGACACCCACGTCGTCACCGTCGACATGGGCCCGGCCGACGACCAGGGCGACACCGCCGAGTGGGTCGGCCAGGGCGTCATGGCCGCCGGCTGGGCGAGCATGGGCAACCCCCACCTGGTGCTCTACGCCCCCGACCCGGACACCGCGCCCGACGTGGTCGAGCTCGGCCGCGAGGTGAACGACAAGACCCCCGGCGGCGCCAACGTCGAGGTCATCGCCATCGGCGCCACCGCCGACGACCTCGTCCTCGAGGTCTTCGAGCGGGGTGTCGGTCCCACCCTCGCGTGCGGCACCGGTGCCTGTGCCGCCACCGCGGTCGCGAACCGCTGGGGCCTCGTCGGCCGCGACGTCCGGGTCCACATGCCTGGTGGCACCGCCCACGTCACCCTCACCGACGGGACCATCCTCCTCGGCGGTCCCACCTCGTCCATCGGGCGCATCGAGTACCCGTGGCCCCCCGAGCGGGGCGCGTGAGCCACCTCGGGCGGAAAAGCACCGGAGGGCGCGGCGCGCCGTCGGGTAGGCAGGAGGGTGCATGGCGCTGATCGACCGCTCCTTCCGGGAGAAGATCGTCATCGTGGGGGTGCAGCTCCCCGGTGAGAGCGAGGAGGCCGTCGAGGCCTCCCTGGACGAGCTCGCCCTGTTGGTGGACACCGCCGGCGCCGACGTCATGGCCCGCACCCTCCAGCGGCGCGACGCCCCCGACCCGGCCACCTACGTCGGCAAGGGCAAGGCCGAGGAGCTGAAGGAGATCTCCGAGGAGGTCGACTCGGACACCGTCGTGTTCGACGACGAGCTCACGCCGGCGCAGCAGTACAACCTGGAGAAGATCCTCGGGCGCACCGCCATCGACCGCACCGCGGTGATCCTCGACATCTTCGCCCAGAACGCCCACAGCCAGGAGGGCAAGGCGCAGGTCGAGCTGGCCCAGCTGCGCTACCGCCTGCCGCGCCTGCGGGGCCGGGGCACCCAGCTCAGCCAGCAGGGTGGTGGCCTCCTCGGCAACCGCGGCCCGGGTGAGACCCAGCTCGAGGTCGATCGCCGGCGCCTCGTCCGGCGCATCCACAAGCTCGAGGCCGACCTCCGCCAGATCGCCCACCACCGCGCCAACCAGCGCAAGGCCCGCAAGAAGTCGCGCATCCCGACCGTGGCCGTCGTCGGCTACACCAACGCCGGCAAGTCCACCCTGCTCAACCGGCTCACCGACGCCGGCGTGCTCGTCGAGGACCGCCTCTTCGCCACGCTGGACGCCACCACCCGCCGCCTCGAGCTGCCGGGCGGCCGCAACGTGCTGCTCACCGACACCGTCGGCTTCGTGCAGAAGCTGCCGCACCAGCTCGTCGAGGCCTTCAAGTCGACCCTCGAGGTCGTGGCCGAGGCCGACCTGCTGCTGCACGTGGTCGACGCCTCATCGGTCGACCCCGACGCCCAGATCGAGGCGGTGCGGACCGTGTTGCGTGAGATCGGCGCCGGCGAGGTGCCCGAGCTGATCGTGTGGAACAAGGCCGACCGCACGACCGAGGCCGCCCGCCGGGCGGAGCGCCACCCCGGCTCGGTGGCCATCTCGGCGCTCACCGGCGACGGCATCGACCGCCTGCTGCTGACCCTCGGCGACCGCCTCGCCGCGGCGACCAGCACCGTCGAGCTGCTCGTGCCCTTCGAGCGGGGCGACGTCCTCGCCAAGGTGCACCGCGACGGCGAGGTCGTCGACGAGCAGGCCACCGAGGGCGGCATGGCCGTGCGGGCCCGCCTCGACGACGCCGCGCTCGCGGCCCTCACCCCCTTCGTCGTCACGACCTGAGCCCGCCGCACGGTCGGGTTCGGCACGGCTCACGACGCCGTCCTCGCCGACGCCGCCCGACGAGCTGTGCGCGCCGCCCGACCGCGGCCCTCCCCGCCGGTCGGGAGCCGTCACCGCCTACCGTGGTCCCGTGACCGAGGGGTTCTCGCCGCCGCCGTACCCGTACGACCGCCTCGACGACCTGAAGGCCGTCGCCGAGCGCCACGAGGGCGGGGTGATCGACCTCTCCATCGGCACGCCCTGCGACCCGCCGCCGCCGGCGGTCGTCGCGGCCCTCGGCTCCTCGGGCGCCGAGCGCGGCTACCCGGCGTCGGTCGGCACGCCCGCGTTCCGGGAGGCGGCCGCCGGCTGGCTCCAGCGACGTCTCGGCGCGACCGTGGATCCCGAGCACCTCGGCGCCTGCGTCGGCACCAAGGAGTTCGTGGCCGGACTGCCGCAGTGGCTGCACCTGCGCCGGCCCGACCTCGACACCGTGCTGTACCCGGCCGTCAGCTACCCCAGCTACGCCATGGGAGCGACCCTCGCCGGTTGCCGGTCCGTGGCCGTGCCGGTGGACGACGAGTGGCGCCTCGACGTGTCCGCCATCGACCCGGCCGACGCCGAACGGGCGCTGTGCCTCTGGTCGAACACGCCCGGCAACCCCGCCGGCGGCCTCGACGACCTCGCCGGGATCGCCGCCTGGGGTCGCGAGCACGGGGTCCCGGTCTTCAGCGACGAGTGCTACGCCGAGTTCACCTGGGACGGCCCGCCGCGCACGGTCCTCACCGAGGGCGTCGACGGTGTGGTCGCGGTGCACTCGCTCTCGAAGCGGTCGAACCTCGCCGGCGCCCGCCTGGGGTTCTTCGCCGGTGACCCCGAGCTCGTCCACTACCTCCGTGAGGTCCGAAAGCACGCGGGGTTCATGCCGCCCGGGCCCGTCCAGGCCGCCGGTGCGGTGGCCTACGCCGACGACGCCCACGTCGACGAGCAGCGGGCGCGCTACCGCCACCGCCTCGAGCGGGCGGCCGAGGTGCTCACGGCGGTCGGGCTCGAGGCACCGCTGCCCGGCGGCGCCTTCTACCTTTGGGTGCCGGCCCCCGACGGCGACGCCTGGGCCCTCGCCGCCCGCCTGGCCGAGGACGCCGGCGTGCTGGTGAGCCCCGGCGAGTTCTACGGGGATGCCGGCGCCGGCCACGTCCGCCTGGCCATGGTCCAGCCGGACGACCGCATCGAGCTCATGGCCCGGCGGCTCGGGGCGCCATGACCGCCCCGGTCGAGGAGCTCCGCCCCGGGAAGGCGGGCTATTGGGTCGGCGGGGTGCTCGTCGGCCTCGGCCTCCTCGTGGGCGCGGTCCTGTTCGGCTTCGCCCTCTCTCACTCGATCGGCGAGTTCCGCGAGCTCGGCGACGACATCGACGCCATGGACCGCTTCACCGTGCCCGGTGAGGCCGTCGTAACGCTGGACGAGCCGGGGGAGTACGTCGTCTACGCCGAGGGGCCCGTCACGCCGATCGGCCGCGTCGGCGCCGCCGCGGTCACCGTGGAGTCGACCGAGGGCGACTCGACGCCGCTCGTGCTGCGCTCGGTCGGCATCGACGAGACGTACAACGTCGGCGACCACGCCGGTCGTGCCGCCCTGCGCTTCACCGTCGACGAGCCGGGCGACTACCGGGTGACGGTCGGGACGGTGCCGGCCTCGGTGACGGAGGTGGCCATCGGGCCCGGCATCGACGTCTTCGGGCCGGTCGGCTCGGTCTTCGTGGTGATCTTCGTCCCCGCCGGCGTGGGCGGGTCGCTCGCGATCGCCGGCGCCGTGGTGCTCATCGTCACGGGCGTGCGGCGCAGCGGGGCGCGGCGCCGGGCCCGCATGGCGGCGTCGCCTTTGCCGCCGGCGTGGGGTGCGATGCCGGCGGGCTACGCGCCGCCCGCGGCCCCGCCGGGCTACGGCCCGCCGCCGGGCTACGGCCCGCCACCGGGCTACGGCCCGCCGCCGGGCTACGGCCCACCGGGACAGCCGTTGCCGCCGGGCCTGCCTCCCTCCGCCTACCCGCCGCCGGGCTGGGCGCCGGTGGGCACCCCGCCGCCCGGGCCGGCGCCGACGGCCTGGCCCCCGACGGCCTGGCCCCCGGCCGCCGAGGCGCCCGCGCCGCCCACGGACCCCCCGTCCGAGAACGGATAGCCCCTCGCGGCGGCGCTGGCTTAGGGTGCGGCCATGGCTGACCTGAAGGACCAGATCACCGAGCTGTTCGACCGCCGGAGCGAGCTCGACCCCGCCGATGCCGAGGTCCGGGCCGTCGTGGACGAGGCCATCGACCTCCTCGACCGGGGCGAGGCCCGGGTCGCCGAGTACGGCCCCGACGGTGAGGTGATCGTCCACCAGTGGCTCAAGCAGGCGATCCTGCTGCTGTTCACCCTGACCCGGATGGAGACGATCGAGCTCGGTCCCTTCGAGTACGCCGACAAGATCCCCCTCAAGACCGACTACCAGGCCCAGGGCGTGCGGGTGGTGCCCGGGGCGTCGGCCCGCATCGGCTCGTTCCTCGACCGCGGCGTGGTGATGATGCCGAGCTACGTGAACATCGGGGCCCGGGTCGGCGCCAACACCATGGTGGACACCTGGGCCACCGTCGGCTCCTGCGCCCAGATCGGCGCCAACGTCCACCTCTCGGGCGGCGTCGGCATCGGCGGCGTGCTCGAGCCGCCCCAGGCCTCCCCGGTCATGGTGGGCGACGACTGCCTCATCGGCAGCCGCTGCATCGTGGCCGACGGCGCCCGGGTGGGCGACGGCACGGTGCTCGGGGCCGGCTGCGTCCTGACCAGCTCGATCCCGGTCATCGACGCGGAGACGGGTGAGGAGATCAGCCGCGGGGTGGTCCCGTCGTGGTGCGTGGCGGTCAGCGCCACCCGACCCCGAACCTTCGCCGGCGGCGAGTTCGGCCTCCCCTGCGTGCTCGTGATCAAGCGCCTCGCCGAGGGCGACCGCCACGACAAGAGCCAGCTCAACGACGTGCTCCGCAGCCACGGCCTGGCCACCTGAGGCGGCGGGACGTCCACGCCGTGAAGAAGCCGCAGCCGCCCCACGACCTGCTGGCCCTCACCGCCGAGCTGGTCGACATCCCGTCGGTCAGCCGTGACGAGGCGGCCATCACCGACCACCTCGAGCGGGCCCTGCGGGCCGTCCGCGGCCTGACCGTCGACCGGGTGGGCGACAACCTCGTGGCCCGCACGACATTGGGCCGTGATCGGCGGATCGTGCTCGCCGGCCACACCGACACGGTTCCGGCCGCGGGCAACGAGCGGGCCCGGGTCGAAGGCGACGTGCTCTGGGGCCTCGGCGCCGCCGACATGAAGGGCGGCCTCGCGGTGATGCTCGAGCTCGCCCGCACCATGCCGACGCCCGCCGTCGACGTCACCTACGTCTTCTACGCCCGCGAGGAGATCGCCGCGGCCGACAGCGGCCTCGGCGAGCTCTTCGCCACCCGTCCCGACCTGCTCGTCGGCGATGCCGCCGTGCTCGGTGAGCCCACCGCGGCGGCGATCGAGGCGGGCTGCCAGGGGACGATGCACATCGAGATCGAGCTGGTCGGCCAGCGCTCGCACAGCGCCCGGCCGTGGATGGGCCGCAACGCCGTGCACCGCCTCGGCGCGCTCCTGGCCCTGGTCGACGCCCGCCCCGAGCGCCGGCCGGTGCTCGCCGGCTGCGAGTACCGCGAAGCCCTCCAGGCCGTGCACGTCGAGGGTGGCGTGGCCCGCAACGTGGTGCCCGACCGCGCGACCGTGGTCTTGAACCACCGCTTCGCCCCCGACCGCACCCCCGACGAGGCCGAGGCGTCGATCCGCGAGCTCCTCGCCCCCGTGCTGGAGGACGGCGACCGCTTCGAGCGGATCGAGGTCGCCGACGGCGCCCCGCCCGGCCTCGACCACCCGCTCCTCGCGGCGCTCGCCGGCCGCCACGACCTCGAGATCCGGGCCAAGCTCGGCTGGACCGACGTGGCCCGCTTCGCCGCCGCCGGCGTGCCCGCGGTGAACCTCGGTCCCGGCGATTCGACGCTGGCCCACCGCGCCGACGAGCGCATCGAGCGCGACTACCTCGACGCCACCTGGTTCGTCCTCGCCGACCTCCTCGAGCGCGGCGTGTAGCTCGTCGCGCTCCTCTCTGCCCGGTTGGATGAGGGCCTGCGGCTGCGGGGTCCTGTCACCGCTCCGTTTCCATCGACACCGGCGCGCCGCTGCCTGCGATGTGGTGCGCTCACGTCTGCGGCGCGTCGAGTCCGGCGCCGCTGTCGTGGACTCTCGGAGCGGCGCCACCCCTCCGCCTCCGGCCCTCCCCTGGCGGCCCGAACCGGCCCACGCTCGTCAGGGGGTCGGGGCGCACCGCTCGCTGCGATGGCCCCGCAGGGCGGACTCGTCGGGCGCGCACGGGGCCGGCCTCTCGGCCGGCCCCATCAGGTGGTTCGCGTCTTGATCAGAGCTTGGCGAGAGCCTCGGTGTAGCGGTCGGCCTCGCGGGCGGTGCCGAGGCTGTCGGTCTCGAAGGCGTCGACGATGGTGCCGTCCTGGCCGATGAGGAAGGTGGCCCGGATGGCGCAGCCGAGGGCGTCGTTGAACACGCCGTAGGCCTGGGCGACCTCACCGTGGGGCCAGAAGTCCGACAGGACGGGGAAGTTGTAGCCCTGCTGCTCGGCCCACACCTTCTGCGAGTTCTTCGAGTCGCAGGAGAGGGCGAGCACCTGCACGCCGGCGTCGGTGAACTGCGAGTGGTCGTCACGGAGCTGGCAGAGCTCGCCCTCGCAGATCCCGGTGAAGGTGAACGGGTAGAACACCAGGGCGACGGCCTGCTTCCCCTGGAAGTCCGAGAGCTTCACCTTCTCCCCGTTCTGGTCGGGCAGCTCGAAGTCGGGTGCGGCGGTACCGGGGGCGAGGGACATGGGGGCGAGGCTCCTTGGGTCGGAGGGACAAGTCGCGGATGCTGAGCGTCGCAGTGTACGAGCGCTCCCCGCCGCCCACCCCGATCGAGCCGACCGAGACTGCCCCCGAGCGGAGCGCTCGACCAGATGAGGGGTGTTGGCCGGCTCGTGCCGCCAGACCAGGACTGTCCCCGGCGAGCCGAGTCCGCTCAGCTCGATGCGAGGGCGAGCGGGGCGCTCGACCCCGCTGACGAGTGTGGGCTGGGTCGCCGCCAGGGGAGGGCCGGAGGCGACGGGGTGGCGCCGCTCCGAGGGTCCACGACAGCGGCGCCGGACTCGACGCGCAACCGACTGGAGCGCGCCGAGGCGTCGAGAGCGGCGCGCCGGTGTCGGTGGAAACGGAGCGGTGACAGGACCCCGTCGGCGCAGGCCCTCGTTCGCCACGCGCGTACAGCGCGCGACGAGCCTCAGAGCTTTCTCATGACGGTCACGACACGGCCGTAGAGCTGGACCTCGTCGGGCGAGAAGACCATGGGCTCGTACGCCGCGTTGGCGGGGACGAGCACGACCGAGTCGCCGTCGCGGCGGTAGGTCTTGACCGTGGCCTCGCCGCCGGGGATGCCGGCCACCACGACGTCGCCCTGGTTGGCGTCGGGCTGGGCCCGGGCCACGACGAAGTCGCCGTCGAGGATGCCGAGCTCGACCATCGAGTCGCCCCGGACCCGCAGCATGAAGAGGTCGCCCTCGCCGGTGAGGTCGGCCGAGACGGGGACGGTCTCCTCGATGTTCTGCTGCGCGAGCACGTCGGTGCCGGCGGCGACGTCGCCCACGAGGGGCACGTGGCGCACGGGCCGGCGCTCGACCGCGGCACCGGAGGTGGGGTCGTAGCGCACCTCGAGGGCGCGCGGCTTCGTGGGGTCGCGCCGCAGGAAGCCGTAGCGCTGGAGGGTGGCGAGGTGGGAGTGCACCGTGGACGGCGAGGTGAGCCCGACGGCCTCGCCGATCTCCCGCACCGACGGCGGGTAGCCCCGCTCGCGCATCTGCGCGTCGATGAAGTCGAGGATCTCGCGCTGGCGGTCGGTGAGGGCGGGGGACTCCGACATGGCTGACCTCGTTGGTGTCGTCGGTGGGGGCCCGGAGCGGGTCGCCGGCTCGCCGCAGGGGTCGAACAGGCGTTTGGAACGTACCACGGGGCGCGGGGGCTGGCAAACACCTGTTCGCAAAACACGTGTTCGAGAAACCGGTTGACACCGAACGTCCGTTCGTGGTTGGTTGTCCCCGAACGGGCGTTCGACGCCCGCACCATCCGTCACCGGGGATTCCTGTCACACCCCCCGAGGAGACTCCCTCCCATGGTCGCCATCTCACCCCTCGCCGAGCACCTCCCGATGTCCGCCGCCGCCGAGCGCGCCCCGGCCGGCGTCGTCCCGGTGCCCGTCGGGCGGCCGCAGCTCCGCCTCATCCAGGGCGGCCTCGCCGACGAGGCCGGCCCGTCCCCCCAGGTCTACCGGCGCCGCCGCATGGCCGCCCTCACCCTGGCCGTCGCACTTGTGGTGGGTGCGGCCGCCGGGGCGTTGGCGGCTCGGTCGGCGCTGGCCGGCAGCGCCGGGAGCGACCCCCTCACCGCTCCCGCTGCTGCCTCTTCCGCCGGTGCCCCGCTGGTCGAGCCGTCCACCGTCGCGCCGGGCGCCACCGCGGTCGTCGTCGGCCCCGGCGACACCCTCTGGAGCATCGCCCGCCAGATCACGCCGGCCGGCGGTGACGTGGCCGCCACGGTCGATCGGCTGGTGGCCCGCAACGGCGGCGTCACCCGGCTCGTCCCGGGCATGCGCCTCGAGCTCGACTGAGGGGCCGTGACCTCCGCCGGGGGGCCGTCGGCCCGCCCGGCGGCGCCCGCCGGGCGGCGCGATAGCGTCGACCACATGCGGTGCCCGACCTGTGGAGGCGTGGACGACAAGGTCGTCGACTCGCGCACCGCGGACGACGACGCCGCCATCCGCCGCCGGCGCCAGTGCCTCGCCTGTGGCAACCGCTTCACCACCTACGAACGCCTGGAGGAGCTCCCGCTGGTGGTCCTCAAGCGCTCGGGTGACCCCATGGCGTTCGACCGGGGCCGCATCCGCAGCGGCGTGGCCGCGTCGGCGAAGGGCCGCCCGGTCAGCGAGGAGCAGCTCGAGTCGCTCGCGCTGGCCGTCGAGGACGAGATGCGCCTGGCCGGGGGCGAGGTCACGACCGAGCAGATCGGCCTGGCGGTGCTCGCCCGCCTCCGCGAGCTCGACGAGGTCGCCTACGTGCGCTTCGCCAGCGTCTACAAGGGCTTCGACGACCCGCGCGACTTCGAGCGCGAGATCGGCCTGCTCAAGGCCACCGCCCCCAAGGCCCACTGAGCCCGGCGCGACGCCCCCGAGGCCGGCCCGGCCTCAGCCCTCGTCGCGGGCGACGACGTAGCGCAGCAACAGGCTGCCGTCCTGTTCGAGCACCCGCTCGAGCCGCAGGGGCGCGAGCCCGCCGGGCAGGTCGGGCCCGTGGACGATACGGGCGGACCCGCCCGCCACGAGGGCGGGCGAGAGGGTGAGGCAGAGCTCGTCGACCAGGTCGGCGGCCACGAGTTGGCCGAGCAGGCTCGGGCCCCCCTCGGCCAGCACCGTGTGGACGCCGGCGGTGTGGAGGTGGCCGAGGCAGGCGACCAGGTCGACGCCCCCGTGGCCGGCCGGGACGGGGTCGGCGACCTCGGCCACCGCGGCCAGGCGCTCGGCGGCCGTGTCCTCGGGGAGGAGCACGAGGCAGCGGCTCTCGGGATCGGCGAAGAGCTCGGCGCCGAGGTCGAGCTCGACGCTCCGGGTGACGATCGCGATGCGGGGCTTGGCCGACTGGCCGCGGGCCCGGCGCTGCTCCTGGAGCCCGGGCGGCGTCCGGGGCGGGCCGTAGCCCTCGGCCCGCGCCGTCCCCGCGGCCACGAGGATCACGTCGGGAACCGCGCGGATGGCGGTGAAGGCGGCCCGGTCGGCGGCGCCGCCGAGCGCGCCGGAGCGGCCGTCGACCGCGGTGGCGCCGTCCGCGCTCGCCACCATGTTCACGAGCACCCACGGCCGTGCCGACGGCGCCGGCCGGGCGTCGGCGGCGTAGGCCGCGACCACGTCCACGTCGTCGGCGGGGTGGGGGAGCAACTGGCGCACGGCGCCGACCGTACCCGGCGGTTTCCCACAGCACGGCCCCGCCGTCCCCAGTCGATCTGGGGAAATCCCAGGGAAATCCACAGGTTCTGCCTCTTTCTCCTCACAGGCACGTGTCCGTAGGGTGAACTCCGTCACAAGGCTGCGGCGTGGGATCTCCGGAATGGTGGTGTTGCGTCTCTCCGTGGCGGGTTAGGACGACTCCTTGGGGGTTCCCTCGCCCTCCCCCGAACCGCCCGCGGGCGGGACGGGGGAGGGCATCCCCCTGACCTGGGGCTCCCGCGCCGCAGCCGCCCCGACCGGCCCCCGCCCGCCACGAGGCGTGAGGGCCCGGTGACCCGGGAGCGAAATCACATCGATGTGAACTGGGGATTGACGGGGCCAAATCACAGTGATGTAATGCCGGAACATCTTGTGGCCCGGAAGCGTCGGGGGGCGTTGCAGGCACAACATCTTGTGTGCACACTCGTGGAAGCGACGGTGCAGACGAGGCAGCGTGCCGGCGAGTCGGGCCATCTCAGCAGCACCCATCCCACAACCGCCGATCCGGCAACACGGAGGACACGTTTCATGGCACTTGCGCCCGAGCACACCGGCATCGGCATCCGGCGGCACTTCACCACCGAGGGGGTGCACCCCTACGACCAGGTCACCTGGGAGCGGCGCGACGCCCGCATCTCGAACTACCGCGACGGCTCGGTGGCCTTCGAGCAGCTCGACGTGGAGTTCCCCACCGACTGGTCGCTGAACGCCACCAACATCGTCGCCCAGAAGTACTTCCGGGGCACCCTCGGCACCCCCGAGCGGGAGTCGTCGCTGCGCCAGGTGATCGACCGGGTGGCCGACACCATCACCGAGTGGGGCCGCCGCGACGGCTACTTCACCGACGAGGCAGAGGCCGAGGCGTTCCGCAACGAGCTCAAGCACCTCGTGGTGACCCAGAAGGCCGCCTTCAACTCGCCGGTGTGGTTCAACATCGGCGTGCGGGGCGTGCCCCAGCAGGCCTCGGCCTGCTTCATCCTCCACGTCGACGACACCATGGACTCGATCCTCAACTGGTACGTCGAGGAGGGCACGATCTTCAAGGGCGGCTCGGGCGCCGGCATCAACCTGTCGGGCATCCGCTCCTCGGTCGAGCTGCTCAAGGGCGGCGGCACCGCCTCGGGCCCGGTGAGCTTCATGCGCGGCGCCGACGCCTCGGCCGGCACCATCAAGTCGGGTGGCAAGACCCGCCGCGCCGCCAAGATGGTCATCCTCAACGTCGACCACCCCGACATCGAGGAGTTCATCTGGTGCAAGAGCCGTGAGGAGCGCAAGGCCCGCGTGCTCGCCGCCGCCGGCTTCGACATGGACCTCGACGGCACCGACAGCCACTCCACCCAGTACCAGAACGCCAACAACTCGGTGCGGGTCACCGACGAGTTCATGCAGGCCGTGCTCGACGACGCCGACTGGGACCTCAAGGCCGTCATGACGGGCGAGGTCGTCAAGACCGTCCGGGCCCGCGACCTCATGCGCCAGATCTCGCAGGCCACCTGGGAGTGCGCGGATCCGGGCATGCAGTTCGACACCACCATCAACCGCTGGCACACCGCGGCCAACACCGGGCGCATCAACGGCTCCAACCCGTGCTCGGAGTACATGCACATCGACAACTCGGCGTGCAACCTGGCCAGCCTCAACCTGCTCAAGTTCCTCGACGAGGACGACAACTTCGACGTGGCGGGCTTCCGGGCCGCGGTCGAGGTCGTGTTCACCGCCCAGGAGATCCTCGTCGGCAACGCCGACTACCCGACCGAGCCCATCGCCGAGAACTCCCGGCGCTTCCGCCAGCTCGGCATCGGCTACGCCAACCTCGGCGCCCTGCTCATGGCCCTCGGCCTGCCCTACGACTCCGAGGAGGGCCGGGCCTGGGCCGCGGCCATCACCGCGCTGATGACCGGCCACGCGTACGCCACCTCGGCCCGCACGGCCACCCGCATGGGCCCGTTCGCCGGCTACGCCGAGAACGCCGAGCACATGCTGCGCGTCCTCGACATGCACCGCCAGGAGGCCGCCCACATCGACGAGGAGCTCGTCCCCACCGACCTGCTCGGCGCCGCCCAGCAGGCCTGGGACGCCGCCTGCGAGGTCGCCCAGACCGCCGGGGTGCGCAACAGCCAGGCCAGCGTGCTGGCCCCCACCGGCACCATCGGCCTGATGATGGACTGCGACACCACCGGCATCGAGCCCGACCTCGGCCTCGTGAAGATGAAGAAGCTGGTCGGCGGCGGCACCATGACCATCGTCAACCAGACCGTGCCGCGGGCCCTGCGCCGCCTCGGCTACACCGCCGAGCAGATCGACGAGATCGTCGCCCACATCGACGAGCACAAGACGATCCTCGGAGCGCCGCACCTGGCCAAGGAGCACGTCGAGGTGTTCGCCTGCTCGATGGGCGACAACACCATCCACTACCTCGGCCACGTGAAGATGATGGGCGCGGTCCAGCCTTTCATCTCGGGGGCGATCTCCAAGACCGTGAACATGCCCGAGGACGTCAGCGTCGAGGACGTCGAGCAGCTCCACATCGACGCCTGGAAGCTCGGCGTCAAGGCCGTCGCCATCTACCGCGACAACTGCAAGGTGGCCCAGCCGCTCGCCATGGCCAAGTCCGACGCCGCCGAGGCCCAGGACGCCGCCGACGCGGCGGCGGCCGCCGCGGCGGGTGGGGCCCAGATCGTCGAGCGCATCGTCGAGAAGGTCGTCTACGAGCCCATCCGCAGCCGCCTGCCCCGCACCCGGGTGTCGCGCACCTTCGAGTTCCGGGTGGCCGACTGCAAGGGCTTCGTCACCGTGGGCGAGTACGAGGACGGCCGTCCGGGCGAGATCTTCGTCCGGGTGTCGAAGCAGGGCTCGACCCTCGCCGGCATCATGGACGCCTTCGCCATCTCGATCAGCCACGGCCTCCAGTACGGCGTGCCGCTGCGCAGCTTCATCGAGGCCTTCACCGGCATGCGCTTCGAGCCGGCGGGCATGACCGACGACCCGGACATCCGCTTCGCCACCAGCCTCATGGACTACCTGTTCCGGCGGCTGGCCATCCTCTACCTGACCCAGGAGGAGCGGGCCGAGCTCGGCATCCTCACCGTGGGCGAGCGCACCCAGCCGACGCTGCCGGGTGTGGAGGAGACGGTCACCGAGACCAGCCAGGGCATGGACGTCGCCGCCGACCCGCCGTCGATCGAGTCGGCGTCGACCCTGGCGGTGCAGATGTCGCTGGCGCCATCGGCGAGCCACTCCGACGCCCCCATGTGCATGCAGTGCGGCGTGCAGATGCAGCGGGCCGGCTCCTGCCACGCCTGCCCCAGCTGCGGCTCCACCAGCGGCTGCAGCTGAAAACGACCAATCTTGGTGTGTCCCCTGAGGGGGAGGTCTTGACCCGCCGCAGCGGGAGAGGTTGGGTCGAAAGACACCAAAGGGGGTGTCCCCTCGGGTAAGGTGGGGACACCCCCGCGAATGGGCACATCGCGCCAGGCGTGGAGGTCGAAAGGCAGCCACGCATGCGGCACGAGGTCAAGGTCAAGACCCCCATCGTCTACGACCCTTCGGTCGTCGCGGGCGCCTTGGGCGAGACGCCGTTGCCACTCGATCTCGAGGATCTGGTTCTGGCGCCGTTCATCACGGTCGACGGGCGGATCCACGGCCCCACCAGCGACTTCCTGCGACGCCACTGCCTGACCCGGCCCAACCTCACGACCGCCAGGCGGATGGCAAGCGACCTGGCCAAGTGGGTCGACTACCTGTGCAACGACTGCGGCCTCGCGCCTTTCGAGGACGGACGCGACCCGACGTTCGCTGCCACCGAGGACGACTTCGCCCGCTACTACCGTCAACGCCAGTACGGGTCCGTGGACCAGGTGCTCACCTCGCAGGGCTGGGCTCGAGCGGCGTCGACCATCAAGCGCTACTACGAAAACGCCCAAAGGGTGTACCAGCACCCGCCACCGTTCGAGATCCAGTCGTTCGCTCACATCTCCGGGTTCACCGGCACGAAGATCGCCAAGTACCAGCCCCGCCGGCGCAACACGGGATCCGCGGGCGTGCCCCTCACGCCCGAGTTCGCCGAACTGCTGCTCATGGGGGCGCTACGAGTCGACATCAACGGCCAGCAGGACGACTACCGCGGCGCTGACCGCGACCACGCCATCCTCAGCCTCGGGCTCGCCGCCGGACT
>JAYRFK010000023.1:0-155356 GCA_041908445.1 Acidimicrobiales bacterium | reverse complement strand
TGTAGGTGCCGAAAAGTCGTAGGCACTGCCTGTCAGTCGTTCGGTCTGGTGCTTGACCGTGGCGATTGCGGGCGCGGTCACGGCTGGGGGCTCCGAGCACCACTCGTCTCGGCGCCTCACGGCCCCGTTGCCTGCAGGCGCGCCGAGCAGAGGTCTGGATGGCTGTCGGCTCGAGGTCGAGCGGGTCTCGGAACGTTGCGTTCAGCCTCGGGCAGGACCGAGTAGGCGTCGGCCCGCTGGTGTCGCTCAGGCGGCGGTGCGGTACTCGTTGATGAGCCCGGCGCAGGTGGTGCGCCGCTCGATGGTGCGCCCGAGCGGCAGCTCGATCACCTGGCCCGCATTGTCGTCGGGGGCGTGCTGGTCGAGGGCTCGGTGGGGACGGTGACCGTTGTAGTGGTCGAGGTAGTCGGTGAGGAGCCGGCGGAGTTGGCGTTCGTTCCAGATGATCGTGCGGTCCAAGAGCTCGTGGCGCAGGGTCCGGACCCAGCGTTCGGCGTAGGCGTTGGCCATGGGGGCTCGGGGTGGGGTGGTGATGGGTTCGATCCCGGCTGCTTCGAACACGGCGTCGAAGGCGGGGGAGTACTGGCCGGCGCCGTCGTGGATCACGAACCGGAACCGGTCGGGGAGGTCCATGAGGAGGTTGCGGGCGGCTTGGGTGGTCCACGCCCCGGTGGGGTTGGCGGTGATCCCTCCGAGGTGCACCCGTCGGGATCGCACCTCGATGAAGAACAGGACGTGGAGGCGCCGGAGAGTGGCGGTGTCGACGCAGCAGAAGTCGGTGGCGATCACTGCATGCGCCTGGGAGCGGATGAACTCCGTCCAGCTGGGCCCGGTTCGGTTCGGGGTGGGGTCGATCCCGGCGGTCCGGAGGAGCTTCCACACGCTCGAGGCGGCCACCACGTAGCCGAGGCGGGAGAGTTCGCCGTGGATGCGCCGGTACCCCCACGTCGGGTTCTCGCCGGCCAGGCGGATGGCGAGGCGGCGGATCTCGGTGTGCACAGGCGGCCGCCCTCTCCTCGGGCTCGGCGGTTGGGTCCAGCGGCGGGTGACGAGGCGGCGGTGCCAGCCGATGACGGTGGCCGGTTGCACGATCAGGAACACGTCACGGAGCCGGGCCCGGTCGATCGCGGTGGACAACACGGCGAGGATGGTGCGGTCGGTCACGGTGAACCGAGGTCGGTCGACTTGGCGTTGCAGGACGAGGACCTGGTGGCGCAGGGCGAGGATCTCGGCGTCGCGCTCGTCGCCGGCGGCGAACAGCCAACCGAGGCGGCAGAGCACAAGACGAGCGATCGACGGGACGAGGTTCATGGCGGCGGCGACGGTACCCGTCGCAGCTCGAGCCGAATCCACTCATGGCGGCCCCGGGCGTCGCTGCCGTCAGGCGAGCGATCGGTGGCGCAGGCCCAGCTCGAGCGCGCCGGTCCGAAGCGCAGGGTGATCGGTCAGGACGACAAGGTCGGCGTCGAGCGCCAACGCCGCGGCGAGCGCTTCTGCGGTCAGCATGTTGACCGGTCGTGACACTCGGAGAGCTTGCATGACCGGTACGAGCGTCCTGAGCCCGATCAGGCCGATCTCGGCGGGAAGATCGCCCAGCCCGCTCATCACTCGTTCCCGGCGATCAGGTGCGAGCGCCACCAACCGTCGAGACAACGCGCCGATCATCGGTTCGCTGTGCAACGCACGACTCAACCGGTAGTACCAGCAACCGGTTGTGTGGACCTCGCCGCGGTCGGCTGCCTGCTGTAGCTCGGGATCGGCTACGCCGGCGAGGACATCTAACAGAAGTGCGTCATCGACGACCAGCGTCACGGGCGGCGGTTCAGTCGCTGACCAGGTCCGGCTCGTCCGCGACAACCGCTGCGACCCCAGCCGCATAGGCGCCGTCGGCGACGGCTGCGCGCACCGCCTCGCGTTCGTCGTCGGTCAGCCAAGAACCGAGCTGGCCCGACGGCGGGGGAGTGGCACGATGTTCCTCGGCGATCGCCCGGCGGGCTTGTTCCACCGCGTGGCGCAGGTCGGGAGGGAGATCGATGAGATCCACGGCCATCTGCTCATCGTACGCTCCGACCCCGCGGGACGTTCCCGTTTCACCGGATTCCGTTCCCGCCCCGCTCAGATCCCATGCCCCATGGGATTTCTACCGGCCCCACGCGGGCGGGGGTTGTCGAAAAGGTGGCAGAAACGGTGGTGCGGCGGCGACTTTCGGCACTTGAGCTGGCGCCGGCGGCGGTTCGCTGACACCTGGGGCAGCCTACGAGGCGGCTCGAGCACCGCTGGTGAGGTTCCGGGCGCGCTCCAACCCCGGATCTGTGTCCGGGATTCGTGTGCCTAGGTGGCGTGTTCGAGTGGGGGACCGGCTCGTCGGTGTTCGGCGAGGGTCAGCGCGTTCGTCATGAGGGCGAACCCGAGGAGGTTGAGCCACTGGCGGCGATGACCGACCGAGTGGGCTGGGGGTCTTTCGGCCTGACCCACGGGAGCGCGCTCGCCGCATCCGGCTGTCCCGCTGACCTCCGGAGTGCGGGCGTCTGTGTGGCGCGGGTGGATCTACGTCTCTGGAGGCCTGCTGAGGACTCCTACTTGCTCGGCGCCGGCACGGGGCTCGAGCTGGTCTGAGCGTTGCGCTTGGTCCTTGGCCTCGCCGAGGGTGGGTCCTGCTGATGTCGTGGTTCAGGCGGCGACGCGGTACTCGTTGATGAGCCCGGCGCAGGCGGTGCGCCTCTCGACGTCGCGCCCGAAGGGCGGCGCGAGCACCTCGCCGACGGTGTCGTCGGGGGCAAGTTGGTCGAGGCCCCGGTGAGGGCGACGACTGTTGTAGTGATCGATGTACTCCGTGAGGAGCTGGCGGAGAGGGTGCGGACCCACGTTCGGCGTAGGCGTTGGCTATCGGGGCGCGGGGTGGGGTGGTGATCGGTTCGATCCCGGCGCCTTGGAACACGGCGTCGAAGGCGGGGGAGTACTGGCCGGCGCCGCCGTGGACCACGAATCGGAACCCGTCGGGGAGGTCCATGAGCAGGTTTCGGGCGGCCTGGGTGGTCCGGGTCCCGGTGGGGTTGGTGGTGCTCCCGCCGAGGTGCAGGCGGCGGGTGCCGATCTCGATGAAGAACAGGACGTGGAGGCGCTTGAGGGTGGCGGTGTCGACACAGCAGAAGTCGGTGACGATCACGGCTCGGGCCTGGGTGCGGATGAACTGCGCCCAGGTGGGCCCGGTCCGGTTGGGGGTGGGGTCGATGCCGGCGTCGCGGAGGATCTTCCACACGCTCGAGGCGGCGACCTCGTAGCCCAAGCGGGACAGTTCGCCGTGGATGCGCCGGTAGCCCCACGTCGGGTTCTCGCGGGCCATGGCGATGGCGAGTCGGCGGATCTCCGCATGCACCGGCGGCCGCCCCCGTCTCGGGGCGTTGGGCTGGGTCCAGCGGCGGGCGACGAGGCGGCGGTGCCAGCCGATCACCGTCGCCGGTTGCACGATGAGGAACCGTCGGCGAAGCTCTGCCAGCAGCAGTCGTGCTCGTCGGCGGGTGGGCGGTGCGGTGCCGGCTCCCGGATGGCTCGTGCTGCGGAGCGGCCGACCGAGGACCTCGATGTCATCCTCGGCCACGAGGCACGGCCGGGTCGGGCTGCGCTCGAGGCGGTGGACGCCATCCAGGACGACCCGAACAGCCTTGTCGCCTGTGGCTCGTCATCGACCAGCTAGAGGCTCTGGTGCCCGGTAGCGCCGATATCCGTTCCGGTGGCCGTGGGGCGTGACCCCCAGGCGACCATCCCGAAAGCCACGACGAGCAGGACGTTGACGAGCACGGCCAGGGCGCCCAGGTTGCCGATGTGGGCCGCCGGCCACCCGAGAGCACCGAGGAGGACGAGCACCGCTGGGAGGGGACGGCCGAGTTGGCGCAACCCGAGCGCCACGAGGGCCATCGACAGCGGGAAGATAAGGCCAAGCGGCTTGATCAGCGTGGCCGCCCCGGTCTGGTCCACCAGGGACGTGTCGCCGAGCGACTGGTGGATCGTGTCGAAGCCGTACGCAGCGTTCCCGACGGACCCGGCGATCGCGGTCAACACCAGCACGGCGGACAGGACCGACTGGTCGGGGAGCCAACCGGCGACCCGCAGCACGACGAGGCCGTAGGCGATCGCACCGAGGACGTGGATCACCCCGGCAGTGGCGCTGGTCCAGCCATCGACCGCGTAGATCGTGTCGGCCACGAGGTAGAGGAGCGGAGCCACCACCAACGAGGCGGTGAGCATCCGGTCCGTCGGTGATTGGCCGAGGGTGCGGTTCGAGTCAGTCGTTCGGATCAGCGTCATCGTCGAGATTCCTTAGGTTCGGAGGTGTGCGTGGGGTCGACCATCGCGACAAACGCCACCAGGCACCACGGGGACAGCCCCGTGACCAGCACATTCCAGGGTTCACCCTGGTGCGCGCTCCGCAGACTCGTGGAAGATGGGCCGGTGGAGAGGAGCAGGAGCCGGGACGGGATCGTGCCGCTCCTCGTGTTGAGCGCGGCGGCGGTGCTCGTCACGGCCGGTGCCACCCAAGGCCTGTGGATCGAGAACCTCCACAACGGGCTCCTGGCCGTGGCGCTCACCGTGGTCGGCGCCTACGTCCTGCACCAGCAGCCACGGAACCGATGCGCAGCCGTGTTCGTGGGGACGGGTCTGGTCGAGGCGGTGATGTTCCTCGGTCGGCAGATCGGGCACGACGCGCCAACGGGGACGAGTCCGTGGTGGGGGTGGCTGGGGGTGTGGCCCCTCGTCATCGGACTGTTCGGAACAACGGTGTCCGTGGTCCTGTTTCCCGACGGCACGGTGCCGTCCCCCACATGGCGGTGGGTCCTGCGGGTCGGCGCCGCGGTCACGGTGCTCCTCGCCGCCACCTCGGCGCTATGGCCGGTCGGATACGAGTCGGCCGGCGTGACGACGCTCGCCCCGTTCGAGCTCCCGGGAGCCGACACCGTGAGCGAGATCTGGACGCCGGTCAGTCGCATGGCGTTCACCGCGTTCCAGGTGCTCTGGATCGTAGGGGTCGCGGCGCGCTGGCGACGGTCCAGCGGCGCCGTGCGCCGGCAGCTCCTCGTCCTCGGCGCGTCTGCCTGCGTGTCCGTGGGCGCACTGGCGGTCGGACTCGTCGGGTGGGGGTCGCCGACCGCCGGCGTCCTCGCCGCCTGCCTCGTCCCCGTAGCGGCGGGATGGGCGATCGTGCACCGCCAGTACCTCGCCACCCGGTCGGCGCTCCTGTGGCTCACCCGCCGTTCCGACGACGCCGATGCGTTGCCCGCGGAGCTCGCCGACGCCATCGCCAGCACGCTGGGGGCCCAGCAGGTGACCATCTGGATCCGCAGCAACGGGCTGCTGCACCCGATCGGCACCTCGTCCGACGGTGCCGACGACCCGGACCCCGGCGACGACGGCGGCATGGAGGAGCGGCGCGACCCGATCCGACGCTCGATACGTTCGGGCGACGCGGTGCTTGGTGAGGTGACGATCGACCGCGCCGCTCCGATATCACGACACGAAGATGGCCTCCTCGACGGCTACGTCGCGCAAGCGGCCCTGATCATCGAGCGCATGACGCTCGCGGCCACGCTCGCCGGGCGACGCGGACCGGGCGGGTTCGACCACCTCACCCCACGCGAGCGGGAGGTGCTCGGGCTGCTCGCCAAAGGGATGACGAACTCGGCCATCTGTGAGGAGCTCCACCTCAGCAAGAAGACCGTCGAGCCGGTTATCGGTTCGATCTTCACCAAGCTCGACCTGCCCTCGGGCGCCGACAGCAACCGCCGCGTCCTCGCGGTGCTGGCCTACGTCGAGCACGAGCGCGCCGTCACCGGCAGATGACCGATCCTGACCCGACCCGTGGTCGTAGATGAAGGACAAGAACAGGCCGCCCGGTTGGGCGAGCAAGAGGTCCCCGAGGCCGGTCTGGACGTAGATGCTGAGAAGCCGGCGTTCGGGCCGACAGGACGTGTAGGTGCCGAGAAGTCATCGGCGCTGCTGTGGCGGTTCGGCCTGGTGTAGGACCGTGGCGCTCGCTGGCGCGGATCACGGCTGGCGCGCCGGGTAGCACTCGTCTCGGCATGAGGCCGTGCTGTTGCCCGCCGGCGCGCTGCGCAGACCCTTCTTGGCTGCCGGCTCGGGGTCGAGCGAGTCTCGGAGGGTTGCGTTCAGCCACAGGCAGGACCGAAAACGCGTCCGCCCGCTGGTGTTGCTCAGGCGGCGGTGCGGTACTCGTTGATGAGTCCGGCGCAGGTGGCCCGCCGCTCGACGTTGCGCCCGACGGGCGGCGCGGTGGCCTTGCAGGGGGTGTCGTCGGGGGCGTGTTGGTCGAGTGCGCGGTGGGGACGGTGGCCGTTGTAGTGGTCGATGTAGTGGGTCAGGAGCCGGCGGAGTTGGCGTTCGTTCCAGATGATGGTGCGGTCCAACAGCTCGTGGCGCAGGGTCCGGACCCAGCGTTCGGCGTAGGCGTTGGCCACGGGCGCTCGGGGTGGGGTGGTGATCGGTTCGATCCCGGCGGCCTCGAACACGGCGTCGAAGACGGGGGAGTACTGGCCGGCGCCGTCGTGGATCACGAACCGGAACCTGTCGGGGAGGTCCATGAGGAGGTTGCGGGCGGCTTGGGTGGTCCATGCCACGGTGGGATTGGTGGTGATCCCGGCGAGGTGCACCCGTCTGGATCCCACCTCGATGAAGAACAGGACGTGGAGGCGCCGGAGGGTGGCGGTGTCGACGCAGCAGAAGTCGGTGGCGATCACCGCCCGCGCCTGGGATCGGATGAACTGCGCCCACGTCGGGCCGGTCCGGTTCGGGGTGGGATCGATCCCGGCGTCGCGGAGGATCTTCCAGACGCTCGAGGGTGCGACCTTGTGGGCCGACCCGGGACAGTTCGCCGTCGATGCGCCGGTAGCCCCAGATCGGGTTTTCGCGGGCCATGTGAACGGCAAGACGTCGGATCTCGGCGTGCACCGGCGGCCGCCCTCGTCGGGGGGCGGCGGGTTGGGTCCATCGTCGGGCGACGAGGCGGCGGTGCCACCCGATCACGGTGGCCGGTTGCACGATCAGGAACACTTCCCGCAGACGCGTCCGGTCGAACGCGGTGGACAACACCGCCAGGATGGTGCGGTCCGTCTCGTTGAAGACTGGTCGGGCGACATGTCGTTACAGGACGAGGACCTGGAGGCGCAGCGCGAGGATCTCGGCGTCACGCTCGTCGCCGGCGGCGAAACAGCCAACCGAGGCGGCACAACACCAGACGGGCGATCGAGGGGACGAGGTTCATGGCGTCGGCGACGGTAGTCACGCCCCACTCGTGGGGTCCCCCGTCGAGCCCGGTATCGGGAGGGGAGTGGTCTGGATCGGGGCGCGGCTGGTGAGCCCCGATGTCAGGCCGGCTTCGTCTCCAACGCGAGTCCCGGTGTGTCCTCGAAGACACCGTCGTTCGACACGAGTGGGATGCCGAGCCGGATGGCGGTGGCGGCGATCCATCGGTCGGCGTCGTGCTCACGCTGGCTGAGCGCGTGGCCGGCGCGCTGACAAGCCACGCGGAGCTCGGCATAGGTTCGGACGAGGTCGGGGCCCGCGTACACGATCTCGATCCGGCTGAGCGCGGCTTCCATCCGTCGTAGGCGAGCAGAGCCCCATCCTCGTAGGAGCGCGCCGTAGCGGACTTCGCCCACAGTCTGGAACGACACGAACTCGACCCGCCCGACCAGGAGCGGCTCGTACCGGCGGGCAAGCGCCGAGTCAGGGATGGGCCGGGCGCTGTAGACGTCCGTGTCGACGACGACCGGACCCCGTGGGTGGTCGGTAGTCACCGTCAGTTCAACACGGCGGCGAGGAAGGCGTCGGCCTCCTCGGCGGTGAGGTCGTCGATCACCTGCGTGCCATAGGGCGGATGAGGCTTGGCGCGCCGGAGCAGTTCCACGACGGGAAGCTCGAGGCACTCGTCCTGCTCTCTCGCACGGTCCGGAGTCGACATCTCGCTGGCCAGTGTAGGGGTGAGGTCGGTGTCGCGCCCGAAGGTCAGGAGCTCGTCTCACCGGCGACTCAGATGCCTCCACGCCGAGGTCGCGGACACGTTCCCGAATTCGCCGAATCCGTTCCCGCGCCGTCTGCGATCCGTTACCCCGTGGGATTTCTACCGGCCCCGCGGGCGGGGGTTGTCGAAAAGGTGGCAGAAAAGGTGGTGCGGCGGCGACTTTCGGCACTTGAGCTGGCGCCGGCGGCGGTCGGCCGGCCCGTTGCGCAGCCTACGAGGGTGCTCGAGGGGTGGCTGCTGGGTTCGGAGCGCGGCTCGGCCCCTGTAGGTGCCGAGAAGTCGTCGGCGCGACGAGTGGGGGTCTTTGGCCTGACCCACGGGAGCGCGCTCGCCGCACCTGGCTGTTCGCTGACCTACGGAGTGCGCGCGTCTCTGCCGCGCGGGTGGATCGGTCCCCCGGGAGGCGTGATGAGGACAGAACCGACGGCTGCGGCGCCGCCTCAGGGCTCAACCTGGTCGCTGAGCGTTGCGGTCGATCCCTGCCCGTCGCCGAGCGACGGTCCTGCTGGTGCTCTGGCTCAGGCGGCGCGGTACTCGTTGATGAGTCCTGCGCAGGTGGTGCGCCGCTCGACGCTGCGCCCGGACGGATGCTCGATCACCGAGCAGCCGGCGTCTTCGGGGGCGTGTTGGACGAGGGCCCGGTGGGGGCGGTGACCGTTGTAGTGGTCGAGGTAGTCGTCGAGGAGCCTGCGGAGTTGGCGTTCGTTCCAGATGATGGTGCGGTCGAGGAGCTCATGGCGCAGGGTCCGCACCCAGCGTTCGGCGTAGGCATTGGCCATCGGCGCTTGGGGTGGGGTCGTGATCGGCTCGATCCCGGCGCCACCCTGAGGCGCCTCCACGGGGTGGGGTCGATGCCGGCGTCGCGGAGGATCTTCCACACGCTCGAGGCGGCGACCTCGTAGCCCAGTTGGGAGTTCGCCGTGGATGCGCCGGTAGCCCCAGGTGGGGTTTCGCCGGCCATTCGCAGGGCGTGCCGTCGGATCTCGGCGCGCACCGGTTGCCGTCCCCGGGTCGGGGCGGGGCGCCGGGTCCAGCGGTGGGCGACGAGGCGGCGGTGCCAGCCGATCACGGTGGCCGGTTGCACGATCAGGAACACGTCCCGCAGGCGCGTCCGGTCGAACGCGGTGGACAACACCGCGAGGATGGTGCGGTCCGTCTCGGTGAACCGAGGTCGGGTGACCTGGCGTTGCAGGACGAGGACTTGGTGGCGCAGGGCGAGGATCTCGGCGTCTCGCTCGTCGCCGGTAGCAATCAGCCAGCGCAGGCGGGACACGACCAGCCTGGTCAGCGCAGGCACGACATGGTGCCGGCGCTACTGCGTAGCGAGATCGGGGTCGCGCGCGACGATCTCGGCGACGGCCCGGTCGTAATCGCCGCTGGTGCGCCACTCAGCGAGCGCCGCGCGGGCTTCAGGTGAAAGCGGTGAGCTCGGAGAGGCGGCGGGACTCGACCGCAACTCGCCGGCGTCCCCAGCGGCCCGCCTGGCGCGCTCGACCACTGCAGCCAGTTCCGCGCTGATCGTGAGACGGTTCGCTATCGCCCAAAGGCTACCCGTGTGGCGCAACCGAGCGAGCAGGGCAGTCACCGGAATCGCTGCGCTCCCGAAAGCGCCCAATCCGTTCCCACTCCGCCTGCGATCCCTTGCCTCGTGGGATCTCTACCAGCCCCACGCGGGCGGGGGTTGTCGAAAGGTGGCAGAAAAGGTGGTGCGGCGGCGAGCCGAACAGCGTGAGCACCTATCAGCGCCGATACGAGGACATGCCTCGTCCCGTCGTGGACCTCGGACGCGGCCGGTGCCGTCTGTGGATCAGACAGGACATCGAGCGCTGGGCGTCTGGCCGGCCCGCCGACCGTCAGCGACCGTAGCTCTGGGAGGCGTGGGACTCGTTCACCCGATGGCGTCGGGGCCGGGCCCGGGGTGCTCGGCGGTCACCGGGCTGCAGCGATTGCGGCTTCACGGAGTGCCCGGTAGTCCGCCTTGCCGTTGACGGCCCGGCCGACCGGTTGCTGGACGACGAGTCGGGGGATCTTGAAGCCGGCCAGCGATTCGCGCAGCGCCGCCCTCAGCTCGTCCACGTCGAGCATCTTTCCGGCCGCCGGCTCGACGACGGCGGCCACGACCTCGCCGAGGCGGACGTCGGGAATGCCGACCACGACGGCGTCGACAACCCCGGGAACGAGCTTGATGGCCTCCTCGACCTCCTCGGGGTACACCTTCTCGCCGCCGGTGTTGATGCTGACCGAGCCGCGGCCGAGGAAGCGCAGGGTGCCGTCCGCGTTGACCTCGGCCCAGTCGCCGGTGATCACGTGGTTGGTCCCGTTGAGCTCCACGAACGTCTCTGCGGTCTTCACCGGGTCCTTGTAGTACCCGAGCGGCTGGTGACCGGCGAGCACGACCCGGCCGATGGCGCCGGAGCCGGCGGCCACGTCCTCGCCGGCGTCGTCGATCACCCGGGTCCGTCGCCCCACCTGGAACGACCCGGTGGTGCCCTGGGCGGTCGACATCGAGCGGGCGACGCTTCCGGTCTCGGAACTGCCGAGGCTGTCGACGATGGTCGCTCGGGGGAGGTGCGTGAGCAGTCGCTCCTTCACCGACGGGCTCAGCACCACGCCGGACGAGAAGACGACGCGCACGCCGCTCAGGTCCCATCGCTCGGGGTTGCGGTCCAGAACCTCGACGATGGGTTTGGCGAAGGCGTCGCCGACGATGCAAAGGCCTTTGATCCCCTCCGCGACGACGACGTCGAGCAGCGACTCGGCGTCGAAGCGGTGGTCCGCTGTCGTGACGACGCAGCCGCCCTGGCCCAGCACGGGAAGGGCGAAGAAGAGGGCCGTGCCGTGCATGAGGGGCGGGGCGGGCAGGACGCGTGGCCCGGGGCGATCGAGTGCGCGGGCGGCGACATCGCGCCCGTTCAACTCCTCCAGCATGCGGAAGAGGGTGTCCTGGGGCCACATGACGCCCTTGGGTTGACCGGTCGTCCCCCCGGTGTAGAGCAGGATCAGGTCGTCGCCCGACCGGGCGGGGTCCACCCGATCGACATGGCGGTCCGCCACCTCGGCGTAGGGCGTCGCCCAGTCGGGGCACCGGCCGTTGCGGTCGTTGACCCACAGCCACAGGCGGATGCCCCTCAGTTGCCTCCGCAGCTCGTCGCAGCGATCGACGAAGGTGTCGTGGAAGACGACGGCTTCGACGTCGGCGTTCGTCCAGAGGTACGCCAGCTCGGCCCCGGTGTAGCGGTAGTTCGTGTTCACCGGGACGAGGGCGGCCTTGCAGCAGGCGAAGAACGACTCCAGGTATTCCGGGCAGTTGTAGAGGTATTGGGCGACCTTGGCCTGGTGGCCCAGCCCGGCGTCGAGGAGGGCGCGGGCGACGCCGTCGGCGCGCCGGTCGAAGTCCGCCCACGTGACCGCGGCACCGGGTACGGCGAGCGAGAGCGAGCGCCGCGACCACGGCGACGGTGAGGTGGACTCGCCGAGCTCGTCGGCCCATGTGGTCCCTCTCCTCCTGCGGTGGCGATCGCCGTCGTCGGTCCGAGCCCTCGTCGTGTCCGGACGCGTCATGCGGCTGGGGCACGCTGCGGTCCCGCTGGGGGTGAGGCGCCAACCCCCCGGTCCGGCGGAGTCCGGAGCGGTCGAGCCAGGACGACGCCCTCCGCCTCCGAGCCGTCCACGGGCGGAGAACGTAGTCGAGCGGCGCGCCGGCCCGTCGGCCCGTCGGCCCGTCGGCCCGGGCCACGGTGGTGTTCGGCGGTGCCAGGCGGCGTGCGAGCGGCGGCGCGTGCGATGGAGGAGAATCCGCCCATGCGTGCCGTCGTCGTCGATGCGGTCGAGGCCCGGCCGGAGGTGCGGGCGGTCGCCGAACCCGCGACCCCCGAGGACGGAGTGCTGGTGCAGGTCATGGCGACCGGGCTGTGCCGGAGCGACTGGCACGCCTGGGCCGGGCACGACGACGACGTCGTCTTCCCGCACGTCCCGGGCCATGAGCTGGCCGGCATCGTCGTCGACACCGGCCCCGACGTCCGGCGGTGGCGGCCCGGCGACCGGGTGACCGTCCCGTTCGTGTGCGGGTGTGGCCGGTGCGAGTTCTGTCGTGCCGGACAGGCCCAGGTCTGCCCGCACCAGACGCAGCCCGGCTTCACCCACTGGGGGTCGTTCGCCGAGTACGTGGCCCTCCACGCCGCCGATGTGAACCTGGTCGCGGTCCCCGAGGAGGTCGAGTTCGCGACCGCAGCCAGCCTCGGCTGCCGCTTCGCGACCGCCTATCGGGCGCTCGCCCATCGCGCCCGTGTCCGCGAAGGCGAGTGGACGACGGTCATCGGCGCCGGCGGTGTCGGGCTCAGCGCGGTGATGATCGGCCGTGCCCTCGGGGCGCGCGTGGTCGCGGTCGATCGCCACCCCGAGGCCTTGGCGCTCGCACGGGAGCTCGGCGCCGAGCAGGTGGTGCTGTCGGACGGCATCGACGTCCCCGCCGCCGTCGCCGACCTCACCGACGGCGGCAGCCACGTCGCGGTCGACGCCGTCGGCAGCGAACAGACCTGCGCCGACGCGATCCTCTCGCTGCGACGGCGCGGTCGGCACGTGCAGGTCGGCCTGCTCCCGCCGGTCGACGGCCAGCACCCTCGCGTCCCGATGGCCCGCGCCATCGGGTGGGAGCTCGATCTCCTCGGGAGCCACGGGATGGCGGCGAGCGACTACCCGGAGCTGCTGGCGCTGGTCGAACGGGGCATCGTGCAGCCGGAACGCCTGATCGAGCGCACCATCGACCTCGACGAGGCGGCGGCGCTGCTCCCCGGCTTCGACCAGGCACCCGTCGCCGGGATCACCGTGATCGACCCACGGCTCGTGCGCTGACGTGAACGGCGCCGTTGTGAGCGTCGGCTCCGATGAACTCGACGTCGTCAGCCGACGGGAGCGACCTCGAGGCGGCCGATCGTTCGGCCCTGCTCGTCGGGGGTCTGGGTGAACCAGACGTTGCCGTCCGGCCCGTCGGCGAGCGCGGTGACGTCCGTGAGCGCGGCCGCGTTGTGGTCGCTGCTCGTGCCGTCGGCGGCGTACGCGCGGCCCCTTCCGCCGCCGCCTCAGGTCCGCGAGAAGTCGCGGAGGACGGTGCCGGGGCGGGCGCCGGTGTTGACGCCGTCCTCGGTGACGACGACGCCGTTGACGAGGGTGGCGGCGTAGCCCGAGGAGCCGACGCTGAAGCGGCCGGAGCCGCCCGGGATGTCGTTCGAGTACTGCGGGTAGCCGTAGGCGAGGCGCTCGGGGTCGAAGACGTTGACGTCGGCGTGGGCGCCGACGGCGAGGATGCCCCGGTCGACCAGGCCGAGCACGCCGGCGGGCTCGGCGGTGAGGCGGTGCACGGCCTCCGACAGGGTGGCGCTGCCCCGGTCGCGGCTCCAGTAGGCGAGGTAGTGGGTGGGAGCGTCGGCGTCGCAGATCTGGCCGGCGTGGGCGCCGGCGTCGCCGAGGCCGGGGATCACACCGTCGAGGGCCAGGAACTCGCCGAGGTGCTCGTGGGCGTCGTTGAAGAAGGCCACGCAGAACAGGGCCCGGCCGTCGGTCTCGAGGAGGTGGTCGATCGCGATCTCCACCGGGTGGATGCCGGCGCGCTCGGCCAGCTCGGCGAGGGTGGGGCCGACGTAGTCCGGCTGGTCGCCCGTGCCGAGGGGGCGCACCCGCTCGGCGCCGAAGCTGATGCCGTTGCGCACGCCGTCGTCGACCAGCGCCTGGCGGGTCGCCGGGTCGCGGAGGGCGGCCACCCGCTCGGCGAGGGTGGGCATGGCCATCAGCTCCTTCCACGCCGGCCCGTAGGCAGGCGTGAGCTGGTGCAGGCCGAGCAGGAGGCCGCTCGGGCGGGTCATGCCCAGGGCGGTGATGCGGCCGGCGTTGGCCCGCACGTCGCCGAGGAAGCCGTCGTAGCGCTCGAGGATGCGCGGCACCCGCTCGGCGTTGTTGCCGAGGGCACCGGAGAAGAGGACGTCACCGGCGCGGCCCGCCATCTCGCGGAGCAGGTCGAACTCCTCCCTCGTCTTGGTCTCGTTGAGCACCGCCTGGAAGATGCCGCCGCCCGCCCGGTTCATCGCGGAGGCCACCGCGAAGAGCTCCTCGTCGGGGGCGAACGTGCCCGGCACGCAGCGACCGTCGGGCACCCGGTGGCCGGTGAGCCGGGAGGTGGAGAAGCCCACGGCACCGCCGGCCACGGCCTCCTCGACGACCTCGCCGATCCGGTCGAGGTCGGCGGTGGACGGCGGCTCCTCGCCGAGCGACCGCTCGCCCATGACGAGCCAGCGCACGGCGCAGTGACCGACGAGGCCGGCCACGTTCAGCGCCGGCCGCATCCGCTGCACCGAGTCGAGGTACTCGGGATAGGTGCTCCAGTCCCACGGCAGCGCCGAGAGGATGGCCTCGCGGGGGATGTCCTCGACGCTCTCCATCATCTCGGCCAGGTACTCGCGCCCGTCCGGCGCCACGGGGGCGAAGGCGACGCCGCAGTTGCCGATCAGCGCGGTGGTCACGCCGTGCCACGACGACGAGGTCATGCACGGGTCCCATGCGATCTGGGCGTCGAGGTGGGTGTGCAGGTCGACGAAGCCGGGGGTGACGACCCGCCCGGCGGCGTCGATGGTGGTGCGCCCTGCGGCGTCGCCGAGGTCCCCGATGGCGGTGATGCGGTCGCCGTCGATGGCCACGTCGGCGCGGACGCCGTCCGCTCCCGTGCCGTCGAGGACGGTGCCGCCCGTGATGACGACGTCGTGGATCGTGGTCTCGTCCGACACGAGGTCCCCCCGGGATGGTCGTGATCGCCCTGCGGTTGGCGCGTCCCCATCATCGCCCACCGGCGCGGCGGCCGTCGCTCCCGGGCCAAGATGGGCCCATGACTTCGACTGCGGGGGCGGCGTACCGGGCGATGCTCGACGAGCTGATCGGGCTCGGCGAGTGGCTCGACGCCCAGGACCTCAACGAGATCGACCGGGCCGAGGGCTTCCGCCACCTCGGCCACCTCCTGGCGGTCGGCCTCGACCACCACCTCGAGAGCGACCCCGAGCGCCCCCTCTTCACCCGCATCGTCTCGCCGTTCCGCAAGATGCAGGGCGACAACCCCGACGCCGTCTACTACTGGACGAAGATCAAGGGCGACCGTGACTACCGCATCACGGGGCGGAACACCGGTGAGGGCTACCTGTCGTTCACCGTCCACGGCGCCGACCCGAACGACCCCAACGTCGAGCGGGTGATCGCCGACGTGAACGAGACGTCGCTCGTCCACGACCCCGACGGCACCGGCTACGAGATCACCGTCAGCCCCGACCCGAGACCCGAAGGCTTCGAGGGCAACTGGCTGCAGAGCGCGCCCGATGCCCACTCGATCGTCACCCGCCACTACTTCGAGCGGCCGACGCCGGCGGCGTCGGACCCCGACGTGCACGTCGTGCTGCGCATCGAGCCCGTCGACGATCCCGGGCCGGCGCCGACCTGGACCCAGGACGCCATCGCCGAGCGCCTGGCCGAGGTCGCCACCTTCGTGGCCTCCAAGACCTCCGGCATGACGCCACCGACGGAGATGCCCGACATCCCCTTCGTGTCCCGGACGCCCAACGTGCTGCCCCAGCCCTTCAGCTTCCGCGATGCCGGCATCGAGGTGCTCGGTGCCGTCGACGCCCACTACTCCATGGGTCCCTACGAGCTGGGGGAGGACGAGGCGCTGGTGCTCGAGGGGACGATCCCGGCGGCGGCGTTCGTGAACGTCATGCTCTGGAACAAGCACATGCAGACCTACGAGTACCGGTCGCACCAGACGTCGCTGAACCGCACGCAGCTCGAGCTGGGGCCGGACGACAGCTACCGCATCGTGATCGCGAACCGGGACCCGGGCGTGCCGAACTGGCTCGACACCGAGGGCCACACCAGCGGGTCGATCTTCTGGCGCTTCTTCCTCGCCGAGGAGCGCCCCAGCCCCATCGAGTGCACGGTCGTCCCGATCGTCGACCTCTGAGTCATCACGACCGGGTCGGAGCCCTACGGCGGTGGAGCCGGAGCGTCCCGGCGACGTGATCCCGGCGGCGACGCGGCATCCCGTTGCCCGTCGCCCGGGCGGTCCAACCGATATGGTCTGCGCTTCGTCGTCCAATAGTGACTGACCGGGCAGTCGGTATCCTCCGGCCGCTGACGCAGGGCGGACAACAGGAAGAGCGGGTGACCATGGGACGGAACCGTTGGTTGAGAGCTGCCGGGGCGGGGGCGGTCGTTGGGGTCATGGCCCTTGCGTCGCTTGCGTCGGGATCGATGAGCTCGGCGCAGACCGTGGCGATCGACCGGTCGCCGTGGCGGATGTTCATCCCGCCGACGCCCAATGGCGCGCCGTCGAACGGGCAGACCGACATCAACGATGCGGAGCCGTGGTTCGTCGACGCATCGATCCCCGACGCCGCCGACCCCGGCTGGCAGTCGGCCCCCGACCCCGATGTGATCGGGTTCGACGGGCAGACCGACCCCAACTTCGGTGGCGGCCAGGCCTCCCGGCTCACCGGCTGCGGCACGGGCGTCGACTACACCTACTTCGAGACCACCATCACCGTGCCGCCTGGCGTGACGCCGAGCACCTTCACGGTCGACTTCGTCAACATCGACGACGCCGCCCAGATCTCGATCTTCAACAGCGCCAACCCCGGCGGTACCCCCGGCTCGGACGCCACCGTGCTGGCCGACAGCGGCGGCACCCAGACCGGCAACCTCGCCGACAAGTTGGTCGAGGGTGAGAACCGGGTCGTGATCGTCCAGATGGACAACTGCAACCCGGGCAACACCTTGCAATCCGCCACCATCACGCTGGACGGCGAGCAGGTGCCGGTGGAGGAGGATGCTCCGCCCACCACCGTCGTCGACGAGACGACGACGACCCTCGAGATCCCGCCGGTCCTACCGCCGCCGCCGGCCAGCTTCGGGGATGTGCACTTCCGCACCCCTGATGCGCTGGTGTTCGACATCCAGGACGTGGGCGACTTCGTGCTCCTCCAATCCACGGACGGCACGGTGGTGATCCAGTCGCGGCAAGAGGCGCTGGACATCCGTCCGGGTGTGTCGATCAACACCGCCACGGTGATGGACGTCGCCGGAGACTCACTCGAGTTCTACCTGAACCCGGAACCCACCCTGCTCGTCAACGGCGTCGACACCCCGCTGCCCGACGGCAGCCTCGACCTGCCGCAGGGTGGCGTCGTCACCGGTTCGATCACCCAGAGCACGGTCGGGCCGGAAGAGACCGAGCCCAACGACTTCCAGATCAACTGGCCGGACGGCAACACCGCGGCCCGGGTCCTGTTCAAGCGGGGCTCGCACCTCGACATCGGCGTCGTCCGGTTGGGTGGCGATCTGACCTTCGAGGGCGTGCTCGGCAACCTCGACGGCGACCCCGACAACGACATGACCCTCCGCGACGGCTCGGTCATCGAGCAGCCGGCGAACGAGAACAAGGTGCGTCGGTTCGCCGACAGCTGGCGGGTGCCTGAGCCTGAGTCGCTGGTCAGCGTCGGCGAAGCGCCCGTGCCGGCCCCCGGTGCCGCCGAGGACCTCGTCGCCCCGGAAGACCTCGACCCGGCCGCGGTCGAGGAGGCGACGCAGGCCTGTGAGGACGCCGGCGTCGACGACCCGCTGGCCGTCGAGACCTGTGTGTACGACGTGGCCGCCACCGGCAACGAGGACTTCGTCGACAGCTCGGCGACCCTGCAGGAGGCGGTCGAGGAACTGCCGGAGTCGGCCCCCGAGCCGGTCTTCGCCACCGAGGAGCCCGACCTCGTCCCCGACGACGACGGCTCGAGCGTCCCGTGGCTGCTCGTCGGCGCCATCGTGGTCGTCGCCGGCGTGCTGATCGTGGTGCTGGTGGCGCGGTCGAGCAGCAAGAAGAAGCAGCAGCCGCCGAGCGGTGGGCCGGGGAGCGCGCCCGTGGCGCATGGCTCGGGCCCGCCGGTCGCTGGGGCCTGACGAGGCCGAGCACGACCGGGGCCGCAGGTGCGAGGATGCACCGCTGATGTCCCGTGTCCGTCCCGAGCTCCTGATCGTCGGCGCCGCCGTGCTCTGGGGGACGACGGGCACGGCCCAGGACCTCGGCGACGTCGGCGCCTCGCCCGTGGCGGTCGGGACGAT
Source organism: Acidimicrobiales bacterium (assembly GCA_041908445.1). Classification (GTDB taxonomy): domain Bacteria; phylum Actinomycetota; class Acidimicrobiia; order Acidimicrobiales; family DATDAH01; genus JAEUJM01. Next base: position 137,187 of record JAYRFK010000023.1, on the reverse strand, counting down.
CCGCATCCTGTTGGGTGGTCTGCTCCTCGCCCTCATCGCCAGCCGGTCGGCCCGTCCGACCGGGCCGTGGGCCGCCTACGTCGTCGGCGCCGTGGCCGTCGCCGGCTACCAGGCGTCGTTCTTCGCCGCCGTGGACCGGGCCGGCGTGGCCCTCGGCACCCTCGTCGCCATCGGCAGCGGCCCGGTCTTCACGGGCGTGGTCGCCCTCTTGGCCCGCGGCGAGCGCCCGGTCCCACGCTGGTACGCGGCGACGGGCCTCGCGGTCGTGGGCTGCGGGCTGCTGCTGGCGCCGGGCGGCGACAGCGCGCTCGACGCCACCGGGCTGGGGCTGGCGCTCGCGGCCGGGCTCTCGTACGCGGTCTACACCGTGGCGGCCAAGGTCGTGCTCGACCGCGACGTCCCCGGTCCGACCGTCATGGCGGTGCTCTTCCTCGGCGGCGCCGTCCTGCTGCTGCCCACGCTGCTGGTGGTCGACACCGACGGGCTCGCCGGTGGGCGCGGTGTGGCCATGGAGCTCTGGCTCGGGGTGGCGACGGTCGCGGTCAGCTACCTGCTGTTCGGGGCCGGCCTGCGGCGGCTGCACGCCTCGTCGGTGGCGACCCTGAGCCTGGCCGAGCCGCTGACCGCGGCGGTGCTCGGTGTCCTCGTCCTCGGGGAGCGCCCCGGGGCGACGGCGGCGGTCGGCGCGGCGCTGCTGCTCTCGGGCCTGGTGGTCATCGGCGCCGCTCGGGCCGCGCCGCCACTGCCGGAGCCCTGAACCGGCGCCGCCGGCTCAGCCGCCGGTGCCCAGCCGCGGCGCGTGCTTCGGGGTGGCCATGGTCTCGAGGGGACCGTCGGGCCGGATCGCCCAGTAGAGGCGGGGGCCGAACAGCCGCCGTCCGAGCTTGACGACCTCCCAGCCGAGGAGGAGGTCGTTGGCGTCGCCGTTCACCGAGACGATGGGCGTGTAGGTGAGGTTCTCGGGGAACGGGTTCCCGGCGATCGTGTAGTCGAGGTAGGCGGCACAGCGGAGCCCCTTCGGCCAGGCGATGTCGTCGCCGAAGCGCAGCCGGTAGTGGGCGAAGGCCTTCTCGGTGCCGTCCGGCCGCCGGAGTGGCACCTGGGGGCCACGGGTGCCGCGCTGTTCGAGCTTGACGTTCCAGCCCCGGACGTCGCCGTGCTCCTCGTCGCGCACGAACGTCTTGCGGAAGGTCTGCCAGAGCAGCCGGTGACCGAGGGCGGGCATGCTCAGGTCGGAGCCGAGCCACTGCTGGCCGACCAGCGCCTCGGGGTCGGGCGGCGAGCCGGTCTCGAGCAGTTGGTGGAGCTGGGCGCTCGACAGCGTGAGCAGGTCCTCGAGCTCGAGGGCGGTCGTGGTCATGGCGTGCTCCTGGTCGGGTCGGCGATGAGGTCGAGGCCCGCCACCCGGCGGGCGCACAGGGCGGCGACCGCCATGATCGGGATCTGCGGGTTGACGCCGAGGTTGGACGGGAAGGTGCTCGAGTCGGCCACGTAGAGGCGGTCGACCTGGTGGTGGCGGAAGTCGGGGCGGACCACGCTGTGGGCGGGATCCCCGCCGATCCGGGCGGTACCGAACATGTGGGTGATCGCGGCGGTGTACGACGCCGACGAGCGGGGCCCGTGGTGCTCGAGGTGGACCAGGTCACGGGGGTCGTCGACGACGGCACGGAACCCCCGCACACCGGGCTCGACCCGCTCCGCGCCGGCCGCGAACATCATCTCGCCCATCACCCGCAGGCCCCGCCGGAAGCGGGCGACGTCGCGCTCGGTGAGCCGGTAGGTCACGACCGGTCGCCCCCGCACGGACCGCACCCGGCCCTCGGCGTCGGCCCGGACCGCGACACCCCAGTCGGCGTAGCGGTCGAGGTGCTCGAGCTTGTCCGCCAGGGTGGCCCCGGCGCCGCCGAGGCGGGCGCCCAGCAGGTCGATCCCGAGCCCGAGCGTCTCGAACTTGAGGCCCTCGTGGCGCAGGCCCACGACCTCGTGGCCCTGGCTCGCTCCCTCCCACATGCGCACCGGGTCCGGGAAGCGACCCGCCATCGACACGCCGGGGTGGGCGCTGAAGTGCCGCCCGACGGGACCCTGGGTGATCCCGCTCGCGAGGAGCAGGACGGGGGTCTGGACCGCGCTCGCGGCGAGGACCACGGCGCGCTCGGCGTCGATCCGCACGGCGCCGCCCCCCTCGGTCCGTCCGAGGATGCCCACGGCCCGGCCCCGGGCGGTGACCACCGACGTCACCTCGGTCGAGGAGAGCACGGTGGCGCCGCCGGCGAGGGCGTCGGCCAGCAGGGTGCGATCCACCGAGCGCTTGTGCCCCTCCGGGCACCCCTGGAGGCAGCGGCCCAGGCCGCGGCAGCCGTCGACGTTGCGACGGATGGGCCGGTGCTCGAGCCCCAGGGCGTCGGCGCCGGTGGCCATGAGCTCGTTCTTGGGGCCGGCGACCGCCGGGTCGGTCGGGGCCACGCCCAGCCGGGCCTCGATCCGGTCGGTGGCCGCCTCGAGCGCCTCCCAGGGCAGGGCCGACTCCAGGGCCCGATCGGAGGCCAGCCAGCTCCGGTGCACGTCGGCCGGCAGCCGCCAGCAGATGGCGCCGTTCACCGGCGAGCTCCCGCCCACCATGCGCCCCTGCACGTAGGGGAGGGGCGACGGGCCGATCACCATCGACGAGCCCATCGCCCGGTAGGTGTCGGCCATGGACCGGAAGGTCGAGGAGGCGAAGTCCTCCGGTGCCCACCAACGCCCGGCCTCCACCACCACGACCGAGGCACCGGCGGCGCTGAGCTCGGCGGCCACCGTGGCGCCCGCCGGTCCGCTGCCGACCACGACCACGTCCGCGTCGAGACGCAGCCCCGTGCGGATCTCCCGACCGTCGAGGCGGGTCATCGGCGGGCCCGCACCGCGGCCTCGACACGCTCGTCGCTCAGGTAGGCGAAGCAGGCGATGGCCCGCGCGGCGTCGCAGAGGGGGGCGGTGAGGGCATGGTCGGCGGCGGTGGCGACGACACGCTCGGCGGCGTCCGGGTCGAGGCCGGTCAGCCCCCGGCGGTGACCGTGGAGGCGGGGGAGCACCGAACCGAGGACGGTGGCCGCGGCGGCGAAGCCGACCCGGACGTGCCACGGCGCGGTGGCGTCGAAGCGGGCCCAGAAGGGCGCCAGATCGACCTCCGCGGGCGGCGGCAGGCCCTCGGGGCGGCCGATCACGGCCCGCACGAGGGCGTCGCGCCCACGGGGGCTCACCGCGTCGCCGCCGCGGGCGGCGCCGCGCACCGGCGCACCGTCACCCGGTCCGCCGACTCGAAGGAGGCGAGGACGGTCCGCTCGAGGTCGTCGTCGCCGTCCCGCAGCGCCTCGAGCACCTGGCGAATTGTGTCACACGGACGCGGCCACGCCGTCAGAGGGCCTGCGCTGGATCGTCCCGCGTCGGCGCAGTCGACAAACGCGGGTCGCAGCCGGGAAGATTCGACAGCACGATCACCGGCCGGGGCCGTCCCGAGCGGTCCCCTCGCCCGCCCCCAGGAGGGTCCCCCATGTCCGAACCGCTCGTCCTGGTGGAGGCCGAGGGCCCCGTCCTGGTCGTCACCATCAACCGGCCCGAGAAGAAGAACGCGGCCAACGCCGAGGTGCTCTGCCGGATGTACGACGCCTGGGTGCGCCTCGACGAGGACCCCGAGCTGCGGGTGGCCATCCTCACGGGCAAGGGTGACACCTTCTGCGCGGGCATGGACCTCGGCGAGATCGGCCGTCTGCAGGCCGGCGTGGTCGACAACGAGTGGCTCCAGCGCTTCAAGGACGAGCCCGAGGTGATCCTCGGCGGCTGGCTCAAGACCTACCGGCCCACCAAGCCCGTGATCCTCGCCGCCGAGGGCTACGCCCGGGCGGGCGGCACCGAGATCCTCCAGGGCACCGACATCCGGGTGGCGGGCGAGAGCGCCGTGTTCGGCGTGACCGAGGTGCAGCGGGGCCTGTTCCCGATGGCGGGCTCGGCCGTGCGCCTGCGCCGCCAGGTGTCGTACGCGGTGGCGGCCGAGATGCTGCTGACCGGCGAGGACATCTCCGCCCAGCGGGCCTACGAGCTCGGCCTCGTCAACCACGTGGTGCCCGACGGCACCGCGCTCGACAAGGCCCGCGAGATCGCGCAGCGGATCGCCCGCAACGGTCCGCTCGCGGTGAAGGCCATCCTCGCCACCCTGCGCGAGACCGAGGCCATGCCCGAGGCGGCCGCCTTCGACATCGAGATGGGCCACGGCATGGTGGTCATGGGCTCGAAGGATGCCGCGGAGGGCCCGCGGGCCTTCCTCGAGAAGCGCGACCCGGTCTTCACCGGCGAGTGACCGACGGCGACGTGGCGGCGGCGGTGATCCCGGCGCCGGCGCTGATCGAGGCGGGCGAGGGGTCGTTCACCCTCACGCCGACCGCGGTGCTGTCGGTGGCCGAGCCGGCGCTGCTCCCCGTCGCCGAGCGCTTCCGGGCCGACCTCGCCACGGACGCCGGGGTCTCGCTGCCGGCGCCCGAGGTCGCTCCGGAGGGGACGGTCGGTTCGATCCACCTCACCATCGGCGGCGTCGACGGCCCCGCCCGGCCGACCCGGGGCCTGCGGGCCGACGGGGCGGATCCCGATGGCGAGCGCCATGAGGTGGTCGTCGCCGAGGACGGTGTCCGCGTGGTCGGCGTCACCGCCGAGGCCGTCCACCGCGGGCTGACGACGCTGCGGCAGCTTGCGGCCGTCGGCGCGGGGACGCTCGAGCGCGGCCGGATCGTCGACGCCCCCGAGCTCGCGTGGCGGGGGCTCAGCCTCGACGTCGTGCGCTGGTTCGTGCCCGTCGCCGAGGTCGAGCGGGTCGTCGACGTGCTGTCGCTGCACAAGCTGAACGTGCTGCACCTGCACCTGACCGACAACGAGGCCTGGCGCCTGGAGATCGACGGGTGGCCCGGCCTCACCGAGGGCGACGAGGGCGCCTACACCCAGGACGAGTTCCGCCACCTGGTCGACTACGCCCGGGAGCGGTTCGTCACCATCGTCCCGGAGATCGACCTGCCCGGCCACACGGCCGCGGTCCTGGCCGCCCACCCCGAGCTGGGCGTGACGGCGCCCACCGAGGGTGGGCTGCCCCTCCGGGTCGCCAACCTCGACCCGGACCGGCCCGCCGTCTGGGCGTTCGTCGAGGAGGTGCTCGGCCAGCTCGCCGCGCTCTCGCCGGCGCCGTTCGTTCACCTCGGCGGCGACGAGGCCTTCGGGATGCCGACGGACCAGTACGAGCGCTTCGTGGACCGGGCCGTCGGGGTCGTGCGGGGGCTCGGCAAACGGGTCGTGGGTTGGCAGGAGACGTGCCGGGCCGAGGTCGGCCCGGACGAGGTGGTCCAGCACTGGATCGACGTCGGGGCGCTCGCCGGTGGCGACGCGGCGGGCGGTGGCGCCGGTGACCGCCTGTCACCCGAGGTGCTCGACCTGCTCGTCGCGCACTTCGGCGACGCCCTCGGCGACCTCGACCGCATCGCCGAGAAGGGTGCGCTGCTCCTGCTCTCGCCCACGACCACCTTCTACCTCGACCAGCCCCACGGCGACCCGTCGCTCGACCCAGCGCAGGAGGCGGACCGGTCCCGGCTCGGCCTGCAGTTCTACGGCGGGCGCACGCTCGAGCAGCTGCTCGACTGGGACGTCGCCGCGGCGATGGGCGCGGTCCCGCCCGAGCGCCTCGCCGGGGTCGAGGCGGCGCTGTGGTGCGAGACCGTCGAGTGCGCCGAGGACCTCGAGCTGCTCCTGCTGCCCCGCCTGGCCGGCGTCGCTGAGCTCGGGTGGAACGCCTCGGCGCCGGCACCCTGGCCCGATCACCGCTGGCGCCTCGCCGTCCAGGCCCCGATGTGGGACCGCGCGGGCTGGTCCTGGTTCCGCGCCGCCGGCGTCGACTGGCCGGAGACCGAGCCCCCGGCCTGAGCGGTCCGCCCGGCGCGGCGCCGCCCGTCGTCAGCCGCCGGTCTGCTGGCGACCCCGCTCCATCACGGCCTGGCGGCGGGCCTCGACCTCGCCGGGGCGGGTGGCCAGCTCGGCGAACCAGGCGTCCGACACCCGGGTCTCGTTGCGCCAGGCGTCGGCGCCGGTGAGGCGCTCGTTCTCCGCGTAGGTGCGCAGGATCCGGCGGACGCCGGCCTGATCGTTGGAGACGATGTCGGCGGCGAGCGCGCGGCAGCGGGGGAGCAGCTCCTCGTGGGGGACGACCTCGTTGACGAGCCCCCAGTCCCGGGCGGTCTCGGCGTCGAGGAAGTTGCCGGTGATCGAGAGCTGCCGGGCCCGGCGCACGCCGACGGCCTCGGCCAGCAGGATCGTCAGCCCCCACCCGGGCTGTACGCCGATGCGGCAGTGGGTGTCGGCGAAGCGGGCCCGGTCGGAGGCGATCAGCAGGTCGCAGTTGAGCGCCAGCTCGAAGCCGCCGGTGACCGCCACCCCGTTGATGGCGCCGATGACCGGCTTGCTCACCGGCGGGAACGGGCCAGGGCGGGTGTCGAGGGCGCCGGCATCAGCGCCGGGATCCTCGGCCTCGCCGGCGAGGCCGGGGATGGAGTTGCTGGCGCCCAGCTCCTTCAGGTCCACGCCGGCGGAGAAGGCGGGGTCGGCGCCGGTGAGGATGATCACGTCGACCTCGGGGTCGGCGTCGGCCCGCAGCACGAGCTCGGGCAGCAGCGCGGTCACCGCCCGAGAGAGCGCGTTGCGGGCCTCGGGGCGGTTGAGGGTGATGGTGGCGACCCGGTCGGCCACCTCGTACAGCACGACGTCGGACATCGCGGGGGTCTACCACGCCGTCCCGGAGCGGGCCGCGGGCGTACGGCTACCGTGGCCGCCATGCGGCGGATCGGTGTGGTGCTCGGGGCGCTGGCCCTCGTGGTCGTGGTGGCGTGCGGCGGGGACGACGGGGATGGCGGGCCGGGCGGCGGGGACGACGCCTCGGGCGGGGCGGAGGGAGCGGCGCTGATCGACGACGCCCAGGCGCTCGTCGACGAGTGCCGCGCCGACGCGACGGGCGGTTCCGCGACCTGCGACGGCGCCGACCTCGACGGGTTCACGGTGCTCTGCGCCGCCCTCGACCCGTCGCTCGCCCCGGGCGGCGTGCTGGTCCTGCCGGAACAGGCCCCCGAGCCGGCCAACGTCAACTGCCGAGGGGACGGCACCATCGTGAACGTCACCTTCCTGGGCGACGGTGCCTCTGACCCGTGCGACGCCGTCGAGTGCGGTGACGACGTCGATGGGGTCCGGGTCGCGGTCGACGAGGGCCGGGTCGTGCTCGTCGGCGACGGCGTGCACGTCGACGTGCTCGGCGACGACGTCTCGGCCCTCGCCGCCACGGTGGCGGCGAACGCCTTCGGCATCGAGATCGACGCCGCCGCCTAGGCGGACCGCTCCGCCCCGTTCGGCCCGGCGGCAGGCCGCTCGGCGACCTGCCAAGATCTCGGTCATGAGCGACTCCGGGGAAGCCACGATCGAGCGGTACGAGGTGAGCCGGGTGATCCCCGCCGACGCGGCGACGATCTTCGCGGTGGTGAGCTCGCCGGCGGGCCACGTGAACGTCGACGCCTCGGGCATGCTCCAGGACTACACGGGCGAGCGGGCCACGAAGCTCGGCGACGAGTTCGTCATCCACATGGACCGCGAGTCCCTCGGCGACCTCCCCATGGGCAAGTACGACGTCACCGTCACGATGACCGGGTGGGAGCAGGACAGGTTCCTCACCTGGGAGGTGTCGGCGCCGGGCTTCCCGAGCCTCGGCCACTACTACGGCTACCGCCTCGAGCCCAACGACGACGGCACCACCACCGTGACGTCGATCTACGACTGGTCCAACCTCGACGAGAACCTCAAGCCGCACTGGCCGATCGTCCCCCTCACCGCGCTCAAGGCCACCCTCGGCATCCTCGAGCGGGTCGTCCGCCAGCAGTCCGAGGCCGCCGGCGCCGCCTGAGTCCCGTGCCGCTCACGGTCACCAGGGTCGGCGCGACCGTCGGCGCCCGCATCGAGGGGCTCGACCTCGCCGCCGGCCTCGATGACGCGGCCGTCGACGCGATCGCCGACGCGCTCTACGAGCACCAAGTGGTCTCGGTCGCCGCACCGGGGCTCACCGTGGAGCAGCACCTGCGCATCGCCCGGCGCTTCGGCGTCCCCGAGCGCCAGGCCACCGACCAGTTCGGCACCCACCCCGACGTCCCCGAGATCACCGTCATCGACTCGGACAACGGCGACCGGGCCGACTCGTGGCACGCCGACGAGACCTTCCTCGAGCACCCGCCGGTCGTGAACGTCCTGCACGTCCAGCAGTGCCCCGAGGTCGGCGGCGACACCTGCTTCCGCAGCGCCGCCGCGGCCTACGAGGGCCTCTCGCCCCGCTTCAAGGCGCTCGTCGACGACCTCGAGGCGGTCCACGACTACGGCCACCTCTACGAGCTCGGCTGGCGGGCCGGCTTCGACCTCGGCCCCCTCGTCGCCGACGCCCTGGCCAAGGGCCTGATCCACACGCACCCCGTCGTGCGCACCCACCCGGTCACCGGCCGCCGCTGGCTGACGGTGAACCCCACCTACACCCGGTTCGTGCTCGGCCTCGAGCCGGCCGAGGCCGAGGCCCTGCTCGCCTTCCTGCTCCGCCACCTCGATCGGCCCGCCTTCGGGTACCGCCACCGCTGGCAGCCCGGCGACCTGCTGCTCTGGGACCAGCAGGCGGTGCAGCACTTCGCGGTCAACGACGCCGTGGGCCGCCGGGTGGTCCACCGCATCGCCGTGCTCGACAGCGACGAGACCTACACCGGCGTCCGCACCGCGACAGCGCAAGCGTCGCCGACCTGATCCGCTCGTCGCCCGGGCACCGGCCCGAGCGACCCCGCCGACCCCCCGAGGACCCCGGGACCCATGGCCCTGAAGCTCGACGTCCAGCTGTCGCTTTCACTCCACGACGCCGAGGAGCGCGCCCGGGCCCTCGAGGCCGTCGGCGTCGACGGGGTCTTCACCTTCGAGAACGCGCACGACGTCTTCCTCCCGCTCGCCGTGGCGGCGCGGGCGTGCTCGCTCGACCTGATGACGAACGTGGCCATCGCCTTCCCACGCAGCCCGATGCACCTGGCGGTCCTGGCCAACGACCTGCACCAGTACTCGGAGGGCCGCTTCCGACTCGGGCTCGGGTCCCAGATCAAGCCCCACATCGAGAAGCGCTACGGGTCGACCTGGCACAAGCCCGTGGCCCAGATGCGGGAGTGGGCCCAGGCGACCAAGGCCATCCTGACGAGCTGGCAGGAGGGCACCCGCCTCGACTTCCGCGGCGAATACACGACCCACACGCTCATGACCCCGGTGTTCGACCCGGGGCCGAACCCCTACGGGATGCCCAAGGTGCTCGTCGGGGCGCTCGGGCCCCGGATGACCGAGATGGCGGCCGAGGTCGCCGACGGGGTCCTCGTCATGCCCTTCAACTCGGGCCGCCACATGGAGGAGCGCACCCGGCCCGCCATCGAGCGGGGCCTCGCCGCCGCCGGCCGCCGCCGGGAGGACATCGAGGTCGTCGCCGAGGTGATCGTCGGCGTCGGCCGCACCGAGGAGGAGCTCGAGGCGGCCATGGGCGTGCGCAACCTGCTCGCCTTCTACGGCTCGACCCCGTCGTACCGGCCGGTGCTCGAGGTGCACGGCTGGCAGGACGTCCAGCCCGAGCTCAACCGGCTGTCCAAGGCCGGCGACTGGGGCTCGATGGCCGGCCTCGTCACCGACGAGATGGTGCGGACCATCGCGGTGCACGGCACCCCCGACGAGGCCGCCGCCGAGATCGTGCGCCGGTACGGCGACTGCGACCGGGTGTGCGCCTACTTCCCGTTCTACGACGCCACCGACGACCTCGTCGCCGACTTCGCCGCGGCGCTGCGCCGGGCGTCGGCCTGACGCCGACGCCCGCGGGCGTCAGTGCTCGTTCTTGATGACGAAGTACGAGCCGCGGATCGTGCCGGCCAGCTTTGACTTCTGGCGGGCGAACTTGAACTTGTCGGCCAGCTCCTCGGGGACGTCCATGCCGTCGGAGAGCTTGAAGCCGACGGCCCGCTTGCCGCCGTCCTCCAGGGCGTACATGACGTTGATCGACAGCCCGCTCTCGTAGAAGACGTAGGCCATCTTGGTGCCCTCGACGGTGAACTGGGTGGCCTCGAGCGGCTTCGAGGCGATGGTGAGGTCGCGCTCGTCGGCCAGGATCCCGTGGATCCAGTCGATCGTCCCCTGGGCCTCGGCGGCCGGCTCCACCACGAAGGTGTGGTCGTACTTGTTCTTGAAGTAGCGGGCCTCGTTGGCCCGCAGGCCGGCGAGCGCGTCGGCGTGCGGCGATGACTCCAGCCCCACGGTCGACACGTCCTTGAAGTCCACGGCGTAGCTCATCGCATCGTTCCTCCGGTCAGCCGCCCGCGGTCGCAGGCGGACGCTACCGCAGGCCCCGGCCCGGGCGTCGGGCACGCTGCGGGACGGTGCGGCGTCAGCGGGCGGCGGTGAGGTCGAGCACGGACGCCCGGTCCCGCGGGTGCGGTTCCTCCCGCGAGATGCGGCGCAGCGCGACGTCGACGCCGAGGATCTCCTGCACCGTGCAGTCGTCGGCGAAGAGCACGAAGCGGTCGAAGGCGCGCAGGAACCAGCGGTCGTGGGTCACGCAGACCACGGTGCCGGTGAACGTGTCGAGCGCGGCCTCGAGCGCCTCCGCCGACGCGAGGTCGAGGTTGTCGGTGGGCTCGTCGAGCAGGAGCGCGTTCACGCCCCGGAGCTCGAGGTGGAGGATCTGCAGGCGCGCCTTCTGGCCGCCGGAGAGCGTGGCCACCGGCCGCTCGGCGGCTTCGGCGAGGCCGTAGCGGGCCAGGGCCTTGCGGGCGGACTGCTCGTCGAGCGCCTGGTCCCGCAGCACCTCGAGCGGGGTGCGGTCGCGGAAGGCCTCGACGTCGTCGGTCTGGTGGAAGAGCCCGGGGGTCGTGCGGGCACCGAAGCGCCACGCGCCCTCGTGCTCGACGTCGTCGCCGGACAGCAGCCGGAGGAAGTGGGACTTGCCGGTGCCGTTGGCGCCGAGGACCGCGACGCGGTCGCCCAGGTGCACCTCGAGGTCGAAGGGCTCGGTCAGGCCGCTGATCTCCAACCCCTCGACCCGGAGCGCGACCTTGCCGCCCTCGGCCCCGTCGAGGCGCATGCGGACCGTGCGCTCCGGTGGGGGCGGGGGCGGCGGCCCGACGTCCACCCAGCGCCGCCACCGGTTCTCGGCCACGTCGGCCTTGCGGGCGTTGCCGTCGTTCAGCGACGCCCACTGCTTCATCTCCTTGAAGTTGAAGAACAGGCGGCGCTCCTCCTCCTTCCAGCGGCGCACGGCGTCGCCGAGGGCGGCGTTGCGCTGCCGGCGGGCCTCGTCGTAGGTCGACCACGGCCCGGCGTGGACCCAGCACCCGCGGACCTCGAGGGTGACGATCCCCGTGGCGGCGGCGTCGAGCAGCGCCCGGTCGTGGGTGATGAACAGGATCGTCCTGGTCGAGGCGTTGATCTGGTCCTCGAGCCAGCGCTTGGCCGGGATGTCGAGGAAGTTGTCCGGCTCGTCGAGCAGGAGGATCCCGTGGTCGGAGGCGAACAGCATCTCGAGCACGAGTCGCTTGCGCTCACCGCCGGAGAGCTGGGCCAGTGGCCGCTCGCCGGCGACCGCCAGGGGCTGGCCGAGCACCGAGGCGGTGCAGGCGTCCCACCGGGCCTCGTGCTGGTAGCCGTCGACCTCACCCCACCGGACGACGGCGTTGGCGAGGGCCACGCCGGTGCGCTCGGTCGGCGCCGCCTCGTTGGCCGCCTCCGCCCGGGCCAGCGCCTCGCCCGCAACCCGCACCGCCGGCGACGAGAACGAGGTGAGCAGCGCCCGGACCGTGGTCGCGGCGTCGCCGTCGCCGTCGACGCCGATGGCCTGCGGCATGTAGGCGACCGATGCGTCCGTGGTCGCGGTGCCCGCCTGCAGGGCGAGCTCGCCGGTGATGCACCGCAGCAGGGTGGTCTTGCCGACGCCGTTCGGCCCGACCAGGGCGACGTGGCGCCCGTCGCCGACCCGGAAGGTCACGTCCTCGAACAGCTCGGCGCCCCCGGGGTGCGCGAACGTCGCGTGCGACACCGAGACGACCCCCATCCCCGCAGGATGGCAGGCCGGCGCACGCCCGGCCCCGGATTTGCCCTCGGGAACGGCGCGGCGCCATCGGTGCGCCGGCGACCTGGCCGGGATCGAGGGCGCGCTCGAATATGAGCATGCTACAGTATGAGCATGTTCTCGGAGCGACTGCAGGTGCTCGTGGCTCCGGAGCAGCGCGAGCGGCTCGAGCGAGCGGCCGCCGCTCGCGGCACCTCGGTGGCGACCATCGTGCGGGAGGCCATCGATCTCGCGGTGCCCGACGACCCGAGCGCCCGGAGGGCGGCGGCCGATGCGGTGCTCGGCGCCGAGCCGATGCCGGTACCCGACCTCGAGGGATTGCTGGCCGAGCTCGACGAGCTGCGCGGCCGCCGCTCGTGATCCTGCTCGACACCACGATCCTCGTCTACGCCGTCGGCGACGACCACCCGCTCCGGGATCCCTGCCGGCGCCTGATCAACGCCATCGGGGCAGGCCGGGTCGAAGCCACCACCACCGTGGAGGTCGTCCAGGAGCTGCTCCACGTCCGGGCCCGACGCCGAGGCCGCGCCGATGCCGCGGCGACCGCCCGGGCGTACAGCATCCTGCTGGCGCCGCTGCGCACGGTCACCGAGGAGGACCTGCGGCGGGGCCTCGACCTGTACGCGGGTGTGGAGGCGCTCGGCGCCTTCGACGCCGTCCTTGCGGCCACCGCCGTCGGAGCCGCACCCATCACCGGGTTGGCCTCCGCCGACCGCGCCTTCGCCGCCGTCCCGGGCCTCGTGCACCACGACCCCGCCGTCGCCGACTTCGACGAGCGACTCGGACTCGACTGACCGCGCCCAACGTCAGCGGATGGTGCCCTTGCCGGGGATGAGGGGGAGGTCGAGGGCGGTGACCCAGCCGGGCGGCAGGTCGTTGACCGCGGGGACGGCGTTGAGGGCGCGGAGCCCCGTCGAGAGGCAGCCCGCGGCGGCGGCGTCGCGGCCGCTCCCGTCGGTGAACCGGAAGGCGGTCTCCTGGGTGATCGACGGCGTGCCCTCGATCTCGACCCGGTAGACGTCGTCCTGGTTGCCGCGGGGCCAGTCCGGGGCGGCGTCGTGGCCGAGCCGGTTGATGTGCTCGAGTTGGATGCGGGTCTCGCCGTTCAGGACGCCGTTGATGGTGAAGTTGATGGCCGCCACCGAGCCCGGCTCGATGACGCCCTTCGCCGTGGTGATGGGCACGTCCGTGACCCACTTGTCCCACGTGGTGGTGATCTCGTCGAGCTCGATGCCGACGGCGTGGGCGATCATCGGCACGGTCGCCCCCCACGCCATGATCAGGATGTCGGGGTGCTCGAGCATCGGGCGGAACTCGGGCGGCCGGCCGATCCCCATCTCGTCCTCGTAGTCGCCCTCGTAGTTGAGGTAGTCGAGGATCTCGAGCGCCCGCACCAGGCGCACCTCGGAGCACAGGCCCATCAGGGTCATGGGGAACAGGTCGTTGGCGAAGCCGGGGTCGATGCCGGTGGTGAAGCACGACGCCCCGCCCGACTCGCAGGCCTCGGTGATCGGGTCGATCCAGAACGGCGGGTTCTGGGCCATGGCCGGCCACACCCACGGGGTCATCGCCGTCGAGCAGACGTCGATGCCCGCCCGCAGGAACGCGCCCATGTCGCGGATGTTGTCGTCGGCCTTGCCCGCGGTGGGCCCGTAGTGCACGAGGGCGTCAGGGGCGAGGGTGATGAGCTCGTCCACGTCGTTCGTCGCGGTGATCCCGATGGGGCCGATGCCGCAGATCTCGCCGGCGTCCTGGCCGACCTTGTCGGGGTTGCTGACGCCGACGCCGACGAGCTCGAACCCGGGGTGCTTCACGATCTCGGGGATCACCATCTGGCCCACGAAGCCGGTGCCCCACACCACCACCCGCTTGGGCGTCATCGCATCATCTCCCCGGAGTTCACCATCAGGTGCTGGCCGGTCACGGCCTTGGCGTGGTCGGAGGCGAAGAACATGGCCACGTCGGCGACCTCGCCGTCCTCGGTCATGCGCTGCAGCGGGAAGTCGCCGACGATCTCGTTCAGCGCCTCCTCCACCGAGATGTCCTTCTGCTTGGCCGTGCCCTCGACGAACATCTGCACCGGCGGGCCCCACATCCACGAGGGGACGACCATGTTGCAGCGGATGTTGTCGGCACCGAGCTCGTCGGCCAGGTAGTACATCGTCGAGAGCAGGGCGCCCTTCGAGGCGGCGTAGCCGGCCTGGGGCAGCGAGGGCTTGAACATCGACTGCGAGCCGATGAGCACGACGGCGCCGCCGCCCGCGTCCTGCATGGCCTTGGCCACGGGGCGGAGGATGGTCATGGCGCCGATGACGTTGGTCTCGAAGGCCTTGCGCCAGTCGTCGAGCCGGGTGTCCTGGAGGCCGCCGAACACGTACTCGAAGGCGGCCACCTGGACCAGCGCGTCGACCGAGCCGAAGCGCTCCTGGGCCAGCGCCACGAGCGCCTCGCAGGCCTCGGGGTCGTTGATGTCGGTGACCCGGTGGGCGACTCGGTCGCCGCCCGGGTCGAGCTCGGCGGCGGTCGCCGCGAGGGTCTCTTCGGTGCGGGCGGCGATGACGACGTTGGCGCCTTCGCGCAGCGCGGCGGCGGCGCACTCACGCCCCAGCCCCCCGCCCACCCCGGTGACGATGACGGTCTTTCCTTGGAGCAGCACCCCGTCGTTCTAGTGCGCCGTCGGTGTCCCCGCGGCACCAGCGGTCCCCGTGCCAGGATCGGGGCCGTGGAGCCCGCCGACCTGCTGGCCCGGGAAGCGATCCGGGACCTCGTCGCCCGCTACAACGCCTACGGCGACAGCGGCCTGCTCGACCGGATGCTGGCCCTGTTCACCGACGACGCGGTGCTCGAGGTGGGCGACGTCGCCTACGAGGGCCCCGACGCGATCCGGGGCCTCTTCTCGGGGACGGTCGACCGCAGCGCCGGCGCCGAGGGCGGGCCGACCTACGTGCGCCACTCGGTGACCACGCACCAGATCGACCTGCTCGACCAGGGCCACGCCACCGGCCGGGCCTACTTCACCGTGCTGACCCGGGTCGGCCTCGACCACTGGGGCCGCTACCTCGACGACTACCGGGTGGTCGACGGGGCGTGGCGCTTCGCCCGCCGCCGGGTCCTCACCGACGACTTCAGCACCGACTCCCTCTTCCGACCGCCGTCCGGCGGTTGACCACGGCCGGACGTGCTTCGGCGGTCACGGCCGGAGAACGGCGTCTGCCGTGGTCGTCTCGCCCGCCGTCACGCCCAGGGTGGCGGCGCCGTCGAAGGTCACCGCGTCGCGCCAGAAGCGTTGCCGTCGGCCGAAGGTGGCGTCGAAGAAGGTCACCCGGTACTGGTCCGGGACGATGCCCTCGATCACGTAGCGACCGTCGGCGCCGGTCGTCGCCGAGCCGGCGATGCCGTCGGGCCCTATGGCGAGCACCCAGACG
This sequence comes from Acidimicrobiales bacterium, assembly GCA_041908445.1. GTDB lineage: Bacteria > Actinomycetota > Acidimicrobiia > Acidimicrobiales > DATDAH01 > JAEUJM01. The sequence goes on along the minus strand of JAYRFK010000023.1, from coordinate 121,602 downwards.
CCCGGAAGTGGCTCGTTCGTGCCTTCAGCGGTGACGACACCCGCCAGCGAACCGCGGAGATCGTCCATGGCCGCGTCGACGATGACCGGACCGGCTCCACCTGCGGCGACGGGAGTCGCGGACGTGAGCGATGCGTAGGGCTGCCCGTGGTGCCACGTCATGGCGTGGCGCCCCGACGGATCGAGGAACCCCACGAGGTGGGAGCCGACCGGCACGTCGAGGTCGTAGCCGCCGCTGGCGTCGGTGCGCGTGGCGCCGGCGAACCGGAAGTCGGCACTGCTCAGGGCGAACACCCAGACGCCCGGGAGGGGGTCGCCGGAGGTCGCCTCGTGCACGGTCCCCGAGATCGTCGCCTCGCGCGTCGCCGGCGCGCTGGGCAACCGGGGGAGCGCGAGGTCGAACGCGGTGCTCTCGCCGGCCGTGACCTCGATGGGCTCGGCGTCATCAGGCGCTGCGGCCTCGGGACCGAACCGCGCTTCGTGTTCCCCGGACGGATCGGACACGAGGACGAGGTGCGGACCAGCCGACACCCCGTCGATGTGGTAGCTCCCGTCCGGCTCGGTGGCCGCGGCCGGGCCTGGTCGGGCGGTGTGCGCGTCGAGGAGCGTGACCCAGGCGTCGGCGATCGGCTCACCCGTGTCGGCGTCGGTGACGCTGCCGGTGAGGCGCCCGAGTGCCGGCTCGAGCACGACGTCGGCGGTCGCGGTCCCGCCCTGGCCGACGGACACCGCGGTCGGCGCGCCGGCGAAGGCCGGTCCGTGGACACCCGTGGAATCGAACGCGTAGACGAAGTAGTCGCCCGGATCGACGCCGAGGTCGTACCGTCCCTCTCCGTCGGCCGTGGCGGTCCCACCGTGGCGTAGGTCCGCGCGCCGCAGTGCGACGACACGGGCACCAGGGATCGGCGCTCCGGAGCGCCCGCCGGTGACCGCCCCCTGGACGTGCGCGCGGTCCGGCAGGTCGTGGACGACGAGACCGACCGACTCGGCGCTGACCGAGGTCAGCGCGTAGACGTGGCTGCCGTCGGGAGCGAGCCGCAGACCCTCGGGAACGATCGCGTCGGCCATCGTGAAGTCGACCAGGGTGGCCAGCGACCCGTCCCGGAAGACCCGGACCCGATTGACGGAGGGGGCCTCCGTCGCGAGCAGGCCGCCGTCGACGGTGGCGTAGTCGATCGCTCCGCCGGCGGGGTACACCACGCCCGTCGGTTGGAGCGTCCCGAGCGAGAACTCCTGGCCGCTCATGGTGACCGCCGTCCCCCGAGCGGTCGCGAGCAGATCGGTGTTGACGGTGACGTTGCTGTTGGTCTGCTCGAAGCTGACCGAGGTCGGGCTCACCTTCATCCGCATGACGTACTGGCCGCCCAGCGCCGGGCCGAAGAACAGACCGCGCGTCGCCGAACGCGGGATCTCCGCGACGCGTCCGCCAAACGTGTGGGAGCCGACGACGGTCGCGATCGCGGTCCCCGGGTCGAAGCGCGCGATCAGCTGGGCGTTGAGGTAGTTGGTCGAGGTGAACCAGACCGCGCCGTCGATCACGGCGACGGAATCGCCGATTGGCATGTCGACCGGGAAGACGGTCGACGTCAGGTCGACGGGATCGAGGCGGGCGAGCGAGCCCGACGTGGGCATCGTCACCCACACGGCGCCCAGCCCCGAGGTCATGCCCCGCCCACCCGGCACGTCGGCGATGCGCGCGAGAGGGCGACCGTCGGGATCGAAGACGTGGATCTCGTCATCGGCCGCGACGAAGACCCTGCCGGTCACCGGGTCGACGGCGAGACCACCGCGGTCCTGCGCGGCGAGGACCGCCGTGGGCGCCAGCGGTTCGGTCGCGGGCGGCGGCTCGTCGTAGGTGAACCAGCTGTTCGACGCCGGTGCCGTCGCCCCCGTGGGCATCCGGACCGACACCTCCGCCAGGCCGTGGCCTGGCGGAGACACGGCGTCGATCCTGCTGCCGTCGATCACGGTGTAGGACGATGCGGCCACGTCACCGAAGCGGACCGCGGTGGCCGCCTCGAGGCCGAGGCCGGAGATGGTCACGGCCGTTCCGCCTGCGGCCGGTCCCGAGGAGGGCGAGAGGCCCGTGACCTCAGGCTGCGGCAGGACCAGCCGGTGGGCCACCAGTCCCCACGTGGAGCTCGGGAGCTGCACCAACGCGTAGACGTGGTCGCCGTCCGGCGCCAGCGCGACGTCGTGGTCGACGACCGTCCCCGCCACCGTGAACGTCTCGGCCGGGCTGGGGCCGCCGTCGCGGTAGACGAACACCTTGTTGGTGGAACCGGTGCTCGCGGCGAACAACCCCCCGCGAGCCGGGGACCAGGTGATGGCGCCGGGATAGTGGGTCGCGCTGTAGACGCGACCGTCGTGCTGCATGGTGTCGAGTGCGTACTCCGGGAAGTTGTACGGCGCGCCCGACGCCGTGAGGAACGTGCCGTGATCGGTGGCCGCGAGGTCGCGCAGGCTGCCGGTCGATCCGGCCCGCTGCAGGGTCTTGATCCGCACCGGGCTCGTCGTCGTGTCCACCCGGACGAGCGAGAACGGCAGGGTGCCGCTGTTGCCCCAGAGGAACTGTGACGACGAACCGGGGACGGGAGCGACGTGGTAGCCGCCGTTGAGCGACCCGCCCTGGTCCGTGACGGCGCCGGTTGCCGGGTCGAGTCGTCGGAGGGAGCGGTTCGGGTTGGTCCCGTCGATCCCCGAGAACCAGATCTTGCCGTCGAGCACGACGAAGCTCTGCGGGACGGTGACGCCGGCGCTGAGCACCTGGACGAGGGTGAGCGAGTCCAGGTCGATGCGTGCGTACGAGCCCGCCGTCGTCATGGCCACCCAGAGCGTGCGTCCGTCGATCGCCATCCCGGCCGCGCCGTAGACGTCGCCGATCGTCGCCACCGGTTGCCCCTCGGGGCTGAAGACCCGGACGGCGTCGTCGGCGGTGACGAGGACGCGGCCCGTCACGGGGTCCGTGGCGATGTCGCCGTAGCGCGCGGCCACGAACGTCGTGACGGGCGCCTCGCCGGTGACCGCCAGCGCTGCCGGTGTGGATCCCGGCCCCACGATCACGATCGTGATGAACGAGACCGAGAGCACGAGGAGCGCGGCAGCACCCCGGCGGATCACCATGTCCTTCGATCGGCTGGCGGCCGCACCTATTGACGTGTGTGCCGCAACGATCAGCTGGTCATTGTGGAGAGGGCAGCCGTGCTCCGCCTCGGCATTTCCATGACGGCAAGGATGGCACCCTGCGCCGCCGAGGGCGGGGAGCCTCTTCTTCGCCGCGGCGCGCTCGGTCAGGCGCCGGGCGACGGCTTGATCGGGGCGACCGGGATCTCGAAGGCCGGGCGGTGGGTGCCGCCGTCGACCCGCAGGATCGTGCCGGTGACCCAGGACGACGCCGGCGAGGCGAGGTAGACGGCCGCGGCGGCGATGTCCTCGGGTTCGCCGATGCGGGCCATGGGCGTGCCCTCGATGAACTGGGCCAGCAGACCCGGGTCGCCCTTCACGAAGTCCATGGCCTGGGTGGCGACCCCGCCCACGGCGATGGCGTTCACCCGGATGCGAGGCGCGAGGTCGGCGGCGAGGTCCTGGGTGACCATGTTCAGCGCCGCCTTGCCGGCGCCGTAGGCCACGAACGCGGTCATCACCATGTCGCCGGAGCGTGACGAGATGTTGACGATGGCGCCGGCGCCGCCGGTGTCGACCATGGCCTGGGCGGCGAGCTTCGACAGCAGGAAGGGCGCGGTGGCGTTGAAGCGCAGCGCGGTCTCGAAGTAGCGGGCCGAGGTCTGCATGGCCGGGCGGGGACCGGTGCCGCCGGCGTTGTTCACCAGGAGGTCGAGTCGGCCGAAGTGCTCGACCGTGCGCTGGACGAGGGCGGCGAGCTGCTCCTCCTCCATGACGTCGGTGACGACGGCCAGGCCCCGTCGCCCGGCGGCCTCGATGAGCCGCACCGTCTCGTCGAGGTCGGCCTGCGTGCGGGCCGCGACGGCGACGTCGGCGCCCGCCTGGGCGAGCGCGACCGCGCAGGCCCGGCCGATGCCGGCACCGCCCCCGCTGACGATGGCCACCTGCCCGTCGAGGCGGAACCGGTCGAGCACCGGCACGCTCGAGTCCGGCGGCCCGTGGGGTCGTGGCTCGCTCATCGGCTTCCCTCCTCTGGCCGCGGGGTCACGGTGGCCCCAGCCTGGCACCTGGCCCGGGGCGGGAACGGAGAACCCCCGCTCGTAGGCTCGGATCGAGTCCACCCGGGGGTCCCGCCGTGCACGACGCCGCCACCACGCTGTTCGACTTCGACAACACCTACCGCCACGAGCTCGGCGACCTCGGGGTGCCGTGGAAGGCGGCCGGGGCGCCCGACCCCGCGCTCGCGGTGCTCAACGAGGAGCTGGCCGGCGAGCTGGGCGCCGACGTCGAGCTCCTGCGCTCGCCCGCCGGCGTGGCGGTGCTGGCCGGCAACGTCGAGCCCGCCGGGTCGGAGCCCTTCGCCATGGTCTACGCCGGCCACCAGTTCGGCGGGTACTCACCCCGGCTGGGCGACGGCCGGGCGCTCCTGCTCGGCGAGGTCGTCGACTGCGAGGGCCGGCGGCGCGACGTCCACCTGAAGGGCTCGGGGCGCACGCCCTTCGCCCGGGGCGGCGACGGCAAGGCCGTGCTCGGTCCGATGCTGCGCGAGCACCTCTTCGGCGAGGCCATGCACGCCCTCGGCGTCCCCACCACCCGGGGCCTGGCCGTGGTCACCACGGGCGAGGCGGTCTTCCGCGACCGGCCCGTGCCCGGGGCGGTGCTCACCCGGGTGGCGGCGAGCCACCTGCGGGTCGGCACCTTCGAGTACGCCGCCCGCGTCGACGACCCGACGCTCGTGCCGCGCCTGGCCGACTACGCCATCGCCCGCCACCACCCGGCCGCGGCCGATGCCGATCGGCCGTACCTGGCCTTCCTCGACGCCGTGGTCGAGGTGCAGGCCGCCCTGGTGGCGCAGTGGATGCTCGTGGGGTTCGTCCACGGGGTGATGAACACCGACAACACCACGATCTCGGGCGAGACCATCGACTACGGCCCGTGCGCTTTCATGGACCGCTACGACCCCGCGACCGTCTTCAGCTCGATCGACCACGGTGGGCGCTACGCCTACGGCAACCAGCCGGCGATCGTGCAGTGGAACCTGGCCCGCCTGGCCGAGGCGCTGCTGCCGCTCATCGACGACGACGTCGAGGCCGCCGCCGAGGCGGCGATGACCGTGCTGCGCGAGCTGCCCGACCGCTTCCGGGCGCACTGGAGCCGGGGCATGGCCGAGAAGCTCGGGCTCGCCGAGGTGGGCGAGGGCGGCTCGGACGACGCCGACCGTGCCCTGTTCGACGACCTCCTGCGGCTCCTCCACCACCACCGGGTCGACTACACGTCGAGCTTCCGTCTCCTCGCCCGGTCGCTTCGGGGCGACGACGCACCCCTGCGGGCGGCGTTCGCGGCCGACGGCGCCGGCGTCCTCGACGACCTCGAGCTCGACGGGTGGCTCGACCGCTGGCGGGAGCGGGCGCTGGCCGGCGGGCGCACCGCCGACGCCGTCGCCGACGCGATGGACGCCGTGAACCCCGTCTACGTACCCCGGAACCACCTCGTCGACGAGGCCCTGGCGGCCGCCACCGCCGGCGACCTCGGGCCGTACGAGCAGCTGCTCGCCCGGGTGGCGGATCCGTTCGACGAGGTGCCCGGCGCGGAGCGCTACGCCGAACCGGCCCCCGACGAGTTCGCCGCCACCTTCCAGACCTTCTGCGGCACCTGACGGCCGCCGTCCCATCCGCGACCATGGTCCCCGTGGACGACGCCCCCGCCAGCCCCGCCCCCGAGGCCTTCGAGTTCGAGTACGTGCTCCAGTGCCCGTGCGGCACGACGCTGCGAGCGCCCACCGAGGACGACATCGTCGAGGTCTCGTTCGCCCACCTCGAGGCCGAGCACCCCGACCTCGCCCCGACCTACGGGCGCGAGCACGTGCTGTTCATGGCCACCCGCCTGCGGAAGGGCTGAGCCGGCCGGCGGCGGTCCGTGGGCGGGGCCTGAGAACGACGTTCTAACATCGTGCGCATCACGTTCGCGGGCGACGCCGGCAGGCCGCCCGCCGACCGGGGGGAGCGCCGTGACCGAGCCGACCAGCACCGCCGCCGCAGGTGGTGACGACGATCCCGCGCTCGACGCGCTCTTCGCCTCGCCCTACGTCGACGTGGACGAGTGGCGTGACGACCCCGTGCGCCACCGGTACCTGCACGGCGGCTTCACCGGCACCGACACCCGCTTCTCCTTCTACCTGCCGCCGGCCGAGGGATACGGGGGGCGCTTCTTCCAGCACCTCACGCCGGTGCCCGACAGCGAGCACCTCGCCCAGGGCGCCACCGGGGCCGAGGACAAGATCGGGTTCTGCGCCGAGAGCGGGGCGATCTTCGTCGAGACCAACGGCGGCGGGGCGGTGGCCACACCGGGCTCCGACACCGACCCGACCATCGGCGCCTACCGGGCCCACGCCGCCGCCGCCCGCTACGCCCGAGCGGTCGCCGCGGAGATGTACGGCGCCCATCGGGCGTACGGGTACGCCTACGGCGGCAGCGGCGGCGGCTACCGCACCATCGGCTGCGCCGAGAACACCGAGGGGGTGTGGGACGGGTTCGTGCCCTACGTGATCGGGTCACCCATGGCCATCCCCAACTGCTTCACCGTGCGGATGCACGCCCAGCGGCTCCTGCGCCACCACCTCGACGAGATCGTCGACGCCCTCGAGCCCGGCGGCAGCGGTGATCCGTCGGCCGGTCTCGACGAGGGGGAGGCCGAGGCCCTCCGCGAGGTGACCCGGCTGGGCTTCCCGCCCCGGTCGTGGTTCGGGCACCGCACCATGGGCATGCACGCGTTCCCCCTGCTCTACGGCGGCCTCCGCCTCGCCGACGCGGCCTACTTCGACGACTTCTGGTCCGAGCCGGGCTACCTGGGCCACGACCACCCGGAGCTCGTGGACGCCGACGTCGTCCGGCACCGGTGCGCCATCGCCGAGGTCCTCTCCGCCGAGGCGGCCGCGGCCAGGGAGGTGGCGGTCGGCCTCCCACCCGGCCAGCTCCGCAGCGGCGTCGACGCCTCCTGGCAGGGCGGCGGCACCCCGGTCGCCCTGCGCCTCTCGAGCGATCCCGGTCCCGTCGTGGACGGCGCCGACCTGTTCGTCCGCAGCGGCGACAGCGCCGGCGAGCGGCTGGCGGTCGTCGCCGTCGTGGGCGACGTCGCGGTCCTCGGCCCCGGCGGCGACGAGGCCCTCGCCGGCCTCCGACCCGGCGACGAGGTCGAGCTCGACAACCGGGGCTTCCTGGCCGCGCAGACCTACCACCGCCACCAGGTGCCGGGCCCGGAGTTCACGGCGTGGGACCAGTTCCGGGACCCGCGGGACGGCACGCCCCGCTACCCGCAGCGCCCCCTCCTGCTCGGCCCGCTCTTCGCCCAGCACGCGTCCGGCACCGTGCAGACCGGCGACTTCGCCGGGCGCATGATCGTGGTGGCGTGCCTGCTCGACCGGGAGGCCTTCCCGTGGCAGGCGGCCTGGTACGCCGACCGCGTGCTCGAGCACCTCGGGGACGCCACCGACGACCGCTTCCGCCTCTGGTTCGTGGACAACGCCCTCCACGGCGACGACGAGGCCCAGGAGGACCCGGTCCGCACGGTGCCGTACCTCGGGGTGCTGCACCAGGCCCTGCGCGACGTCAGCGCCTGGGTCGAGCGGGGTGAGGCGCCGGCGCCGACCACCGCCTACGAGGTCGCCGACGGCCAGGTGGTCGTGCCGGCGTGGGCGGCCGACCGCCGCGGGATCCAACCGGCGACCCGCCTCTCGGTCGACGGGGGCGATCGCCTCGAGGTGGCCGTGGGCGAGGCCGTCACCCTGCGGTCGGAAGCCGAGGCGCCGGCCGGCGGCGGACCGATCGTCGCGGTCGAGTGGGACCTCGCCGACGGCCGCGGCTTCGCCGAGCACGACGTGGTCGATCCCGCCGAGGCGGTGGCGCTCGAGCGCACCTGCTCGTTCGCCTCGCCGGGCACCTACTTCCCCGCGTCGCGCGTCACCGCGCAGCGCGACGGCGACGCCGCCACCCCGTTCGCCCGGGTCCAGAACGTCGCCCGGGTCCGCGTCGTCGTGACCTGACGACCGGCCACCGCCCTCAGGCCGCGTTGCGACAGGTGGTCTGAGCGCTCCCGATCTCCCGGGTGGGGATCGTGTGGTAGGTCCCGTCCGGGCAGGTGATCTTCGGGTTGAGGTCGCTGAACGTGCCGAGCGACGACTCGTAGCCCGGCACGGTCCACGCGTGGACCATGTAGCCGGTGAAGTCGAGCATCCGGCCGCCGGCGGCCTCGCACATCTCGTCGGTCACGTCGCTGAGGTCGGCGCCGAAGGGCGTCTCGACGCCGCTGGGGCCGTAGCGCATGCACACCGCCGTGTGGAAGTGCCAGCGGTCGAGGGGGCCGGCGAAGCCTTCGGGCTCGGTCTCCTGGTAGGCCATGAACATGAAGCCGGCGAGGGCGGCGTCGGGGTCGATGCCGTCGTAGATGAGCTGGGCGCCGGCGACGTCGGCGGCACCGATCACCCCGTCGGTGTCGAACGCCATCCGGTCGAGCGGCGGGCTGTAGTGCACCCCGAGGCCCGGCGAGAACGGGCCGGCCTGGGTGTACCCGGCGGCCTCGGCGTCGGCGAGCGTCGGATAGGCCTGCACCAACGGTGCGGTCAGGGCGAGTTGACCGGCCAGGGTGGCGGCGTCCTCGGGCGAGATCTCGGGGTCGGTGGCGGCGTCGGCCGTGGCGTCGCCCGGATGGGTGTGGGCGCCCATCTGTCCGTTGGCCAGCGCGGCGAAGCCGAGGTCGTCTTCGGCGGCGTGGGGATGGGCGTCGGCCTCGTCGTGCGCGTGGTCCTCGCCGTCGGCATGGGCGTGGTCGCGCGCCGAGGGTGCGGCGAGGGCCGAGGTCATGATCGCGAGCGAGCCCACGCAGACCATCACGGCAACGGTGGTGGAGCGGAGGAAGGCACCCCGGCGCTCGGCGCGCAGCACCAGGGCGGCGACGATCGCGGTCACGAGCTCGAGCACCACGCAGGCGCCGTCCACCACCGTGGCGTCCTCCACCTCGCCGGCGTGGCCGGCGAGCGGCAGCCCGACCGTGCGGCTCAGCGCCCACGCGCCGATGCACGCCCCGCTCACGACGAGGGCGGCCCAGAGCAGGCCCCGCGTGGGGCGGTCGAGGATGGCGAGGCCGAGCCCGACCTGGACCACGCCGGACAGCAGGAACAGCGTCCCGAGCACGGTCGACTCGGCCAGGTGCGACGGCGCCATCGCCAGGTGGATGGCGCCGGCGCCCACGAGCAGTGCGGCCAGCACCCAGTGGCCCCGCTCGGGCCGTTCGTCGGCGGTCGCCGGCGGATCGGCCGGCGCTGGACGGTCGAGCAGATCGGTCATGCTTTCCCCCCCCTGATGTCCCCGGGCAGAGTCAATGCCCTCGGGGCCTCCTTGGCAAGTGGTGCTGAACGGACGTTCAGCAGCGCGGAACTTGACGAGTGTAAGGAAGTCTGTCAGGTTCGCCAGTAGCTCGACGACCGCAGGCACGCGGCCGACGTGGGCGACCAGGAGGGGTGACCGACATGGCTGACGAGCTCAGCGCGTTCGAGCGGGGCCGGGCCAAGATGCGCGAGGTGTACGCGGGCGACGTGGTGGACCTCCCCGAGGGCACCATCCCGTTCAACGACGTCATGCTCTCGACCCTGTTCGCCGAGGTGTGGGGCCGCGACGTGCTCGACCTGCGCTCCCGGCGGCTGCTGCTCATGGGGGTGATCGCGGCCAACGGCCACGTCGACACGTGGAAGATCCAGGCCCGAGCGTCGCTGCGCAACGGCGAGCTGTCGCCAGAGGAGCTGCGCGAGACGCTGATCATGCTGGCGCCCTACGCCGGCTTCCCGAACGTGTCGAGCCTCGTCGTCGCGACCGAGGAGGTCATCGGCACCTGGATCGCCGACGGCGAGCCGGGGCCGGCCGACGAGCCCGCCGATGGGTGACCCCACCGCCGACCCGGCGGTGGCGGCGTGAGGGTCCTCGTCACCGGCGCGACGGGCTTCGTGGGCTCGCACACCGTCGGCGCCCTCGTCGCCGGCGGCCACGACGTGCGCGTGCTCGTGCGCAACCCCGACCGCATCCCGGGCTCGCTCGGAGCCCTCGGCCTCGAGCCCGAGGTGGTGCTCGGCGACATGACCGACGCCGGCGCGGTGGGCGCGGCGGTCGACGGGTGCGAGGTCGTGATCCACGCCGCCGCCCAGATCGGGGTGGGGGGCGGCGGTCCAGCCGACCAGGCCAACCTCGATGGCGTGCGCACGGTGGTCGGTGGGGCGCTCGAGGCCGGTGCCCGCCGTGTCGTCTACACCTCGTCGGTCACGGCCTACACACCGACCGAGGCGCCCGTCGTCACCCTCGACAGCCCGCTGGTCGAGGCCTTGTCGCCCTACGGCGCCACCAAGGTGGCCGCGGAGCAACTGCTGCGTTCGTGGCAGGACGACGGGGAGCCCGTCACCATCGTCGTCCCCGGCGGCGTGTACGGGCCGGACGCGCCCGACCTCGTCAACAGCTTCCACGCCGTCCTCTCGGCGCTCGACGCCATGATGCTCGTGCCGCCGAGCGGCACGACCGTCCTCGACGTGCGCGACCTCGCCGAGTTGCTGGCCCGGGTCGCGACCGCCGACGAGCACGTTCCCCGCGTCCTCGCCGGTGGCCACTTCGTCACGTGGCGCGAGTGGGTGAGCGCCCTCGAGCGCGCCGTGGGCCGCCCCGTCGCCCACCAGGTCGTCACCCACGAGGAGATCCTGGCCCTCGCCCGTGACCTGTCGGCCATGGCCGCCGAGACCGGCGCGGAGCCGATGCTCACCGAGGAGGCCGCTCTGGTGATGGCCACGGGCGTCCCCCTCGACGACGAGGCCTCGCTGCGACGGTTCGACCTCGAGCTGCGCCCCCTCGACGACACCTTCCGCGACGTTGTCGTCTACCTGCGGTCGATCGGCCGCATCCCCGGCGCGCCGTCCTGAGCGCCACGACCCGAGGAGCCCCGTGCCCCACCTCACCATCGACGACCTCGACCACGACCAGCTCGCGACGCTGGTCAAGGAGCACCTGCTGGCCGGGCAGCTGATCGACCGCGCCGGCATGCCCGTGGTGATCCCGCACGGCGTCGAGGTGATGCGCGACATCGCCATCGACGAGTGGATGGGGGCCAGCCCGATCTACACGAAGCGGACCCAGCGCCTCCTCGGCTTCGAGGCGCCCACCGTCGAAGCCTGCTTCAAGGCCATGCAGTTCGACGTCGGGGCACCTCCCGAGTTCATGGACTTCCGCTACGAGGTGCAGGACGACCGGCACGGCACCTTCCACCTCGACCACTGCGGCGCCCTGGTGGACGTGGAGCCGATGGGCGACGACTTCGTGGTCGCCATGTGCCACCACATCGAGGACCCCACCTTCGACGCCACCGGGTGGGCCACGAACCCGCAGCTGCGGATGCGCCCGGTCCACCGGCCGCCCCGGACGCCGGCCGATCGCCACCCGCACTGCGCCTGGACCGTGACCATCGACGAGACCGTCGAGCCCACGCCCGAGCCGCCCCAGCTCGCCCGCATCGCCGCCTCCCGGGCCGCGAACCTGCCCTTGGCCGCCATCGCCGGGACCGACGACGCCCCTGACGGGCTGCTCGACTACACCAAGCCGCTCGATCCCGACCTCCAGGTCCGGGAGTTCGCCACGCCGGTGCTGCGGGCCATCGACGAGGAGGTGTGCCTCCAGGGCCACCTGCTGTCGATCTCGTTCATGGCCGCGGTCGAGGACCGGCTGGGCACCGAAGCCGCGGTCGACGCCGGCGCCCGGCAGCTCGCCGGCGTGGCCGGCGTCACCGCCGACCGGCTGAAGCGGGCCTTCGGCCTCGGTGCCACCGCCGAGGACGTCGCCACGGTGTTCTCCCTGCACCCGGCGTTCCGCCCTGCCGCCTACGTGGACTGGCAGGTGGCGGTCGACGGCGACGTGGTGCGACTCGCCCTGGGGGACTGCCCGGCCCGCCAGGAGCAGGGGCTCGAGACGTGGATGGGCGTCCTCGCCGACGGCCACGACCGGGCGCTGACGGCCATCGCCGCCGGTGTCGACCCCCATTGGCACGTGCGCCCCGACGGCCGCGACCGGTGGGTCGTCGAGCGCGGCGACGAGCCGGTGGACGACCCGGCCGAGGTCGTCGTCACGCGGTTCTCGACCGGCGTGGCCTTCGGCTTCGAACGCTGAGCGAGCTTCGTCCATGGCGTACCCGACCGTCCCCCCGTCATCGGACGGGGCGCGCAGCACCCGACAGGTGCTCTCCAAGCGCCAGGCCGCGACGGTCGACGCGCTGCTCGATGCCGGGTTGCAGGCCCTGCACGAGGTCGGGTGGGAGGGGTTCAGCCTGCGCGACGTCGCTGGGCGGGCCGGGGTCACGCACACGACCGCCTACAACTACTTCACGTCCAAGGAGCACCTCGTCGCCGAGATCAACTGGCGATTGCTCGAAGCGCTCCCCGACCCCGACCTGCGGTCCGGCGACTCCCTGGCGCAGCGCCTCACCGAGGCGTTGCGCGCCCCGAGCGAGCTGTTCTCGGCGGACAACGACCTCGCCGACGCGATCCTCGCCTCGATGGTCGCGAGGGATCCCGACATCAAGCGCCTGCGCGACGCCATCGGCAGCGAGTTGCTACGCCGCCTCGAGCTCGCGGCGGGGCCGGGTCACGACCCGCAGCTCGTGTGGGCGGCGCTCATGCTGTACAGCGGGGCCATGGTGCAGGCGGGCATGGGCTACTTCAGCTTCGACGAGGTCGTCACCCAGGTCGCGTCGCTGCTGGCCCGCTGGGAGGCGGCCGATCCGGGCTGATCTTCGGGGTTGACGGTCACCTTTACACGAGTAAAGTTCCGTCGTCCGCCACGGTCCGTGGCCGCGAACCAGGGGGAAGAACATGCGACGAGTGCTGGTCGTGGCCGTGGTGGCCGTGCTGGTGGCGGCGGGCTGCAGCAGTCGAGGTGACGACGAGTCGACCTCGGGCACCGACGGTGGCCAGCGCACCGAGACGACCGCGGCGCCCGAGGCGGCGGCGGGGGACTTCGGCGACCTCGCGGCCGTCTGCGGCCCGAACGAGGGCGGGGGTGAGCTGCCCACCGGCGGCGACGCCGCCCAGACCCAGGGCCTCACCGACGACGCCATCACCGTCGGCACCATCGCCGACCCGGGCTTCACCGGCCGTCCCGGCCTGAACCAGGAGATCTTCGACGCCGGCACCGCCTTCGTCGAGTGGTGCAACGCCGCCGGCGGCATCAACGGCCGCCGGCTCGAGCTCAACCTCCACGACGCCAAGCTCACCGAGTACACCTCGGCGGTGGGCGAGGCCTGCACGTCGGACTTCGCGGTGGTCGGCGACGGCGCCGTCCAGGACAACCTCTGGGAGAGCACCGGCCACGCCTGCGGGCTGCCCGACCTGCCCGCCTTCGCCGTCACCAACGCCAAGAACGGCAACGCCGGCGACGACGTGATCGAGCGGGGCGTGGTGCAGGCGGTGCCGAGCACTGCCGACCGCTTCCTGGTGGGGCCGTGGCTCCAGGTCGCCGAAGAACACCCGGACGCCATCGCCCACACCGGCATCCTCTACGCCGACCTCGACACCCTCATCGAGCAGAAGGACAAGACCGTCGACGGCCTCGAGCAGGCGGGGTACACGTTCGTCAACGAGACCAGCTACAACGTCCTCGGCGAGGCCAACTGGGCCCCGCTGGCCCAGGGCCTGGCCGACGACGGCGTCCGGGTCCTGCACTTCGTGGGTGAGGGCGAGAACCTCGCCCAGCTGCTCCAGTCGATGGACGAGATCGACTACCACCCCGACGTCATCCTCCAGCAGACGAACTTCTACGACCAGGCCTTCCTGGACGCCGCCGGTGGCGCCGCCGAGGGCGTGCTGCTCCAGAGCGCCTTCGTGCCCTTCGAGGAGGCCGCCGACAACCCGGCGACCCAGCAGTACCTCGACATCGTGGAGGCGGTGGACGGCAAGGTCGCCCTGCTCGGCGCCCAGTCGGTGTCGGCGTGGCTGCTGTTCGCCACCTCGGCCAAGGCCTGCGACCTCGAGAACGACCTCAGCCGGAGCTGCGTGCTCGAGCAGGCCGGGGGGATCACCGAGTGGACCGGCGGCGGCCTGCACGCCGCAACCGACCCGGCCGCCAACGGCGGCGCGCCGTGCTACCTCATGATGCAGGTCCAGGACGGCGCCTTCGTCCGGTACCACCCCGACGAGGGCTTCGACTGCGGCGAGGGCGACGAGAACGTCGTGGCGGTGGGGTCCTGACCCGACGTCGCCGGCCGGACCGGGCCGGTCGGTCCGGTCAGGCGTCGCCGACGCGGTAGAGGTAGGTCAACAGGGCGAGGGGCATCGAGGCGACGACGCTGCGCAGGGGGTCCGAGAGGCTGGGCGCGCGCTCGAGGTGCAGCCAGGTCCGGAAGTCGTCGTCGAACCGGGTGCCCTGCGCCACCTCCTCGGTGATGGTGCCCAGCTCCTGCTTGTCGGGGCCGATCAGCGTCACCGAGCGGAACGGCGCGCTGCTCGTGATGCCGGTGAGCGCCGAGCGGTCGATCTTGGCCTTCAACAGCTTCTCGCCGCCGGCCTTGAACGTCCAGGAGACATCGATCGCGGCGACGTAGGAGCTGCGCTCCGCCCACGTCTGGCCCTGGTGGTCGAGCAGGTCGATGCCGATCACGTTGCGGCCGAAGGCCACGTCACCGCTGCGTTGGCCCGCTCGGCGCCGGCCGAACCTCGTTCGGGCGCCCAGGACGGGCGCGCCGTCGAGGTCGCAGAGCCGGGCCCGGTGGCCGCGCCGCCAGACCTTGGCGATGTCGGCGCCGTTGGCGTCCTTCACCGTCCAGTAGCGCGGCGAGGTGCCCGCGCCACCGCCACCCCGGAAGCGCAGCGTGTGCTGGTCGAGGATCCGGTCGGCGTGGGGCGACCGCTCGGCGGGGGTCGCGGGCGTGGGTGCGGCGCCGGTGGCGGCGGTGGCGGGCGGCGCAGGAGCGAGGGGGTCCGAGCCGACCTGGCCTCCGTTGGCGACGCCCTCGGTCCAGGTGGTGCCGTCCCACCAGCGGTACTGGTGACGGCCGGTCGGGTCCGGGTGCCAGCCAGGTGTGCTCACCATCGCCTCCGCTCGTCCACGCCCGCTCCTCGTCGTCCGCCACCGCCGGGTCCGGGCAGGGTAGTGGCCACTCCCGGGGTTCCGGCGTCGGCACCCGGACGCGGAAGGTCCCCCGGCGGACCGGGGGACCTCCTGCGGTTTACGGCCGGGTCGGCGACGCTGGCGACCCGGTGGCGATCAGGCCTGCGCCCGGTGCATCCGGCGCAGGTGGATGATGCCGAGCACCACCAGGACCAGCGTGACGCCGGCGGCGACGAAGGCGACGACGGCGGCGATGCCGGCGATCGTGGCGATGGTCGACCAGGCGTAGGTGCTGAGCAGGGTGCCCCGCAGGACCTCACCCTGGAAGACCGTGTCGCGGAGGCCGTTGATCTCGTCCAGGTCGGCCTGCAGGCGGGCGACCTCGGCGTTGGGTGCGCCGGACTCGACGGCCTGGTTCAGTGCCTCCTCGGCGGCGACCTGCGGCTCACGCAGCTCGGAGAAGGTGGCCCCGTCGGCCATGCCGTCGACGTGGCCCTGGATGTAGCTGGCGTAGGCCTCGGCCTCGGCGCCGGTGTCGACCTGCTGGCCGCCGTACTGGACGAGGTCGTCGCGACCCTCCTCCTGGAGGGCGGCGGCGGGCGGGAAGCTGATCTTCTGGGCGGCGAGCTCACGGCTGACGTAGTCGTTCGCGAACGTGGAGCCCCAGGTGAGCAGGCTGCCGGCGACGAGCAGTACGACGGCGGCGGCGGCGCCCAGGGCGATCAGGATGACGTCGATGCGCCCCCGGGTGACGGGGACGGGGTGGTCGCCGACCTCCTTGGTGGTGGCGGTGGTCTCGGTGGTGGTTTCGCTCTTCTCTTCGAGGAGTGTCATGTCGGATCCCCTCCTTGGGGTGGGAGCCCTCTGGCTCCCTGGTTCGTGCCCTCAGTTACGCACGAGCGGCCCCGGGGGGTCCTGGGGACAACGGCACCTCCCCGTGGGACCAAGGTCCTTCGCCGTGCAACCATCGTGGGGGAGCGCGTCGGTACCCCCGCCGCCCGTTCGGGCCCGCGGTGTCAGCCGGCCAGGAGGCCGGCGATCTCGGCGGGGGTGTACGGCGGGTGCTCGTGGTGGTCCCGCCAGGTGACGAGCTCGACCGCCGGCCCGGGGAAGCGCCCGAGGAAGCCGCCGGCGGCGGCGAGCACCTGGCCGGTGATCCCGGCGGCGAGGTCCGTCACGAGGAAGAGGTAGAGGGCGGCGGCGTGCTCGGGCGGGCCCGGGTCCTGGGCGCCGGCGTAGGCCACGTCGTCGAGCAGGCCCCGCCGGTGGAGGTCGGCGATGTGGGCCTCGTAGTCGTCGCCGGTGGAGAGCCGGGTGCGGGCGCCGGGGCACACGACGTTGGCCCGCACGCCGTGCTCGGCCAGCTCGGCGGCGAGCGCGTAGGTGAGGCTGGTCACGCCGCCCTTGCCGGCCGGGTAGCCGGTGCCGCCGTAGCTGCCGTCGAAGGCGAACGAGCTGGTGTTGACGATGGCCCCGCCGCCCCGGGCGACGAAGTGGGGCGCGGCGGCCCGGCAGACCTCGAAGGCCGAGGTGAGGTGGGCGTCGAGCAGGGCGTGCCACTCGGCACTGGTCACGGTGAGGATCGAGGAGCCAGGGGGCTCGGCGGTGCCGGCGCAGTTCACGACCGCAGCGAGGTCGCCGGTGGCGACGGCCTCGGCCACGAGTGCGTCGGCGACCGTCGGGTCGGCGGCCGAGCCGGCCACGCCCCGGGCGGTGGCGCCCGTGGCGGTGAGGGCGTCGACGGTCTCGGCCACGGCGCGCTCGTCGCGGCCGTTCACCACGACCGCGGCGCCGGCGCCGGCCAGCGCCTCGGCGACGGCCCGTCCGATGCCCCGGGTCCCGCCCGTGACGACGGCCACCCGGTCGTCCAACCGGGCGGTGGGGTCGGCGTCGGTCCCGCGGTCGGGTCCGCCGTCGCTCACAGTCGGTAGACGCGTTCGGCGTTGCCGGCGAAGAGGGCGTCGCGGGTGGCGGCATCCAGGTCGGCGGTGAGGGCCGAGTACGACGACCACAGCTCGTCGAGGGTGCCGTGGAGGCCGTCGACGGGGAAGTTGCTGGCGAAGAAGCACCGGTCGGTGCCGAACAGGGCGAGGGCCTCCTCGATCCACGGGCGCAGCACGTCGGGCGCCATAGAGCCGAGGGGCATGGCCAGGCCCGAGAGCTTGCAGTGCACGCGCGGCCCGAGGGCGGCGAGCGCGGCCATGCCGTCGTGCCAGAGGGCGTGCTCGTCGGCGTCGGCCGAGCGGGGCCAGCCGGCGTGCTCGACCACCACGGTCAGCCCGTCCACCTCCACCAGGCCGGCGGCGGCCTCGGCGAGCTGGTCGGGGTGGGTCATCAGCTCGAAGACCAGCTCCCGCTCGGCGAGCGCCCGCAGCACGTCGAGGTGGGGGAGCGGGCCGGCGAAGCGGCCCATCGGGCGCACCCCCCGGAACCGCCCGGCCCGGAGCTGGCGGTCGAGCTGGTCGACGGCCTCGGCGACGGTGTCGGTGGGCGTGACCCCGCCGATCAGCGCGTCGGGGTGGCCGTCGGCCTGGGCCCGGGCGTCGACCTCGAGGGTCTCCTCGATCGAGTGCACGCCCGTTGCGGCGGCCACGTTGACCCACGCCTCGACGTTCCAGCCCGGCGCCTCGGCCCGGTAGGTCGGGAGGTCGAAGCGGCGGGCCATGCCGGTGACGTCACCGAGGCCCACGTCCTGCTGGCCCGCGAGGTAGGGGTACCAGTCCGTGCGGGCCGGGTCCCACAGGTGGACGTGGGCGTCGACGATCCGTGCCGGGCGCTCGACCTCGTCGGCGCTGGGGGTGGCGTCGCTCATCGAGGCGTACCTCCGGGGGCCGGGCCGCCGGCGAGGTCGGCGAGCACGTCGTCGAGCCACGGGGCGACGGTGTGGTCGTGGAAGCTGAGGCTGGCGCCGACGCGGGGGTGGCTGCGCAGGCCCAGCCAGCCAGGGCCGACCGCGAGCTCGGCGCCGGAGAGCGCCGACGCGTCGCCGCTGGCGAGGAGGTGGGCGGTGAGCTCGCCGGCGGCGGCCAGGTCGGCGGGCGCGGCCGACTCGACGGCCACGGCGAAGGCGGCCAGGCGGTCGTCGGTGGCGCCCCGGGCCGCGCGGGCGTGCTGAGCCACCGCTTGGGCGCGGCTGCGGCCGCCGGCGGATACGGCGTCGGTGAGGGTGACGAGCCGCAGCGAGGTGCCGGTGGCGTTGGCGAGGTCGCCGACGGCTCGGGCCCAGGCGGCGTCGGCGTAGATCTGCTCGGTGATCCCGGTGTGCTCGGCGAGCGTGCGCTCCCAGCCCGGGCCGAGGTCGGCCGCCGGTGGGGTGCCCGCCAGTGACACGACCACGCCGTCGACGGGCCCGGCGGCGACCGCATCGGCCAGCGCCGCGGCGGTGCCGGCGAAGGTGTGCTCGATCCCGCCGGCGTCGACCGTGCGGCACGCGACCCCTCGGGGGGCGAGGGCGGCGGTGACCGCGTCGGCCACCTCGGGGCGGTCCGAGACGACGAGGCAGGACGTCACCGCCGGTGCGGGCGCCTCGCCCTCGACCTCGTCCTCGGGCGGGCGTGCCGTGCCGCCGAGGGCCGCCGCCAGCCGGGGGTTGCCGCCGCCGGTGCTGGCCTGGCCGGCCTCGGCGGGGGCGAGCGCCGCCGTGGTGACGGTCTCCAGCGCCTGGGCCAGCGACGCCACCCCTTCGGTGCCCACGACCTCGAGCAGACGGGGGCGCTCGACGAGGGCGAGCTCGGCGCCGGCCACGAAGACCACCTGGCCCCGGCAGGCGGCGAAGCCCTCGCCCACCAGGTGGGCGCCGACGGGGCCGAGCTGGTCGGGGGTGGGCATGCGGGTGCCGAGGGCGAGGCCGCTGGTCTTGGCCTGGGCCTGCTTCGCCGTGGCCGCCTTCTGGCGCTCCATGGCCGCGAGGACCATGCGGGTGACGGCGATGGGGGAGATGGCGTTGACCACGACGCCGGCGGGGACGAGGCCGCCGAGCTGCCAGGTCAGCGAGGCCACCGCCCGCTTGGCGCACCCGTAGGCGCCGGTGTCGGCGGGCCGCCAGCCCGAGCCGGAGGTCACGCCGAGCACGTGGCCGTGGCCCTGGGCGGCCATGATCGGCAGCGCCGCCTCCAACACGTTGAGGAAGCCGTCGAGGTGCACCGAGAGCACGCTGCGCCAGTCGTCCTCGGTGCCCTCCACGTAGCTCATCTGGCGGGTGATGCCCGCCACGTTCACCACCGCGTCGACCCCGCCCTGCTCGTCGGCGAGGCCGGCGAACAGCTCGATCACGCCGTCGCGGTCGGTGACCGAGAGGTCGGAGGCTCGGGCGGCGCCACCGGCGGCGACGATGCGCCCGGCGGTGGTCTCCTCGGGATCGGGGAGCTGCTCGACCCCGTCGACCGAGACCAGCGGGTCGACGGTGACCACGAAGACACCGGCCCGGCCGAGCTCGGTGGCGATGGCCGCGCCGATGCCGGCCCCACCCCCGGTCACCACGGCGACGCGCGGCCGGTCGGCGCTCACGGGGCCGGCGCCTCGGCGGGGTCGCCGACCTCGAGGTCGAGCCCCTCGAGGTCGGCCGCGGCGATCCACGCCTCGAGGAGGTCCCGGTACTTGAAGTAGTCGCCGAAGCCGCGGCCCCAGTTGCCGTTGCGGGGGTTGAGCAGCTCGGGGTGGCCCTCGTTGTTGATGCGCGACGGGGTGCACGCGGCCATGACCGAGCTGCCGTCGACGTGGGTCCGCACCACCTCGTCGCTCCACGCCGCCTCGGCCGCCTCGCTCACGTCGAACACCCGCACGCCCTGGTGCCGGAGCGCCGCGACGGCGCCGCCCACGACCTCGGCGCCGAGCACCGCGAGCTGCGTGTAGTTCACGGTGACCACGGCCTGCTGGCCGGGGGCGGGCATCACGAACAGGTTGGGGAAGCCGCGGGTCATCATCCCGAAGAGGCTCGACGCGCCGTCGGACCACTTTTCGGCGAGGGTCACGCCGCCACGGCCGACGATCTCGTGGCCGGCCCGGCGGTAGAGGGGGGTGAGCTCGGGCTCGAAGCCCGTGCCCAGCACGAGCACGTCGACGGGGTAGGTCGTGCCGTCCACCACGGGGCCCTCGGGGGCGATTCGGTCGAAGCCGGCCGGGCAGTCGACGAGGGTGACGTTGGGCTCGTTGAACGCCGACAGGAACTCGTCGTGGAAGCAGGGCCGCTTGCAGAGGTAGCGGTACCAGGGCTTGAGGATGGCGGCGGTGTCCGGGTCGTCGACGAGGGACTCGACCCGGCGGCGGTGCTCCTCCATGACCCGGAAGTCGACCTCCTCCCCGCCCCGCAGGTACTCCTCGATGCTCATGTCGGGCCGGCGCGGCGGGTGTTGGACGGCGGCGTAGTGGTGGGTCCAGCCGTCGTCGATCAGGTCCTGCTCCTGTTGGCGGCCGAGCATGATCGCCTGGAAGTTGTCCATGCGGGCCCGCTGCCAGCCGGGCTCGAGCGTGTCGGCGAAGCCGGGGTCGGTGGGGCGGTTGCCCCGCTCGCCGATGGCCGAGGGCGTGCGCTGGAAGACGTAGACGTGCTTCGCGGCCCGGGCCAGCGGCGGCAGCACCTGGATGCCGGTGGCGCCCGTGCCCACGAGGCCGACGACCTTGTCCGACACCTCGGTCAGCTCCTCGCCCGGGCCGCCGCCGGTGTAGCCGTAGTCCCAGCGGGCGGCGTGGAACGAGTGGCCGGCGAAGTCGTCGAGGCCGGGGATGTCGGGGATCTTGAGCAGGTTCAGGATGCCCACGGCGAGCACGTACCAGCGGGCCCGCAGGTGATCGCCGTGGTCGGTGTGGACGTGCCAGCGGGCGTCGGCGTCGTCCCACTCGGCCCGCTGCACGTCGGTGTGGAACAGGCCGTCGGCCACGAGGTCGTAGCGGTCGGCGATCCGCTCGAGGTGCTCGAGGATCTCCTGGCCGGAGGCGTAGCGGTCCTTCGGGACGTAGCCGAGCTCCTCGAGCATCGGCAGGTAGATGTAGGACTCCACGTCGCACATCACGCCGGGGTAGCGGTTCCAGTACCAGGTGCCGCCCACGCCACCGGCCTGGTCGACGATGCGGAGGCGCTCGACGCCGGCCTTGCGCAGGGCCACGCCGGCGAGCAGGCCGGCGATGCCACCGCCGACGACCACCACGTCGAGCTCCTCGTCGATGCCGTCCCGCTCGGTGTAGGGGGTGAACGGGTCGCGGGTGTACCGGGCGAAGCGCTCGTCACGGCGGAGGTCGACGATGTCGGTGCGGCCCGGGACCAGGCGGCGGTCGCGCTCGGCCAGGTAGCGGGCCTTCACCGACTCGGGGTCGTAGGCGCCGGGGCCCTCTGTCTCCATCGATTCCCCCTGCTCGTTGGTCCCTGGCCCGCCACGGCCGCGGCCGTGACGCCCCCCGACGCCGCCGCGACGATACCCAACCGCCCCAGACCCGTGATCACGCCGGCGCCGGACTGTCCGCCGCCGGCGGCGTGCCCTCCTCGTTCTGGGACAAGCGTGTTGTTGCTTGGAACAGCAGCGTGGTCCCGGAGTGGGGAGGCGGGCGGGTCAGACGAGGGCGTTGGCCTTGGCCACCTCGCCGAGCCAGCGGGCGGTGGGCTTGACCGTGCGGGCGAAGGTCTCGTGGTCGAAGGCGACGAGGCCGAAGGTCTTGGCGAAGCCGGCCATCCACTCGAAGTTGTCGAGCAGGGTCCAGTGCAGGTACCCGCGGACGTCCACGCCGTCGGCGATGGCGCCGGCGAGGCCCTCGAGCGCCCCGCGCGTGTAGGCGAGTCGGGCGGCGTCGTCGTCGGTGGCCATGCCGTTCTCGGTGACCATGACCGGCACGCCGGCGTGCTCGGCGGCGAGGCGGACGGTGTGGCCGAGGGCCGGCGGGTAGACCTCCCAGCCGGTCTGCATGGTGGGGACGCCCTCGGGCACCGGCAGCACGCCGTCGGAGCCGAGCACGTTGCGGGAGTAGGTCTGCACGCCGACCCAGTCGTCGTCCTGCGAGACCTCGAGCCAGTCGAGCTGGGCGCCCTGGCGGGCGCGGGTGAAGCGCTCCTCGCCGCCGTCGCCTGCCTGGAGGTCGACGAGGGCGAGGGTCCAGCCCACCTTCGCGTCGCCCGGCCCCGCCTTGATGGCCTCGGCTGCGGCGCGGTGGATGGCGGCCATGCGCGCCACGTCGGTGCCCACGAGGCCCATGCGGTAGCGGTCGGGGTCGTGGCCGCCGACGCCGAAGGTCGCCTCGCCGCCCTCGTCGTCGCCGCCCCCGGCGTCGCCGACGGGCGCCTCGTCGCTGCTGGTCCCCATCGGGATCACGCCGGTGAGCTCGAGCATGGTGATGACGTTGGGCTCGTTGACGGTGGCCACCCAGCCGAGGAGGTCGCCGAGGTGGGCGGTGGCCCGCTCGGCGTAGCGGGCGAAGCGGTCGACGGCGTCGGCGCCGGTCCAGCCGCCCTGGCCGGCGAACCAGCGCGGCGTCGTGAAGTGGCAGTACGTGACGACGGGCGCCACGCCGTGGTCGAGGCAGGTGCCGATCATGCGGCGGTAGTGGTCGAGCGCCGCCCGCGAGAAGTACCCGGGCTCGGGCTCGATGCGGGACCACTCCAGCGAGAACCGGTAGGCGTTCAGCCCGAGCCCGGCCATGGTGGCGATGTCCTCGGGGTAGCGGTGGTAGTGGTCGCAGGCGTCGCCGGACGGCTCCACGAACAGCGACGGCTGCGCCCACTCGAGCGGCCAGATGTCGGCGTTCACGTTGCCGCCCTCGACCTGGTGGCCCGCCGTGGCGGCCCCCCAGAGGAACCCGTCGGGGAACGAGGACGTGGTCGCGGCGGCGTCGGTCATGGCGCCATCGTTGCGCTTCGAACGACCACTATGCAAACCTTTGCATAGTGCTCCACCCCGACCGCCTCCTCCCGCCCTATCCCGCCACCCGCGCCCTCGCCCGGGCCATCTACGAGGGCACCCGCGACCTGCCGATCGTGAGCCCCCACGGCCACATCGACCCGTCCGGCCTGGCCGGCGACCTGCCCATCGGCGACCCTGCCACGGAGCTCGTCACCAAGGACCACTACTTCCTGCGCATGGCCTACAGCCAGGGTGTGCCGCTGGAGGCGCTGGGCGTCCGGCCCCTCGACGGGGACGCCGCGGAGGTCGACGGCCGCCAGGTCTGGCGGACCTTCGCCGAGCACTACCGGCTCTTCCTCGGCACGCCGTCCAAGCTTTGGCTCGACCACACCCTCGGCGAGGTCTTCGGCGTCGAGGCCCGCCTCGGGCCCGACACGGCGGACGTGATCTACGACGAGGTCTGCGCCCGGCTCGACGAGGACGCGTTCCGGCCCCGGGCCCTCTACGAGCGCTTCGGCATCGAGTTCCTCACCACCACCGACGGCGCCCTGGCGTCCCTCGAGGCCCACGCCGCCATCCGGGCGTCGGGCTGGTCGGGCGTGGTGGCGCCGACCTTCCGCCCCGACGACGTGATCGACCCCGACGGCCCCCGCTTCGCCGAGAACCTGGCCCGCCTCGGCGAGCTCACCGGCGAGGACACCACCACCTGGTCGGGCTACCTCGCCGCCCTCCGGGCCCGGCGGACGGTCTTCCGGGCCGCCGGCGCCACCGCCTCCGACCACGGCCACCCCACTGCCCGCACCGCCGACCTGCCGCGGGCGGAGGCCGAGGCGCTCTTCGGCCGGCTGGTCGGCGGCCGGCGCGAGCCCGGCGACGCTGAGCTGTTCCGGGCGCAGCTGCTCACCGAGATGGCGGCCATGAGCCTCGACGACGGGCTGGTCCTCCAGCTCCACGTCGGATCGTGGCGCGAGCACAACCCGACCCAGCGCGACCGCTACGGCATCGGCCTCGGCGCCGACATCCCCACGACCATCGACTTCGTCGGCGGGCTCAAGGCGCTGCTCGACCGCTTCGGCAACGAGCCGCGGCTGACCGTCGTCGTCTACACCCTCGACGAGAGCACCTACAGCCGCGAGCTGGCCCCGATGGCGGGCCACTACCCGGCGCTGCGCCTCGGCCCGCCGTGGTGGTTCCACGACAGCCCCGAGGGCATCCGCCGCTTCCGTCGCCGCACCACCGAGACCGCCGGCTTCTACAACACCGTCGGCTTCAACGACGACGCCCGCTCGCTGCTCACCATCCCCGCCCGCCACGACGTGGCCCGCCGCCTCGACGCCGGCTTCCTCGCCGAGCTCGTCGCGGAGCACCGGATGGAGGAGGACGAGGCCCACGCCGTCGCCGCCGACCTCGCCGACGGCCTGGCCCGCTCCGCCTTCCGGGTCGCGGGCTGAGCCCCGGCCGCTGAACCCACCCGCGCCGACCCGACAGGAGACCCATGCTGCGCCCCCAGGACAACGTCGCTCGTGAGGCCCGGAGCCTCGACGGCCTGTGGGAGCTCGCCGTCGACCGGCACCACGCCGGCCGTGACGAGCGCTGGTGGGAGGGCCCGCTGGCCGACAGCCGGGCCGTCCCCGTGCCGTCGAGCTTCAACGACCTGTTCGTGGACAAGGACGTGCACGACCACGTCGGCGACGTCTGGTACCAGCGCACCGTGCTGGTGCCCCGGGGCTGGGCCGGCCAGCGGGTCGTCCTGCGCTTCGACGCCGCCTGCCACCGGGCCACGGTCTGGCTCGACGACGAGCAGGTCGCCGAGCACGAGGGCGGCTACCTGCCCTTCGAGGCCGACGTCACCGCGCTCGTCCGCCCGGGGGAGGAGCACCGGCTCACGGTGGCGGTGAACAACGAGCTGTCCTGGCAGTCGATCCCGCCGGGGATGACCGTCACCAAGCCCGACGGCCGAAAGCAGGCGCTCTACTACTACGACTTCTTCAACTACGGCGGCCTGCACCGCAGCGTCTGGCTGTGCAGCACGCCGCCGGCCCACCTCGACGACCTCACCGTGGTCGCCGACCGCGACGGCGCCACCGGCGTGGTCCGCGCCGCGGTGTCGGTCGCCGGCGAGACCTCGGCCTCGGTCCGCCTGCAGCTGCGCGACGCCGAGGGGGAGCTGGTGGCCGAGGCCACGGGCGCCGACGCCGAGCTGCGGGTGCCCGACGCCCACCTCTGGGGCCCCGGCGCGCCGTACCTCTACGACCTGCGGGTCGAGCTCGTCGACGGCGAGGCCGTGGTCGACCGCTACTCGCTGCCCGTCGGCATCCGCACCGTCCGGGTCGACGGCACCCGCTTCCTCATCAACGACGAGCCCTTCTACTTCAAGGGCTTCGGGATGCACGAGGACCACGTCGTGCGGGGCAAGGGCCACGACCCCGCCTCGATGGTGCACGACTTCGCCCTGCTCGAGTGGGTGGGCGCCAACTCCTTCCGCACCTCCCACTACCCCTACGCCGAGGAGGTGCTCGACCACGCCGACCGCCTCGGCCTCGTGGTGATCGACGAGACCGCGGCGGTGGGCATGAACCTCGGGGTCGGCGGGGGCATGTTCCTCGGCGGCGACCGGGTGACCTTCAGCGAGGACACCGTCAACGACGCCACCGCGGCGGCGCACCGGCGCCACCTCGAGGAGCTGATCGCCCGGGACAAGAACCACCCCTCGGTGGTGCTGTGGAGCGTCGCCAACGAGCCCGAGTCCCACACCCTCGAGTCCCGCGACTACTTCGCGCCGCTGTTCGACGTCGTGCGCGAGCTCGACCCCACCCGGCCGGTGGGGTTCGTGAACATCCTGCTGTCTCCGCCCGACGCCTGCCTCGTCACCGAGCTGGCCGACGTGGTGATGGTCAACCGGTACTACGGCTGGTACCTCGGCTTCGACCTGGCCGAGGCCGAGCAGGGCCTCGAGGCCGAGCTGGTGGCGTGGGTCGAGAAGCACGGCAAGCCCATCCTCGTCACCGAGTACGGCGGCGACGCCGTGGCCGGACAGCGCTCGGCCACCGCCGACCCGTGGACCGAGGAGTACCAGGCCGAGCTGCTCGACACCTACCACCGGGTGTTCGACCGGCTCGACGCGGTGGTCGGCGAGCACGTCTGGAACTTCGCCGACTTCGCCACCCTGCCGTCGATCATGCGGGTGGACGGCAACAAGAAGGGCGTGTTCACCCGGGACCGCCGCCCCAAGCTGGCCGCTCACCGCCTCCGGGCCCGCTGGCGCGCCGAAGGGTGATCCCCGACCATCGGTTCTGGCTCCCGATTCGATCGCCAGGGCGATCGAATCGGGAGCCAGTTCGCCGCTCTCGGGGGTCGTGGCGGTGAGGCGGCTGTCGGCGGGGACGCTCGGTGAGGCCCGCTCGGTGGCGCCGCCGCCTTACGACCGGGCGGGGCCGGCGCCGTTCGTGCACCTCGGGCCGGGCGCCTTCGCCCGGGCCCACCTCGGGGTCTACGCCGACGACCTGCTCGCGGCCGGCCACCCGGCGCGCGTGCGGGCCGTCGCCCTGCGCCATCCCACCGCCGAGGCGCAGCTCGGCCCTCAGGACGGCCTTTACACCGTGACCACCCGGGAGCCGGGAGTCGCCGCCGACGTCCGCCTGGTCGGCTCGATCGTGGCGGTGGCGACGGGCGCACCGGTGGCGGTGGCCGCCGTGGCCGACCCGGCGACCTCCCTCGTGACGCTCACCGTCACCGAGAAGGGGTACGACACCGTGGGGCCGGGCTCGGCGGTGGCGACGCTCGTGGCGGGGCTGGACGCCCGCCGCCGCAAGGATCAGGGTGGGCTCGTGGTGGCGTCGCTCGACAACCTGCTGGACAACGGGCGGGTGCTCCGCGAGCGGGTCGTGGCCGAGGCCGCCGGGGGCGGCGCGCCGGGGCTGGCCGCTTGGATCGAGACCCACGTCGCCTTCCCGTGCTCGGTGGTCGACCGCATGGTGCCGGCCACGACCGACGCCGACCGGGCCGAGGTGGCCGAGCGGCTCGGCCTGCTCGACGAGGCCGCGGTGGTGGCCGAGGCGCACCGGTCGTGGGTGGTCGAGGCGGTCGACGGTCTGCCGCCGCTGGCCGCCGCCGGCGTGGAGGTCGTGGCGGACGTGGGCGCCCACCAGCAGCGCAAGCTCTGGCTGCTCAACGCCCCCCACTCGGCCCTGGCGTACGGCGGCCTGCTCGCTGGCCACGACACCATCGCGGTGGCGGTGGCCGACCCGCTCGTCGCCGGCTTCGTCCGGGGGCTGGTCGACGACGTGCTCGCCGTGGTGGACCCGGCCGACGGCGGCCCCGAGCCGGCGGCCTACGCGGCGGGCTCGCTGCGCCGGTTCGCCAACCCGGTGCTCGGCCACACCTGCACCCAGGTCGGCGCCGACGGGTCGCGCAAGCTGGCCCAGCGGGTGCTGCCGGTGGTCGAGGCCCGGCGGGCCCGCGGCCTGCCGGTCGACCGCTTCGCCGTGGTGGTGGCGGCGTGGCTGGCTCCGGCGACGGGCACGCCGGTGCAGGGCCGTCCGCTCCCCCCGGTCGAGGATCCTGCCGCCGCCGACCTGAAGGCCGCGCTCGCCGCGGGCGGCCCGGCCGCGGCCGCCGAGCTCGCCGTCGGGCCGGCGTTGGCGGCGTGGTCCCCGGAGGTCGCCGCCGCCCTCGACTGCGTGGTGGAGCGCGGCGCCGGCGCCCTGGAGCCGTCCCCGTGACCGCACTGATCGGCGGGCCCCACCATCGCCTCGACGAGACCGCGGTCCGGGCGTTCGTCCGCGAGCAGTTCGACGGGCTCGACCTCGACGGGCGCTCGCTCTGCCTGGTCATCCCCGACGCCACCCGGGCCTGTCCGCTCCCAATGCTCCTCGGCGCCATCGACGAGGCCGTCACCGGCCGGGTGCGCTCGTGCACGGCCGTCGTCGCCCTCGGCACCCACGCGCCGATGGGCGAGGCCGCCCGGCGGGCGCTCGTCGGCGTCGATGGCCTTGAGGTCGTGAACCACGAGTGGTGGGACGACGCCACCTTCGCCGCGGTCGGCACCCTCGACGCCGAGACCGTCCACCGCCTCTCCGACGGCCGCCTCGACGAGGCCGTGGCCGTGCGGGTCAACCGCCTCGTGGTCGAGAGCGACGTCACCGTCATCGTCGGCCCGGTGCTGCCCCACGAGGTGGTGGGGTTCTCGGGCGGCGAGAAGTACCTGTTCCCGGGCCTGTCCGGCCAGGAGCTCATCGACCTCACCCACTGGCTGGGGGCGCTCATCTCGAGCGCCGAGATCATCGGGTCGCGGGGGATCACCCCGGTGCGGGCCCTCGTCCACGCCGCCGCCGAGCTCGTCCACGGCGAACGCCATGCGCTCTCGGTCGTGGTCGACGCCAGGTCGGGGGAGCTCGAGGCGGTGGCCTTCGGCGACCCCATCGGCTCGTGGGCGGCGGCCGCCGACGTGGCCGCCGAGTCGCACGTCGTCTACCTCGATCGGCCCGCGCAGCGGGTGCTGTCGCTGGTGGCGCCCCGCTACGACGACCTCTGGACCGGCGCCAAGGGGTTCTACAAGGTCGAGCCCGTGGTGGCCGACGGCGGCGAGGTCGTGCTCCACGCCCCGCACATCACCCGGATCGCGGCGATGCACCCCGCGCTCGACGAGCTCGGCTACCACTGCCGCGACTACTTCCTGGCCCACTGGGACGAGTACCGCGACCACCCCCGCGGCGAGCTCGCCCACTCGACCCACCTCTACGGCGCCGGCACCTGGGACCCGGTCGAGGGCGAGCGCCCCCGCGTCCACGTCGTGCTCGCCACGGGGATCCCCGAGGCGGTCACCCACCGCGCCAACCTCGGCTACCGGGACCCGGCGACGGTCGATCCCGCCGACTGGGCGTCCGACCCCGACGCCCTCGTCGTTCCCGACGCCGGCGAGGTCCTCTACCGCCTCCGCCCCTGACGAACCTCCAGCAGGCACGCGCGGTTCCACCTTCCGTTTCTGCTGGAGGAAGGGGGGCCGCCGCCGGCGAGTTCCGCGGCCCGCCGCGGCTCGTGATGCAACCTCCAGCGGAAACGCGCGGTCCTACCTTCCGCTTCTGCTGGAGGAACGGGGAGCTGACACCGGCGAGTCCCGCGGACCGCCGCGTCCGTGACCCAACCTCCAGCGGGAACGCGCGGTCCTACCTTCCGTTTCTGCTGGAGGAACGAGGGTCAGGGGGTGGGGGCGGGGCCGGTGGAGGCGCGGACGACGAGGGTGCCGGCCAGCTCCACCGTCTCGGGCTCGCCGGTGAGGAGGCGCAGCGCCGCCGCGCCGGCGGCCTCGGTGGGCATGGCGATGGTGGTGAGCGGCGGCGCCACCAGCTCGGCGAGGGGGACGTCGTCGCAGCCGACCACGCTCACGTCCTCGGGGACCCGCACGCCCCGGCGGGCGAGGCCCGAGAGCAGGCCCAGGGCGAGCTGGTCGTTGAAGGCCATGGCCGCCGTCGCCCGGTGCTCGATCACTGCGTCGACGGCGGTGGCGGCGGACTCGACCGTGGGGGTGTCGACCCGCACCGCCACGACCTCGATGCCGGCGGCCTTGGCCGTGCGCACGACCGCGTTCCGTCGCTCGGTCGCGGCCCACGACCCGGGCGGACCGCCCACGTAGACCAGGCGCCGGTGGCCCAGCTCGGCGAGGAGGTGGAGGGCGTCCTCGGCGGCGTCGGCCGACCGCATGACCACCGAGGCGCGCCCTGTTGCGGGCCGGTTCACGAACACCGTCGGCGTCGCGGGCGTGGGGCCGTCGAGGGCCCGGTGCAGCTTGCGGGGTGAGACCACGATGAGCCCGTCGACCTCGGGGCCGAGGGCCCGGGCCGCCCGCACCTCCTCGTCGCTCTGCTCGCCGGTGTCGACGAGCAGCACCTGCAGGCCGTCGTCCCGGGCGGCCCGCTCGACCGCCCGCACCAGGAGGGCGAAGAACGGGTTGGTGATGTCGGGGACGATCACCGCGATGTTGCCGGTGCGGCCGGTGATGAGCCCCCGGGCGGCCCGGTTGGGGACGAAGCCCAGCTCGTCGACCGCCGCCTCGATGCGCTCCCGGGTCGCCGCCGCCACCAGCTCGGGCCGGTTCAGTGCCCGCGACACCGTGCCGGGGTTCACGCCGGCGCGGGCGGCGACGTCCAGGATGGTGACGCGGCCCGTGCCCACGGCGTACGACCTTACCGGTCGACCAGCTGCAAACGTTTGTTGCAGATCGGCAGACGTGCGAGCGTGGTGCCTGTCGCCCCGTCGACCGGCGCGGGGCGGGGAGCCCGATGACCCGACCTGATCACCTGCGAGTGGAGCACCTCGGTGCCGCCGTGCTGGGCCTCGCGACCGGCGCGCCCCGGCTGTCGTGGCGGTTGCCCGCGGGTGCCCGGGAGCAGCGGGCCTACGCGGTCGCGCTCGCCGACGGCCGCACCATCCGGACCGAATCCGCCGGCCACGTGCTCGTGCCGTGGCCGTTCGAGCCGCTCGCGGCGCGGGAGGCGGTCGAGTGGCGGGTGCGGGTGTGGACCGACGCCGGCCCCTCCGACTGGTCCGGGTCGCACGCCTTCGAGGTCGGCCTCCTGGCGCCGGCGGACTGGTCGGCCCGGTGGGTGGCGGCGCCGTCCGACGCCGTGCAGCCCGACGGGGGGCGGGCGCCCCACGTCCTGCGCCACCGGTTCACCCTCGACGAACCGGGCGCCCCGGCGCGCCTGCACGCCACCGCCCACGGCGTCTACGAGACGTTCCTGAACGGGCGGCGGGTCGGCGACCTCGAGCTCACCCCGGGCTTCACCGCCTACGGGTCCCGCCTCCAGGTGCAGACCCACGACGTCGGCGACCTGCTCCTCGCCGGCGAGAACACGTGGGAGGCGGTGGTGAGCGACGGCTGGTACCGGGGCCGGCACGGCACCGACCAGCGCCGGGACGGCTTCGGAACCCACGTCGCCTTCCTGGGCCAGCTCGAGGTGGGGGAGCGGCGGGTCGCCACCGGGCCCGGTTGGGAGGCGGCCACGACGGGCCCGATCCTCGCCGCCGACCTCATGGCCGGTCAGGTGGAGGATCGGCGGGTCACGCCGTCGGGCTGGGGGCCGGCACTCGTGGCCGATCACGACCTCGGTGTGCTGTGCGGCTCGCCGGCGCCGCCCGTCCGTCGGGTCGAGGAGCTGCGCCCGGTGTCCGTGACGCGGTTCGGGGCCGACCACCAGGTCGTCGACCTCGGCCAGAACATCGCCGGCTGGGTGCGCCTCGGTGACCTCGGCCCCGCCGCCACCGAGCTGACGCTGCTGCACGGCGAGGCCCTCGACGCCGTCGGCGACGTCACGAGCGAGAACCTCGGCTTCCGGGGCGACGGGCTCGAGCAGGTCGACCGGGTGACCTCGGCCGGGGTGGCGGGTGACGCCTTCGAGCCCCGCCACACCCTCCACGGCTTCCAGTACGTGGAGGTCACCGGCCACCCGGGTGATCTCACTCCCGACGACGTCGCCGGCGTCGTCGTGCACACCGACCTCGTGCGCACCGGGTCGTTCCGGGGCAGCGACGCCCGCCTGAACCGGCTCCACGAGATCGCCGAATGGAGCTTCCGCGGCAACGCCTGCGACATCCCGACCGACTGCCCCCACCGCGAGCGCTCGGGCTGGACCGGCGACTGGCAGCTCTTCCTGCCGAGCGCCGCCTTCCTCTACGACGTGGCCGGCTTCTCGACCAAGTGGCTGCGTGACCTCGCCGCCCAGCAGCTGCCCGACGGGCTCCTGCCCAACTACGTGCCCGACCCCCGCCGAGACCGGGGCCTCGCCGAGCAGGACCCGACCTGGTTCGGGATGCTCGGGTCGGCGGGCTGGGGCGACGCCTGCGTGATCGTCCCGTGGCACCTCTACCGGCTGTACGGCGACGAGGCCGTCCTCGCCGAGCTCTGGCCGACGATGGTGGCCTGGCTCGGCTACGCCGCGAACGCGGCCCGCACCCGCCGCCACCCGAAGCGAGCCGAGGCCCGGCCCGAGCCGCTGCCCCACGAGGCCGTCCTCTGGGACGGCGGGTGGCACTGGGGCGAGTGGTGCGAGCCGGAGACCGGTGGCGAGCCTTTCTACCTGGCCGACCAGGGGGCGGTGGCCACGGCCTACCTCCACCACACGGCGGCGCTGGCCGCCCGCATCGGCCGGCTGCTCGGGCGTGACGCCGAGGCGGCGCCCCTCGCTGAGCTCGCCGCCGGCGCCCTCGACGCCTGGCGCACCGAGTACCTCGCCGACGACGGCACCCTCGTGCCGCAGACCCAGGCCGAGCACGTGCGGGCCCTGGCGTTCGACCTCGTGCCCGACGCCGCTCGGCCCGCCGTCGCCACCCGACTGGTCGAGCTGATCCGTTCGGCGGGGACCCACCTGGGCACCGGCTTCCTGGCCACGCCCGACCTGCTGCCGGTGCTCGCCGACGCCGGCCACCTCGACGTCGCCTACGAGCTCCTCTTCCAGGACACGCCGCCGTCGTGGCTGACCATGGTCGACCGGGGGGCCACGACGATCTGGGAGCAGTGGGAGGGAATCGACGCCGACGGGGTGGCCCACGACTCGCTCAACCACTACTCGAAGGGCGCGGTGATCGACTTCCTGCACCGCTACGTCGGTGGCATCCGCCCCGCCGACGGCGACGGGCCCGACGAGGTGGGCTACCGGCGGTTCCGCGTGCAGCCCCAGCCCGGCGGCGGCCTCACCTGGGCCGAGGCGGTCCACGACTCGCCCTACGGCCGCATCGCCTCCTCGTGGCGGCTCGACGGCGACGAGCTCGTGCTCTCGGTGACGGTGCCGCCGGGGACGTCCGCCGAGGTCGTGCTCCCCGATGGCCGCGTCGTCGCCGTCGGCCCCGGCTCGTCCGAGCACCGCAGCCCCCTGGCCTGACCTGAGCCGTGGGTCGACCGGGGCGGGCCGTCAGCGGGGTGGGCGCAGCTCGGGGGCGAGGCGGGCGCCGCCGTCGATGCGGAACACCTCGCCGTTCAGGTAGGGGTTGGTGACGATGGCCAGCACGAGGGCGGCGTACTCGTCAGGGTGGCCGACCCGCTTGGGGAAGGCGACGTCCTGGACGAGCATGGCCTGGACCTGCGGCGACGCGAGGCGAGGCGTGGCGAAGGCGCCCGGGGCGACGGCGCACACCCGCACACCGAGCGGCGCGAGGTCACGGGCCATGGGGAGGGTCATCGAGGTGATCGCCCCCTTGGCCGCGGCGTAGGGGACCATCGTGACCTGGCCGTCGTAGGCGCTGATCGACGCGGTCTGCACGATCACGCCGCGCTGGCCGTCGTCGTCGGGCTCGTTGCCGGCGAAGGCGGCGGCCGCGAGCCGGGCGAGGTTGAAGGGGCCGACGACGTGCAGGTCGAGGTTGGCGAGCAGCGTCTCCTTGGGGAGCGGCTCGCCGTCGCGGCCCACCAGGCGACCGCTCGGGATCACCACGCCGGTGGCGCTGACCGCGACCGAGAAGGTGCCGAGCCCCTGCGCCGCCGTGATCGCGGACGCGACGGCGTCGTCGTCGCTGCTGTCGCCGGCGACCACGGCGGCGCGCCCGCCCAGCTCGTCGACCAGCGCCGCCGCCCGCTCCTCGTCGGGGTCGAGCACGACGGCGCCCGCACCCGCGGCCACGAGCCGCCGCACGGTGGCACTGCCGAGTCCGCCGGCGCCGCCGGCCACGATCGCCGACCGACCCTCGAGTTGCACGGCGTCCCCCTCGTTCCACGGAAGCTGCACGGCCGCTGCAGACGGTACCCGATCCGAGATCAACCTTGAACGGTCGTTAGAACTGGGGTACAACGCCCGCATGGGGGAACTCGACGGCAAGGTCGCGGTCATCACCGGCGCCGGCTCGGGCATGGCCCGGGCCACGGCGAAGGTCTTCGTGCGGGAGGGGGCCAAGGTCCTCGGCGCCGACATCAGCGGGCGGGAGCAGGAGACCGCCGAGGAGCTCGGTGACGCCTTCGTCCCGTTCCACGCCGACGTCTCGCAGGAGGCCGACGTGGAGGCGATGTTCGCCGCCGCGCTCGAGGCCTTCGGCAAGGTCGACGCCGCCCTGAACGTGGCCGGCATCGGCGGAGTGGGGCGCATGGCCGACGTCACCGTCGAGGACTTCCACCGGATCATGGGCGTGAACCTGCTCGGCGTCATGCTCGGCACCAAGCACGCCATCCGCACGATGCTGCCGACCGGCGGGGGCGTGATCCTGAACTGGGCGTCGACCGGCGGCATGACCGGGTCGAAGACCCCGGTCGCCATCTACTGCGCCTCCAAGGCCGGCGTGATCCAGTTCACCCGCCAGGCCGCCATCGACTACGGCCGCAAGGGCATCCGGGCCAACGCCATCTGCCCGGGGCTCACGGTCACCGAGATGTCGGGCGGCCGGGAGGCGATCGAGAAGTTCCCGGCCCTCGTCGAGGGGGCGCCGATGGGACGGGCCGGCGAGCCCGAGGAGGTGGCCGAGCTGGCGTGCTTCCTCGCCTCCGACCGGGCCCCGTTCCTCACCGGCGCGGTCATCCCGATCGACGGCGGCCTCACCGCCACCACCCCGTGACCGCGCCCGACGCGGCCGTCGGCGGAGCACCGGGCGTGACTGTGCCCGCCCCCGACGCGCCGGTCGTCGTCGTCTCCAACGACACCCACATCGGCCCCCGCCTCGTCGAGGACCTGCGGGCCTACTGCCCGGCGGCCCACCTGGCGGCGTTCGACGAGTTCGCCGCCGCGACCGCGGTCGAGAAGGAGGCCGCCGCGGCGATGCTCGCCGGCAGCGGCTACCTCGACCACCCGAACCTGCGCACGCCCGGCCACCACGACCCGGCCGCCCGCCTCGCCGACTACGACCACGACGGCGTCGCCTGCGGCGTGCTCTTCCACGGCTCGATGAACATGGAGCCGATCCCGTTCGTCCCCCAGGGCCTCGGCAAGGAGCGCCAAGCTCTCGCTGCGCAACACGTTCAGCGGCGTGCCCACCGAGGCCGCCCGGCGCATGGTCGGCCAGAACGCCATCGACATCTACGGCCTCGACGCCGACGCGTTGGCCGGGATCGCGGCCGCCATCGACGCTCCCACCGCGGCCGAGCTCGCCACGCCCATCGACGCCGTCCCGCCCGAGGGCAGCGT
The DNA here is from genome assembly GCA_041908445.1 of Acidimicrobiales bacterium. Classification (GTDB taxonomy): domain Bacteria; phylum Actinomycetota; class Acidimicrobiia; order Acidimicrobiales; family DATDAH01; genus JAEUJM01. Next base: position 86,440 of record JAYRFK010000023.1, on the reverse strand, counting down.
CACCGCCTTCCGCACCGGCGCCGGCGGCTGGGCCTGACCCCCGTTCTGGTACCGGAATCGCGAGGTACCACCTCGCGAATTCGTGACCAGAAGCGACGCTTGCGAGCGGTCCGACGACGCACGACTCCGTTCCTCCAGCGGAAACGCGGGGAACCACCTCGCGTTCCTGCTGGAGGTTGGGGTCAGGAGGAGGTGCGGCGGGCCTCGAGGGCGGCGAGGAAGCGGTCCATGGCCGCCGCCGCCTCGTCGGCGCGAGTCTCGTAGCCGGCGGCCTGGTCGGTGACGACGCCGAAGCCGAGGCCCTGCATCGCGGCGGCGACGAGCACCGGCGGGACGTCGTCGGGGTCGATGCCGTACTCGGGCAGCAGCGTGGTCAGGCGCTCGACCTGCATCTCGCGCACCTGGCGGGCGAGCTGGCCGACGACCTCGCGCAGCGCCGGCCGGTGGTTGGCGGCGGCGAGCAGCTCGACGAACAGGGCGGTGCCCCGCTGGTCGGAGGCGAGGGCCCACCACGTGCGCAGCGGCTCGGGGGAGTCGAGCACCTCGGTCATGCGCTCGACGTTGCGGCCTGCGCGGCGCTCGAGCACGGCGACGAACAGGTCGTCGATGGTGGCGAAGTAGTAGTGCAGGTGCGGGGCCTGGATGCCGACCCGGGCGGCGACCCGGCGCGAGCTGACCGCGGCGTACCCCTGCTCGAGGATGATCTCCTCGGTGGCGTCGAGGATGCGCTGGCGCTTCTCCTCGGTCGACGCCCGCGGGCGCCGCGTCGTGGCCATGCCCCACTCTGCCTCACCCGTGGCCCCCGGCCCGACACGGCGCAGGCCGCCCGCACCGAACGAACTTGTAACGGTCGTTAAAACTGACTAGAACGGTGGCGAACACCGGTGGGCCGGGGGCCCGCCGCGCACCGCCGAGGGGGAGTGCCATGACCACCGTCGAGACGACCGACGTCTACTACGACCCGTACGACGTCGGCATCAACGCGGACCCGTACCCCACGTACGAGCGGCTCCGGGAGGAGGCGCCCGTCTACTACAACGAGCGGTACGACTTCTGGGCCCTGAGTCGCCACGCCGATGTGGAGAAGGCGCTGGTCGACTGGCCGACGTTCTCGAGCACCCGATCCGACATCCTCGACATCATCAAGGCCGGCGTCGACCTGCCCGGCGGCGTGATCATGTTCGAGGACCCTCCGACGCACACGATGCACCGCAGCCTGCTGTCCCGGGTCTTCACCCCCAGGCGCATGGCCGCCCTCGAGGACCAGGTGCGGGCCTACTGCGTGCGCTGCCTCGACCCCCTGGTCGGCGCCGACGGCTTCGACATCATCACCGAGCTCGCCGCCGAGCTGCCCATGCGGGTCATCGGCATGCTCCTCGGCATCCCCGAGCAGGACCAGGTGGCGGTGCGCAACAAGACCGACGCCAACCTGCGCACCGTCCCGGGCCAGCCCATGGAGGTCCGCCAGGAGAACGTGGCCAGCGGCGACATGTTCACCGACTACATCGACTGGCGGATGACCCACCCGTCCGACGACCTCATGACCCAGCTCCTCACCGCCGAGTTCGAGGACGAGGAGGGCCGCACCCGCACCCTCACCCGGGACGAGGTGCTCACCTACACCGCCGTCCTCGCCGGCGCCGGCAACGAGACCACCGGCCGCCTCATCGGCTGGCTGGCCAAGGTGCTGGCCGAGCACCCCGACCAGCGCCGCGAGATCGTCGCCGACCGCTCGCTCATCCCCAAGGTGATCGACGAGACCCTGCGCTTCGAGCCGACCGGCCACGCCACCGCCCGCTTCACGATGCAGGACTTCGAGGCCCACGGGGTCACCATCCCGGCCGGCAGCCCGGTGCTGCTCATCGCGGCGTCGGCCAACCGCGACCCGCGGCGCTGGGACCGGCCCGACGAGTACGACATCCACCGCGAGGACGTCGCCCACCTCACCTTCGGGTTCGGCCTGCACTTCTGCCTCGGCGCCAGCCTCGCCCGCCTCGAGGGCCGGGTGGCGCTCGACGAGCTGCTCAACCGTTTCCCCGAGTGGGACGTCGACTACGAGGGGATGCGGCTCGCCCCCACGTCCACCGTGCGGGGCTGGGAGCGCCTGCCCATCGTCCTGCCCTGACCGCCGGCGGGCTCAGGTCGAAGCGAACTCGAGGCACTAGCCCCCGGAATCCGGGCGCTATTGCCTCGAGAACGAGGTCGCCGCACGGCCCGCGGCACGGGCGATCCCTTCGCCGGTCCCGGCAGCTCGGCCGGCCGTAAGGTGCGGCATGGCGCGCGAGGAGGTCCAGGGGTACTGCTGGCCGCAGTCGGTGGCGGCGGGGGAGCCGGTGGGGCTGCACCTGTCGTCGGCGGGTGGCCGCCCGGTGCGGGTCGAAGTGGCCCGGGTGGGCGGACGGCGGGAGGTGGTCTTCCGGGACGACGCCGTCGCCGCCGACGACCACCCGACCCCGCCCGACGCCGCGTCGCGCGGCTGCCGTTGGCCGGCGGCCCGGATGATCGAGGTCGGGGCGGACTGGCGCTCGGGCTACTACGAGGTCGTCCTCGAGATCGAGGTGGGAGAGAAGGCCCGGCGCAGCCACGCCTTCTTCGTGGTGCGCCCAGCCGCCGGGGCGAAGATCGTGCTCGCCCTGGCCACCGACACCTGGCACGCCTACAACGACTTCGGCGGGCCCAACCTCTACACCGGCGGCACCCAGGTGGCGATGGCGCGGCCGATGGCCCGCGGCTACCTCCACAAGCCCCCGGGCAAGGGCCGCCGGGTGACGGGCACGGGCGACCCCGACCCACAGAACGCCGCCCACGTCGGCTACCTCACCCTCAACCACCTCTCGGGCTACGCCGGCTCGGCGGGCTGGCCCGACTGGGAGCACCCCTTCCTCGAGTGGGCCGAGCGGGAGGGCTACGAGATCGGCGTCTGCACCAACGCCGACCTCGAACTGCACCCCGAAGTGCTGGCCGACGCCCACCTCTACCTCTCGGTGGGCCACGACGAGTACTGGTCCGCCGGCATGCGCGACACCGTCGAGGACTTCATCGCCCGGGGTGGCCACGCCGCCTTCTTCTCGGGCAACACCGCCCTCTGGCAGGTGCGCTTCGAGGGCGACGACCACGACGTGATGGTCGGGTACAAGGGCTTCTACAAGCGCGACCCGCTCTACGGCACCGACCGGCAGGCCGAGGTCACCACCCTCTGGTCCGACGTGCTGCTCGAGCGCCCCGAGAACCACATGACGGGGGTGTCGTTCACCCGCGGCGGCTACCACCGCATCGGCCGCAACGTGACGTCGGGCCTCGGCGGCTACACGATCCACCGGGCCGGCCACTGGCTGTTCGAGGGCACCGGCCTGGGCTACGGCGACGTGCTGGGTTCGGCGGCCACCGTCGTCGGCTACGAGTGCGACGGCTGCGCCTTCACCTACCGCGACGGCCTGCCCTACCCGACGGGCGAGGACGGCACGCCCGCCACCTTCGAGATCCTCGGCACCTGCCCGACCCAGCACTTCACCCGGGAGACCGCGCCCCGCCCGCCGGCGCCGGGCGAGCCCAGCGAGCTCGAGTACCTCGCTTCCCGGGTGTTCGGCACCCGCGAGCCCGAGGCCCTGGAGCGCATCCGTCACGGCCACGCGGTGCTCGGTGCCTACACCAACGACGCGGGCGCGACCGTGGTCACCTCGGGCTCGACCGACTGGGCCCACGGCCTCGCCGCCCGCGACCCCCGCATCGAGCAGATCACCCGCAACGTCCTCGACCGCCTCGGCGCGTAGCCCGGCGGCGAGTCGTGGCGCCGCGCCCGTAGGCTCGGCGCAGGAGCAGGCGGTCGGCGAGGGGGTCGGGCGACAACGTGGACGTCGGGACCGCCATCGCGAGCTCGTTCTCGGCCGGCATCTCGATGTACGGGGTGCTGGCCCTGCTCGGCATCGCCGGGCGCCTCGACTGGATCGAGTCGCCGGAGTTCCTCGAGCGGCCCGTCGTCATCGCGGTGTTCGTCGCCCTGTTCCTCGTCGAGCTCGTGGTCGACAAGATCGCCTGGCTCGACTCGGTGTGGGACGTCGTCCACACGTTCCTGCGCCCCGTCGCCGGCGCCCTGATCATGGCGGTGGCGCCCGACCAGAGCCTGCCCGTCCCGGTGGCGCTCGCCGTCGGCGGCACCCTCGCTCTGACCAGCCACGGGGCCAAGGCCGGCACCCGCGCGCTCGTCAACACGTCACCCGAGCCCGCCTCCAACGTGGTCGTGAGCACGGCGGAGGACGGCCTCGTCGCGCTCCTGATGGCACTGGCCATCACCTATCCCGTTGTGGCCGGCGTCCTCACGGTGATCCTCTTCCTCGGCGCGATCGGGGTGATCCTCGCCGCCCGCCACCTCGTCCGCCGGGTGAAGCGCAAATGGGCCGACCGCCGCCGGCGCCCACCCCCGCCCGAGATCATCTGAGCCCTGCGCGACCGCCCTGCCGCTGCTGTCGACCGCTTCCGGTCACGGATTCGCGAGGTCCCACCTCGCGAATCCGTGACCAGAACGAGGGTCAGGTGAAGTCGGAGCCGCCGTCGACGTTGAGGTTGGCGCCGGTCATGTAGGTGTTGCGGGCGGAGGCGGCGAAGGCGATCACCGGGCCGATCTCGGAGGGGTCGGCGGCGCGGTCGAGGAAGACGTGGTGGCCGAAGCCCTCGCCGATGAAGCGCATCACGTCGTGGAGGTCGTCCACGTCCACCCCGCCCATGCCCCGCAGCGCCGACTTGAACGACTCGGAGGCGAACGTCCCCGGGCTGACCGTGTTCACGAGGATGCCCTCGGGGGCGAGGGTCTGGGCCAGGTTCTTGGTGAGGCTGGTCAGGGCGGACTTGGCCGCGGTGTAGGCGATGAGGGGCGGGGACTGCCGCTTGGTCGACATGGCCGAGACGTTGACGATCCGGGCCCACTCGGCCCGACGCAGGTACGGCAGCGCCGCCCGGATGGTGCGCACCGAGCTCAGGGTCACGCCGTTGACGACGTCGAGCCAGTCCTGATCGGTGTAGGTCTCGAAGCTCTTCAGGCCGGCGAACGGGCCGGCGGCGTTGACGACCGCGTTGAGGTGGCCCCACCGCTCGCCGAGCTGGTCGATGGCGGCGACGACCGAGTCACCGTCGAGCAGGTCGGTGGCGATGCCGATCGCATCCGGCGAGCCGAGCTCGGCGAGCGCGGCCGCGGTCTCGTCGAGGTCGCCCTGGGAGCGGGCCAGGACGGCGACGCGCGCCCCGTCGGCGGCGAAGCAGTCGGCCGCGGCGCGGCCCATGCCGGTGGTGCCGCCGGCGACGACGACGGTGGCGTTGGCGAGTCCGAGGTCCATGTGGTGCTCCTTGCGGTGAGGTGAGGTGAGGTGGGGTGAGGTCAGGTCAGGTCAGGCGGGCGCCGTGGGCGTGAAGCGGTCGCCGTAGAAGGCGAACCGGGCGCGCAGGGCGTCGAGGTCGATGCCGTACTGCTCGGGGTCGTAGTCGTGGGCGCCGTGCTGGTCGGCGGGGTTGGCCTCCCACCACGCCTGCATCCGGTCGGCCACCTCGTCGGTGAGCTCGACGCCGAGCCAGTCGTAGAGCCGGGCCATCGCCGGGATCGGGTCGGGGCGCATCTCGCCGAAGCCGATGTCGTGGAAGCGCTTGTCGCCGCCGGCGTCGCGGTAGGCGAGGGTCTTGCGCAGCGCCCGCTCCCAGTAGGCGGCCTGGTTGTCAGCGAAGTCGTCGGCCAGCGGGCCCGTGCGCAGGTACTCGGAGGTCGCGTCCAGCAGGCTCACCACGGACGGGATCACCTGGGCGATGTCGCGGTGGGTCATCACGAACCGGGCGTCGGGGTACACGGCGAGCAGGGCGGGCAGCGAGTCCATGTGCGGCGGCGCCTTGAGCCGCCACGGCCGGGCCGGGAACCGCCACTGCAGGAGCTTGAGCACCCGCTGGTGGTACTCGTAGGCCGAGGCCATGTCGCACGAGGCGAGCCAGGACTCGTAGTGGCGGTTGTCGCCCAGGGCGCCGAACATCAGCGAGCGGAAGTCGAGGGCGAGGAGCTGGAGGCACTCGGTCGGCCCGGTCGGCGAGGTCGGGAGCATCGATTTGAACTTGGGCGCCATCTCGTCGATCAGCGACATCTGCACGGCGGTGGCGGCGATGCGAGGGTCGGTGTCGTAGGTGGCCGGGTCGGGCGGCGGGGTCGGGGCCCCCGCCTCCCAGGCGAGCAGCGAGCGGGCCCGAGGGTCCTGGGCGAGCAGGAATGACAGCGCCGTGGAGCCGGTGCGGGGCAGGCCCAGCCCGAACAGCGGGGCGATGATCTCCTGCTCGTCGATCTCGGGGTGGCGCCGGTACCAGTCCTCGACCTCGAGGCGCGTGACGAGGATGCCCACGACCTGGTCGCGGAGCACCGCGGCGCCGAGCTCGTTGAACGTGCCCGCCGCCTCGGCGCCGTCGAGCAGGGCGACCAGGCCGTCGTGGAAGCGCTCGTCGCCCAGGTCGGCCAGCCCCGTGCGCGACCGGGCCTCGGCGATCACCTCGTCCGCTGTGGTCATCGAAGCGCCCCCCGGTGCTCGTGTGCTCGTGGTCGCCGGCTCAGCCGGCGGCCGTGGTGATGGCCCGCGACGACATCCCGGCGAGGCTGCGCAGATTGGCGAGCAGCGCCTCGGGGTCCGCGTGCGGGAACAGGAAGTGGGAGTAGGCGACCCGCAGGAACAGCTCGGCGGCGTCGCTCGGCGGGAGGTGGCCGAGGCGGACGGCGGGCACGGCGTAGAGCGCGTCGCCGACGATGCGGGCGAAGGCCTCGGACTGCGGCGCCAGCGAGGCGCCGAGGGACTGGAGGGCGAAGGCCGGGTCGGCCCCGATGGGGTCGGGCCCCATGAGCCCGTCGAGGTAGGTCACCAGGCAGCGGAGGGCGGCGTCGAGGCGGCGGGCCCTCCCGGTCTGCGCCGCCACCGCAGCTTCGAGGCGGGTCGTGTAGAGCTCCTCCTCGTAGATCGTCACCGCCGCCAGCAGGTCGTCCTTCGACGGGAACCACCGGTAGAGCGTCGGGCGGGAGACGCCGGCGGCGGCGGCCACCGCCGACATGGTGAAGCGCTCGGGGCCCCGCTCGGCGATGACCCGGCGGGTGGCGGCGAGGATCGCGTCGACGCTCGTCGTGCGACCCGCCTCCCCCTCGTCCATGGGGCGCACTCTTAACACTTCCGGCGAAATCCGTAAAGGCGCCATCGCTCGGGCGACCACCCGAGCGCCTTTACAGGATCGGGCGGGAGTGTTAAGCCACCGCCCGGACCGGCGCGGCCGCCGACCGGCCCGAGGAGGGGAGCAGATGGACGACGAGGTGACCCGCAAGGTCGTGGACGGCACCGCCTGGCGGGAGTTCTGCGAGCTGCTCGCCGACGCCGGCGAGTCGATCCTCGCCACCGGTAACCCCGACGACCCGCTCGACCGGGCCGAGGGGTTCCGGATGCTCACCCGCCTGCTCCGGGGGTCGCTCGAGAGCCACCTCGAGCACGCGCAGCCCGCCCACCCGCAGCTCGTGTGCACCTGCCACGAGACCGTCAAGATCGTCGGCGAGAACCCGGACAACCACTACCTGGGCGCCAGCCTCGACGGGCGGTACGACTACCGGATCTGGGGCACGCTGGGCGAGGCGAAGTGGATCAGCTTCAACCTCTTCTCGGGGGGCGGGTTCGGTGGCGGTGGCCCCGGCACCGGCGCCACGATGCACGAGGAGGAGATGCACGTGGAGCCCGACGGGTCGTTCGAGCTCGTCATCTCCCAGCGGGAGCACCCCGGCAACTGGCTGCGCTCCGAGCCCGACACCCGCTCGATCGCCATCCGCCAGACGTTCCTCGACAAGCGCCGCCACGAGCACGCGGTCATGCACATCGAGCGCCTCGGCGGGGAGGGCGAGCCGCCGGCGCCGCTGACCCCCGAGGCGCTGTACCAGGGCCTGACCATCGTCGGCCACTACGTGAAGATCGTCGCCGGCATCGGCGCCCAGTGGGCGGTGCGCCAGTCGCAGTGGCCGAACGTCTTCACCGACGAGGCCGAGGACGAGCTCACCGACAAGTTCAAGGACCCGCAGATCAAGTGGCACCAGGCCTACTTCGAACTCGGTGAGGACGAGGCCCTGGTCGTCGAGGTCGTGCCGCCGGCGTGCGACTACTGGATGATCGCCCTGCACAACCACTGGATGGAGACGCTCGACTACGTCCACCACCAGGCCACGCTGAACTGCCACTCCGCCGTGCTCGAGCCCGACGGGAGCGCCCGCTTCGTGGTCGCGTCCCGCGATCCGGGGGTCCCCAATTGGCTCGACACCGCCGGCCACCGCCACGGCACGGTCGGGGTGCGCTGGGTCGGCCCGGACGTCGTGGATGTGCTCCCCAGCACCCGGGTCGTGGCCCTGGCGGACCTGGCCTGAGGGCGGCGGGCCCGCGGTTAGGTTCGCGGCCATGACGGACGCCGCCCGCGCCACGGTCGCCGATCTGGTGCGCTCGCGGGCGGACGACCAGGGCGCCGGGCTGCGCTTCGAGGGCGCCGAGTGGACCTGGGCCGGGGTCGTGGCCGAGATGGCGGTGCGGGCCCGGTGGCTGCGGGCGTCGATGGGCGACGGGCCGCCCCACGTCGGCGTGCTCCTCGACAACGTGCCCGAGTACCTCTTCCTCCTCGGTGGGGCGGCGCTGTCGGGCACGGTGCTCGTCGGCATCAACCCCACCCGGCGGGGTGAGGAGCTGGCGCGGGACATCCGCCACGTGGACTGCCAGCTCATCGTCACCGACGCCGAGCACGCCGAGCTGCTCGACGGGCTCGACCTCGGGGCGGTGGGGGACCGGGTGCTGATCTGCGACGACCCCGACCACGGCGCCGAGCTCGGCGCCCACCGGCCCACCGGCGCCTCCCCGGACCTCGACGACCTCCCGCCGCCGGCCGCCGACGCCCTCTTCCTCCTCATCTTCACCTCGGGCTCCACCGGGGCGCCCAAGGCCGTGCGCATGACCCAGGGCCGTGCCGGCGGCAGCAGCGGGGCGGTCATGGGCTTCACCCCCGACGATGTCCTCTACTGCGCCATGCCGCTGTTCCACGGCAACGCCCTCGCCTCGATGGTCTTCCCCGCCTTCGGCACCGGTGCCACCCTCGTGCTGCGCCGGCGCTTCTCGGCCTCGGCCTGGCTGCCCGAGGTCCGGGCCGAGCACGCCACCTTCACCAGCACCATCGGCCGGGTGCTGACCTACATCCTCGCCACCCCCGAGACCGACCGCGACCGCGACCACGACCTGAAGTTCGTGCTCGCCCCCGAGTCCTCGGCGGTCGACATGAGCACGTTCAAGCGCCGCTTCGGCGTCGCCGTCTTCGGCGGCTACGGGTCGAGCGAGAACGCCATCGTGCTCTCCACCAGCCCCGGCCAGCCGCCCGACGCCCTCGGCACGCCGGCGCCGGGCACCGACGTGGCCGTGGTCGACCCCGAGACCGGCGAGGAGTGCCCCCGGGCCCGCTTCGACGACGACGGCCGCCTGCTCAACGCCGACGAGGCCATCGGCGAGATCGTCGGCCGCGACGCTCTCCAGCGCTTCGAGGGCTACTACGCCAACGACGAGGCCGCCGCCGCCCGCAGCCGCAACGGCTGGTACTGGTCGGGCGACCTCGCCTACCGGGACGAGGAGGGTGTCTTCCACTTCGCCGGCCGCAACGCCGACTGGCTGCGGGTCGACGGCGAGAACTTCGCGGCGGCGCCCGTCGAGCGCATCCTGCGCCGCTTCCCGGGGGTCACCGGCGTGGCCGTGTTCGGCGTCCCCGACGACCGCACCGTCGACGACCAGGTCATGGCCGTGCTCGAGCTCGACGCCGGGACCGCCGGCGCCTTCGACCCGGCCGCCTTCGACGCCTTCCTCGCCGAGCAGCGCGACCTCGGCACCAAGTGGTCGCCCCGCTACGTGCGGGTGACCCGGTCGCTCCCGGTCACCGCCACGAACAAGGTCGACAAGGCCCCGCTGCGCCGTGACCGGTGGACGCCGGGCGAGGGCGCCGACGACACAGTGTACTGGCGCCCCGAGCGCCGCGACCCGTTGCGACCCATGACCGACGCCGACCGCACCGAGGTGCGTGAGCGCTTCGCCGCCAGCGGCCGCCTCGACCGGCTCGAGCGATGACGGCCTGCCTGACCCACTCCGACATCGAGCGAACTGGCTCCCGATTTCGGTGCCAGGGCACCGAAATCGGGAGCCGGAACGGGAGGCACTCGTGACCAGGCCCGGCCCCCTCGTCGCCGCCGACGAGGGGCTCAACCACCAGATCGCCGACACGTTCGCCCGCGTGGGCGAGTCCGACCGCTCGTGGACCGAGAAGGTCTGGGCCATGGCCGCCGCCCGCGACGGCTCGCTGAGCATCGCCTTCGGCCTCGGCAAGTACCCCAACCGCAACGTGCTGGACGGCTTCGCCGGCGTCTCCCGGGGCACCGAGCAGTGGGCGGTGCGGGCCAGCCGCCGCCTCGCCCCCGACGTCGACCGCACCGAGGTCGGCCCGATCGCCTACGAGATCGTCAGCGCCCTCGGCACCACCCGCTACCGGCTCGACGCCAACGACGTCGTGCCCATCCGCTTCGACGTCGAGGTCGAGGGGGTGGCCCCGCCGGCGGTCGAGGAGCGCGAGGTGCACCTCAGCCGCAGCCGCCTGCGGGTCGACGCCGACGTCATCCGCTTCCACCAGTCGGGCGTGGCCCGCGGCTGGGTGGAGATCGACGGCGAGCGCACCGAGATCGACGACGAGGCCTGGGTCGGCGCCCGCGACCGCTCGTGGGGCGTGCGCTACGGCGTCGGCGTGCCCCCGGAGGACCTCGAGCCCACGCCGCTGCCCGAGGGCACCGCCGGCATGTTCGTGTGGATGCCGGTCACCATGACCCGCCCCGACGGCCGCCCCTTCACGCTCTTCGTCTACTTCCAGCGCTACTCGGGGCCGGGCTGGTCGACGGGCAGCGCCCGCGGCTCGATCGAGCTGCCCGACGGCCGGGTGAAGGCGTTCCAGGACGTCATCCCCGCGCTGGAGTTCCGCGACGACAACCGCCGCCTCACCGGTGGCACCCTGACGGTGGTGCTGGCCGACGGCAGCGAGCGCACCTACCGGGTCGAGCCCGTCTCCGACACCGGCTTCCACCTCGGCGCTGGCCTCTACGGCGGCTTCGAGGGCCACTACCAGGGCGAGTGGCGGGGCGACCTCCACGTCGACGGTGAGCACGTCACCGACTGCGACACCCCCGAGGTGGCCCGGCGCCTGAAGCAGCACCGGGACTGCATCGTGCGGGTGACCGACCTCACCGACGGCTCCACCGGCGTCGGCACGATGCAGTCCAACGTGGTGGGCGCCCACCCCGAGATGGGTCTCACCGAGGACGCCTCCTTCGCGTGACCGACGCCCCGCCCACGGGTGATCCGGGGATCGGCCGCCTGGCGGGCCTCGCCGCCTGGCTCGACGGCCAGGCGCCCGGCACGACCCACCAGGTGGTCGCGGTCGAGCGCCCGGCGGCGGGCTACTCCAGCGAGACCGCCCTGGTCGACGTCCGCTGCCACCCCGCCCCTCACCACCCCGATTCTGGGACCACCGTGGCGTCACCAGGACCGCCGGCGTGGTCCCGGAACGAGGGGTCTTCGCCTTCTGGGTCCACTGTGGCGTCGCCGGTGCCGCCGGCGTGGTCCCAGAACGAGGGGGGCGAGGCGGGCGAGGGGAGTGACGGCGCGGTCGAGCGGCTGGTGGTGAAGCTGCCGCCGCCGGGGCCGGCGATCTTCCCGGCCTACGACTTCGCCCTCCAGGCCCGGGTGCAGGAGGCGGTGGCCGCCGCCGGCATCCCCGCGCCGGCGCCCGCCCGCAGCGAGGCCGACGAGCGCTGGCTCGGCGCCCCCTTCCTCGTCATGCCCGCGGTCGACGGCCACGTCGTCGGCTCGGTGCCGGCGTTCGACCGCCGCCTCACCGCCGCGGGCGCCGGCGCCAACCGGGCCCTGCACACCGCCTTCGTCCACCTCGTGGCCGACGTCAACCAGGTCGACTGGCGGGCCGCGGGCCTCGACGGGGTGCTGCCCCACCGCGACAACGCCGCCGAGCTGGCCTACTGGCGGGACTACCTCGACTGGTACGCCGACGGCGAGGTCCTCGTCCCCGCGCTCGTGGCCGCGCTCGACTGGTGCGCCGCCCACCCGCCGGCGCGGGAGCCCGAGCCGGCGCTGCGGTGGGGCGACGTCCGCCTCGAGAACGTGATCCTCGACGACGACCTCCACCCCGTCGCCGTCCTCGACTGGGAGATGGCGTCGCTCGGCGCCGCCGAGCACGACCTGGCTTGGCTCACCACCCTGCAGGCCACGCAGGACGCGCTGGTCGGCCGCCGGGTGGACGGGTTCCTCGACCTCGCCGAGGTCGTCGCCACCTACGAGGCCCGTCTCGGCCGGCCCGTGCAGGACCTCGCCTGGTACGAGGCCCTCGCCGCCCTGCGCAGTACCGCCATCCTCACCCGCATCGCCCACCTGAACGACCGGCGGGGCGAGCCCAACTTCTTCCCGATCGCCGACAACCCGATGCTCGACCTGCTTGCCGGCCGCACCGCTGGAGGCTGACGTGACCACGCTCGACGACCTCGCCATCGATCCCCGGGTACCCGGGTTCTTCCTGCGCGACGACTACTACGAGGTACTGGCCCGCCTGCGGGCGGAGGCGCCCATCTTCGAGTTCGCCCCGGGCATCAAGACCGTCGCGCGCCACGAGGACATCCGCGAGATCAGCCGCGACCCCGCCCGGTTCTGCTCGGGCCGCGGGGTGCTCGTGAACGACCCGCTCCGCGAGGGTCACGCGGTCGAGGGCTCGATCATCCACATGGACCCGCCCACCCACGGCCACTGGCGGAAGGTGCTCAACCGGGAGTTCACCGTCCGGGCCCTGGCCGCGATGGAGCCACGGGTGCGTGAGCTCACCGCCGAACTGCTCGACACGCTGCCCGCCGGCGAGGAGGTCGACGCGGTCGATGCCCTCACCGCGCCGCTGCCGGTGCTCGTGATCTGCGAGCTCCTCGGGATCCCGGCGGCCGACCGCTCGGCGTTTCGGCGCTGGTCCGACGCCACCATCGTCGCCTCCGACGGCCGGTCGGCCCTGAGCGAGGACGACACCGCCGCGCTGGTGGAGATGTTCACCTACCTGGGGAGCCTGGCCGAGGCGAAGCTGGCCGACCCCGGCGACGACCTTCTCTCGCTGCTCGTGCAGGCCGAGATCGAGGGCCGCCGGCGCACCGCCGGCGAGCTGCTCACCTTCATCATGTCGCTCGTGGTGGCGGGCAACGAGACCACCCGCCACCTCATGAGCGGCTCGCTGATCGAGCTCGCCGCCCGGCCGGACGAGCGCGACGCGCTCTACGCCGACCCCGAGCGCATCCCCGGTGCGGTCGAGGAGCTGCTGCGCTGGATCACCCCGATCCAGCAGTTCGCCCGCACCGCCACTGTCGACACCGAGGTCGGCGGCATCCCGGTCGCCGAGGGCGACTACCTCGTGATGCTCTACGCCTCGGGCAACCGCGACGAGGCGGTGTACGGCCCCACCGCCGGCGAGCTCGACCTCGCCCGTGAGCCCACCACGCCCAACCTGGCCTTCGGCTTCGGCGAGCACTTCTGCCTCGGCGCCGCCCTCGCCCGTCAGGAGGCCCGGGTCCTGTTCGAGGAGCTCGCCCGCCGCCGCACCACCTTCACCCAGACCGGCGAGGCCACCTATCTGCCGAGCAGCCTCGTCCGGGGCCCCCACGCCGTCCCGTTCACCTTCGGCTGACCGATCTGGGCAGTCCGTACGCGAGACGAACTGGCACCGGATCTCGGTGCCCCAGCACCGAAATCCGGTGCCAGAACAGGCCGGTCGGTGGTCAGCCGACGGCGCCGGAGGTCTTGAGGGCGATGAGCTCGTCCCAGTCCATGCCGAGGGCGAGCAGGACGTCGTCGGTGTGCTCGCCGTGGCCGGGGCAGCGGGTGATCTCGGCCGGGGTCTCGTCGAACTGGGCGGGGCTGGCCACGAGCTGGACCTCCTGGCCGTTGGCCGCGGTCATCGTGGGCAGGTAGCCGTTGGCCACGACCTGCGGGTCCTCGTAGAGCTCGTCGAGGGTCTGGAACGGCGACCACGCGCCGGGGAAGTCCTCCAGCACCTCCCGCCAGTGCGACAGCGGCTGGGCGGCGAAGGCCTCGTCGAGGAGCGTGATGCACTCGACGCAGTTCTGGGCCCGGGCGGCGGCGTCGACGAAGCGCTCGTCGGTCGCCATCTCGGGCTTGCCGAGGCGGCTGACGAGGTCGGTCCAGAACTTGTCGCTCTGCAGCAGCACGAGCATGACGAAGCGGTCGTCGCCCGTGCGGTAGAGCGCCACGCCCGGGTTCTGGTTCTGCCGTCGGTCGCCGCCGTGGGGGATCTTCGAGAACCCGAACAGCTTCGAGGCGACGACCAGCGGGGAGATCTGCCACATCGACGTGGCCATCAGCGAGACGTCGACGATGCTCGGCTCGCCGGTGCGTTCGCGCTTGAACAGCGCCGAGCTGATGGCGCCGGCCACGGCGAGGCCGCCCATGACGTCGCCGAACGCGGGCGCCGCCTGGCCCATGGGCCAGCCGTCGCGGTCCGGCATGACCGAGGCCATGCCCGCCCGGGCCCAGTACGAGGTGCCGTCGTAGCCCGCCTTCTCGGCGTCGGGGCCCTTGGTGCCCTGGCCCGTTCCTCGGGCGATGATGATCTTCGGGTTGCGGGCCCGCAGGTCGTCGTTGTCGATGCGGAGCTTGCGCCGCACCTGGGGCAGGTAGTTGGTGAGGAAGACGTCGGCGGTCTCCACCAGGCGCAGCAGCATCTCGCGCCCGTCGGGGTGGGCCAGGTCGAGGGCGACGGAGCGCTTGCCGTGGTTGGGCTGCTCCATCATGAAGTTCACGCCCTCGGCGCCGCCCGGCAGCAGCCCCGACGTGACGAGGCCGCGCTGGGGGTCACCGGTCTCGGGGTGCTCGATCTTGAGCACCTCGGCGCCCTGGTCGACGAGCACCGCCCCCGCCGAGGGGACGAACATCCAACTCGCGACCTCGACGACCCTGACGCCGTCCAGCGGTCCAGCCATGCGTGTGCTCCTTCGATCGGGACGGTCGGGGGAGTGGTCGGGCGGCGGCCCAGGCGACGACGGCGGGGTGGGGACCCGCTCAGGCGGTCGCCGGCGCCGCGAGCAGCATCGGGAAGTGCTCGATCGAGCGGATGCCCGCGGTGTAGACGAGCTCGTGGCCCTCGGGCACCGAGTAGTCGGGGATGCGCCGGTGCCACTCGCGGAGCGCGATGCGCAGCTCGAGGCGGGCCAGGTGGGAGCCGAGGCAGCGGTGCACGCCGCCGCCGAAGGCGATGTGGCGGTTCACCTCGCGGTCGAAGCGCACCTCGTCGGCGTCGTCGAAGTACTGCTCGTCGGTGTTGGCCGAGCCCAGCAGGGCGATGACGTGGTCGCCCTGCTTCACCGGGCAGCCGGCGATCTCGCTGTCGGTGACCGCGGCCCGCACGATGCCCATGACCGGGGTCTCCCAGCGGAGCATCTCCTCGACGGCGGAGGGGATGAGCTCGGGGTCGTCCACGATCTGGCGCCGGTGGTCGGGGTGCTCGGCGAGGAAGGCGAACATGCAGTCGAGCGTGGCCGTGACGGTGTCGAGGCCGGCGATGAGGAACAGGAAGCAGATGTCGAGGATCTCGTGGCGGGTGAGGCGCCGGCCGTCGACCTCGGTGGCGAGGAACTCGCTCAGCAGGTCGTCGCGGGGCTCGAGCTCGCGCTCGTCGAGCACCTCGTCGAAGTAGGCGTAGATCGACTCGGCCGTGGCCTTCTGGTGGGCCACCGCCTCGGGCGTGCCGAAGGCGGTGCCCACGACGTGGTTCGGGCGGATGATGCCGTCCTTCATGGCGAGGAAGGTCGGGAGGTTCTCGAGCGGGAGCCCCAGCAGGGTGAGGAACACCTGGGTGGGGAACCGGGTCGAGAAGTCGGCGGCGAAGTCGATCTCGGTGCGCTCGCCGAGGTCGTCGATGAGCTCGTTCACCAGGGCGCTCACCGGCTCCTCGAGCTCGGCCATCTTTCGGGGCGCGAAGAGCGGGTCGAGGATGCGCCGGTAGAGCTTGTGCTCGGGCGGGTCGATCTGCAGCGGGATCAGCGGCCGGACGTTCTGCAGGTCGACCGCCGACATGTTCGAGGTGAACACGTCGGTGTTGCGCAAGGCCTCGTCGATCTCCGCGCGGCCGGCGATCACGACGCTGCCCTCCATGGGGAGCACCCGCATGGCGGCCCGCATCTCGCGGAACACCGGTTGGGGGGCCCGGGCCATCGCCGGGTCCATCTGGCTGAACGGATCTTCGTCCGCTGCCGCCTCGTCGACCGGGTCTGCGGCGTCACTCATCGCGTTCGACGCTACCCCGTGTCGGAGGCGGCTGAGGACGGGGCGCCGACGGGCTCAGCCGGGTTCCGCCCGTGGCGCCGGCGGCGCCGGCGGTGTCTCGGGGGCCGCACCGGGCGCAGGAGCCGGGGCGGGCGGCGGCGGCATCGTCGGCGGGGTGGCGTCGAGCTCGGCTCGGATCCGGGCGAGGTCGTCGAGCTGGCGGCGCACGTCGTCGACCTGCTGCTCGATCGCTTCGGGCCCGCCGGGGACCCCGCTGCCCACGCCGGCGAGGGTGGCGGCGGCCTGCTCGACCGCGGCGACCTGGCGTTCGACGCCGGCGAGGGGCTCCGCCCGTACGTTCTCGGGCAGCGCCGCCACCGCGACCAGCTGCTCGTCGATGGCGGCCACCTGCTCCTCGAGCGCGACGCGCGCCTCGAGCCGGCCCGTCCCCTCCTCGAGCAGGGGGTGGGCCCGGAGCGCGGCGACCACGTCCACCAACCGCCGGTGCAGCCGGGCCTCGGGCGTGTGGGCGCCGGCCCACGACGCGGGCGCGTTGGTGGTGCGCCCGGGGATCACCTGGTTGGCGGCCCGGTACTGGCGGCGCGACTGCACGGCGAGCACCACCGCGCCCACGACGGCTGCGGCCACGACGAGGGCCCCGGCGAGCAGCACCAGGCTCACGGGTGGCGGCCTACCCCGCGAAGATCGCGACGAGGATGCCGACGACGATGAGCGCGGCGATCACCAGCAGCGCGATCTTGACCTTGCTCCACGGGTACTGGCCGTGGACCTCGCCGGTCGCGCCGTTGATGAAGGTCTGGTACGGCTTGCCGCTGTAGCGGATGGTCAGCAGCCAGATGGGCAGCAGCAGGTGCTTGAAGGTGAGCCCCTGGTAGTCGGTGTTCACCTGGTCGATGCGCTGCTTGTCGCCCCCGATGTCGCGCCGGATCGTCTCCTGGATCGTGGCGTCCATCCGGCCCTTCGCCTCGCCGAAGCACTCGCCGACGTCCTTGTCGTAGGTGCGGCACAGGTGGCCGGCGATGTACTCGGGGGAGAAGGGCTGCGACGAGGTGGTGGGCCACGGCTCGAGGTTGTGGACGTGCTTCGGGTCGAAGCCGTCGTTGGCGAGCACGGTGAGGTCGTCGAAGTGGTTCTGGACCCATCCGTCGACGTTGTGCCAGCGGGTGCGCGTCTCCGTGCGGCGGTTGTTCCCGCTGCCGACCGTGACCGTGTAGTCGTCGCCGCGCTGGCCCCGGTAGTGGCTCTGGGTCTGGGCGTCGTAGGTGAAGTACGCCGCGTAGACGCTCGTGAACGAGCCCTTCTGGTGGTACTTCTTGAACTCCCGGGGGGCCATCCAGCGGGACTTGATCCAGCCGTCGATGGCGGCCGTGGCCCGCTGGTCGTCGACCTGGAAGGGGAGCACGCCGTCGACCGTGAGCCGGTCGGGGGCCTCGTGCACGTCCTCGCGCTGGATGGGCGTGGCGCAGTAGGGGCAGCGGGTGGAGGTGAGGCTGCCGGTGAAGGTGGTGTGGCCGCCGCAGTTCTGGCAGACGACCTCCTTCTCACCCTCGATGCGCTGGCTCACCCGGCTGGCGGCACCGGAGCGCAGCGAGTCCATGGCCGCGTGCAGGTCCCGTTCGACCACGGCCTTGCCGGCGGTCTCGACGATGTCCTGGGTGTGGCCGCACGACGGGCAGCCCAGCTTCTGCTTGGCGATGTCGAACACCAGCTCGGCGCCGCAACTCGGGCAGGGGTAGGTGCGGGTCTGCTCGGTGACGTGGTGCAGCGCCGGGTCGGGCACGACCGGTGCCGGGGCGGTGGGCGCGGCGGCGGGAGGGACCGGTGGGACCGGCGGCGGCGCGGTGGCCACGGGCGGCGGGGGAGGGGGAGGTGGAGGCGGCGGGGGCGGGGGCGCCGCCGCCGCCGGCGGCGGAGGCGCGCCGGGCACGGGTGGGGGCGTCGGCTGGTCGCTCACCGCTCAGCCCGCCGGCGGGGTCGGCGGCGCCGGCGGGGCCGGTGGGGCCGGAGGCGGCGGCGGTGGGGTGCCACCGCTGGGCGGCATCGGGGGCGGGGTGGAGAACAGCGGGGCGAGCGCGGGCACCGTGGCGGCCGCGGACCACGCCGCCATGCCCTCGGTCCACACCAGGGTCTGCGCGTTGACCTGGCCGTTGGCCACGCCGGCACGGATCTGGTCGACGCTGAACGGGCCGGACGACTGCCCGCCCATCTCCACGTGGTAGAGCGCCTGGCCGGGCAGCGGCGGCGGCGCGGCCGCACCGCCACCGGCACCGCCGGCGGGCGGGTTCATGGCCGCGCCCATCTGGTTGGCCATCTGGCCGGCCATGGCCACGCCCATGCCCATCTGCATCATGTCGCCCATGGCGCTGCCGGCCGGGTTGTTGGCCGCGGCGACCATGGCCTCGGCGGCGGCACCCTGCTGGAGGCGGTCCATGGGGCCGACGTTGTCGAGGTAGCCGGCCTGCTCGACGCCACGGGCCACGCCGCGGGTCATGGCCTGGGTGATCTCGTCGGGCAGCGAGATGGTCATGGTGATGGAGTCGATGGCGAGGCCGTACTCGTCGTCGACCCGCTCGGCCACGAACTCGCGCAGCTTGTCGGCCAGCTCGATCTGGTGGCCCTGGAGGTCGATGGCGCCGAGCTTCGACTCGGTGACCATGTCGGCGAAGGCCAGGGCGATCACCCGGCGCAGGAGCTCGGTGATCTCGTCGATCTCGACCGCGCTGTCGGTGCCGATGACCTCGCGCAGGAACACCTCGGGGTCGGCGATCTTCACCACGCACATGCCGTTGGCCCGGACCTGCACCATCTTGAAGTCGGGGTCGCGCACGGTGACGGGCTGCGGCGTACCCCAGAGCAGGTCGGTGACCGGGCGGGTGTTGAGGAAGTAGACCTCGCTGCGGAACGGGCTGTTGAAGCCGTGCTTCCAGCCCTGCAGGGTGCCGAGGATGGGCAGGTTCTCGGTCTTCAGCTCGTAGTTGCCGGGCTGGAACGAGTCGGCCAGCTGGCCCCGGTACACGAACACCGCCCGCTGGCCCTCACGGACGATCAGCTGGGCGCCGTTCTTGATCTCGTTCTGATAGCGGGGGAACCGCCACGCCAGCGTCGAGCGCGAGTCGTCGACCCACTCGATGATGTCGACGAGTTCGCCCTTGAGCTTGTCCATCAGTCCCACGGTGGTTCTCCCCGGCTCGGTGCGGTCGGCCACAGGTGGGCCGCCTCGGCGTTGGACATCATGGCCGACCGGGAGGTGCCCCGCGGGCTCAGCCGAAGGGATCGAGGCTGGCTCCCACCACCCACATGCTGAAGTACTGCGCGGACGCCCCGTAGGCCTGCGCGACGGCCACCTTGGCGCCGTCGACCTGGTGCTCACCGGCCATGCCGCGGACCTGGAGCGCCGCCTCCGCGAACCGCAGCAGGCCCGAGGCGCCGATGGGGTTCGAGGACAGCACGCCGCCCGACATGTTCACCGGGAACGAGCCGTCGAGCGCGGTCGCGCCCGACTCCACGAGCTGCCAGCCCTCGCCCGGCCCGGCCAGGTGGTGAGCCTCGAGCCACATCGGCTCGTACCAGGAGAACGGCACGTAGAGCTCGGCGCAGTCGATCTGCTCGCGGGGCCGGGTGATGCCGACCTGGGCGTAGACGTCCTCGGCGCAGTCGGCCGCGCCCTGGGGCAGCACGGGGTCGCGGCCGGGGAAGCCGAAGGGCTCGGAGCGCATGGCCGACCCGAGCACCCACGCCGGCGGGCGCCCGTCGGCGGCTGCGGCCTCGCCGCCGGCCTGGTCGGTGAACACCATGGCGCAGGCACCGTCGGACGACGGGCACGACTCGAGGAAGTGCAGCGGGTCCCACATCATCGGCGACGCCTTCACCGAGTCGATGGAGATGTCCTCGAGGCGCAGGTGGGCGTACGGGTTCTTCAGGGCGTTCTGCCGGTCCTTCACCGCCACCATCGGGCCGACGTCGAGCGGGGCGCCGGACCGGTGGATGTACGAGCGGATGAACGGGGCGAACGCGCCGCCGGCGCCGAGGGAGGCGCCCTTTCCCGAGCCGAGGGCGAACTGGGCGTTGCCCTCCGACTGCTTCTGGTAGCCGACGGCCAGCACGCGGCGGTGCCGACCGGTCTCGACGAGGTGGCTGGCCACGATGCCGGTGGTGCCACCGACCGAGCCGGCGGTGTGGACCCGGAACATGGGCTTGCCGTGGGCGCCGAGGGCGTCGGTCAGGTAGAGCTCGGGCTTCATGACGCCCTCGAAGAGGTCGGGCGCCTTGCCGATGACCACGGCGTCGATGTCGCCCCAGTCCATCTGGGCGTCGTCGAGGGCCCGGCGGGCGGCCTCACGGACGAGGCCGCCAAGGGACACGTCCCACCGCTTCTTCTTGTGGTGGGTCTGGCCGATGCCGACGATGGCGGCGGGTGCATGGCTCATGCCCGACCTCCCTGTCCCGCTCCGTGGGGCCGCTCGGGCCCGGCTTCCAGGACGCACACGAGGTTCTGCTGGAGGCACGGGCCCGAGGTCGAGTGGCCGACGGTGCGGCTCGCCCCGCGGTCCCGGATGGCGGCGGCGGCCTCGGCGATGCGCACGAGGCCGGTGGCCATGATCGGGTTGGCCGCCAGCGGGCCGCCCGATGGGTTCACGCTGACGGTGGGGTGCAGCTCGAGCGCCTCCACGAGGAGGGGCTCCTCGTGGGTGAACGCCGCCTGCAGCTCGGCCACGTCGACCGGGCCGTCGGGCACGCCGGCGGCCTCGGCCGCCTTGCGGGCCGAGAGCGACCGGGTGAGGTCCCGCATGCCCGGGTAGTGCAGCTCGGCGCAGTGGGCGATGCCGGTGATCCACACCGGGTGCTCGCACACCGCCTTCGCCTTCTCGGCCCGGGCGATCACCACCGCGGCGGCGCCGTCGGTTATGGGCGGCAGGTCGTGGCGGCGCAGCGGCGCCCGCACCGCGTCCTCGGCGAGGAGGGCGTCGACGTCGAACTCGCCGCTCACCTGGGCGTACGGGTTGGCTTGGGCGTCGCGGCGGCAGCGCACCGCGATCTCGGCCAGCTGGCGCTCGGTGATGTCGCCGGCGGCGAGCACCGCCTGGGCCTGCAGGGCGGCGAGGCTGAGGGCGTCGGCACCCAGCGGGGCCAGGTAGAAGGGGTCCATCTCCATCGGGTAGATGAGCGCCGGGTCGGCGGTGGACGAGCGGCCCGACCCCATGGCCAGGGCCACGTCCACCTCGTCGCCGAGGAGGAGGCGCACATAGGCCTCGTAGAGGGCCCAGGCACCGTCCATCTCGACGTGGCTGTCCCGCTTCGGGGGCCAGGCGCCGATGGCGTCGGTGTTCTGGACGAACGAGAAGGCCTGGCCGGCCACGTAGTCGCAGCTGCCGGCACACGTGAAGCCCACGTCGGCCCGGGTCAGGCCGGCGTCGTCGAGGGCGCCGGTGACGACCTCGAGCAGGAGCTGGGTCTCGGTCTTGTCGGTGTGGCGCACCATCGGGGTCTGGGCCCACCCGATGATGGCGATGTCGTCCGGGTGGTCGCCCGGTGCGTGGTCGAGTGCCATCAGCAGAGCCGGTTCACGAGGTCGGGGTCGGTGGCGTCGGGCTCACCGGTGGGGATCCAGCCGATGAGGCCGGCCTCCCGGGTGTCGCCGGCGCCGTCCTCCAGCTCGGCCGCCGACGCCCACACGGGGGCGAGGCGCATGCCGGTGCGGATGTCCTCGTTCGGCGTGTCGACGAGGGCCTGGTAGCTGAGCACCACGTCGGTGCCCTCGAGCAGCACGTGGACCCGGGCGAAGGGCTCGGTCTCGGTCTGGCCCGGGTACTGGACGGGCGTGACGATCGTGTAGCTGGTGAGGATGCCCTGCTGCGGCAGGTCGATCTCGTGCTCGGTGGTGAGCGCGATCGAGTCGACCGGGCAGTAGCCCCGGCCACCGGTGTAGGTGCGGTCGCAGATCGGGCACTTCAGCCCGAGGAACCGGCTCTCGGCGGCGGCGGCCTCGGAGCGCACGACGTTGTCGGGCACCGGGGTCGTGTAGGCGATCGACGCGTTGTAGCCCATCATCGTCACCGGCTCGTCGGCGCCGCCGCCCCCGCCCGGGACGGGCTCCTCGCCGGGGATGAAGGCCTCGAGGTCGGTGAGGTGGCCGCGGCGCTCGGCCCGCCAGCGCGGCGCCACCCGCATGCCGACGCTCATGGCGTCGGGGCTCCCGGCGTCGACCGCGTGGATCAGTGCGGTGTCGGCGCCGTCGAGGCGGACGGTGGCGAAGGCGAAGGGGTGGGCGAGCGGGTGCTGCTCGGACGGCTCGGCCACCCAGCACCACGACTCGACGGTGCCGGCGGGGCCGACGTCGACGAACTCGTGGGCGAGCTCGGCGCCGGTCTCCGGGTCCCACTCGAGCGGCGGGCACAGCACCCGGTCGCCGTTGCGGATCCCGATGAAGCGCTCCTCGGTGAGCGCGGTCATGAAGGCCCCCAGCACCGGTCCGAGGGACCGCTGGTAGGGGAAGGTGATGGTGCTCTCGACCACCGTGCTCAAAGCTCGAACCCCCCGGCTCGCTCTGCGTTCGGCGCGGCCGCCCCTGCCGCGACCGGCCGCGGGGGCCGGCGGCGGCGAGCATAGGGCAGCCCGCTCGGGGCGGAGCGGTCGGGCCGGGGGCCGGTTTCGCTAGGGGCTGAAGACGGCGGGGAGGAGGCGGTTGAACACGTCGGCGCGCTCCCAGGGGAGGAAGTGGCCGGCCCCGGCGACCACGAGGGGGCCGATGCGGTTCGTGTACGCGGCCTCGGCGTAGACCAGGAAGTCGGGGCCGATCACGTGGTCGTCGGCGCCGTAGAGCACCAGGGTGGGGACGTCGACGGCAGCCATCCGGGGCAGCTCGGACATGGGGCGGCCGTGGGCGATCTGGTACGGCGCCCACGACGCCCGCAGGCAGGCCTCGTCGGCGAAGGGCTCGGTCTGGAAGTCGACCTCGGCGTCGCTGAAGCTGCCCGGCGAGGCCCACAGGCGGGAGCGGAACACGCCGGCGACCCAGAGCCGGCGGGCCTCGGGGGTGTTCAGGATGGCGGCGAGCTCGTCGGGCCTGGCGCCCTGCCACACGCGGTAGTCGCCCGTCGGGCCCTGGCCGAGGGCGCTGAAGTCGGCGAAGTCGAGGCCGGCGCCGGCGTAGTCGGCGCCCATGGGCGGGACCGTGTTGAAGGCGCAGTTGCCGGTGACGAAGCCCGGGTAGCGGTGGATGAGGTCGGTCGCCACCACGCCGCCGAGGTCGCCCGCCGCGACGACGCAGGTGTCGTGGCCGAGGTGCTCGGCCACGAGGGCGTGCAGGTCCTTGGCGTAGGCGGCGATGTCGTGGACGTCGTCGGGTGCGGGCGCGCTGTCCCCGATGCCGCGCAGGTCCGGGGCGATGACCTCGAAGCCCGCCGCCGCGAGCGGCCCGATGTTGCGCCACCAGAGGCGCTTGGTCTCCGGGCAGCCGTGGATCAGCAGCAGCGGCGTGCCGCCGGCGCCCTCGTTGACGAAGGCCAGTTCGGCGCCGGTCGAGAGCGCGGCGCGGTGGATCGTGAACGCGTCGGCGGCGGGCGTGGCCGGCTGGGCCGGGCGGCGCGCGGGGTCGTAGTCGAGGGCGCCGCTCACGGGGCCGTGCCTCCTGGGTTCTCGGGCGGGTCGGGGCGGGTCGGGGGCGGTGAGTGGTGCGCCGTCAGCGGGCGCCGCGGACGAGGCGGCCCGGCCGGGCGCCGGTCTCGACGCCGTCCTCGAAGGTGACGACGCCGGACTTGATGGTGGCCACGTAGCCCTCGGCCCCCTGCACGATCCGCGACCCGCCGGCGGGCAGGTCGTTCACGACCCGGGGTGTGCCGAGGCGCAGGCGGTCGAAGTCGATGACGTTGAGGTCGCCGACCATGCCCGGCTCGACCGTGCCGCGGTCGCCGAGGCCGTAGAGGCGGGCCGTGTCGAGGGTCTGCTTCTTCACCAGCAGCTCGATCGGCAGGCGCTCGCCGCGGGTGCGGTCGCGGCCCCAGTGGGTGAGCAGGAAGGTGGGGAGCGAGGCGTCGCAGATCACGCCGCAGTGGGCGCCGCCGTCGCCGAGGCCCGAGGCCGAGCGGGGGTGCAGGAGCATCTCGCGCACGTGGTCGAGCGAGCCGTCGGCGTAGTTGAGCATCGGCAGGTAGAGGAGGCCCTCGCCGTCGAGCTCGAGCATGGCGTCGAGCGCGGTCTCGACCGCGCTGCGGCCGGAGCGGGCGGCGATCGCGGCCAGCGAGCGGTCGGGTCCGGGCTCGTAGTCGGGCGGGTCGCCGAGGAGGAAGCTGTGCTCGGCGGCGTGCTGGAGGCGGGCGGCGGCCTCGGGATCGGGCTCCCACTCGACGATGGCCCGGCGCACCTCGGGGTCGCGCAGCGCGGCGACGAGGTCGGCGCCGGCGAGGCCGCGGGCCTTCAGGTCGGCGAAGGCGGGGATGGGGTCGAGGAAGGAGTAGGTGGTGTGCAGGCCCGAGAGCAGGCCGGTGGGGCGGGCCGCCACCTGGGGCCACACGTCGGCGCCCTGCTCGGCGGCGGCGATGGAGGCGTCCATCAGGCCCCGCCACAGGTCGGGGGCGGGGTCGACCTGCACCATGACGAAGGTGACCGGCCGGCCGATGGCGCCGGAGAGGCGGCACATCCAGTCGACCTCCTGCTCGGGGGCGACGATGTCCTCGCCCGCCGAGCCCATGGGGGCCAGCTCGAAGATGCCGGTGCCCAGCTCGCCGAGCACGGCGCCGATCCCGAAGAGCTCGTCCTCGGCCGCGAAGGTGCCGGGGACGGGGCGGCCGTCGATGGCCTGGTGGGCGATGGTGCGGGAGGTGGAGAAGCCGAGGGCGCCGGCGCGCACGGCGTCGCGGACGATGGCGGCCATGGCGTCGATGTCGGCCGGGGTGGCGGGCTCGTTGTCGGCGCCGCGCTCGCCCATGACGTAGGCCCGGACGGCGCCGTGGGCGATCTGGGTGCCGACGTCCATGGTCCAGTGGCGGCGGTCGAGGGCGTCGAGGTACTCGGGGAAGCTCTCCCAGGTCCAGTCGATGCCCTCGGCCAGGGCGGTGCCGGGGATGTCCTCGACGCCCTCCATCAGGCCGATCAGCCAGTCGTGCTTGTCGGGCTGGGCGGGGGCGAAGCCGACGCCGCAGTTGCCGGTGATGATCGTGGTCACGCCGTGCCAGGCGGTAGGGGCGAGCACGTCGTCCCAGGTGACCTGGCCGTCGTAGTGGGTGTGGATGTCGACGAAGCCGGGGGTGACGAGCAGGCCCTCGGCGTCGATCTCGCGGGCGCCGGCGGGGACGTCGACGTCGAGGTCGGGCCCGACCTCGGTGATGCGCCCGTCGCGCACCACCACGTCGGCCCGCTCGGGCGGCCGCCCGGTGCCGTCGACCAGCGTGCCGTTGCGGATGATCACGTCGTCCACGTCGTCTGCTCCCCCTGCGCTCGAGACCCCGCGACCCTACCGCCGGGCCCGCCCGGCCGATCAGCGGGCGGCGAGGGCGGCGACGACGGCGCCGAAGCCGGCGATCGTGTCGACCGGGGCGAAATCGGCGAACCAGACGTAGAAGCGGTCCACGCCGCCGGCGTGCTGCTCGGCGAAGTGGGCGGCGAGCTCGTCGGCGGTGCCGGCCACGAGGCGCTCGCCCATCTGGGTGCCGGCGAAGCGCCGACGGGCGGCGGCCTCCACCTCGTCGCGGTCGGCGGCGTCGGGGGCGAAGGCGACCATGGTCTGGGCCGACAGGCGGGCGTCGCCGGCCTGGTCCCGCAGCTCGTCCACCCGGTCGAGTTGGTGGATGGGCACGTTCCACCAGTCGGCGTGCTCGCGGACGAGCGCGAGGGTGCGGCGGCCGACGCCGCCGATGGTGATGGGGATGGGCCGGGTGGGGGTGGGGCGCTGCTGGGCGCCGGCGAGGGTGAAGTGGTCGCCGGCGTGGTCGACCGGCTCGCCCGACCAGAGGCCGCGCAGGATGGCCAGCGACTCCCCGAGGCGGGAGACCCGATCGCGGGGCTCGGTCGAGCCGACGCCGAAGGTCGTGAACTCGGTCGGGACCGAGCCCCAGCCGATGCCGAGCTCGAAGCGGCCGCCCGACGCGTGGTCGAGGGTGGTGACCTCCCGGGCCAGCACCGCCGGGTGGCGGAACGCGTCGCAGAGCACGAGGTGGCCGACCTGCAGCGTGGACGTTCGGGCCAACGCCAAGGTCGCCACCGCCATGGCGTCCCACATGGGCTGGTCGAGGGCGAGGGGCGGGGCCAGGTGGTCCATGAAGGCGATGCCCTCGAAGCCGGCGGCCTCGGCTGCCACCGCCCGCTCGGCGATGGCGTCGACCGCCAGGCGCATCTGGGGCAGGTAGAGGTGGAACGTCGGCGCCACAGGAGGCTCCTCTCGGCGGGACGGGCGGGGAGGCGGTCGGGTCGGGCTCAGGTCGGGCGGCGCTCGACGACCACCGCCGCCGCCGTGCGGGCGACCCAGCCATCGGCGTCGAACAGGTCGGCGGCGCTGAAGCCGGCGCCGACGGGCTGGACGAGCGCGTCGCTGCGCAGCCCCACCCAGCGGCCGACCGGCGGGCGCGAGAAGTGGATGGTCTGCTCGGTGTTGCGGAACGACCACTCGGCGAAGGGGAGCTGGCGGTGCACAGCCGTCTGGGCGTAGTCCGCCGCCGCGGCGGCCAGCTCGGTGCCGAGGAGCGGTGAGCCGGCGACCACGGGCAGGGCCAGGCTGATCCAGGCGTGGACCCGGCGGTCGCCCTCGACCCGCATCGGCACGAACACCGCGCTCTCGCTGTCGTAGCTCTCGTGGCCCACGACCTCGGCGGCGGCGTGGTTGGGCTCGTCGAGCGGGGGTGCGGCGGCGGGGTCGAAGGGGGTCGGGTGCCCCAGCGCCTTCGGCGGCAGCTCGAGGGCGCCGGCCCGCAGCACGACGGACTCGGCCGCGGCGACCTCCTGGCCGTCGCTCGTGAGCACGGCCCGGTGCCGCTGGGCTCGGGTGCCGCCGCCGAGGTCGGCCAGATCGAGGTCGAGCGGTCCCATCGGCACCGGGCGCAGGAAGTCCACGGTGACCCGCGCCATCGTCCCCTCCGCGGGGGTGAGGCGGCCGGTCAGCAGGGCGACGACGGCGGCGCCGTGCACGATGCGGGCGTCCCACGGCCCCACCGCGCCCGACGTCGGCACGAAGGTGGCGTCCCCGTCGGGCAGGAACAGGGCGTCGGCCGGCACGGGCCGGGACCCTAGCGAGCGATTTCGACACCGACGTCAAATAGGGTCGCGGCATGGACGCGACGCAGACCGCCGACGACGTCGAGGCCCGGATCGACCTGGTGGACGGCGCCTTCTGGGGCCGGGACCCGCAGGAGGAGCTGGCGTGGCTGCGGGCGAACGCACCGGTGTGGCGCGATCCGGCCAACGGGGTGTGGGGCATCGCCACCTACGACCTGGTGAAGCACGTCTCCACCCATCCGCAGCAGTTCTCGAGCGCCGGCGGCATCCGCCCCGACCACCCGGGCACGGCACAGCTCATCGACCTCGACGACCCCGCCCACAAGCTGCGGCGCAAGCTGGTCAGCCGAGGGTTCACCCCCCGCCGGGTCCGCGATCGCGAGGCCTCGATCCGCGAGATCGTGAACACCCTCGTCGACACGTGGTGCGAGCGGGGCGAGTGCGACCTCGTCGCCGACCTGGCCGCCTGGGTGCCGCTGATCGTCATCGGCGACGCCCTCGGGGTGGCCCCGCCCGACCGCCTCCAGCTCCTCGCCTGGAGCGACGAGCTCATGCAGATGCTCGGCCCCAAGGACCCCGAGGTCCAAGCCGTCGGCATCGCGGCGGCCATGGCCTACATGGACTACGCCCGGGAGCGCATCGCCGAGCGCCGGGTCGAGCCCACCGACGACCTCATGAGCACCCTGGTGCACGCCGAGGTCGACGGCCACCGCCTCACCGAGGACCAGGTGATCATGGACTCGCTGCTCCTGCTCATCGGCGGCGACGAGACCTCGCGCCACGTGATCACCGGCGGCATCTACCAGTTGCTCGTCGAGCCCGAGCGGTGGGCCACGCTGCGCGACGACCGCAGCCTCATCCCGACCGCGGTGGAGGAGATGCTGCGTTGGGTCAGCCCCATCAAGAACATGGCCCGCACCGCCACGTCCGACGTCGAGCTCGCGGACCAGGTGATCCCGGCGGGGGAGAAGGTGCTGCTGCTCTACCCGTCGGCCAACCGCGACGAGGCCGTCTTCCCCGCCGCCGGCACCTTCGACCTGCGGCGCACGCCCAACGAGCACGTCGCCTTCGGCTTCGGCCCCCACTTCTGCCTCGGGGCGAGCCTGGCCCGCCTCGAGCTGCGGGTCGTGCTGGAGGAGCTGTTCGACCGGGTGCCCGACCTCGCCCTGGTCGACGACCACGAGCCAGCGCTGCGCCCCGCCAACTTCGTGAGCGGCTACGAACGGATGCCCGTGCGCTTCACGCCGTCAGGCCCCCGCTGAGCCGTCGGCCCGGGTCGGGGCGACCCCACCCCTGGCCGTGCTGTGACGTGAGTGTTAGAAAAGGGTGACCGCGGACCCCGAGGAGGTCGCCCCGTGCAGCTCGACGACATGATCCTGGTCAGCATCGACGACCACATGATCGAGCCCCCGGACATGTTCCGGAACCACGTGCCCGCGAAGTGGCAGGCCCAGATGCCCCGGGTGGTACGCACCGAGGCGGGCACCGACCAGTGGGAGTTCCTCGGCCAGGCCACGTCGACGCCGTTCGGCATGGCCGCCACCGTGGGCTGGACCCGGGAGGACTGGGGCTTCAACCCCGGCTCGTTCGCCGAGCTGCGCCCCGGCTGCTTCGACGTGCACGAACGGGTGAAGGACATGGACGCCAACGGCGTGCTGGCCTCGATGAACTTCCCGACCATGGCCGGCTTCAACGCCCGCACCTTCCACGAGGCGGGCGACACCGAGATCGCCCTGGTCATGCTCCAGGCGTACAACGACTGGGCCATCGACGAGTGGGCCGCGGCCTATCCCGACCGGTTCATCCCCCTCGGCATCGTCCCCATGTGGGACGCCGAGCTCGCCGCCGCCGAGGTGCGCCGGCTCGGGAAGAAGGGCTGCCGGTCGATCAGCTTCCTCGAGACCCCGCACGTCCAGGGCTTCCCGAGCTTCCTGTCGGGCCACTGGGACCCCATGCTCACCGCCATCTGCGACGAGGGCATGGTCCTGTCGCTGCACATCGGCGCCGGCTTCGAGGTCATCCGCCGGCCCGAGGAGGCGCCGATCGACCACCTCATGGTGCTGGCCTGCCAGATCAGCGCCATCACCGCCCAGGACCTGCTCTTCGGCCCGACCCTGCGGACCTTCCCCGACCTGAAGGTGGCGCTCTCCGAGGGCGGCATCGGCTGGATCCCGTTCTACCTCGACCGCATCGACCGCCACTTCGAGAACCAGACGTGGCTGCACGACCGCGACGACTTCGGCGGCAAGCGGCCGTCCGAGGTGTTCCGCGACCACATCCTCGCCTGCTTCATCACCGACCCGTCCGGCCTCGCCCTGCGCGATCGCATCGGCGTCGACATCCTGGCGTGGGAGTGCGACTACCCCCACACGGACACGACGTGGCCGGAGTCCCCCGAGTTCACCTGGGCCGAGCTGCAGGAGGCCGGCTGCGCCGACGACGAGATCCACAAGATCACCTGGGAGAACGCCTGCCGCTTCTTCGACTGGGACCCGTTCGCCCACACCGCCCGCGAGGACGCCACCGTCGGCGCGCTGCGGGCCCGGGCGCGCGCCGCCGGCGTGGACACGACCCGCCGGCCCCGCTCCGAGTGGCGCGAGCGCAACGAAGCCGCCGGCCTCGTCCCCTCCTGAGTACCGGAACCCGCCGCGATCTGACGAACTCGAGGCAATAGCCCCCGGAATCCAGGGGCTATTGCCTCGACAACGCGCTCAGAGGGCGGCGCGGAGGGCGCCGAGGGTGTCGAGGTCGGCGCAGGCGGTCGTGGCCCTCGCCATGCCCGCCCGCCCCACCTCGATCGGCTGCCAGCGGCTGCCCATGGCCGCGGTCGTCGTCGCCGCGATCCAGGCGTAGAGCACGCAGCGCCGGTAGCGGTCGAACAGCACGTCGGCCGGCGGGGCGTCGACGCCGGCGTCGACCAGCACCCGCCGGTAGGCGGCGAGCCAGTCGGCCTCGTGCTCGCGGCGGAGCTCCGTGGCGCACGAGTTGCCGAGGAAGATGGCCAGGTCGCGCACGCCGGGGGAGCGGCTGATGACCGCCCAGTCGTAGAGGCCGACGGCGTCGCCGTCCACGAACTGGTTGCCCGAGTGGGTGTCGCCGTGGACGAGCGTCGTCTCGCCCTCGTCCCAGCACTCGACGACGGCGTCGGCGTGCTCGATGTAGAGGTCGCACAGCTCGGCGAACAGCGGCGGCGACTCGGCGGCGAACTGCTCCTTGGCCATGGCCACGAAGTCCGCGCCCCGCTTGCCCCGCATCGCCGGCCGCACCCAGTCGAGGGTGCCGTCGCCGAAGCGGGCGTCCTCCCAGAAGTGGGCGTGCAGGCGGCCGAGGCCCTCGACGACCTTCCCGGCGTGCTCGGCCCCGCCGGGGTCGGCCCGGTCGGTGAAGCGGCAGCCCGACGCCTCGAGGTCCTCCAGCACCATGACGTACTCGGTGCGCTCCTCGCCGTGGGCGGCGTAGTGGCAGCCGGGCACCCGCAGCGGCACCTCGCCGGCGAGCTCGGCGTAGAAGCGGGCCTCGCGGCGGCCCATGTCCGTGGCCGCGACCAGCTTGCGCTGGCCCTCCTCGAACGGCGGCAGCTTCACGAAGACGCTGGCCGGCCCGGCGGCGCCGGGGGCGTGGGTGAGCCCGAGCCGGAGGCGGCCGGTCGTGCCCGCGTGTCGCGCCAGCACCTCGACACCCGTGACCTCGGCGGTGGGGTCGGTGGTGCGCAGTGCGGCGGTCAGCCACTCGGCGGTGACGTCCTCGGGCGCGTCCGGGAACGGCGGTGTGGCGGTCATGCGGTCCCCCGGCTTTTCGACGCCCGTGTCAACTTCGGTAGTCTCGTCGGGCGCCGACAGGGGGTCAAACCCCCCGGGAGGACCGATGGCCGAGCGGATCTTCGACTTCGACAACCACTACTACGAAGCCGAAGACGCCTTCACCCGCCACCAGGACCCGGCGCTGCGGGGCCGGGGCGTGCGCTGGGCCGAGGTCGACGGGCGCCGGCGCCTGCTCGTCGGCGGCCGGGTCAACGCCTACGTGGCCAACCCCACCTTCGACCCGGTGGCCAAGCCCGGTTGCCTCTACGAGTGGTACCGGGGCAACCCCGAGGCCAAGACCATCGTGGAGGCCTTCGGCGAGCTCGAGCCGATCCGACCCGAGTACCGGGACCGTGAGGCCCGCCTGGCCGTGCTCGACGAGCAGGGCGTGGCCGCCACCCTCCTCTTCCCGACCCTGGGCGTCGGCCTGGAGGAGGCGCTCAAGGACGACCCCGAGGCCGCCGCCGCGGTCTTCGCCGGCTTCAACCGCTGGCTGGAGGAGGACTGGGGCTTCGCCCACCAGGGCCGTCTCTTCGCCGTCCCGTACATCCCGTTCCTCGATCCGGCGGCCGCCGTCGCCGAGCTGCGCGACCTGCTCGACCGGGGCGCCGTGGCGGTCAACGTCCGCAACGCGCCCGTCCCGGTCCCGGGCGGCTACCGCTCCCCGTTCGACCCCGCGTACGACCCGTTCTGGGCGCTGGCGGCCGAGTCGGGCGTGGTGGTGGCGACCCACGCCGGCAACGATGGCTACGACGCCATCGTCCAGATGTGGGAGCCCGGCGGCGCGGAGAGCTCGGTCTTCCGCTCGCCCCTCCGCAACGTGGTGACCAAGGGCCGCGCCGTCAGCGACTTCTACGCCGCCGCGGTGTGCCACAAGCTCTTCGAGCGCCACCCCGGGCTCCGTCTCGCCAGCGTCGAGAACGGGGCATCGTGGATCCCGGACCTGCTGCACCGCCTCGACGACGCCGCCAACCGCAACCCCGGCTTCTTCGCCGAGCACCCCCGCGACACCTTCGGCGAGCACGTGTGGGTCACGCCGTTCTGGGAGGACGACGTTCCCGAGGTGGCGGCCGCCTTCCGGGCCGACCGCCTCCTGCTCGGCTCGGACTGGCCCCATGCGGAGGGCACCCGCACGCCCCACGAGTTCGTCACCGGGACGCTCGCCGGCCTCCCCGACGCCGACGTGGCCCGCATCGCCCGTACCAACGCCGTCGACCTCCTGGGCGTCACCGTCCCGGCCTGACGCCAAGCGCGCCCGCCCCCAGGCCTTTCGTTCTGGCTCCCGATTTCGGTGCCAGAGCACCGAAATCAGGAGCCAGTTCGGCGGGATCCGGCCTCGGCGGTCGCGGTCAGGAACGGGGTGGGACGGGGAGGCCGAGGGCGCCGGCCCAGAGGCGGGTGACCTGCTCGGCCACGACGTCGAGGTCGTAGTCGGCCCAGCCCTCGACCAGCCAGAGCTCGGCGGTGCGGGCGACCATCGAGCCGAGGGCGAGGGCGGCGATGCCGGGGTCGACGGCCGGGTCGGCCTCGCCGGCGTCCTGGAGCCGGCGGATGGCCCGCTCGGCGCGGTCGGCGAAGTGCTTCTGGCGGCGCATGCGGGCCTGGTTGACGTGGTCGTCGTACCGGGAGACCTCCTCGATCACGCCCATGATCCGGGCGTGGGCCCGGTAGCGCTCGAGGTAGAGGCGGTTGGCGGCGAGGATGCGCGCGTACTCCGACGCGGGGGCCGGGGCGGTCCCGTCACCGCCCTCGTCGCCGTCCCGCTCCCGCTCCCGCTCCTGCTCGTCCGCCGGTGCGGTCAGCTGCGCCTCGAGGGTCTCCGCGACCGCCCGGAACACCTGCTCCTTTGAGTCGAAGTAGTGGTAGAAGCTGCCGTGCGAGAGGCCGGCCCGCTCGACGATGTCGGACACCCGGGCCTCGAGGAAGCCGAGGGCCTCGAAGACCTCGCGGGCGGCGTCGAGCAGCCGGGCCCGGGTGCGCACGCCCTTGGCCGAGCGCGGCGTGACGGTGTCGGTCACGTCGCCCTGCTCGGGCCGTCGAGCAGCGGTGCGAGCGCGTCCCGGTCCTCGTCAGTGAGCGGGCGCAGGGCCTCGCCCTTGGCCGGCCGCCACACCACGCCGGCGGACCGCCAGGCGTCGCGCCGCAGCGCCTTCTTGTCGACCTTCATGCTCGACAGCTTCGGGAGCTCGTCGTCGACCCGGACGAACGCCGGCACCCACTTGGGGCCGAGGTCCGGTTGGGTGGCGAGGAAGGCGTCGAACGCCGCGGCGTCGAAGGTGGCGCCGGCCCACAGCTCCAGCGCCACCATCACCCGGTCGCCGACGGGGTCGTCGGGGACGGCGTAGACCGCCACCGACCGGACGTCGGGGTGGCGGCCGAGGATCGCCTCGACGGGGCCGGCCGCGAAGTTCTCGCCGTCCACGCGCAGCCAGTCGTTCGAGCGGCCGGCGAAGTACAGCCAGCCGTCGGCGTCGCGGTAGGCGAGGTCGCCCGACCAGTAGGCGCCGTCGCGGAAGCGCTCCTCGGTGGCGGCGGCATTGCGGTAGTAGCCCTCGAAACCCGAGGTCGGCTGGGTCTCGACGATCTCGCCCACCGCCTCGTCGAGGTTGGTGACCCGGCCGTCCTCGTCGAAGACCGCCCGCGGGCACTCGACCCCCGTCTCGGGGTCCAGGACCTTCACCGTGTCGGCCGCCGTGCCGAGCGCGCCCCGCGGCATCGAGGCGTCGCGCCGGATGATGATCACGCCCTCGGTCGATCCGTAGCTGTCGCGCACCTGGCAGTCGAAGCGGCGGGCGAACTCGCGGATGTCGGCCTCGGAGGCCTCGTTGCCGATGGCCAGGCGCAGCGGCACGGTGGCGTCGTCGGGCGCCTCGGGCACGGCGAGGAGGTAGTTGAGGACCTTGCCCGTGTAGGTGAGGTGGGTGGCGCCGAAGCGACGCAGGTCGGGGACGGTGCCCGACGCCGAGAAGCGGGTACGGGTGGCGATGGGCGTGCCGGCGTGCACGGCGCCGGCCCAGCCCGTGAACAGCGAGGCGGCGTGGAAGAAGGGGAGCGGGGCGTAGGTGACGTCGCCGGGGGCGAGGCCGGAGATCCCCGCCACGTGTGCGCCGGTGCGCCCGATGCGGCCCTGCGTGCACCGCACCGCCTTGGGTAGGCCCGTGGAGCCCGAGGTGAAGATCAGGAGGTAGAGGTCGTCCTCGTCGGGGAGCGGGCCGGCGGCGGCGTCGGGGTCCACGGCGGCGAGGGCGTCCGCATAGCCCGGGTCGTCGACGACGAGCACCCGCTGATCCGGCAGCTCGTGGGGCGCGGTGTCGAGCAGGGGCGCGAGGTCGCTCGACGTGACGAGCACCTGGCAGTCGGTGTGGTCGATCAACTGGGCGAGCGGTTCGCCGCGGTAGGTCGAGTTGATGCCGACGACGATCGCGCCGGAGAGGGCACCGGCCACCAGCCAGAACAGGTAGTCCGGCACGTTGTCGAGCAGCACGCCGACGTGGGGCGGTCGGTCGGGGTCGAGCCGCTCGGCCAGGAGGGCCGCCCGCCGGCGACCCTCGGCGACGAGCTCGCGGTAGGTCCAGGCGCCGTCCCCGTGCAGCAGGGCGACGCCGTCGTCGTCGGCCCGATCGGCGAGCAGACGGCCGAAGGCGGTCACGCGGGGCCTCGGAGGCGCTCGGGGGCCGGCACGGCCGGCGAGCCTAGGCGGTCGCCGCGCTTTTCGACACGGGCGTCGAAACCGTCCGGCGCGGCTACGGTGCCGCCCGCCACCAGCCCCGCCTGCCGACCGACCCCGGGAGCCCCCCATGACCGATCGCCGCCTGGACGAGCTCGGCTTCTACCTGCTGGCGGGGGGTGTGACCTCGCCCGCCGGGATCGTCGACGAGATGGCGGGGGGCGAGGCGCTCGGCCTCGGCACCGCGTTCATCTCCGAGCGCTACAACGTGAAGGAGGCGGCGACGCTGGCGGGCGCCGCCGGCGCGGTGCCCACCGGCCTGCGCATCGCCACCGCGGCGACCAACCACAACACCCGCCACCCGCTCGTCACCGCCTCGCACGCGATGACGATGCACACCCTCACGGGCGGTCGCTACGTGCTGGGCCTGGGTCGTGGCATCCCGCTGATGCAGGACGCCTTCGGCATCCCCCGGATCACGACCGCGCAGCTGGAGGACGCCGCCGGCCTGCTGCGCCGCCTCTGGAAGGGCGAGGTCGTCGTCGGGCACCAGGGGCCGTCCGGCTCGTGGCCCGTGCTGACCCTCGGCACCGAGTTCGACGAGGACATCCCCCTGCTCCTGGTGGCCTTCGGGCCCGAGTCGCTGAAGCTGGGCGGCCGGGCCTTCGACCACGTCGTGCTGCACACCTTCTTCACCGACGAGACCACCGCCCGGGCCGTGGCCACGGTGAAGCGGGCCGCCGAGCAGGCGGGCCGCGACCCCGACGCGGTCACGGTGTGGTCCTGCTTCGCCACCGTCGGCGATCACCTCCCTGAGGACGTGCGCCTGCGCAAGACCGTCGGCCGCCTCGCCGGCTACCTCCAGGGCTACGGCGACCTCCTCGTCGCCACCAACGGCTGGGACCCGGCCCCGCTCGCCGCCTTCCGCGCCGATCCCGTGGTGGGGACCTTTGCGGGCGCCATCGACCAGAAGGCCACCACCGAGCAGCTCGAGCACATCGCCACCCTGATCCCCGAGGAGTGGCTGGCGCCGTCGGCGACGGGCTCCCCGGAGCAGTGCGTGGCGACGGTGCACGGCCAGTTCGACCTGGGCGCCGACGCGGTCATCCTCCACGGCGCCTCGCCCGACGAGCTGGCGCCGGTGGTCGCCGCCTACCGGGCCGCCGACGGCTGAGCGCCGCGGGCGGAAACGACGAGTGCGGGTGACGGAAACGCCGTTCTCGACTACCGTCGGGGCGTGACCAGCGTTCCCTTCGCGCCGGATGTCTTCACGTGGCCGGCGGACGAGCCCCAGTTGATCGGCGGGCGGTGCACCGCCTGCGGGTCGGTGACCTTCCCCCAGCCCCCGTCGTGCGCCCGGTGCGGCTCGACCGAGGTCGATCGCCACCTGCTGGCCCGCCAGGGCACGCTGTGGACCTTCACCACCCAGGAGTTCCTGCCCAAGGAGCCCTACGCCAGCGGCGAGACCGTGGAGACCTTCCGCCCCTACGGCGTGGGCCTGGTCGAGCTCGGCGGCGAGGTCCGGGTCGAGGGGCGGCTCACCACCGCCGACGTCGACGCCCTCGACTTCGGCATGCCCATGGAGGTCGTGGTCGTGCCCTTCCGCACCGACGAGGACGGCACCGAGGTCGTCACCTTCGCCTTTGCACCAGTCGAGGAGGCGTCATGACCGATGTCGCGATCATCGGGGTGGGGCTCCACCCGTTCGGCCGGTTCGGCGAGAAGTCGGCCATCGACATGGGCGCCGACGCCATCCGCGCCGCGCTCGCCGACGCCGGCGCCCAGTGGTCGGACGTGCAGTTCGGCTTCGGCGGCAGCTTCGAGGTGGACAACCCCGATGCGGTGACCAGCCGCCTCGGCCTCACCGGCATCCCCTTCATGGACGTCTACAACGGCTGCGCCACCGCGGCCACCGCGCTGCAGCTCACCGCCGACTCGATCCGCTCGGGCCAGTACGACCTCGGCGTGGCCGTGGGCATGGACAAGCACGCCGCCGGCGCGTTCACGTCCGACCCCGTCGACTACGCCGCCCCGCCCTGGTACGGCGAGATCGGCCACTTCCTCACCACCAAGTTCTTCGCCATGAAGATCAACCGCTACATGCACGACCACGGGATCTCCCACGAGACCCTGGCCCGGGTGGCGGCCAAGAACTACCGGAACGGCTCGCTGAACCCGAACGCCTTCCGCCGCAAGCCCGTGAGCGTCGAGGACATCCTCGCCTCGCGGATGCTCAACTACCCGCTCACCCACTACATGTTCTGCGCCCCCGACGAGGGCGCCGCCGCGGTGCTGCTGTGCCGGGCCGACAAGGCCCACGAGTACACCTCGACGCCGATCTACCTGCGGGCCACGACGCTGCGCACCCGCCGCTACGGCGCGTTCGAGGTGCACGCCTCGTGGGCCGCGGTCGACCAGGACGACGCCCCCACCGTCTACGCCTCCAAGGCGGCGTACGAGCTCGCCGGCATCGGCCCGGAGGACGTCGACGTCATCCAGCTGCAGGACACCGACGCCGGCGCCGAGGTCATCCACCTCGCCGAGAACGGCTTCTGCGCCGACGGTGACCAGGAGCAGCTCATCGCCGACGGCGCCACCGAGATCGGCGGCCCGCTGCCGGTCAACACCGACGGCGGGCTCATCGCCAACGGCGAACCCATCGGCGCGTCGGGCCTCCGCCAGGTGCACGAGCTGGTGCTCCAGCTCCGCGGCCAGGCCGGCGAGCGCCAGGTCCCCGGCGACCCCAAGGTCGGGTACGCCCAGCTCTACGGCGCTCCCGGCACCGCCGGCGTCTCCATCCTCTCGACCTAGCGCGCGGCGGTCTTTCCGCCCGAACATAACGCTGTTATGCTCGCCGGCATGGCCTCAGGCAGCCTCGTGATCGACGTCGACGCCCACTTCGAGCCCGAGCTCGACTGGCTCGACGACTTCCCCTCGCTGAAGGCCGAGCTGCCCGAGCGGTTGCCGACCGGTGACCCCCGCTTCCGCCTGGGCTCGCCGGAGATGTTCGCCTTCTTCGTCAGCGACGACCTCCTCCGGGGCGTCCCGGTCGCCGAGCGGCCCCCCATCGAGGAGATGGTCACGCCGGCGATGACCTTCATGCTCGGCGAGCAGCGCCTCCACGACCTGGTGTACGCCGGCTCCGACCAGTACCCGCTGACGACGGCGGCCAACGTCGACGCCCGCATCGCCTGGATGGACGACGCGGGCATCGACCACCAGAACGCGATCTCCGGCGGCGGCTACACGCTGGCCCGGGTCATCGACGACCCCGCGCTGGGCCAGCGGACCCTCGAGGCGGTGAACACCACGCTCGCCGAGCGCCTCGCCGGCCACGGTGGCCGGGTCCACCCGGTCGCCTGCCTGCGCTACGACGACCTCGACTGGACGGTGCGGGAGATGACCCGCCTGCGTGGTCTCGGCAGCCGCGCGTTCCTCGTCAGCGCCGAGCCCCAGGGCGGGATCGCCCCGAGCTCCCCGGCGTTCGACCCGGTCTGGTCGGCGGCCACCGACCTCGGCATGATCCCGCTGCTGCACGTGGGCATGGCGCCGTCGCTCATCCACCCCGGGTGGGCGAAGGACGCCGCCCCCGGCCTCATCCGCCTCCTCTCGGTGCTCCAGCCCGACCAGGCCGCGCAGGTGTACCTCACCGCGCTCGTCTTCGGCGGGGTCTTCGAGCGCCACCCGAAGCTCACGGTGCTCATCTCCGAGCTCGGCATCGAGTGGGTGCCGCGCCTCATCACCCGCCTCGACGTGATGGCCCAGCCCGGCGTCAGCCCGCTGGTCCTCGGCGAGTACGACCTGCCCCGCACGCCGGGGGAGTACTTCCGTGACCACGTCCGCATCTCCCCGGTGCCCGCCCTCCGGGAGTCGCCGGTGGACTTCCTGCGCGCGTTCCCGGAAATGGCCGTCTTCTCGTCGGACTACCCGCACCACGAGGGCAACGGCACGCCGGTCACCTACTACGACGACCTGCTCGAGGGCTTCGACTCGACCGTGAAGGCCGGGTTCCTCGGCGGCAACATCGCCGCCGCCTACGCCCGCATGGGCGACCCGCTGTGAGCGGGGCCGCCCCGACGACGGCCGAGGTCGCCGAGCTGCTGGCCCGCTACTGGCACCGCTACGACGCCGGCGACGTGGACGGCCTCGCCCCGCTGCTGACCGCCGAGGCGCGGTTCGTGACCCGGACCGACACCGGCACGACCGACTACGAGGAGTTCGTGCGCAGCGACGTCACCGGGCGGCAGGCCGCGGTCGACTGGCAGCGCCCCCACCGGGCCGACAGCCCGCACCCCCTCCGGCACTGCACCACGAACGTGGTCGCCGACCCCGACGGCCCGGACGCGGCGTCGTTCACCTCCTACCTGCTGGTCACCCAGATCCAGGCGGGCAAGCCGGACCCGATCAGCACCGCGGTCGTCGAGGGTCGTGTCGTGCGCACCGCCGGCGGGCTCG
Organism: Acidimicrobiales bacterium; assembly: GCA_041908445.1. Classification (GTDB taxonomy): domain Bacteria; phylum Actinomycetota; class Acidimicrobiia; order Acidimicrobiales; family DATDAH01; genus JAEUJM01. The sequence goes on along the minus strand of JAYRFK010000023.1, from coordinate 46,931 downwards.
CCTTCGCCCACCTCGAGATCGTCCTCGACACGGCGGACTCGGTGCCCTTCTCGACCCGCTGAGCACCGGGGGCGGCGCGTCCCGGCCGCATCCAGAACAACGTTATGATCCACGCCATGTCCGTTCGAACGCGCCCTGGGGCGATCCTGGTCTCCCTCGTCCTCGTGCTCACCGTGGCCGCCTGCTCATCTCGCGGCGAGGACGCGTCCGCGCCGAGCGGCGACGGCGCCACGACCACCACGGCGGCCGACAGCTCGGCGGGCCAGATGTTCGGCACGCAGCCCTCGCACTGCAGCCAGGGCGACGATGCCGGTGACACCACGACGACCGCGGCCGCCGGCGGCGGCTCGTCGGACCCGAGCCAGACCACCGGGGTGAGCGACGATGCGATCGCCATCGGCACGATCTCCGATCCCGGGTTCAGCGGCCAGCCGGGGCTCAACCAGGAGCTCTTCGACGCCGGCCAGGCCTTCGTCGAGTGGTGCAACAGCCAGGGCGGCATCAACGGCCGGCCGATCGAGCTCACCGAGTACGACGCCGCCATCTTCGACTACGCCGCCAAGGTGACGGAGGCGTGCGGCGAGGTGCTCGCCCTCGTCGGTGGCGGCGGCGCCCAGGACACCGAGTGGTCGTCCACGGGCCAGGAGTGCGGCCTCGTCGACATCGCCGCCTACGCGGCCACGCCCGAGAAGGGCGGCCCGGCCGGCCACGACAGCGTCATCGAGCGGCGGACGGTCCAGCCCGCCCCCAACCCCCAGGACCGCTTCCCGGTGGGCGACATCCGCCTGCTCGCCGAGGAGCACCCCGAGGCGCTCGACCACGTCGGGATCATGTACGCCGACTTCGGCACGCTGAAGACCATCGCCGACCGCACCGCCGAGGCCTACGAGCAGGTCGGCGCGACCATCGTGTCGGAGCAGTCCTACAACGTCACCGGCGAGGCCAACTGGGCGCCGTTCGTGCAGAAGCTGCAGGACGACGGCGTCGAGTGGCTCAACTTCGTCGGCGACGGCACGTTCCTCGCCCAGCTCCAGCAGGCCATGTCCGAGGCGGGCTACTCGCCCGAGGTGACCGCGCAGGACGCGAACTTCTACGACCAGGGCTACCTCGACGCCGCCGGTGACGCGGCCGAGGGCACCTTCGTCCGGTCCTCGTTCGTGCCGTTCGAGGAAGCCGACCAGAACCCGGCCGTGCAGCAGTACATCGACCTGGTCGAGGGCATCGACGGTGAGGTGGCCCTGCTGGGGGCCCAGAGCATGTCCGCGTGGCTGCTGTTCACCCAGGCGGCGGACGCCTGCGACGACGCGGGCACCCTGACCCGCGACTGCCTGCTCGAGGAGGCGGCCTCGGTGACCGAGTGGGACGGCGGCGGCCTCCACGCCCCCACGAACCCCTCGGAGAACGAGAGCGCCTCCTGCATCATCGTGATGCAGGTCCAGGACGGGGCGTTCGTCCGCTACCTGCCCCAGGACGACACCTTCGCGTGCGGGGACGACTACGTCGTGCAGCTCGACGGCGACTTCACCCACAGCGGCTGATCCCGGTGGCCGCCCCGGGGCCCTCGGTAGCCTTCGGCCCGTGACCGACCTCACCGACGGCGCCGGCGCCGACGTCGTCGAGTCGGCCGACGCCGACGAGGTCGTCGACACCCCGCCGCTGACGCGCGACCGGCTCCTCGACCTCGCGGGCCAGGTCTTCGCCGAGGAGGGCTACGCCGCGGTCTCGGTGCGCGACCTCGCCCGCCGTTCCTCGCTCACCACCGGGGCCATCTACGCGCACTTCCTCAACAAGGCCGACCTGCTCGTCGAGGCCATCGACGCCCGGGTCGACACCGGGGTCGAGACGCCGCGGGACATCGAGACCACCTTCCGGGACTACCTGGAGGACGTCGGCCGGCGGGTCCGCGAGCGCACGCAGCTCCGGGCGCTCCTGCTCGAGGGGGCGGCGACGGCCCGTGGTGACGCCGCCGTCCGCGAGCGCCTGCACCGCGAGCAGGTCCGGCGGATGGAGTCCTGGGTCGTCGAGTACGAGGCCGCCCAGTCCGGCGGCCAGCTCGACCCGGCCGTGGACATGCGCGCCGCCGTCATGATGCTCTGGGCCATGGAGCTCGGGCTCGGCGTGCTCGAGGCCTTCGGCATCGAGGACCCCGACCCGGAGGCGTGGGCCGACCTCACCCGCCGCTTCGTGCAGGCCATCGAGGCGCCCGACCGCCGGGACGAGGCGGGCGCCTGACCGCTGGCGGGTCACTCATAACATCGTTATCCTCGCCGGTCGTGAACCAGGAGACCTTCTCGACCCTGTTCGACATGACCGGCCGGGTCGTGATCGTGACCGGCGGCACCCGCGGCATCGGCCGGGCCCTCGCCGAGGGCTACGCCTGTGCCGGCGCCACGGTGGTGGTGGCCAGCCGCAAGCCGGCGTCCTGCGCCGAGACCGAGGCGCACCTGCGCTCGATGGGCGTCGACGCCCTCGGCGTGGCGACCCACCTCGGCGATCTCGACGCCCTGCGCAACCTGGTCGACCGGACGGTCGACGCCTTCGGCCGCATCGACGTCGTGGTCAACAACGCGGCCACCGCCCTGGCCCAGCCGATCGCCGACTACACGCCGGAGGCGTGGGAGAAGTCCCTCGACGTAAACCTCCGGGGCCCGGTCTTCCTCACCGCGGCCGCCCTGCCCCACCTGAAGGAGAGCGGCCACGCCGCGGTGCTGAACATCCTCTCCGGCGCCGCCTTCATGTTCTCGCCCAACATCTCGCTCTACGCCACGGGCAAGGCGGGCCTCCTCGCCCACACGCGCTCGGCGGCCGCTGAGTTCGCGCCCTTCGGCATCCGGGTCAACGCCCTGGCCCCCGGCACGGTCGACACCGACATGGTCCGATCCAACAGCCCGGAGCGCCAGGAGATGATGAGCCAGCTGATGCTGCTCAAGCGCATGGCCAGCCCCGACGAGATCGTCGGCCCTGCGCTGCTGCTCACCTCGGACGCCGGCAGCTTCATCACCGGCCAGGCCCTCCTCGTCGACGGCGGCATGGTGCCGCACTGATGGGACGCCCAGCGGTGCGCCGGTCACCGGGGCCGGGAGCCTCCTGAGTGCACGTCCTCGACGGGCCGGACCTCTTCCAGCTCAGCCAGGAGCGGCCCGACCGGCCGATGCACACGCTGAAGGTGGCCGTCCTCGAAGGGCCGATCGCCGCCGACGAGGTCGAACGGTGGGCGGCCACCACCCTGGTCGAGGCGCCGCCGCTGCGGTGGGTGCTCGCCGGGCCCCGGTGGGCCCGCCCGGTCTGGGTGGACGGCGGCGTGCCCGACGTGACGGCCCAGGTCGACCACGTCGCCCTCCCGGCCCCGGGAGGCGAGGCCGAGCTCGACGCGCGGCTGTCGGCGGCCGCCGGCGACCCGCTCGACCGGTCCCGGCCGCTCTGGCACCTCACCCACGTGACCGGTCTCGCCGGCGGCCGCGACGCCCTGGTCTTCCGGATCCACCACGCCATCGCCGACGGCGCCGGCAGCGTGTCGCTCTGGGAGGAGCTGGCCGATCGCCGCGCCGGCGAGCCGACGGCCGAGGAGCGCCTCGGCGCCATCCCGTGGGTCGAGACGGGCTCGGTCCCGCGCCACGCCCTGGCCACCGGCGCCCGTGACCTCGGCCGGCTCCCGGCGCTACTGGCGCGCTTCGGTCGGGCCCAACGTCGTCTGCGCGCCGACGCCCGCGCCGGTCGTCCGACGGCCACGAAGCCCTTCCTCGGTCCCGGGACGCGCTTCAACGGCGAGCCGGAGGCGGGCCGGCGCGTCACCTTCGCCCCCCTGCCGTTGGCGCGCCTCGCCGCCGTGCGGGCCGCCTCCGGGGCGAGCCTCACCGAGGTGTACCTGGCGGTGGTCGGCGGCGCGGTGCGCCGCCACCTCGAGGCGCTGGGCGAGCCCGTCGACGGGACGCTGACGACGAACGTCCCCATCGGTCTGCCGTCACGGCCGCACCGGTACGGCAACGGCACCACCGTCGTGTCGGTCTCGCTGTGCACCGACGTCGTCGACGGGGCCGCCCGCCTCGACGCGGTCCGGGCGAGCATCCGGGCGGCGCGGGCGTCCACGGCCCACGACCCCCGGCTGCTCCCGGACCTGCAGCGCTTCCGGCGGCTCAACGGCGGCATCGTGCGGGCGATGGAGGCCGAAGAACGCCGCCGCGGCCGTCCCGCGTACAACCTCATCTGCTCGAGCGTGCGGGGCCCGGCCCCGTTCTCGATCCTGGGGTTGCCGGTGGCCGAGCTGCGCTCGGTCGGCCCCCTGGCCGGGCACTTCGGGCTGAACCTCACCGCCTGGAGCTACCGGGACGACCTCATGGTGGGCGTCCACGCCTACGCGAGCGCAGGCGACGGGCTGCAGGCCCTGGGCCCGCTGCTCCTCGACGAGCTCGACCGCACGGCGGCCGCGGTGGGCGCGTGAAGGTCCTCGTCACCGGGGCGACGGGGTTCGTCGGGGCGCACACCGCCCGCGCCCTGCACGATGACGGCCACGACCTGCGCCTCCTCGTGCGCGACCACGGAAGGGCCCGCCGCATGGGACGCGCCGTGGGCTGGGGCGACGACGTCGAGCTGGTCCTCGGCGATGTCACCGACCGGGACTCGGTGCGTGGCGCCCTGCTCGGGTGCGACGCCGTCGTGCACGCCGCCGGCGCGGTGTCGGTGGAGCGCAAGCACGCCGCCGAGGCGCTGACGGTGAACACGGCAGGGGCGGAGCACGTGGTGCGCGGCGCCGCCGAGCTCGGTCTCGATCCGATCGTCCACGTGTCGTCCACCAGCGCGCTGCGCTACGGCGACCTGCCCCTCGGCGTCGACGACCCGGTGGCGGAGTCGGTCGGCTACGCCGCCTCCAAGGCCGCGGCCGAGCTCGTCGCCCGGTCCTTGCAGGCCGCCGGCGCCCCGGTCCACATCACATACCCCGCCGGGGTCATCGGGCCGGCGGCGGGGGAGGCGCTCGGCGAGACGTCCCGGGGGGTGGCCAGCTTCGTCGCCGGTGGCGTGCTCCCGACCCGCCGGGCCGCGATCTCACTGGTCGACGTCCGCGACGTGGCCGAGGTGCACCGCCGGCTGCTGGACCCGTCGGGCCCGGCGCCGGCCCGGGTCATGTGCGGCGGCGCCCGCCTGACCATGGAGGACCTGCAGCGCGAGCTCCGGGCCCTGACCGGGCGGCGGTTCCCGATCGCGCCGTTCGCGCCCGGCGTCCTCCGTGCCATGGGGCGCGCCGCCGACCTCGCCGCATCCGCCCTGCCCTACGAGCCGTCGCTGACCGAGGAGGCGATGACCCTCATCACCACGTGGCCCGGCACGGACGATGCCACCGCACGGGAGCTCGGGGTCGCCTTCCGGCCCGTCCGCGAGTCGCTCGGGATCGCGCTCGACGCCTGGCTGGCCGCGGGGATGATCACCCGACGCCAACGAGGCGCCGCACCGGCGGGTTGATCGGGCGCGGCCCGCCCGCCGTCAGCGCCGCTCGGAGGTCCCGGTAGGGGGCGAGCCGGCGTCGCCGGGGTGGTCCAACGGCATCTACACTTCGGCGATGACCCGGGGCGCAGCGGCGAGGTCACGGCGCCGGGCGGGCTGGGCGTGACGGAACCCGAGCACGCGGCCGCGCCCGAGGGGAGCCGGCGCCTGATGGTGCTGCTGGCGATGGCCATGTTCGTCCTCGTGGTCGACACGTCGCTCATGAACGTGTCCATCTCCGCGGTCATCGACGACCTCGACACCACCGCCAGCGGGGTGCAGGCGGCCATCGCCATCGAGGCCCTCGTCTCCGCCGCGTTCATCCTCATCAACGCCAAGGTCGGCGACCTCCTCGGGCGCAAGCGGGCCTACGTGCTGGGCCTGCTCGCCTACGCGATCGGTGCCCTGGCCATGACCCTCGCCCAGAGCCTGACCGCCATCCTCGTGTTCTGGGCGGTGATCGGCGGCCTCGGTGCCTCACTGCTCCTGCCCGCCATGCAGTCGCTGATCCACGGCAACTTCACCGGCCGGGCGCAGCGCCAGGCCTACGCCATGGTCGGTGCGTCGGCGGCCATCGCCGCCGCGGTGGGGCCCTTGCTGGGGGGTTCCTCACGACCTACCTGTCGTGGCGGGTCGGCTTCGCCCTCGAGGTGGTCATCATCGCCGTGGTCCTCGCCCAGATCGGCCTCGTGCGCGACGTGCCCTACACCGGGCCCCGCCGCATCGACCTGGTGGGCGCCGGCCTGTCCGTCGTGGGCATGGGCGGCGTCGTGCTCGGCATCCTGGTGTGGCAGGAGGGCGGGGAGGCGGTGGGAGCGCTCCTCGCGGTCGGCGCCGTGGCCCTGGCCCTGCTGGCGTGGTGGCTCAGACGGCGCAAGCGCGCCGGCCGCGAGCCCCTGCTCGACCCCGACCTGTTCCGGCTGCCGAACTTCACCGCCGGCATCTCGGGCCAGCTCCTCCAGCAGGTCGGCCTGGGCGGGCTCATGATCGCCCTCCCGCTGTTCCTGCAGATGACGCTCGGCTACAACGCGATGAAGGCCGGCCTGTCCATGGCCCCGCTGTCGCTCACGATGTTCGTGGTCGCGCTCGTCGCCGGGAAGCGGGCCGGCCGCCGTCGCCCGGCAGCGATCGTCCGGGCCGGCTTCGTGCTCGCCAGCCTCGGCATCGCCGCGATCGTCGTCCTCGTGCCCCGCATCGACCGCGGCCTCGCCCTCGCCCTGCCGCTCGTGGTCGTCGGCGCCGGCTTCGGGCTGCTGGTGTCGCAGCTCAACAACTACACCCTCGCCCCGATCGCCGAGGAGCGAGTCAGCGAGGCGGCCGGCGTGAACTCGGCGGGTGGCAACTTCGGGCTGTCGTTCGGGCTGGCCATGGCCGGCGGCATCATGTTGGCCACGCTCTCGTTCTCCTTCACGAACCTGACCGAGGCCAGCGACGTCATCCCTCCCGCCGAGCAGGCTCGCATCGCCACCGCCCTCGAGGACGACGCCGAGATCATGAGTAACGCCCAGCTCGACGCCCTCATCACCGACCAGCCCCCGGAGGTCGAGGCCGCGATCCTCGACGTCAACGCCGAGGCGAGGGACCGCTCCCTGCAGGTGGCGCTGCTCGTCCCGCTCGTGGCCGGGTTGATCGGCATCGCCAACTCCCTGCGCATGGTGCGCCTGCCCGACATCGAGCCGTCAGGGTCGCTGGAGGGCATGGACTTCGGCTGATCGGCGACGGCGCCCTCCCGGCCCGTCGGAGACCACGCCCTCGGCCGACGGGAACCGCGTTCCCGGTTAGCGTCCCCGTGGCCCCCGGCGCCGCCGGAGGGAAGGGGGGACGTGCCATGAGCCTGCCAGCCGCGGGGTCGAAGGATCCGGAGTTCGCGACGCCGTTCGTCGACGTCGACGAGTGGCGCGAGGAGCCCGTGCCGCACCGCTACGTGCACGGCGGGTTCGAGGGCACCGACCTGCTCTTCTCGATGTACTTCCCGCCGGTGGAGCGGTACGAGGGGCGGTTCTTCCAGCCCCTCATGTTCATGTCGGGCACGGAGCACGCGGTCGGCATGGGGATCCTCGTCGGCATGGGGGCCTCGATCGAGTTCGCGGTCGACAGCGGCGCCTACCTCGTCGAGTCCAACCTCGGGCGCACGAACCCCTTCCCGGGCGAGGACGGGACGGTGACGGGCTTCCGGGCCAGCGCGGCGGTGGCGCGGTACTCCCGCACGCTCGCGGCCGAGATGTACGGCGAGCACCGACCGTACGGCTACTGCTACGGCGGCAGCGGCGGCGGCTTCAAGACGATGGCGTGCCTCGAGAACACCGTGGACGTGTGGGACGGCGGGGTGCCGTTCGTCATCGGCAGCCCCCAGTCGATCCCGAGCGTGTTCGGCGTGCAGGCCCATGCCCTGCGCATCCTCTGGGAGCGGTTCCCGCAGATCGTCGACGCCCTCGAGCCCGGCGGCTCCGGCGACCCCTACGCCGGCCTCTCGGTGGAGGAGCGCGAGGCGCTCGCCGAGGCCACCGCCGTCGGCTTCCCGCCCCGCGCGTGGTTCGCCTACCAGAGCCTGGCCCGCAGCTACACCACGGTGTGGGGAGCGCTGGCCGACAACCTGCTCGCCGCCGACCGCACCTACGTCGAGGACTTCTGGACCGTCCCCGGCTACCTCGGCGCGGACCCGCCGGCCTCGCTGGCCAGGGCGCGCGTCCAGCACCGCACGACCATCGCCCGCCCGATCATGGGGGACGAGGCCGCGGAGCTCGGACTTCCGCTCCCGCTCGCCATGCCCCGTGGGGTCCCCGTCGCTGACATCGTCGCTGCGCTGGAGCTGGCGGACCTGCCCGACGGCGAGGTGCGGGGCGCGCAGCTGCGCATCACCACCGGGTCGGCCGCGGGGGTCAACCTCTGGATCGCCGGGCTCCAGGACGGCTTCGTGCTCACCGGGGTGGGCGAGGCCCACTTCGAGCACCTCGCCGGGGTGGCCGCGGGGGACGAGGTGACGATCGACAACGACGCCCACCTCGCCTTCCAGACCTACCACCGCCACCAGGTCAGCCCGGACTTCCCGGTGTGGGAGCAGTTCTGCCTCGACGGCCGACCCGTGTACCCGCAGCGGCCGCGGTTCATCGGCACGACGATGAGCAAGCCGGGCACCGGCACGGTCCAGTCGGGCCGCTTCAACGCCAAGATGATCGTGGTCGAGGCGCTGCTCGACGAGGCGGCCTACCCCTGGCAGGCGGCCTGGTACGACGACCTCGTCCACGAGGCGCAGGGCCCGGCCGCCGACGAACGCTTCCGCATCTACTTCCTCGACCACGCCATGCACATGGCCCCGATGGACCTGCCCGGCGCCGAGCGGCCGGTGCCGACCACCCGCTTCACCAGCTACGCCGGCGCCCTCCAGCACGCCCTCCGGGCGCTGGTGGCGTGGGCGGAGCACGACGTGCCGCCGCCGGCGAGCACCGTCTACGACGTGGTCGGGGGCCAGGTGCACGTGCCGCCCACCGCGGGGGAACGCCGCGGCATCCAACCCACCGTGTCGCTCACCGCGAACGGCGGGTCGCGCGCCGAGGTGGCCGTCGGCGCGACCGTCGAGCTCCGTGCCGAGATCGAGGTGCCGCCGGGCACCGGCACCGTCGTCGCGGTGGAGTGGGACGTCGACGGTTCCGGCGCCTACGCCGAGTCGGACCCGACCGTCGACGGGGCGTCGTCGCGCTGCACGTCGTCGATCACCCACACCTACGACGAGCCCGGCACCTACTTCGTGGCCGTGCGGGTCAGCGCCCAGCGCGAGGGGAGCCTGCGCTCGCCCCACGCCCGGGTGCTCAACCTCGGACGGGCCCGGGTCGTCGTCTCGTAGGGTCCCGCTCGCCGAGCGGACGCCGCGGCGGAGCCGCCTCCCGCCCGGATCGGCCGGGTCGACCGATCCGGGACGGGGGGTGGTCAGTCCTCGATCAGGGTGTAGTCCTGGGCGTCGGTGTCGAACTCGAACAGGTAGGCCGTGGGGTCACCGTCGGACGCCGGGGCGGGCCCGTACGTGCGGGCCTCGGGATCGCCCGGGATGGTGACCTCGAGGCCGTCGATGGCCGCCTCGAGGGTGCCGTAGTTGAGGTCGGGGCCGGCGGCCTCGAGCAGCGCTTGGGTCAGCACCACGTCCGGGCAGGCCTGGAAGGCGGCCTGGTAGGGCTGGTTCGACGGGTCGTCGCTCGATTCCTCGGGCGCGGGGGTGTCGAGGCCTGCGTCGCTCAGGATCTGGATGCAGTCCTGCATCGCGGCCTCCTCGAAGCGGGCCTGGTCGGGACCGTAGGCGCCACCCGCGTACGAGCCGTCCAGCACCGACGTGTCGGTGGTCGCAGCGTTCGACAGGAACGCGTGGGGCCCGACGAGCGTGGTGAACAGGAGGGTCGGCCGGTACGAGTCGTCGTCGGCCATGTTCGTGGGCCAGTCCTGGCCGCTCGACCCCGCGATCACCACGGTGTCGACGCCCGAGGCGTCGAAGCGCTCGGCGATGGCCTGCACGCTGGCGTTCACCGCGGCCTGGTCGTCGGCCGGGGCATCCATGATGCCGGTCTCGGCCACGTCGACGCCGGCCTCCTCGAGGGCCGGGACGATGGTCCCTTCGATCTGCTCCTGGTCACGTGCGGCGCCGAAGACGCCCACGGTGCCGTCGAGCAGCCCCGCCTCGTCGTAGGCGGCCACGACGGAGGCCGGGAGCTCCTCGTCGGGGATCCACGTGATCCACGGTGCAGCGGCGTCGGCGGTGCGCTGCGGCGTCATCTCGCCGCCGACGACGGCGGTCTCGTGGGTGGTGACCGGGCAGGTCACGGCGTCGGCGAGGAAGAAGCCGGTGATGAGGAAGACGTCCTCGTCCTCGGTCAGCTTCACGCACGCCTCCTCGGCCGGCGCCGGGCTGGTCGGGTCGATCGGCGCGAACACGGGCTCGATCTGGCGGCCGTTGATGCCGCCGTCGGCGTTGATCTGGTCGAACAGCGCGGTGTACACGGCCTCGTGGTCGCCGAGGTCGTAGTTGAGGCCCGACGCGACGAGGCTGGCGGTGTCGACGTAGGTGACGCCCACCTTGATGGTGTCGTCGGTGACGCCGGGCGACGGCCCGGTCGCCGCGGGCGCGGTGTCCTCCGACGAGGCCGCGGTGGTGGACGAGGCGGCGTCGTCGTCCGACGTGTCGCCCGACGTGCAGGCCGCGACCGCGAGCGCGGAGGCGGCGACGAGCGCGAGCGCCGCCACGAGGCGGCGGGTTCCGGTGGTCATGGATCTCCCCCTGGGTGATGAGTACCTGGATCGTAGATGAGTGACCACTCGCTTACAACGGCGTGTAGTAGACGGGTCAGGACCGACGGATGGCGGCGAGGAGGAACGCCACGAGCGCGTCCTCCTCGGCCCGGGTGGGCGCCGCCTCCGCCCAGAGCAGGTCGGCGAGGCGGCCGAGGGCGGCGTGGGCGGCGAGGGTGGCCTGGCCCGCCGGGTCGGGGCTGCCGAGCGCGTCGAAGGGCGCGACCAGCAGCGCCGCGAGGGCCTCGCTCGCCGGGTGGCGGCCGGCGGCCTGGCCGGTCGCGCCGCCGCCGTTCCAGAGCACGGCCCGGGTGGTGGCGGCGATGGCGGGGTCGGCCTGGGCGAGGACGCCGGCGACCCACTGGCGGACCTGGGCCTCGGGCCCGTCGGCCTTGGCCATGCGGTGCCCGAGGTAGCGGCCGAGGCGGTCGGCGCCGTCGTCGAGGATGGCGGCGACCAGCGCGTCCTTCGAGGGGAAGTGGCGGTAGAAGGCGTCGTTGGAGAGCCCCGCCTCCGCGACGATGTCGGCCACCCGGGGCCGGGCGCCGGTGCCGCAGCGGTCCATCACCGTGAGGCCGGCGTCGAGCAGGCGGCGCACCTCGCCGGCGTACTCGGCGCCGCGGGCCGCGAGCGTGCGCTGCGCGATCCGGGCGGCCACGTCGTCGGGCCCCGCCCCGGCGGCGTCGTCAGGATCGTCCCGCACAGCGTTCTCCATCCCCAGAATGCTATTCTGCCCGCCGACCGAAGGGGGACCGACATGGCGTGGGACTTCGAGACGGAGCCCGAATTCCAGGAGAAGCTCGACTGGGCGGACGAGTTCGTCCGCGAGGAGGTCGAGCCGCTCGACCTCGTGTGGCCGGGGCTGGAGTTCACGCCCCTCGACGACAACCGCCGCCGGGCGATCGACCCGCTCAAGCAGCGGGTGCGCGACCAGGGCCTCTGGGCCACCCACCTCGGCCCCGAGCTCGGTGGCGCCGGCTACGGCCAGGTGAAGCTCTCGCTGCTCAACGAGATCCTGGGCCGCTCGTCGTGGGCGCCGATCGTGTTCGGCTGCCAGGCGCCCGACACCGGCAACGCCGAGATCATCGCCCACTACGGCACGCCCGAGCAGAAGGAGCGCTACCTGCACCCGCTGCTCGAGGGCGAGATGTTCTCGTGCTACTCGATGACCGAGCCCCACGCCGGCGCCGACCCCACCATGTTCACCACCCGAGCCGAGAAGGACGGCGACGAGTGGGTGATCAACGGCTGGAAGTTCTTCTCCTCCAACGCCGGCACGGCTTCGTTCCTCATCGTCATGGCGGTGACCAACCCCGACGTGAGCGCCTACCAGGGCATGTCCATGTTCTTGGTCCCGACCGACACGCCGGGCATCGAGATCGTCCGCAACGTGGGCCTCGGCGGCGAGCCCGAGGGCCACGGCTCCCACGCCCTCATCCACTACCAGGACGTGCGGGTGCCCGAGGAGGGCCTGCTCGGTGGCGAGGGCCAGGCCTTCGCCATCGCCCAGACCCGCCTCGGCGGCGGTCGCATCCACCATGCGATGCGCACCATCGGCATGGCCGGCAAGGCGCTCGACATGCTGTGCGAGCGGGCCCTCAGCCGCGAGACCCAGGGCAGCCTGCTGGCGGACAAGCAGTTCGTGCAGGGCTACATCGCCGACTCGTACGCCCAGCTCACCCAGTTCCGCCTGCTCACGCTCTACACGGCGTGGACCATCGACAAGTACAACGACTACCGGCGGGTCCGCAAGGACATCGCCACGGTGAAGGTGGTCATGCCCCAGGTGCTGCACGACATCGCCTGGCGGGCCATGCAGGTCCACGGCGCCCTCGGCGTCAGCAACGAGATGCCCTTCACCGGGATGATGCTGGGCGCCAGCGTGATGGGCCTGGCCGACGGCCCCACCGAGGTCCACAAGGTCACCATCGCCCGCCAGGTGCTCCGGGACCACCGGCCCAGCGACGATCTCTGGCCCACCCGCCACATCCCCAAGCTGCGCGAGGCGGCCCGGGCCAAGTACGCCGAGTTCCTCGAGCTGGAGGTGGGGAACCTGTGAGCGGCCTGACCGACGCCAGCCCCGACGACCCCGCCGCCGGCGACGAGCCCACCCTCGACGTCGAGCGCCTCGCGCCGTGGATGGACGCCCAGGGCCTCGGCCCCGCCGGCGCGCCCATCGAGGCCCGCTTCATCTCCGGTGGCTCGCAGAACGAGATCTACGAGGTCCGCCGCGGCGAGCTCCACGGCGCCCTGCGCATCCCTCCCACCACCGCCCCCGAGAGCCGCGACGCCGGGATCATCCGGGAGTGGCGGATCATCGAGGCCCTCGACGGCACCGACGTGCCGCACACGGCGGCCATCGCCGTCTGCCCCGACACCGACGTGCTCGGCCGGGCCTTCTACCTGATGGGCTTCGTGGACGGCTGGTCGCCCATGGGCCTGTCCGGGGGCAAGCCCTGGCCGCCGCCATTCGACACCGACGTCGCCGCCAAGCGCGATCTCGCCTTCCAGCTCGCCGAGGGCATCGCCCTGCTCGGCAACGTGGACTGGCAGGCCAAGGGCCTCCAGGACCTCGGCCGCCCCGACGGCTTCCACGAGCGTCAGGTCGACCGGTGGACGGCCTTCCTCGAGCGCATCAAGGGCCGCGAGCTGCCCGGGTTCGCCGAGGCGTCGGCGTGGCTGCGGGCCCACAAGCCGATCGACTTCGTCCCCGGCCTCATGCACGGCGACTACCAGTTCGCCAACGTGATGTTCGCCCACGGTGCGCCGGCCCGGCTGGCCGCGATCGTGGACTGGGAGATGGGCACGGTCGGGGACCCCAAGCTCGACCTGGCCTGGATGCTCCAGGGCTGGCCCGACGACACGTCGGCGCCCGAGGCGGCCACGTCGAGCTACGTCGACCTGAAGGACATGCCCTCCAAGGAGGAGATGCTCGCCCACTACGCCGAGGTCTCCGGCCGCCAGGTGGACGACCTCGACTACTACCTCGTGCTGGCCAAGTGGAAGCTGGCCGTGGTGCTCGAGCAGGGCTACCAGCGGGCCGGCGAGGATCCGAAGCTGAACGCGTTCGGGCCCATCGTGCTCGACCTGATGCAGGGCGCCGCCGACCTGGCCGCGTCCACGGACTACCAGGGCTGAGGAGGCCGACATGAGCCAATCCGACGAGCTGGTGGTGGAGCGTCGCGGGCCGGTGCTGGTCGCCCGGCTCAACCGCCCCGACGCCCGCAACTCGCTGAACGCCTCGCTGTTCCGGGCCATCGGGGCCGCGGTGCTCGAGGCCGAGACCGACCCCGAGCTGCGGGTGCTGGTGCTCACCGGCACCGGGGACCGGGCCTTCTGCGCCGGCATGGACCTCGCCGCGTTCGCCGCCGGCGAGCAGGTCGGCGTCGGCGACGACCCCGAGACCAAGGCCGGCAACCGGCTCATGGCGGGTGACGTCTCCGTGCCGCTGATCGGGGCGGCCAACGGCGCCGCGGTGGGCGGTGGCCTCGAGCTCCTGCTCGGCTGCGACCTGATCGTGGCGTCGGGCGACGCCCGCTTCGGGCTCCCCGAGGTGAAGCGGGGGCTGTTCCCGGGTGGGCGGGGCACGTTCCTCCCGCTGCGGGTGCCCCTCGGCCTCGCGCTGGAGATGCTCCTCACCGGCGATCTCGTCGACGCGCCCCGGGCCTACGAGATGGGCCTGGTCAACTCGGTCGTCGCCCCCGACGCCGTGGTGGACACCGCCGTTTCACTGGCCGAGCGCATCGCCGCCAACGGCCCCCTCGGGGTCGCCGCGGTCAGGGAGATCGCCCGGCTCGTCCTGGTCGACACCGACAAGGCCAACGAGCGCCAGCGCCACTGGCAGAAGGTGGTGTTCTCGAGCGAGGACGCCCAGGAGGGGGCCCGGGCCTTCGTGGAGAAGCGCGCTCCGGACTGGAAGGGCCGCTGACCGTGCGGGCGGCGTGGTGCCCGGCGTGGGGACCGCCGGAGGTGGTCACCGTGGAGGAGCGCCCGTCGCCCGAGCTCGGCCCGGGGCAGGTCCGGGTCGCCGTCGCCGCCGCGGCGGTGAACTTCCCCGACGTGCTGCTCGTGGCGGGGGAGTACCAGATCAAGGTGCCGCCACCCTTCGTCCCCGGTAGCGAGTTCGCCGGCACGGTGACCGAGGTGGCCGACGACGTGGCCTCGCCGGCGGTCGGCGACCGGGTCTTCGGCACTGGCCTGGTCGGCGCCTTCGCCGAGGAGGTCGCGGTGGGCGCCACCGCGGTCACCGCCATCCCCGACGGGGTGGCCGAGGCGGACGCCGCCGCCTTCGGGGTCGCCCACCGCACCGCGTGGCACACCCTGCGCTCGGTCGCCGAGGTCCAGCCCGGTGAGGAGGTCGTGGTGCTCGGCGCCGGCGGCGGTGTCGGCCTGGCCACCGTCCAGCTCGCCGCGCTGCTCGGGGCCACCGTCACCGCGGTGGCGTCGTCGCCGGAGAAGCTGGCCGCCGCCGAGGCCGAGGGCGCGACCCGGCTCGTCGACCACACGGCCGGTGACCTGCGCCAGGCCCTGCGTGAGCAGCTCCCCGATGGCGCCGACGTGGTGGTCGACCCGGTCGGCGGCGACCTGGCCGAGCCAGCGCTCCGCTCGCTGCACTACGGCGGCCGGTTCGTCACCGTGGGCTTCGCCTCGGGGACGATCCCGCGTGTGCCGCTCAACCTGGTGCTGCTCAAGGGCAGCCAGATCCGGGCCTTCGAGTTCCTCTCCTTCATGGTGAACCAGCCCGACGACGCCGCCCGCAACGAGGCCGAGCTGCTCGACCTGCTGGCGAGCGGCCGGGTCCGGCCCCACATCGGCGCCCGCTTCCCCCTCGATCGCGCCGCCGACGCGCTGGCCCTGGTCGGCGGCGGCGGCGCCGTGGGCAAGGTCGTCGTCGACGTGGCCCCGGCGCCGAGGGCCGACCGCTGACCGTCCGCTGGGGGGTCGTGGGGCCCGGGGTCATCGCCCGCGGGTTCGCCGAGGGGATGACCCTCGTGGACGACGGGCGCATCACCGCGGTGGCGTCGAGCGCGCAGGAGCGGGCCGACGCCTTTGCCGCAGAGTTCGGGGTCGACACCGCCTACGGCGACGTCCGGGCCCTCGCCGACGACCCCGCCGTGGACGTCGTCTACGTCGCCACCGTGGCCGCCCGCCACGAGGCCGAGACCCTGCTCATGCTCGAGGCGGGCAAGGCCGTGCTCTGCGAGAAGCCCTTCGCCCTGAACGCCACCCAGGCCCGGCGCATGGCCGACGCCGCCGCGGCCAACGGCGTGTTCTGCATGGAGGCGCTGTGGAGCCGGTTCCTCCCGTCCTACGTGGCGCTCGGCGACGTGCTCGGCGAGGGTCGCATCGGCGAGGTGCTGCAGGTCGACGCCGAGTTCGCCCTGCGCTGGCCCTTCGACCCGCACCACCGCCACTTCGACCTCGCCACCGGCGGCGGCGGCCTGCTCGACCTCGGCATCTACCCGGTGCAGCTGTGCACCCTCGTCCTCGGACACCCCGAGGCGGTCGTCGCCGCCGGCCATGTCGGCACCACCGGCGTCGACGAGCAGGTGGCGGCCGTGCTGCGCCACCCGGGCGACCGCCTCGGCGTGGTGAAGGCGGCGCTGCGGGTCTCGCTGGCGTGTGGCGCCCGCATCTCGGGCACCGAGGGCTGGATCGACCTGCCACCGTTCATGCACTGCCCGACCTGGCTCGACGTCCACGGCCCGGGCGACCACGAGCGCATCGAGGCGGGCTACGAGGGAAACGGCCTGCGCTTCCAGGTGCACGAGGTCCACCGCTGCCTCGCCGCCGGCGAGCTCCAGAGCCCGGTGATGCCGTTGTCGGAGACGCTCGTCCTCGCCGAGACCCTCGACGCCATCCGCGCCCAGATCGGCATGGTCTACCCGGGCGAGGACGCCCCGCCCGGCACTGGTGCCCACGGTCCCTCGGTCTGACCCTCGGCGCCCTCGCTCCGGGACCAGCCTGCTGTCGTGAGGAACGACCTGCTGGTCCCAGAAGGCGTCGGGCCGGCGTGGGACCACTACCGTCGGCGGGCGCCCGTCGGGTGGCGGTGCCGCAGTCGCAGAGAAGGAACGGGGGAACCCCATGGCTGACGTCGAGGCGCTCGTCGCCGCGCTGACGCTCGAGGAGAAGGCGGCGCTGACCGCCGGCGCCGACATGTTCTCGTTGGTCGCTGTCGAGCGGGTCGGGATCCCCCAGGTGAACGTCACCGACGGGCCGTCGGGCGCACGCGGCCTCAGCTACCCGGGGGCCGGCGGCGCGGCGTCGAGCTGCCTGCCGTGCGGCTCGGCGGTCGGCGCCACGTGGGACCCGGCGGTCGCCGAGGCACTCGGCGAGCTCGTCGGCCGCGAGGCGTTCGAGCGGGGCTGTCGGGGCCTGCTGGCGCCGACGGTCAACCTCCACCGCCACCCCTACGCCGGTCGCAACTTCGAGTGCTACTCCGAGGACCCGTACCTCTCGGGGAAGCTCGCCGCCGGCTACGTGCGGGGCGTGCAGGGCAACGGCGTGTTCGCCACGGTGAAGCACTTCGTGGCGAACGAGGCCGAGTTCGAGCGCATGACCATCAGCTCCGACGTGGACGAGCGCTCGCTGCGCGAGCTCTACCTCGTGCCCTTCGAGCTGGCGGTGAAGGAGGGCGGCGCCCTCGGGATCATGACGTCCTACAACCGGCTCAACGGGAGCTGGCTCACCGAGCAGGAGGCGATGCTCGTCGACCTCCTGCGTGACGACTGGGGCTTCGAGGGCCTGGTGATGACCGACTGGTTCGCCGTGGCCAGCACCGAGACGTCGCTGCGATCCGGCCTCGACCTCGAGATGCCGGCGCCGGCGCGGGCCCTCGGCGACGTCGTGCGCGAGGCCGTGGCCGAGGGGCGGGTGCCCGAGGCCGACCTCGACGCCGCCGTGACCCGCCTGCTCCACGCCCTCGACCGCATCGGCGCGCTCGACGAGCCGACGCCGCCGGTCGTGCCCCAGCCGCCCACCGCGGCGGACGTGGACCTGCTGCGGCGCGCCGCCGCCGACGCCTGCGTGCTCTTCGCCAACGACGGCCTCCTGCCGATCAACGCCGGCGCCGTGGGGCGGGTGGCCGTCATCGGCGAGCCCGCGGTGTCGGCCTGCATCGTCGGCGGCGGCTCCGCCCAGGTGGTGCAGCACCCACAGGTGAGCCCCCTCGACGCCCTCACCGCCGCCCTCGGCGACGGCGTGGAGGTCACCTACGCGCGCGCCCTGGAGATCGGCCGGTCGGCCGCCGTGCTGGGCACCTCGGTGCTGCCGGTGCCCGACGGCTTCACCCTGGAGCGCTTCGCCGGCGAGGAGTTCGACGGCGAGCTCCTCGAGCGCGACCAGCTCGACGAGCTGCGCAAGATGATCGTGCGCCTCGGCCAGCCCGAGGGGGAGGACGAGCGCTGGACCATGCGCATCACCGGCACCGTCGTGCCCGTCGTGTCGGGCCGCTTCGAGCTCTCCCTCGCCCAGGTGGGCACGGCCCGGGTGTACCTCGACGACGAGCTCGTGCTCGACGGCGTGGAGGACCCGCCGCCGCGCGGCGGCAGCGACTTCTTCGGCTACGCCAGCCTCGACAAGGTGACCGAGATCGAGGTCACCGTGGGCACCCCGGTCGCGGTCCGGGTCGACTACTTCTACCGGGGCTCGGGCATGGCGGGCGTGCGGGTCGGCTTCCGGACCGCCGACGCCGCCGCCCTCCTCGACGAGGCGGTGGCCACGGCCGCGGACGCCGACGTGGCGGTGGTGTTCGTCGGCACCAACCATGAGTGGGAGACCGAGGGCCGCGACCGCACGTCCTTCGCGCTGCCCCGTGGCCAGGACGACCTGGTCCGCCGGGTGCTCGCGGCCAACCCCCGCACAGCGGTGGTCGTGAACGCCGCCTCTCCGGTGGACCTGCCGTGGGTCGACGACGTGGCCGCCACCCTCCAGTGCTGGTTCGGCGGCCAGGAGCTCGGCCCGGCGGTCGCCGACGTGCTCACCGGCGCGCTCGAGCCCGGCGGGCGCCTCCCGACGACGTACCCCGAGCGGGTCGAGCACTCGCCGTCGCACGACAACTTCCCCGGCGAGAACGGCCACGTCCGCTACGGCGAGGGCGTGTTCATGGGCTACCGGGGCTTCGAGCACCGGGCCATCACGCCCCGGTTCCCGTTCGGCCACGGCCTCGGCTACACGACCTTCGCCCTCGGGGAGCCGACGCTGTCGTCGTCCACGTTCGAGCCCGGCGACACGCTCACCGTGTCGGTGCCCGTGACCAACACCGGCGACCGGCCCGGCGCCGAGGTGGTGCAGCTCTACGTGGCCACCGAGTCGCCCCGCCTCGTCCGTCCCCCGAAGGAGCTCAAGGCCTTCGCCAAGGTGCGCCTCGCTCCGGGGGAGACGACCACCGTCGACCTCGTGCTGGACGACCGGTCGTTCGCCTACGGGGACCCGGGCGAGCCCGACGCCGACGCCGTGGCCGAGCGCCTCGGCGACATGCTCGGCGCCCAGTTACGAGCCGAGCGCCGCGCCCCCGGCTGGCAGGTCGACCCCGGCACCTACACCCTGCTGGTGGGCCGCTCGTCGGCCGACCTCACCGGCCGGGCCACCGTCGAGGTCCCCGCCCCACCCGCCCCCGAGCCCGACGACCAAGCGGACGCGCCGGCTCAGCCCTGATCCGTCGTTCCTCCAGCAGAAACGGAAGGTGGGACCTTCCGCTTCTGCTGGAAGAAGCGTGTGTCGAGGTCAGGAGGAGGAGGCGGCGGCGAGGATCGGGCGGAGCCAGGTGCCGACCTCGGCCCACGCCTCCGCGGCGGCGGGGAAGTCGTGGTTCAAGAAGCCGTGGGGCTGGCCCGGGTAGCAGACCTCGTGGGTGGGCACGCCCGCCTCGGCGAGGCGACGGGCGTAGGCGCGGCCCTCGTCGCGGAGCACGTCGCAGCCGCCGAGGACGACGATGGCCGGCGGGAGGCCGGTGAGGTCGTCGGCCCACAGCGGCGCCGCCTCGGGGTCGCCGTCGAGGTCGCGGCCGGCGCTGTACGCGCCCCAGAACACGTCCCGGGCCTTGTCGCTGAGGACGATGCCGTCGAAGTACTCGCGTGACGGCAGGTCGGCGTCGTCGGCACGGCCGGCGGTGCCCGGGTAGAGCAGGAGCTGGGCGGCGAGGGGTGCCTCGGCCGGGTCGCGCCGGAGGCGCAGCGCCACCGCCGCGGTGAGGTTGCCGCCGGCGCTCTCGCCGCCCACCACCACCTGGCCCGGGGCGACGCCGAAGCGTTCGGTGCTGGCCAGCGCCCAGCGGGTCACGGTCTCGCAGTCGTCGAGGCCCGCCGGGTACGGGTGCTCGGGGGCGAGGCGGTACTCCACCGAGACCACCGCGGCGCCGGTGGCGTGGGCGAGCTCGCGGGCCACGTTGTCCATCAGGCCGATGCTGCCGATGCAGAAGCCGCCGCCGTGCAGGTAGACCAGCAGCCCGGTGGCGGGCTCGTCGTGCTCGTAGATGCGCACGGGGACGCCGGCGACCTCCTCGTCGGTGACCTTGGCGATCTCCCGGGTCACGGGGAAGGGGTTGTCGCCCCGGGCCAGCGGGAGGATCGCGGGGTCGAGGGTGTCGAACACCCCCGCCCGCAGCGGGTTGTCGACCATCCACTGCACGACCCAGGGGTCCAGCTGGTCGTCGGCGTCGGGGTGGGTCACGCGGGGGACGTCGGGGGTGTCGCTCACGGCAGGTCACCTTCCTCGCTGGGCCCGTCGAGGGCCGGTTGGGGGCGCGTCGGGCACCGGTCGGGCCCGGCGCGACGCCGTGCCCGACCGGTGCGCAAACGGGTTCAGTCGGCGGTGGTGTCCGTGGTGTCGGAGCTACCGCCGTCGCCGGCGTCACCGGTCTGGCCCTCGCGGAGGACGAACGCCCGGCTGTCGGCGTCGAAGTCGAACAGGTACGCCGGCGGGTCGCCGTCGCCGTGCTCGCCGTTGCCGAAGGTCAAGGGCTCGGGCTGGTTGGGCATGTCGACCACGAGGCCCTCGGCGCCGCCCTGCAGCGACCCGTAGTTGAGGTCCTCGCCGGCCGCCTCGACGAGCGCCTGGAACAGCATCACCTGGGAGCAGGCGGTCATGGAGGAGGTCCAGGGCTGGTTGTCGACGGTCTCCTGGCCCTCGGGGTCGGGCACCTCGATGCCGGCGTCCTCGATGATCCCGAGGCAGTCCTGCATCGCCGGGAGCTGGTACTGGTTGGCCGAGCCGCCGAAGAGGCCACCGAGCTCGGCGCCCTCCATCAGGGTCAGGTCCGCGCTCTCCTGGCCCACGTAGGTGTTGATGGCGCCCTGCTCGGTGAAGCGCAGCGCCGGCCGGTAGTCGGTGGCGGCGATACCCCGGGCCCAGGCGATGCTCGAGGTGCCGAGCACGATCACCTGGTCGACGCCGGCGGCCTCGAAGCGCTGGCCGATCACCTGGGTGGAGTTGTCGGTGCCGGCGGTGTCGTCGGCGCTCTGGTCGACGATGGCGGACTCGGCCACGTCGACGCCGAGCTCGTCGAGCAGCGGCAGGATCACGTCGTCCATGAGGGTCTGCTCCTCGGGCCCTCCGAAGACGCCGACGGTGCCGTCGAGGTCGCCCGCCTCGGCCATCGAGCGCACGGCCTCGGCCTGGAGGTCCTCACTGCCCTCGTTGGAGTACCAGGGGGCGTCGGCCCGGGCCAGGCGCTCGGCGGTGAGCACGCCGCCGATGACCGCGGTCGAGTGGGCCTCGACCGGGCACAGCACGTTGTCGCCGAGGAAGAAGCCCATGATGAGGAAGACGTCGTCGTCCTCGGTGAGCTTCGTGCAGGCGGCGTCGGCGGGCTCGTTCCCGGTCGGGGCGATGGGGGCGAAGACCGGCTCGATGGTGCGGCCGTTGATGCCGCCCTCGGCGTTGATCGAGTCGAACAGCGCGGTGTAGGCCGCCTCGTAGTCGCCGTGGTCGATGTCGACGATGCCGGCCAGGCTGGCCAGGTCGACGTAGGTCACGCCCACCTTGACGCTGGTGTCGGTGACGCCCGGCGCCGGCCCGGTCGGGAAGGTCTGGGCGGTGGTGGAGGCGGTGCTGTCGCCCCCGCTGGTGGTGTCCGACGACGACGAGTCGCCGGAGGTGCAGCCGAACAGCAGCAGCGCGGCTGCGGTCACGGCGAGGATGGTCCTGCGCACGGTGGTTCCCCCTGGTTGGTGTGGTGTGGTCGGTCGAAGGTCGGTCGAAGGTCGGTCGCCCGCGGATCAGGCGTGGTCGGGTCAGGCGGTGGTCGGTTCGGCGGGCGTCGTCGGCGTCGATGACGGCTCGGCCGCCGCCCCGCTGCGGGCGATGGCCCGCTCGTCGGTGCCGAGGTAGCTGGCGATGACGGCGGGGTCGTTGCGGACGGCCTCGGGCGCGCCCTCGGCGATGATCTGGCCCAGTTCGAGGCAGTAGACCCGGTCGCTGATGCCCATGATCAGGGGCATGTCGTGCTCGATGACGAGCAGCGACGCCCCGAGCTCGCGCCGGATCTCCAGCAGCAGCGGTCCGAAGGCCTCGGTCTCGCGCTGGGCCACGCCGGCGGTCGGCTCGTCGAGGCAGAGCACCCGGGCGTCGAGGGCGAGCAGGCCGGCCAGCTCGACGATGCGGCGGGTGCCGGTGGAGAGGTCGCCGATGTACGCCTCCGCGTAGCGGCCGAGGCCGAGGAAGTCGACGATCTCGTCGGCCTGGGCCCGCTTGGTGCGCTCGTGCTTGAGCGCCGGCGGCCAGAACAGCGCGTTGGTGACGAGGGCGCTGCGGTGGCGGGCCTCGAGGGCGACCAGCACGGTCTCGCGCACGGTCAGCTCGGGGAAGAGGGTGGCGGCCTGGAACGTGCGCCCGAGGCCCAGGCGGGCCCGCCGGTTCGCGGAGAGCCCGTCGACCGGCCGCCCGAGGAGCTCGACGTGGCCCTGCGAGGGCACGTAGCCGCCGACGGCGTTCATCAGGGTGGACTTGCCGGCGCCGTTGGTGCCGATGAGCCCGACGATCTCGCCGTCGCCCACGTCGATGCTCACCCCCGAGACCGCGTGGATGCCGCCGAAGCGGACCACGACGTCCGTGGTGCGCAGCGCCGGCGTGCCCTCGGGCAGCGCCACCCGCTCGGAGCGCACCGGCGCCACGGGTACGGTCACCTGCTGCTTGGTGGTCTCGGCGGGGTGGCGGCGCTCGGCCCAGCCCACGATGGCGTCCCGCAGCGCGTGGCCGATCTGCACGAGCCCGCCGGGGAAGTAGAGGAGCAGGACGAGCAGGCCGAGGCTCGAGGTGAGCAGCGGCACCACGTCGTTGTCGGGGAAGAACGCCGGCAGGCCGACCACCCAGATCGCACCGAGGACGGCGCCCGCCACCGACCCGAGCCCGCCGATCACGACCATGGCCACGAGCAGGAGCGAGTCCGCCACGGTGAAGTAGCGGGTCGTGGGGACGCTCTGGATGTTGGCGGCCAGCAGGGCCCCGCCCAGCGCGGCGATGCCGCCGGCCAGGGCGAAGGCCCGCAGCTTCGTGTGGGTGGCCGACACCGTGTAGGCGGCGGCGCCGTCGGGGTTGTCGCGCACCGCGATGGTGGTGCGGCCGATCCCGGTGCGGCGCAGGTGGGCGATGACCACCACGCCCACGATCAACAGGACGAGGGTCACGTAGTAGATCGAGCGCTGCGACCCGAGGTCGACGATCCCGAACAGGTTCGTGCGCTGGTAGGGCACCGACTGGCTGAACCCGCCGCTCAGGAGGGGCCGGCCGTAGAGGTACTGCTGGGCGGCGAGGCCGAAGGCGAAGGTGCTGACCGCCAGGTAGAGGCCGCGGACCCGCAGCGCGCTGGCGCCGATGAGGGTCGCCAGCAGCGCGGTGATGGCCACGGCCAGCGCGACGGCGGTCACGAAGGTGAGCGGCTGGATCCCGGCCTTCAGGAGGCGCACGTCACCGACGCGCAGGTCGACGTTCACGCCCCGGGAGAACGCCGCCATCAGCAGTGCGCCGATCCCCGCGAAGGCCATCTGGCCGAGGGAGAGCTGGCCGCCCCATCCCGTGAGGACGGTGAGCGAGAGGGCGCACAGGGCGAAGGCGAGGATCGACGTGTAGAGCAGCTGGCGCGACGGCGCCGTGACGATGATCGGGAGCACGATCGCGCCGAGGCCCATGAGCACGAGCCCGGCCCGGTCGATCTGGCGCACCCACCAGACGCCCCGGAGGCGCTCGGGGATGGGTCGGGGCTTGGCGCCGAAGGAGAAGGTCTGGGTCTCGCCGGTGCCCTGGCGGCTCTGCCAGTTGACGGCGACGAGCACGGCCAGCAGGACGAGGAAGTCCATGAGGCCCGGGGCGTCGAGGTAGTTGAAGCGCACGACCGCCTCGACCACGCCGATGGCGATGCCGGCGATGAACGCCCGCCGGAACGAGTACATGCCGGCGATGACGGCGGCGGCGAGGGCGCGGACCAGGGTGCTCGGGCCGAGGCTGGCCAGGTTGGTCGCCGCCCCGGTGTCACCGGCCAGCAGCGACAGCGACAGCGTGGCCAGGGCGCCGGCGATGGCCCAGACCGCGGTCGACACCAGCTTGGGGCTGATGCCGGCGAGGCGGGCCAGGTCGGGGTTGTCGGCCGACGCCTTCACCGCCTTGCCCAGGGCGGTGCGGTTCAGCATCCAGGTGAAGAGGATCGCGACGAGCGGGACCAGCACCACGATGACGAGCTCGGGCCCGGTGACCCGCACGCCGAGCCACTCGTGCACCGAGCCCACCGCCACGGGGAAGCGGGCACCGGGGGCGTCGACCTCGGGGAACAGCAGCAGCACGGCGAGCGACAGGCTGGAGATGCCGATGGTGGCCACCAGCACGATGACCCGGGGCGCGGTGAAGAGGCGGCGGATGACCACCAGCTCCATCAGCGCGCCCCAGAGGGTGCCCGCCGCGAGCGAGAGGATCGCCGCCGGCCAGAACGGCACGGAGTACTGCGCCACCAGCAGGACGAACAGGCCCGTCCCGATCAGGCCGAGGTTGGCGACCGCGAAGTTGATGACCCGGGTCGATCGGTAGATCAGCACGATCCCCATGGCCACGAGGCCGAAGACCATGCCGTTGACGACACCCGTGAAGATGAGCTGGCGGGTCACCAGCGTGGCGGCGAGCACGGGCGTCATCCGCCCTCCCGCCCGAGGAAGACGGCACGGGCGAGGTCGTCGCGCTCGGCCAGCTCCCGGGCGTCGCCCTCGAAGCGCACCTGGCCCTTCTCGAGGAAGACGGCCCGGTCGGCGACCGCGAGGGCGACGTTCAGGGACTGCTCGACGATGACGATGGTGGTCCCCTCGGCCTTCAGCCGCTCGACGACCTCGAGCAGCTGCTGGACGACGATGGGGGAGAGGCCGAGGGAGAGCTCGTCGATCAGGAGCACGTCGGGCTCGTGCAGCAGGGTCGAGGCGAGCGCCAGCATCTGCTGCTGGCCGCCGGACAGCGAGCCGGCGAGGTCGTCGGGGCGCTCGGCGAGCGTCGGGAAGAGCTCGTGCACCCGGGCGATGCGGCGGTCGTGGTCGGCACGGTCGCGCCGGTACACGAAGGCCGCCATCTCGAGGTTCTCCTGCACGGTCATCTGGGGGAACACCCCCTTGCCGCCGGGCAGCAGGCGGATGCCGAGGGGGCCCCGGCGCTCGGGCGAGACGTAGGTGATGGTGCGGCCCTCGAGCCGCACCACGCCCCGGGCGGGCGTGCCCAGGCCGGCGATCACCCGCAGGATCGTCGACTTCCCGGCGCCGTTGGTGCCGAGCAGCGCGAGCACCTCGCCCTTGCGGACCTCGAACCCCACGTCGAAGAGCACCTGCACGTGGCCGTAGGAGAAGTCGACCGAGGCGACCTGGAGCATCGGGGTCCGCTCGGGGTCCTCGAGCTGGCGCTTGCGCTCGTCCATCTCCTCGCGGAGCTCGGCCACCACGAGGGAGAGGTCGTTCTTGATGAACGTGGAGCTGCGCAGGACGAGGACGCCGCCGATGATCGTCGACGGCACCATCAGCAGGATCACCGCGGCGCGGGGGCCGAGGGCGTCGGTGAAGAACGCGGCGAGCAGGGCACCCGCGGTGGCGCCGACGAAGAAGACGTAGATCGCGCCGAGGGCGTTGCCCATGCCCCGCAGGCGGTACGGGGTGACCGACTG
This sequence comes from Acidimicrobiales bacterium, assembly GCA_041908445.1. Lineage (GTDB taxonomy): Bacteria > Actinomycetota > Acidimicrobiia > Acidimicrobiales > DATDAH01 > JAEUJM01. Next base: position 21,061 of record JAYRFK010000023.1, on the reverse strand, counting down.
CAGGATCGGCCCCACCATGGTGAAGGCGGTCATGAGCAGGATGGCCGGGGGCACGCTGAACACCGCGAAGAGGAACGCGTTCGGCATCGAGTACTGCAGCGGTACGAGCAGGGCGACGGGGATGATGAGCAGCCCGACGAGGCGCAGCGCCTTCTCGGGGTCCTCCCGGAAGCGCCGGTCGTAGCCGCGGGCGGCGAAGGGGAGGATGGCCAGGGTGAACAGGCCGCCGAAGCTGCCGAGCAGTCCCCGCTCGAGGGCGGAGAGGCCGAAGCGGTCCTCCACGTAGACGTTCATCAGGACCGGGCCGGTGAACAGTCCGAAGCCGATGGCCGCGAAGGCCAGCATCACCGTGCGCAGCGTGCGGATCTGCTTCAGGCGGGAGAACACCGACTCCATCGACATGGCGACCGGCGTCGTGTCGATGACCTCGCCGAGGACGTCCTTCATCTCGAACTGGCCGCGGGGCACCTCGCGGATCCGGAAGGCGAGGAAGGCGGCGCCGAGCACGGGGATGCCGAGGACGAAGAAGGCCCACCGCCAGCCGTTGGCGCCGCCGGCGAGGTCGGCGATGCCGCCGACGAGCACCGGGCTGATGGCGGCGATGACGAGGCCGGCGCCCATGGTCGTGGCGCTCAGGCGCCCACGGACCCCGATCGGGTAGGTGTCGGCGATCAGCGAGCCGTGGACGGGCAGGGTGTTGGAGCGGGCGATGCCCACGCCGAAGCGGGCGAGGAAGAGGGTGAACGCGTTCACCGCCAGGCCCGAGCACGCCACCATGGCCGAGAACACGAGGCTGGCGATGCCGACGATCCGGGGGCGGTTGTACCGGTCGGCCAGCCACCCCATGGGGACCGCGCCGAGGACGAGGAACCCGCCGGCGGCGGCGCTGATGAAGACGATGACGCCGCTGCTGACGTTGAAGGCGTCGCGGATGTCGGGGGCGAGCACGCTGAGGGCGGCGCCCTCGAGCTGCTCGAGCGCGTTCAGCAGCAGCAGGACCACGAAGGTGAAGGCGCCGCCGACCTCGAGGCCCTGGCGCAGGGTCAGGGCCTCGTCGCCGACGCCGGGCAGCAGGTCGTCGGCGAAGAGGACCTCGCGCTCGGCCTGCTCGGCCTGGCGCTCGGCCTCCGCGGTCAGGACCGCGTCGGCGAGGGTCGCCGCCTGCGCGGCCGAGGTCTCGGCCGCCGCGTCGTCGCTCACGGGCGCTCCCCCACTTGTCGTTGCTCCCCCTCGTGGTCCCGGCCGCGGCCGGTCAGAACTTCGTTCTCACGTCGTCAGAATCGAATTCTCAGAACGGTACGGTGCCGTCGTTGTCCGGTCAAGGCGCCCCGGGTCGTGTCGGGCGGTGTCGACGAGGGCGGCCAGTGCGCCGAGGAAGGCGTCCTCGGGGACCTGCTGGAACGAGCCTCCCTGGAAGCGGCTGAACAGGTGGTAGCCGCCGAGCGCGGCCACGCCGATCACGAGGCCGGGGTCGTCCTCCCACGCCAGCCGGCGCTGCTGGTCACCGACCACCGCCTCGATGGCGGTGCGCACCTCGGGCACCCGGTCGCCCTCGTTCGTCATCAGGCGGAAGAGGGGATCGAGGCGGCGGATGATGGCAAACGACTTGCGGAGCGTCACGTCCGTGGCCTCGGCCTGCTCCGCGCTGGCCGGGCTCCACTCGGGCGAGCGGAGGTCGTCGAGCACCCGGGTGACCTCTCGTTCCACGGCCGCCTGGAGCAGCGCGGCCTTGTCGGGGAAGTGCCGGTAGAAGCTGCCGGTGCCCGGCGTGAGGCCCACGCGGCGCTCGATCTCGGTGATGGTGGCGCCGGTGTAGCCGACCTCGCCGAAGACCTCGAGCGCGGCATCGAGCAGGCGCTCACGCGTCGACCCACGCCCCCCGTTCGCCACGGCGAGGACGCTAGGCGCCGTTCCCGGGCACTGCAAGGGAACCCTTGCATCGCGTGCGAACCGGCGCGACAGTGCCGCGATGCCCGCACCGTTCGACCGGCGCACGCGCCGCGACGCCGACATCCGCGCCCTCGACCCGGCGACCTTCTTCGCGGAGGACCTCCCGCCCCTGCTGGCCGGCCGCGGCCCGATGGCCCCGGCCGGCCTCGAGGCCCTCGGCGCGCCGCCGCTGGCGGTCGAGGTCGAGGTCGAGGGCGAGGGCGGTGGTGCCTGGTCGCTGGTGGCCGAGGGCGGCACCGTGGCCGTGCGGTCCGGGGTCGTCGACGGGGCGGTGGTCGTCACCTTCGACACCGCCACCTTCTCCGACTGGGCCCAGCTGCAGGCCAGCCTCAACGGGCTGAGCGTGGCCCAGGTGCTGCGCTACCGGGACGGCACCGAGCGGGACGTCTCGATCTGGGACTCGCTCTGGCTCACCATCCAGGACGGCTGGCCCATCGTCGACCCCGACCTCGCCTTCCTCGACCGGGACGGCCGTCCCCTCGACCTCGGGCGGTCGTTCACCCGCGACGACGATCCCGCCGACGTCGCCCACTTCCTGCGCGAGGCCGGGTACCTGCACCTGCGGGGCTGGCTCGACCCCACCGACATGGCGACGATCTCCGCCGACATCGACCGGGCCCAGGGGGAGTACACCGAGGGTGACGGCCGCTCGTGGTGGGCCGAGCTGGCCGACGGCAGCCACCGGGTCGTGCGCCTCCAGGACTTCCTCCCGTACTCGCCGACGACCGCGGCGATCCTCGACGGGCCGGTGTGGGAGCAGCTGCGGGTCACCCTCGCCGGCGACGACGCCGAACTCGTGAAGGGCAAGGCCATCGAGGCGCTGATCAAGCCCGTCGGTGTGGTCCGGGGCGCCTCCGACGTGACCTTCCACCGCGACTGCCACCTCGGCCGCCACCCCTACGGCTGCTCGGGGGCGACGATCGGCATCTCGGTCACGGGCAGCAGCGAGGCCAACGGGCGCCTCCGGGTGTGCGCCGGCTCGCACCGGGTGGTCATGCCCGTCGAGATCGCCAAGCACGACCCGTACCTGCCCGTCGTGGCGGTGACGACCGAGCCCGGCGACCTGACCGTCCACCTCTCGTGCACGCTGCACGAGGCCCGCCCGCCGGTCACCGAGGCCCGCAAGGTCATGTACGCCGGGTTCTCGCAGGTGCCCCGCGCCGACGAGGGCGATCCCAAGGCCAGCGCCGGCAGCAAGGCGCTGTCCGACCTGCGGGAGAAGGCGCCCAAGCTCCTGCTCGGCGCCAGCGCGCCGTCGGCGAAGGACGCCTGGGCCGACGCACCCCCCGACGCCTGACGCTCGTCCCCACGATCGCTGTTCCTCCAGCAGAAACGGAAGGTGCAACCTTCCGTTTCTGCTGGAAGAAGGGTCGAACGACGGCCGGATGATGGGCGCCGTCCGCGCTCGCCGTCGGGAGCGGCCATGCTCTCGGGGTGTTCCTGATGCGCTTCGACCTGCGAGCCCCGGGCCCCACGCCGCCCGCCGACCTCTACGCCGCCGCCCTCGACATGGCCGAGTGGGGCGAATCCCGAGGGTGCCTCGCGGTGGTGCTCTCCCAGCACCACGCCTCCGACGACGGCTACCTGCCCTCGCCGCTGGTGATGGCGGCGGCGGTCGCGGCCCGCACCTCGACCATCCCGATCAGCATCGCCGCGCTGTTGCTCCTGATGTACGACCCCGTGAAGCTGGCCGAGGACCTCAACGTGCTCGACCACCTGTCCCGGGGTCGGGTGTCACCGACCATCGGCCTCGGCTACCGGCCGGAGGAGTTCGCCATGTTCGGCGTCGACGCCGCCGCTCGCGGCGCCGAGATGGAGGAGCGCGTGGCGGTGCTCCAGCGGCTGGTCGCCGGCGAGGAGGTCGAGTGGCGGGGGCGGACCGCGTCGGTCCGCCCGCGGCCCTACACCGAGGGCGGGATGCGCCTGTCCTACGGCGGCGGCACGCCGGCCGCCGCTCGCCGCGCCGCCCGCTTCGGGCTCGACTTCATCGGCGAGGCCGACCGCCCCGACCTGGCCGAGGCCTACGCCGCCGAGGCCGCCCGGGTCGGGCGCGAGCCGGGCGCGTGCCTCGTCCCGTCCAAGGCGTCGCCGAGCTCGGTGTTCGTCGCCGAGGACGTGGACGCCGCGTGGGACGCGATGGGCCCGCACCTGCTGCACGACGCCCGGGCCTACGGCGCCTGGCTGGGCGACGACCACGACGCCGTCACCCGCTCCCGGGCCACGACGGTCGAGGAGCTCCGTGCTGAGGGCGGCAGCTACCGCATCCTCACCCCCGAGGAGGCGGTGGCCCTCGTGCACACCACCGGGTACCTCGGCCTCCAACCCCTCTGCGGGGGCCTCGACCCCGAGTTGGCCTGGTCGAGCCTGCGCCTCATCGAGACCGAGGTCCTCCCCAACCTCTGACCCGCCTCGACCCTGCCCCGTCCTTCCGTTCTGGGTACGGATTCGCGAGGTTGGACCTCGCGAATCCGTGACCAGAACGAAGGCAGCGGTGGTCGGACTCGTCGCCGCGGACGGGAAGCGGGCGGGCGCCGCCTAGCATCCGGCGCCATGGCTGCCGACCGCCCCGAGCTCACCACCCTCACCCTCGACGTCGCCGACGGTGTCGCCACCGTCACCCTGAACCGGCCCGAGGTCTACAACGCGTTCAACCCGACCATGGTCGAGGAGATCGCCGCGGTGTGGCAGTGGGCCAAGGCGGCCGACGACGTACGGGCCATCGTGCTCACGGGCGCGGGGGAGAAGGCGTTCTGCACGGGGATCGACCGCACCGAGGTCGAGTTCGGCTACGACGTGTTCACCTACGAGGACCCGGGCAAGCTCCTCGGCCCGAAGAGCCAGGGACTCTGGAAGCCGGTGATCGCCGCGGTCAACGGCATGGCCTGCGGCGGGGCGTTCTACTTCCTGGGCGAGGCCGACGTGATCCTCGCCGCCGAGCACGCCACCTTCTTCGACCCCCACGTCACCTACGGGATGGTGGCCGCCTACGAGCCGATCCTGCTGCTGCGGCGCATGCCCTTCGGTGACGTGCTGCGCATGGCCCTCACCGGCGTGCACGAGCGCCTCAGCGCCGGGACCGCTCAGCAGCTGGGGCTCGTCTCCGAGGTCGTGCCCGGCGGCGAGCTGCTCGCGTCGGCGCAGGCGCTGGCCGCCACGATCGCATCGCAGCCGGCCATGGCCGTGCAGGCGACGCTGCGCACCCTCTGGGCGGCCAAGGACCTGCCCATCAACCACGCCACCGAGCTCGGCAACCTGTTCCTGCAGATCGGGACGTCGGTCGACGCCCTCAACGAGGGCCAGGAGGTCTTCGCCAAGGGCGGCCGCATCGAGCCCCGGATCCGCTGACGCCGGGGCCGGCGGGCGGCCCTGCGGCCGGAGGCGCCTCACCCGGGGTCGGGTGCCCCGCTCGGGTCCCGACGCCGACGTCAGGACGAGGTCAGGCAGAACGGGTGGCCGGCCGGGTCGAGCAGCACCCGCCAGCGATCCGCGCCGGGCTGGTGCTCCGGTCGGGTGGCGCCCAGGTCGAGCGCCTGCGCCTCCGCCGCGTCGAGGTCGTCCGCGGCGAGATCGAGGTGGAATTGCTGCGGCACGTCCTGGCCGGGCCACTGCGGCGCCCGGTAGTCGTCGACCCGCTGGAACCCCAGGTCGCAGCCGGAGCCGTCCGTCAGCGCGACGAAGTCGCCGGAGCGGAAGAGCTCGCCCATGCCGGTCATCGCCGCGTAGAAGTCCGCCAGCGCCTGCGGATCGGCACAGTCCAACGTGACCCCTCGCAACCTCGCGCCTGCCATCTCGTGTGCCTCCCTCGTGGACGGCCGCCGATGCGGCTGCGGCCACCTCGCGCGCAACGTAGCCACCCCGGGGTCCGCCCGGCGGACGGATTTCGCGTCCCGTGCCGGCCGCCGGAGCGCCGCCGATGCGTCGCGGGGCGGTCAGTAGCAGGTGGCGAGGAAGCCCTCGAGGCGTTCGCGCAGGGGGCCCTCCGCGGGCAGCTCGAGGGGGATGACCGGGCCGTCGTCGAGCTGGAGCTCGGCGACGAAGATGAAGGTCTTCTTGCTCTCGGTGAGGGCGTGGGCGTCGCAACGCGAGGCGTCGAAGACGACGTCGACCGACGCCCGGTCCTGCTCGGCGCCGACGGCGACGCTCGGGTGGCCGCCGCCGACCTCGGCCAGGTTGAACACCACGCTGCTCCGCACGAGGTGGACGTCCAAGGTGTGGTCGGGCTGGAGGCGCTCGACGTCGAGGGTGGTGCGGACCGCGACCTCGCCGGCCGGCGTCAGGTCGTCGCCCCACGTGATGGCGAAGGCGTCGCGGACCTGACGCTCCTGGCACTGCCGCTCGTTCAGCACCGCGAGGGCGTCGGACGGCTCGACGACCGGGATCCGCTGTGGCTCGCCGGCGATGGTCAGGGCGACGCCACCCCCGCGGTCCTCGCCCGGTGGGCACCGGGCGTCGCCGAAGTCGATCGGGACGGCGACGGTCTGCCCGGGCTGGAGCGTCGAGTGGCGCTCCTGGACGGGAACCTCCTCGAACCAGGGGAGCGCGAGCTGGAGGCCGTCGACCGCGATCGGGGCGTCGCCGTCGTTGCGCAGCGTCAGCTTGAGCCGGTGCTGCAGCTCGAACAGCCGGGACCGCAGGATCTCCGCGTGGATCGGCGGCGCCGCCTGTTCGGGGCCGGCGTCACCCGAGTCGCTCCCGCTCCCGCACGCGCCCGTGCCGAACCCGAGCACCCCGCCCAAGAGGAGCAGCGCGACGACCCGACGCACCCCCGCAGTCTGACCCGCCCCGCCGGCCGGCGCCCGGCCGGTGCCCGCACGCCTCGCCGACGCGTCGCGAGCGCGGCGAAGGGTGCAGGCGTCGCCGCTGGACCGAACGGCCGCGACCAAGGGGGTCTGCTGCTCGCCGGCGGTCACGTCTGCTCGGTTGCCACGCAAGGTGGCCGTCAGTCGCCCCGACCAGCCGAACGGGCCGTCTCCGGAGGAAATGGCTGTCGTATGTGTGACTGCCATTTCCTCCAGGTCGGCGCCGGTACGACGGAACAATCACGCAGCGTGGCCGCAACGGCCCGACGGGTCGACGGCGACCCGATCAGGCGCCGGCGCGCTGGAGCAACAGGACGCCGGACGGGGTGCCGCCGCCGGAGGTCACGACCGCCGTGCGGGCGTCGGCGACCTGGCGCTCGCCGGCGTCGCCGCGCAGCTGGGTGACGGCCTCGTAGAGGAAGCCGAAGCCGTGGGTGCGGCCCTCGGAGAGCTGGCCGCCGTGGGGGTTCACGGGCAGGTCGCCGTCGAGGGCGATGCGGCGGCCGCCGTCGATCCAGTCCTGGGCGCCGCCGAGCTCGCAGAAGCCGAGGGCCTCGAGCCACGACACGGCGTTGAAGGTGAAGCCGTCGTAGAGCAGGGCCAGGTCGACGTCGGCCGGCGTCAGCGAGGTGCGGGTCCAGAGGTGGGCGGCCTGGCCGAGCACCTGGGGCTCGTGGGTGACGGTGTCCTGATCCCAGGAGATGCGCTCGTTGACCTGGGTGCCGACGGCCTCGACCCGCACCGCGGGGTGGGGGAGGTCGCCGGCGACGTCGGCGGCGGACACGATCACCGCCAGCGCGGCGTCGCAGGGCACGTCGCAGTCGTAGAGGCCGAACGGCGTGGTGATCATGCGGGCGTCGAAGTAGTCGTCGAGGGTCATCGGGTCGCGGTAGATCGCGGCGGGGTTGCGGCCGGCGCCGGTGCGGGCGTTCACCGCGATGTGGCCGAGCAGCTCCCGGGTGGCGCCGTAGCGGTGCAGGTACTGGCTGGCGTGCAGGGCGATCCAGGTCGACGCCGACGCGGCGCCGTAGGGCAGGCGCCACTCCGCCATCGGCCCGCTCACCCGGCCACCGCCGCCCATGCCGCCCCCGCCCGTCCCGTGCAGGCCCCACGCCCCGTAGGTCGTCTCCCACACCGTGCGGAACACGAGCACGTGGCGGCAGAGGCCGGCGGCCACGGCGAGCATGGCGGCGATGACCGAGCCGCCGGGGCCGGGCAGGTCCATGCCGCCGTTGATCCAGGTGGGTCGCAGGCGCAGCGCCTCCTCGACCGCGGTGACGCCGCCCTCGCTCATGCCCATGGCGCCGGGGCCCGGGTACGTCGAGAGGCCGTCGATGTCGTCGAGCTCGAGGCCGGCGTCGGCGACCGCGGCGAGGCAGGCGTCGACGGTCAGCGAGAGCGGGTCGACGAGCAGGCGCCGCCCCATGGCCGACCGTCCGACGCCCGACAGGATCGCCTTGTGCTCGAAGCGGTCGTCGCTCACCGGCGGGCGGGGGGTCGGGCGGGTGGGCGTCGCCACCGGGTCGACGTCCGCCACCTCGCCGGTCGGGGCGAACAGCGGCACCCACACGTCCTCCACCTGCTCGAACCGCACCTCCACGACCTGGCCGATGAACGCGGCGTCGGGGTCGAGGGGGTCGACGTCGACCAGGTTGGTGGTGAGGTGGACGCCCGGGGCGTCGTCGAGGGCCACGTTGGCGAGCACGTAGGGCGGGGCGAAGCCGGGCAGCCACTGCTGGTGGTTCACGGTGAACCCGATGACCGTGGCCCGGCCCGACACGGCGGTCGGCGTCCACGCCCGGCTCCGGCAGGTCGGGCAGATCGGCACGGGCGGGTGCACGAACGTCGAGCAGTCGTCGCAGCGCTGGACGCGCAGGCGGCCATCGGCGCCCGAGGTCCAGAACCACTCGTTCACGGGCGTCAGCTGGGGCAGCGGTCGCACGAACCCTCCTCGGTCGGGTCCCGGCGAGGGGACGGCGGGCGACGGTACCACCACCTCCGCACAGAGTTGACGTGAGTGTTAGAGAAACGTACGGTCCGCCCACGCACGCGCACCGTTGGGGGAGCGCGTCGCCCGAGTAGGGGAAACGAGGGACCTGATGCAGCCAGAGGGACGCGCCGCGATCGTCACCGGCGGGGCCGGTGGCCTGGGCGCCGCCACCGTCCGCCACCTGCACGACGTCGGCTACGGCGTGGTCGTGTTCGACCGCGACGCCGAGCGGGCCGAGGCCCTGGCCGCCGAGCTGGGCGACCGGGCCCGCTCCGCCACGGGCGATGTGAACGACGACGAGGCCGTCGCCGGCGCCATCGCCGCCGCGGGCGAGCTCGGCACGCTGTCGCTGGTCGTGAACGTCGCCGGCGGCGGCGTGGGCGGCGGCCGCACGGTCGGCCGTGACGGCACCCCGCACGACAAGACGGCCTTCACCGCCACCATGGAGATGAACGCCTTCGGCACCTTCAACGTCACCCGGCTCACCGCGGCGGCCATGGCCGCCAACGAGCCCAACGACGAGGGGGAGCGGGGCGTGGTGGTCAACACCGCCTCCATCGCCGGCCTCGAGGGCCAGACCGGCCAGCTCGCCTACGGCAGCGCCAAGGCCGCCATCCTCGGCATGACCCTGCCGATGGCCCGCGACCTGTCGCCCCTCGGCATCCGGGTCTGCGCGATCGCCCCCGGCACCATGGGCACCCCGCTGATGCTGAGCGTGCCCGAGCAGATGCGCGAGAAGCTCGAGGACGGCATCCAGTTCCCCAAGCGCATGGGCAAGCCCGAGGAGTTCGCGTTGCTGGTGGCCTCGATCGCCGCCAACCCGTACCTCAACGGCGAGAACATCCGCCTCGACGGCGCCCTGCGCTTCCCGCCGAAGTAGCGCCGTGCTGAAGGTCGACCACCTCGTCGCCGGCCTCACCCTCGAGCCGGCCGGCCCGGGCCGTTACCGCGCCCCCGAGGTCGAGACCGGCCACGAGGTCATCTTCGGCGGCCAGCTCCTGGCCCAGTCGCTGGTGGCGGCGTCGATCGGCCACGAGGACAAGCGGGCCAAGACCCTCCACACGGTCTTCGCCCGCGGGGCGGCGCCCGGCGTCCCCCTCGATGTCACCGTGGAGGAGATGCACGGCGGCCGGGCCTTCGCCAGCGCCACCGTCACCATCAGCCAGGGCGACCGCCTCTGCACCCGATCGCTCGTGCTGCTCACCGCTGATGAGCCCGACTTCATCCACCACGCCGACCCGGCCCCGGCCGTCGGCGCCCCACCCGAGACGCCGGCGTCCGGCGGCCCGGACGAGTGGCAGGTGCAGATCGTGGGCGACGTCGACATCTCCGACCCCGAGCTCGTGGGCCCGGCCGAGCTCGACGTCTGGACCCGCTTCCCGGGCGCTCCCGACGACGTGCTCACCGCCCAGGCGGTGCTGTCGTTCGCCTCCGACGGCTTCCTGATCGGCACGGCCATGCGCCCCCACGCCGGCGTGGGCCAGTCCCAGGCCCACCGAACCCTCGCCACCGGCGTGGTCAGCCACACCATCACCTTCCACGAGCCCTTCCCCGCCGACGACTGGCTGCTGCTCGCGCACCGCAGTCCCCACGCCGGCCACGGCCGCAGCTACGGCCGGGCCGACGTCTTCACCCCCGCCGGCGCCCTCGTGGCGTCGTACGTCCAGGACGCCATGCTGCGCCCGATGCCCGCAAAGGACCCCAACCGTGGCTGACGCCGTCATCGTCTCGACCGCCCGCACCGCCATCGGCACCGCCTTCAAGGGCTCGCTGAACGACGTCGACGGCCTCGAGCTCGCCACCAAGGCCGTGGGTGAGGCCGTGGCCCGCTCGGGGATCGACCCCACCCGGGTCGACGACATCGTCCTCGGCGAGGCCCTCTACGGCGGCGGCGACCTCGCCCGCTACGCCGCCACCGAGCTCGGGATGGACAACGTCCCCGGCCTGGCCCACAACCGCCACTGCGCCTCGGGCCTGGCCGCGGTCGCCACCGCCGCCGGTTCGATCCGCTCGGACATGGACCGCATCGTCGTCGCCGGCGGCGTCCAGGCCTCGTCGACCTCGCCCCGGGCCATGCGCCGGGTGCCGGGCACCGACGACTGGGACGAGTGGATGTCGCCGACCCACCGCAACACGCCCGAGGCCCCCAACCTCGACATGTCGATCACCGTGGGGTGGAACACCGCCGTGGAGGCGGGCCTCACCCGCGAGGACCTCGACGCCTGGGCCCTGCGCTCGCACCAGCGGGCGGTGGCGGGCATCGACAGCGGTGCCTTCGCCGAGGAGATCTTCCCGATCGAGGTGACCCGCCGCGACGGCACCACGTTCACCTTCGAGGTCGACGAGCACCCCCGCCGGGACACGTCCATGGAGCGCCTCGCCGGCCTCAAGGTGCTGCACCCCGAGATCGAGGGCTTCAGCGTCACCGCCGGCAACGCCGCGGGCATGAACGACGGCGCCGCCGCCCTCGTGCTCACCGCCGGCGACCTGGCCGAGGCCGAGGGCCTCGAGGCGCTGGCCACCATCCGCTCGTGGGCGTCGGTCGGCGTCGCCCCCGCCCGCACGGGCATGGCCCCGATCGACGCCATCCCGAAGGCCCTCGACCGGGCCGGGCTCACCGTCGCCGACGTCGACCTCTTCGAGATCAACGAGGCCTTCGCCTCGGTGCCCGTGGCCACCTGCAAGGCCCTCGGGCTCGACGAGGGCATCGTCAACGTGCTCGGGAGCGGCTGCAGCCTCGGCCACCCGATCGCCATGACCGGCGCCCGCATGATCATCACCATGGTCCACGAGCTGCGCCGCGGCGGGGGCACCGGCGTCGCCGCCATGTGCGCCGGCGGCGGCATGGGCAGCGCCGTCGTCTTCGCCGTCGCCGCGCCCTGAGCGCCCGCCCGCGCACCGCAGGACCACCCGACCGAACCGACCGCACCGAACGAACGAACGAACCGAGGGGGACGCCCGATGGGCTACGAGGACCGTCTGCTGATCGACGGCGAGCTGGTGGCGGCCGAGGGCGGCCGCACCTTCGAAACGCTGAACCCGGCCACCGGCCAGGTGCTCTGCGAGCCGGCCGACGCGTCCGTCGGTGACGCCGAGCGCGCCATCGGCGCCGCCCGCCGCGCCTTCGACGAGACCGACTGGGCGACGAACCGGGAGCTGCGCCTGCGCTGCCTGCGCCAGCTCCACGAGGCCCTCGTCGCCCAGGCCGAGGAGCTGCGCCCGCTGATCGTGGCCGACGTGGGCGCGCCGGTCATGCTCACCCACGACGGCCCCCAGCAGGACACGCCGGTGGCGATGATCAACTGGTACGCCGACCTGCTCGAGCGCTACGAGTTCAGCGAGGACCTCGGCACCGCCCTGGTCCGGGGCGCCGACCACCGCCGCTGGGTCGAACGCGAGCCCGTCGGCGTGGCCGCCGCCATCGTCCCGTACAACTACCCGCTGCAGATCACCCTGGCGAAGCTCGTCCCCGCCCTCGCCGCCGGCTGCACGGTCGTGGCCAAGGGCGCGCCGCAGACGCCGCTGGTCACCAACTTCCTCGGCCGCCTCATCGCCGAGCACACCGACATCCCCGCCGGCGTCGTGAACATGATCACCGACTCGGGCACCGACGTGGCCGTGGCGGAGTCGCTCACCACCGACCCGCGGGTCGACATGGTGACGTTCACCGGCTCGACCCCGACCGGCCGGCGGATCATGGCCGCGGCCAGCGCCACCGTGAAGAAGGTGTTCCTCGAGCTCGGCGGCAAGTCCGCCTTCATCGTCCTCGACGACGCCGACCTCGGCCTCTCGGCCATGCTCGCCGGCTTCACCATCTGCTCCCACGCCGGCCAGGGCTGCGCCATCACCACCCGCCTGCTCGTCCCCGCCTCGAAGTACGACGAGGCGGTCGAGCAGACCGCGGCGATCATGGCCGGCGTCCCTTACGGCGACCCGACCGACCCCGGGATGATGATGGGCCCGCTCGTGAGCGAGGCGCAGCGCCAGAAGGTCGACGCCTACGTGCAGAGCGCGGTCGCCGAGGGCGGCTCCGTCGTGCTCGGCGGCAAGGTGCCCGAGCACCTGCCCGACGGCTTCTTCTACGAGCCCACGCTGATCGCCGGCGTCGGCCCGGACGCCAAGATCAACCAGGAGGAGGTCTTCGGGCCGGTCCTCACGGTGCTGCCCTACGAGGACGACGACGACGCCGTGCGCATTGCCAACGACTCGGTCTTCGGCCTCTCCGCCACGGTGGTGAGCAGCGACGACGACCACGCCACCGCCGTCGCCAAGCGCCTGCGGACCGGCACGGTCAGCGTCAACGGGGGCATGTGGTACGCCCCCGACTGCCCGTTCGGGGGCTACAAGCAGTCCGGCATCGGCCGGGAGATGGGGGTCGCCGGGTTCGAGGAGTACCTCGAGACCAAGACCCTCGCGATCCCGGTGTCGTAGCGGCGCCGGTCGGGCGGGACCGGGTCGCGGCACGCGGCCCGGGGGGAGCGACTACGCTCCCGGCTCAGCGAGTGCCGTGCTCTCGCTGGGGAAGAACCACGTTTCCACTGGGGGAAGGTATCCACATGAGGTCCACGTCCACGAAGCGCTGGCGCTTCCTGCTCGCCCTGCTCGCCGCGACGGCGCTCGTCGTCGCCGCCTGTAGCAACTCGGGCGACGACGAGAGCAGCAGCGACACCACCGAGGCCGACTCGGGGTCCACCGACACCACCGCAGCGGGTGAGCAGGTCTCGGTCGACCAGCCCGGCGTCACCGACACCGAGATCCGGTTCTCGGCCCTCGGCACCCAGGCCAACAACCCGCTCGGCACCTGCGTGCTCGACTGCTACACGGACGGCATCCGCGCCTACTTCGCCTACATGAACGACCAGGGCGGGGTCAACGGCCGGGAGCTGGTGCTGAACGACGACGACGTGATCGACGACGAGCTGTCCAACAACCAGGCCCGCGCCCTCGAGATCATCTCGGACAACGACACCTTCGCCACCTTCAGCGCCGCCCAGGTGGGCTCGGGCTGGGGTGACCTCTACGAGGCCGGCATCCCGCTCTACGTCTGGCAGATCAACCCGGCGGAGACCGAGGGCAAGGACGGCATCTTCGGCCAGCGCGAGACCGTGTGCATCAGCTGCACCTCGCGTGCGGTCGCGCTGCTCGCCCGGGATGCCGGCGCCACCCAGGTCGCCGCCCTCGGCTACGGCGTGAGCGAGAACTCGGCCCAGTGCGCCGAGGGCGCCGCCGACACGATCGAGCTCTACGCCGACGACATCGGCGGGGACGTCGAGGTCGCCTACGTGAACAGCGACCTCGCCTTCGGCCTGCCCAACGGCATCGGCCCCGAGGTCACCGCCATGAAGGACGCCGGCGTCGACTTCGTCGTGGGCTGCATCGACCTCAACGGCATGAAGTCGCTCGCGCAGGAGATGGAGCGCCAGGGGATCCGTGACGAGGTCACGATGTACCACACGAACACCTACGACCAGGCCTTCGTCGCCGAAGCCGACCCGCTGTTCGAGGGCGATCTCATCGGGGCCCAGTTCCGTCCGTTCGAGGCCGACTCGGCGGGCTCCAACCTCGACCTCTACCACGAGTGGATGGCCGAGACCGGCGCCGAGGAGACCGAGCTGGCCATGGTCGGCTGGATCAACGCCGACGAGGCGGTCACCGGCCTCGAGCTGGCCGGGCAGGACTTCTCCCGGGAGAGCGTGATCGACGCCCTCAACCAGGTCACCGACTACACCGCCGGCGGGCTCGTCCCGTCGATCGACTGGACCCGCCAGCACTCGGCGCCGACCCAGGACGATCTGGCCACCCACGGCCCCGCCCAGGACTGCCTGGCCTTCGTCAAGGTGGTCGACGCCGAGTTCGAGGTGCAGGGCGACCCCGAAGCACCCTGGCACTGCTGGCCCGGCGAGAACCGGGACTGGTCCGAGCCGGAGGACACCAACTTCACCGCCGACGGCAACTAGCCGACGGCCGCAGGATCCGGATGCAGCGGGGCGGTGCCGGTGGGCGCCGCCCCGCTCGCGTCTGCGGCAGGGCACGCTGAGCGAATCGACGAGGAGCTGACGGGCGATGGCGAGTGACGTGGTGGTCGTGGTCGGGGTCGGGGGCATGGGCGGTCCACTGGCCCGGCGCCTCGGGCCGGGGCGCACGGTGCTGCTCGCCGACTTCTCCGCGGAGCTGCTGACGGCGACCGCCGAGGCGCTGGCGGGGGAGGGGCACGCCGTCGAGACCCAGCAGCTCGACGTGTCCGACGCGGCCTCCGTGGCCGCGCTGGCGGCCGCGGCCGACGGGCTCGGCCCGGTGCGGACGCTCGTCCACACCGCCGGCGTGTCCCCGGTGCAGGCGCCCGCCGACCGGGTGATGGCGGTCGACCTGCTCGGCGCCGCGCTCGTCCTCGACGCCTTCGGCGAGGTCATGGCCCCCGGCGGCGCCGGCGTGGTGATCTCCTCGATGTCGGCGGCGCTGGTCGGCTCGCTCGGGGCTGAGGTCGAGGCCGCCATCGCCACGACGCCCACCGACGAGCTGCTGGCCCTCCCCGCCGTCGCCGAGATGGCCGCCGGCGATCCCGGCTTCGCCTATGCGTTCGCCAAGCGGGCCGTGCAGATCCTCGTGGCCAAGGCCAGCGTCCCGTGGGGCCGCCGCGGCGCCCGCGTCAACAGCATCAGCCCCGGGGTCATCGCCACGTCCATGGGCCAGGCCGAGCTCGACGGCCCCCACGGCGAGGGCATGCGGGCCATGGTGGCGATGTCGGGCACCGCTCGTTTGGGGACGCCCGATGACATCGCCGCCGCCGCCGAGTTCCTCCTCTCCGAGCGGGCCTCGTTCATCACCGGCACGGACCTGCTCGTCGACGGCGGCGTGGTCGCCGCCGTCCGCACCCCGACGGCCTGACCTGCGGCGGCGCCGGCGCCGGCGCCGGGTTGGACTCGGCGCTTCGCGCCGGACGTCGTGCGGCCGGTTGCGCCGAGTCGGGGTCGGTGCATCGCGCCGCACGTCGTGCGGTTGGCTGCGCCGAGTTGAGGTGAGCGCTTCGCGCCGGACGTCGTGCGGTCGGCTGCGCCGAGTCGGGGTCGGCGCATCGCGCCGCACGTCGTGCGGTTGGCTGCGCTGGGTCCAGGTCAGCGCAGCGCCGCCGCTCGGGGCGCCGGCGAGCGGACTTGGTGCGCTGGGTTGAGCTCAGCGCATCGTCCCGCACGTCGTGCGGTTGACTGCGCTTGGTTGAGGTCAGCGCAGTGCGGGCACGCTCAGGGGCGGGCGATGCCGAGGTGCTCGCGGAGGGTCGAGCCGGTGTACTCGGTGCGGAACACGCCGCGGCGCTGGAGCTCGGGGACGACGAGGCGCACCATGTCCTCGTAGGCGCCGGGGGTGTGGGTGGCGGCGATGACGAAGCCGTCGCAGGCGCCGCCGTCGAACCACTCGTGCATCTGGTCGGCCACCTCGGTGGCGGTGCCGACGAAGCGGGGGCCCTGCAGCAGCGTGGCCCGGTGGCCGGCGAGGTCCCGCAGCGTGATGGCGTCGCCGATGTGCTCGCGCAGGTTCTGCACGAGGCCCCGGATGCCCGACACCGAGGCGATGAGCTCGTCGGTGATGGGGTCGTCGAGGCCCATGTCCGAGAAGTCGTGGTTCATGAGCTCGGACAGCAGGGTCAGCGAGGCGATCGGGTCGACCAGGTCGTTGAGGAAGTGCTGCTCGCGCTCGAGGGCCTGGTCGTGGGACTCGCCCACGACCGTGTACACCATCGGGCACATCTTCACGGACTGCGGGTCGCGGCCCCCGGCGCCGATGCGCTCCTTCTGGTCGGCGTAGTGGGCCTTGGCGATGTCGATGTCGGGGTCGCCCATGAAGATGAGCTCGGCCCAGCGGGCGGCGAAGTCGCGGCCCCGGCCCGACGAGCCCGCCTGGAGGAGGACCGGCCGGCCCTGGGGGCCACGGGGGACGGTGAGCGGGCCGCGGGTGGAGTACCACTCGCCGTCGTAGTCGAGCTCGTGGACCTTGTCGGGGTCGGCGAAGTAGCCCGCCTCGCGGTCGAGCACGAGGGCGTCGTCGTCCCAGGTGTCCCACAGGCCGGTCGTGGCCTCGAGGAACTCGTCGGCCCGGTCGTAGCGCTCGTCGTGGGCGATGTGCTCGCGCAGGCCGTAGTTCTGCGCCTCGCTGTCGTTGACCGAGGTGACCACGTTCCAGGCGGCGCGGCCGTTGGTGAGGTGGTCGAGGGTGGCGAAGGTGCGGGCGACGTGGAAGGGGGAGTAGTAGGTCGTGGAGTAGGTGGCGCCGAGTCCGATCGACCGGGTGGCGCCGGCGATCACGCCCAGCACGACGGAGAGGTCGAGCTTCACCGGACGGGCTCCGACCCGAACCGCCTCGGCCACCGAGCCGGCGTAGATGCCGGGCATGGCGAGGCGGTCGTCGAAGAACATGACGTCGAAGCAGCCCTCCTCGAGGGTGCGGCCGAGCTTCTGGTAGTAGCTGGCGTCGAGGAAGCCGTGCTCGGTGGAGGCGTGGCGCCACGAGCCGGCGTACACCGTCGAGCTGCCCGCCTGCATGAAGCCGACCAACGCCATCTGGCGTTTCGTCGCATCCGTGCCCATGGTCCGTCCCTCCCGACCTCGGCCCGATGAGAACGTCACTCTCATCTGAGTAGAGTGATACTATACACCTGCTCGCCGCGGCCCCGCTACGGTCGCCGCGGCGCCGCCGTCCCGAGGGGGGACGTGCGCCTCACCCGCAGGCTCAGCGAAGGAGCGACCGCGTGGCCCGTCGTGACACCCCGCCCGTCCACCTGGTCGGCGCCCGCATGCTGGACGTCGACGCCGGCACCTACGTCGAGCCGGGCGAGCTCCTGGTCGAGAACGGGCGCATCACCCAGGTCGGGCCGTGCGACGTGCCCGACGGTGCCGTCGAGGTCGATCTCGGCGACCTGACGCTCCTGCCCGGCCTCATGGACATGGAGGTCAACCTCTTCCTCGGCGGGCCCGACCACAAGAGCCCGCTCATCCCCGTGCAGGAGGACCCCGCCGTCCGCACGCTGCGGGCCGTGGCCAACGCCAGGCGCACGCTGCGCTCGGGCTTCACCACGGTGCGCAACCTGGGCCTCTTCGTCCAGACCAACGGCGTCCTGCTCGACGTGGCCCTGGCCAAGGCCATCGACCTGGGCTGGGTCGACGGCCCCCGCGTCGTCCCCGCCGGCCACGCCATCGCTCCCACGGGCGGCCACCTCGACCCCACCATGTTCCAGGCCTTCGCCCCCAACGTGCTGCCCCTCACCGTGGAGGAGGGCCTCGCCAACGGCGTCGACGAGGTGCGCAAGGCCGTGCGCTACCAGGTGAAGTACGGCGCCCGGGTCATCAAGGTGTGTGCCTCCAACGGCGTCATGTCCCACACGGGCCCCGCCGGCGCCCAGCAGTACTCCGACGACGAGCTCGCGGCGATCGTCGACGAGGCCCACCGGGCCGGCCGCAAGGTCGCCGCCCACTGCATGGGCGACACCGCCCTCACCGCGGCGCTGGCCGCGGGCATCGACTGCATCGAGCACGGCTTCCTCGCCTCCGACGACGTGCTCGACCAGATGAAGGCGGCGGGCACCTTCCTCGTGGCCACGACCTGCCTCACCGACCTGATGGACCTCTCCCAGGCCGGGCCCGAGCTGCAGGCCAAGGCCGCCGACACCTTCCCCCGGGCCCGCGCCACCACCACCCGGGCCATCGAGAAGGGCCTCAAGATCGCCCTCGGCACCGACGCCCCGGCCATCCCCCACGGTCGCAACGCCAAGGAGCTGCTGGCACTGGTCGACCGGGGCATGACCCCGCTGCAGGCGCTGCGGGCCGCCACGCTCGTCGCCGCCGACCTCATCGACATGCCCGACCTCGGCCAGTTGGCGCCCGGCTTCCACGCCGACGTCATCGCCGTCGCCGGCGACCCCCTCACCGACATCGGCGCCTGCGAGCAGGTGCGCTTCGTGATGAAGGCAGGCCAGGTGTTCCGAGACGACACGGCGGAGGTGCCGACATGACCGAGTCCGAGCTGCAGGCACTGGCCGACAAGCTGGAGATCCAGGAGCAGCTGGCGCGCTACGCCCGGGGCGTCGACACCCAGGACTGGGAGCTGTGGAAGTCGGTGTTCACCGCCGACGCCGTCGTCGACTACAGCCGGTCCGGGATCCCGAGCGGCTCACGGGACGAGGTCGCCGACATCCTCGCGGCGGCGTTCGCCACGATCCCGTGGGCCACCCACCACGTCACCAACGTCGAGATCGACCTCGACGGCGACCGTGCCGCGGTGCGGGCCATGTTCTTCAACCCGATGCAGCTCCCCGGGGTGGAGGGCTCCAGCTCCACCGGCGGCTACTACCGCCACGACTTCGTCCGCACCCCCGACGGCTGGAAGAGCGAGCACCTCGTCGAGGAACCGGTCTGGTTCCTCAACCGCCCCGGCGGCTGAGCCGCCGACCCGCGGGGGTCGCCCCCTCAGGCTTGGATGCCGAGGAAGACCATGTCCCAGGCTTCCGCGGCGGCGTCGCGGTCGTCGCGGACGGGGGTGCCGCTGATGGTCAGCGAGAACGCCGTGAAGCTGATGGCCTGGATGACGATGCCGGCGATCTGGCGGTGGCGGAGGCCCTCGCGCAGCTTGCCGGCAGCGGCGGCCTCGTCCATGAGCTCTTCGAGAAGGGACATCAGCGGGACGTAGGCCCGCGACGCCTCCTTGGGGTGGTCGGTGAGCAGCTGCTGGGCGAACTCGGCCATCACCGGCGCCGGCACCTGGTTGGGCGCCTTCTTGGGCGGCTTGCCCTTGGGCGCCGGCCGGCACAGATCGTAGTAGGCGGTGACGAAGCGCTGCAGGCGGGCGAGCGGCTCGGTCTCCTCGTCGACCTTGGCCCGCAGCACCTCGGCGGTGGTGCGCACCGACTCCTCGAACAGGGCGAGGAGCAGCTCGTACTTGCCGGCGAAGTACTGGTAGAAGCTGCGCAGCGACTGGCCCGAGCGCTCGACGACCTCCTGGACCGTGAACTCCTTGTCCGGGTCCTCGGCCATCAGCTCGAGGGCGGCGTCGAGGAAGCGCTGCACGCGCGCCTCGGCCCGCACCCGCGCCGGGTCCAGGGACCGGGCCACCGCCATCTCCCGCCAGCTGGCCGGCGCCTCGCCCTCGCCGTCCGCGGGATCGTCCGCGCTCATGTGCGAGACCGTACTACTCAGCCCGGAGAACGGTGATCTTCTGCTAGTGAGTGAACGCTCAGCAGTGGGGGAGAATCGGCTTCTCGCCGTTCGAGCGGGGCCTACGCTCCGGTGATGGGGGAGGCGGTGGCCGTGGTGCGGGTCGAGACCGAGGGGCGGGTGCGTCGCCTCGTCCTGCAGCGCCCCGAGCAGCTCAACGCGTTCACCGTCGACACCTACCGCCAGCTGCGTGTCGCGCTCGGCGAGGCCACCGCGGACGATCGCGTCGGCGCGGTGGTGCTCGCCGCCGAGGGTCGGGCCTTCAGCGCCGGCGCCGACCGCTCACTGGTCGACGGCAGCGCGGGACGGGAGGTCATGGCCGAGGCGGCCGAGGAGTTCCCCGCGGTCCTGGCCGCCATCGACGCCTGCGAGCTGCCGGTGCTCGCCGCCGTGAACGGCCTGGCCGTCGGTCTCGGCGCCACGATCCTGCTGCACTGCGACCTCGTCGTGATGGCCGAGTCGGCTCGGCTGCGTTTCCCGTTCACCGCGCTCGGGATCGTGCCCGAGGCGGGCTCGTCGGTGCTGCTCCCGGCCCGGGGCCCGTGGGGGGCGGTGGCGTGGGCGCTCCTGTCGAGCGAGTGGGTCGACGCCGCCGAGGCCCTGCGCCTCGGCGTTGCCTGGCGGGTCGTGCCCGACGACCGGCTCGACGCCGAGGTCGCCGAGGCGGCGACGACGTTGGCGGCCCTCGACCGCGACGCCGTCACCGCCACCAAGCGGCTCCTGGTCGCCGGCCGCGCCGAGGCCGTCGCCGGCGCCCTCGCCCGGGAAGGAGCGGAGATGGGCGCCCTGCTCCGCGCTCGCCGCGCGGACCCGCGGCCCGACGAGCCGGACGCCTGAGCTCGCCGGCACCCGACCCGCAGAGGAGCGGCTGCCCGCGACCGACGGGGCCCGCACGGCCGATCCGTCGGCCGGCGGACGGGAGGGGTGACGGCGTGGCGAGTCGGCGCCTGCCGTGGACCACGTCGACGTCGTTCTCGAGGCAATAGCCACGATCTTTCGTAGCGGGTCCGTCTGAACTCGCGAAAAGCCCTCCGACCTGGGAAAATGCTTGTCGCTGAACACGCATTCGATCCCAGAGTGGGAGGGCTTTCACGATGGACGCTATCAGGCTGGCGCAGCCACGC
>JAYRFK010000022.1:0-4950 GCA_041908445.1 Acidimicrobiales bacterium | reverse complement strand
GGTCCGGGCGGCGCGGCTGATCCTGACGCCGAGCGAGTTCACCCGCCGGTCGGTGGCCGAGCTGCTCGACGCCGACCTCGACGACATCGTGGTGGTGCCCCACGGCGTGTCGCCCACGCCCGACCCGGGCACGCCCGAGGACGAGGTCCGGGACCGTTACGAGCTGGGGGACCGGCCCTTCTTCGTCTTCCCCGCCATCACGTACCCGCACAAGAACCACCTCCTGCTCGTGCGGGCCCTGCCCGCGGTGCCCGACGCCCTGCTCGTCCTCACCGGCGGCGCCGCCCAGACCGAGAAGGAGGTGCTGGCCGAGGCCGAGGCCCTCGGCGTCGCCGACCGGGTGCGCCGGCCGGGCCGCGTCCCCCGGGCCGACCTCGACGGCCTCCTCGACGCCGCCACCGCCCTGCTCTTCCCGTCGCGCTTCGAGGGCTTCGGGGCGCCCGTGCTCGAGGCCATGAGCCGGGGCTGCCCGGTGATCGCCGCCGACGCGACCGCCTTGCCGGAGGTCGTGGGCGACGCCGGTATCTTGCTTCCGCCCGACGAGCCCGAGGAGTGGAGCCGGGTCATGCAGGAGCTGATCGACGACCCCGAGCGCCGCCGCGAGCTGGCTGCGGCCGGTCGCGCCCGGGCCGCCGAATTCACCTGGGGGCGGTCTGCCGACGCGCTGCGCCGTGCCTACGGCCGCGGGCTGGAGCCGACGTGAACCTCACCATCCTCTGCCCACACTTCGCGCCGGACCTCGCCCCGACCGGCGAGGTGATGTCGAGCATCGCCGAGGGCTGGGTCGCCGAGGGCCACCGCCTCCACGTCGTCACCGCCCTGCCCTGGTACGTCCACCACGCCATCGAGCCCGGCTGGGAGGGGCGCCTGGTGCGACACGAGGACACGCCGTGGGGGCGCATCACCCGGGTGCACCCCTTCCCGACGGACAAGACCAACATCCCGGCCCGCGCGCTGGCCTTCGGCGGCTTCACCGTGCTCTCCGGGGTCGTGGCCGCGGTGGGCCGCACCCGCCCCGACGCCGTCCTCGCCATGTCGCCGCCGCTCACCCTGGGGCTGGCCGGGTGGCTCGTGGCCCGGGCCCGTCGCGTGCCGTTCGTGTTCAACATCCAGGACGTCTTCCCCGACGTGGCCATCGAGGCCGGCGTGCTCAACGGGCGGCGGGCGATCGACGCTGCCTTCCGCCTCGAGCGGTTCACCTACGAGCGCTCGGACGCGGTCACGGTCCTCTCCGACGACCTGCGCGACAACGTGGCCGCCAAGCTCCCGGCCGCGCAGCGGGACAAGGTCCACGTCATCCCGAACTTCATCGACACGGGCCGGGTGGCGCCGGGGGAGCAGGAGAACGACTACCGCCGCGAGTTCGGGCTCGAGGGCAAGACCGTCGTGATGTACGCCGGCAACCTCGGCTTCAGCCAGCCCGTCGAGCTGCTGCTCGATGCCGCCGCGGCGATGCAGGACGAGCCCGACGTGGCCTTCGTGGTCAACGGCGGCGGCTCCGCCCGGGAGGCCCTCGTCGAGCGGGCCAAGGGCCTCGACAACGTGACCTTCGTGGGCCTGCAGCCCAAGGAGCGCCTGGCCGAGGTCCTCGCCGCGGCCGATGTGCACGTCGTGCTGCTGCGGTCCGGCCTGGCCCGGGCCAGCGTGCCGTCGAAGCTCTACTCGATCCTCGCCGCTGCCCGGCCCCTCGTGGCGTCGGTCGACCCGGGCACCGAGGTGGCCACGACCGTGGAGCGGGCGGGCGCCGGCCTGTCCGTGCCGCCGGGCGACGCCGAGGCGCTCACCAAGGCGCTGCGCCACCTGGTCGAGCACCCCGACGAGGCCCGGGCGATGGGGGAGTCCGGGCGGCGCTTCGTGGAGGCATGGCCGTCGCCGGCGGACATCGCCGAGCGCTACGCCGAGCTCTTCCGCTCGCTCGTCGCCGCTCGCTGACCCGCCCGAGCCGGCCCGCGCGCTCGGCGGCGTGCTCGGGAACTGGAGCTACCGGGCGGTAACCTCGGGACCCTTATGGGCAAGGCATCGTCAGCGAAGAAGGTCGCCCGGGTCGCCCGGGCCGGCGGCGGCGGGAAGTCGTCGAAGCGGGGCTCCAAGCCCCTGTTCCCGATGGCCATCGGTCTCATCGTGGTGCTGGGCGTGGCGCTGATCGTGTTCGCCCGCACCTCGACCCAGGACGCCGCCGCCGAGGCGCCGGTCGCGAACCAGGACCACTGGCACGCCGCGTACGGCATCCGGCTCTGCGGCGACGGCTTCCTCGCGCCGATCCAGGTGCAGGACGATCCCGTCGGCATCCACACGCACGGCGACGGCATTGTCCACGTGCACCCCTTCACGAACGCCTCGAGCGGTGAGAACGCCACCCTCGGCGAGTTCTTCGACGCCGCCGGCATCACCATCGACGACGACCAGATCTCGGTGGGCGACACCACGGTCACGGAGGGCGACGACACCTGCGGCGCCGATGACAAGCCGGGCGTCGTGCAGGTCGCGGTGTGGGAGAACGCTCGCGAGGCGGACGGCACCGACCCCGAGATCGTCACCGAGGACATCCGCGACATCCGCTTCACCAACGACTCGATGGCCATCACCATCGCCTTCGCCCCCGACGGCGCCGACATCCCGGCGCCGCCGACGATCCCGACGCTCGACAACCTGACCGACGTGGAGCCGACGGGCGGTGGCACGACGGGCACGGTCCCGTTCGACCCGGCCACGGCCACCTCGCTCCCCGCGGCCACCGGTCAGTCCTCCGAGAGCACCGACAGCACCGCGACCACGGCGGCCGGCACCGACACGACCGCAGCGCCGTGAGGGCGGTCGTGCTCGTGGGCGGGTTCGGCACCCGCCTGCGCCCCCTGACCACCCACACGCCCAAGCAGATGCTCCCCGTGGTCGATCGCCCGATGATCGAGCACGTCGTCGCCCACCTGGCCGAGCACGGGGTCGACGACGCCGTGCTGTCCCTCGGCTACCGGCCCGACGCCTTCCTCGAGGCCTACCCCGACGGCCGCTGCGCCGGCGTCAGCCTCCACTACGCGGTCGAGCCGGAGCCCCTCGACACCGCCGGCGCCATCCGCTTCGCCGCCCTCGACGCCGGGATCGACGACACCTTCGTGGTGCTGAACGGCGACGTCCTCACCGACTTCGACCTGGGCAAGCTGCTCTCCCGTCACGCCGAGGCGGCGGCGGAGGGCACCATCCACCTCACCCCCGTCGAGGACCCCTCCCGGTACGGGGTGGTCCCCACCGACGAGGACGGCCGGGTGCAGGCGTTCATCGAGAAGCCCCCCCGGGAGAGCGCCCCGAGCAACTGGATCAACGCCGGCACCTACGTGCTCGAGCCCTCGGTGATCGCCCGCATCCCCGGCGGGCGCAAGGTCTCGATCGAGCGGGAGACCTTCCCCGCCATGGTCGCCGACGGGTCGCTGTTTGCGGTCGAGTCCGACGACTACTGGATCGACGCCGGCACGCCGGCGGCGTACCTCCAGGCCCAGCTCGACCTGGTCGACGGCCACCGGGCTGCGGGCCCGCGCGACGGCGTCAGCCCCGACGCGCTGGTCGAGGCGGGCGCCACGGTCACCCACTCGGTCGTCATGGCCGGCGCCGTCGTGGAGGAGGGCGCCATCGTCGTGGACGCCGTCCTGCTCCCGGGTGCCCGCGTGGCGTCCGGCGGCGAGGTCACCGGCTCGGTCATCGGCCCGGGCGCACTCGTCGAGGAGGGTGCGGTCGTCACCAACCTGTCGGTGCTCGGCGACGGCGCGGTCGTGGAGGCGGGGGAGCTGCTCGACGGCGAGCACCGCCCCGAGGAGGAGGGCGGCTCGTGAAGGCACTGGTCACCGGCGGCGCCGGCTTCATCGGCTCGACCCTCGTCGACCGCCTGCTGGCCGAGGGCCACCAGGTCGACGTGGTCGACGACCTCTCGTCCGGCAACCTGGCCAACCTCGCCGACGCGCGGGCGAACCGTGACCACCCCGTCACGTTCCACCAGATCGACATCCGCGACGAGGCCGTGGTCGAGCTGATGGCCCGCCAGCAGCCCGAGGTGGTGTTCCACCTGGCCGCCCAGGCCGACGTGCGGGTCTCGGTGGCCCGACCGGTCTACGACGCCCAGATCAACGTGGTGGGCAGCCTGAACGTGCTCGAGGGCGCCCGCGCCGCCGGTGCCCGCAAGGTCGTCTTCGCGTCCAGCGGCGGGACGATCTACGGCGAGCCCGACCCGTCCGAGCTGCCGGTCAAGGAGTCGCACCCCCAGCAGCCGCTGTCGCCCTACGGGGTGGCCAAGAAGGTCGTCGGGGACTACCTCTACGCCTACCGGGCCCTGCACGGCCTCGAGTACACGGCGCTGGCCCTGGCCAACGTCTACGGGCCCCGCCAGGACCCGCACGGCGAGGCCGGCGTGGTGGCGATCTTCACCGGGAAGCTGCTGGCCGGCGAGCCGTGCACGATCTTCGGCACCGGCGCCCAGACCCGCGACTTCGTCTACGTGGACGACGTGGTGGACGCCTTCGTGCGGGCCGGCGAGAAGGGCAGCGGCCTGCTGGCCAACGTCGGCACCGGCCGGGAGGTCTCGGTCAACGAGCTCTACGACACCATGGCCGTCGCGGCCGGGGTCACCGAGCCGGCGCTGCGGGCCCCCGCCCGCGTCGGCGAGCTCGACCGCTCCGCGCTCGACCCGAGCCGCGCCGAGCTGCACCTCGGCTGGAAGCCCTGGACCACCCTCGAAGAGGGCACCAAGGCCGTCGTCGACTGGTTCCGCGCCCGCAGCTGACTTGGTCGTTCGTTTGGGGACGGCCGGCGCCGCCGCTGCCAGGCCCTCGTTCCACTCGTTTGGCCCGTCGTGGGTAGCAGGGCTCGGAGAGCGGGGCTGGCGGCGACGCGAATCTCACGTTCAGTGCCCGTCGGGTCTGCGCGTCACGAACTCGACGCAATAGCTGTCGGAAAACGCTAGCTATT
>JAYRFK010000021.1:0-3236 GCA_041908445.1 Acidimicrobiales bacterium | reverse complement strand
TCTTCTCGTCGACCAGCCGGCTGATCTGGGAGCCCGAGGCCCAGGTCGCCACCAACGTCGAGGTCGGCCGGGACGCGCCGGTCGTCGAGATCGTGTTCGACGAGTTCCCGCTGGCGTCGATCCTCGCAGAGGACGGCACCATCAACGCCGAGCGGTTCCCCGGGTTCGCCCGCCTCGCCGAGGCCTCGCACTGGTACCGGGACGCCTCGTCGCTGTCGTGGCAGACCGAGCACAGCGTCCCGAGCATCCTCACCGGCGTCGAGCCCCGGGCCAACGAGATCGCCACCTCGATCGACCACCCCCGCAACCTCTTCACCCTCCTCGGTGGCAGCTACCAGCTCCACGTGGACGAGGAGATCACCAGCCTCTGCCCGTCGAGCGTCTGCACCGACCAGGAGCAGCGTGCCGACACCCCTGCCCCGACCCTGCGGGCGTCGCTCGTCGACGCCGCCGTCGTCTACGGCCACTCGACGCTCCCGTCGTCGCTGCGGGACCACCTGCCGTCCATCGCCCACTCGTGGGGTGACTTCGTGGCGCCGGCCGCCGGCGAGGAACAGCCGGTCGATCGGGTGGACGCCGCCGCCGTGCCCGCCACGAGCCGCGGCGGCGACCGCAACGCCGAGGAGTTCGCCAACTTCGCCCGCTGGGCGGAGCAGGGCGTGGCCGGCCAGTCGCCGCCGGCGCAGGGCGCCATCGTCGAGGACCTGATCGACAGCGCGGCCACCCCCGGCGACGCCCGCCTGTCCTTCGCGCACGTCGTGCTCCCGCACTACCCGTGGCAGATGGCGCCGAGCGGCCATCGCTACACGTCCCGCGCCGACCTCGCGAGCTACACGGAGCGGGGGACGTGGAGCGAGGACGAGTGGGCGGTCCGCCAGGCCCAGCAGCAGCACCTGCTCCAGGTCGGCTACGCCGACGCCCTGATCGGCGAGCTCATGGACCGGATGCAGGCGGCGGGCACCTGGGACGACGCCCTCGTCGTGGTCGTCGCCGACCACGGCGTGAGCTTCCGGCCGGGGGAGCCGCAGCGCCAGCCCACCGACGACAACGTTGACGAGATCTACCGGGTCCCGCTCTTCGTGAAGGAGCCCGGCCAGCGCGACGGCGAGGTCTCCGACGAGAACGCCCGGCTGACCGACGTGCTCCCGACCACCGTGGACGCGCTCGACCTCGAGACCGACTGGGACTTCGACGGCCGGTCGCTGCTCGGCGAGGGGCGCGAGCCGAGCCGGAAGCCGGTGGTGGGCGACGAAGGGCGCTCGACCATCCCCGCCGGCCTCGACGGGGTGCTCGCCGTCGTCGCCCGCAACGACCGCCGCTTCGGCCGCGACCCGGGCTGGCGGGGCGTGTTCGCCGTGGGTGACCGGGGCGGGGTGGTCGGGCGCGAGGTCGCGGACCTGCCCACGACCGGCTCCACCGAGCTCCGGTGGTCGATCGACCAGGAAGACGCCCTCGCGGCGGTGGACCCGGACTCGGGCTTCGTGCCGCTGCTGGTCTCGGGGCGCCTCGAGGCGCCGTCGGGCACGCCGCTGCCCGACGCGGTCCTCGTGGCGGTGAACGGCACCGTCGCGGGCGTGGGCGGCGGCTACCGGGTGGCGGGGACGACCACCACCTTCAACGCGCTGCTCGCCGAGTCCGCCATCCAACCGGGGGAGAACAGCCTGCAGGTGCTCGTCCCCGCCGGCGAGGGTGACGAGACCACCTACGCGGTGGCCGAGCACCTCGACGAGGCGACCTACGCCCTGCGCGGCGACCGCCTGGTCCCCACCGGGGGCGGTGAGGCCGTGGCGGTGGCCCGCCCGGACGACGACCTGCGCCTCGAGGTGGAGTCGGCCTTCCAGGACGACCAGACGCTGGCGGTCAAGGGCTGGGCCGCCGACGTGGCGGGGACGCGCCTGCCCGACGCGGTCCTGCTCTTCGTCGACGGCGAGCAGGTCGGCTCGGCCTCGCGACGGGAGCGGCCCGACCTCGTCCCGACCCTCGGCACGGCGCTCACCCAGGCCGGCTTCGAGAAGGTCCTGGCCGCCGAGCGGGCCCCGGATGGCGCCCGCGTGTCGGTCGTCGCGCTGTTCGGCGACACCGCGGTGCGGGCCCGCGTGCACCCCGACCGCCCCGGCGCCTGATCGGCGGCGGGCACCCCGATCGGCCCGACCCGCCCACCCGCCCGATCGACCGACGTGCCCGCCGGCGCAACCCAATTGACGCCGGCGAACCGGACGTGGTTCCCTCGTGTCCAGACATCAGGAGTGGCCCGACGCATCGGGTCCGGCAACCTGGGGGGACACCCAAGGTGCCAGCCCGCCGTCCGGCGGGGGATGTGGCCTCGTGGGGGCAACCAAATGTCCAGCACCTCCGACAACCGACCCCGATCCGACGGCCGCCGCCTCACGGTGCCGCGGGGCCCGATCCCCGTCAGCGGGGCGTGGAAGCCCGGTGACCCCGCGGGCCACCGCCAGTTCCTCGTCGAGGCCGACGACCACCCGTTCGCCCTCGAGGGCGGGGGCCGGCTGAGCAACATCACCATCGCCTACGAGACTTGGGGCGAGCTCGACGCCGCCGCGGGCAACGCCGTGCTCGTCTGCCACGCGCTCACCGGCGACGCGCACGCCGCCGGCCCGTCGGGGCCCGGTCACCCCACCGAGGGCTGGTGGGACGCGCTGATCGGCCCCGGTCGGGCGCTCGACACGGACCGCCACTTCGTGGTCTGCGCCAACATCCTCGGCGGCTGCCAGGGCACGACCGGCCCGGCGTCGACCGACCCCGCGACCGGCCGGCCCTACGGCTCGACCTTCCCGGTCGTGACCATCCGGGACATCGTCCGCACCCAGGCCCGGTTGGCCGACCACCTCGGCGTCGAGCGGTGGCTGGCGGTCGTGGGCGGCTCGATGGGCGGGATGCAGGCGCTCGAGTGGGGCGTCATGTTCCCCGACCGCGTGCGCTCGCTGGTGCCCATCGCCACCACCGCGGCGGCCAGCGCCTGGCAGATCGCCTACTCGTCCGCCGGCCGCCGGGCCATCGCCACCGACCCCCGGTGGCGGGGCGGCGACTACTACGACGCCGCGCCGGGCAACGGCCCCCACGAGGGCCTCGGGGTGGCCCGCGCGCTCGCCCAGATCTCCTACCGGAGCGACCCCGTGTTCCAGGAGCGGTTCGGGCGCGAGCTCTCGCAGCCGCTCGGCTCGTTCGAGCTCTGGGAGGACTTCGAGGTCGAGCGCTACTTGCGCTACCACGGGGAG
>JAYRFK010000020.1:0-8256 GCA_041908445.1 Acidimicrobiales bacterium | reverse complement strand
CGTGTCGTCGGCCATGGCCCTCATTCTCCCCCTCGCCCGCACCGCGTAGCCACTGGGAGTGGGATGATCTCGGGTCATGGCGAGCGATGACGGCGGGTTGATCACCGACGAGGAGCTGGTGCAGCTCGAGGCGGACGTCGGTCGGGCCCTCGACGGCAAGGGCCAGGAGCAGCTGAAGATCATGGGGTACGGGGTGACGGCCGTGGTCTTCGGCGTGCCCGCCGGCGCCCCGCGGGTGGTGTGCAAGCGGCTGCCGCCGAACGCGTCGGAGGCCGACTTCGAGCGCCACAAAGCGCTCGTGCTCGACTACGTCGACCAGATGCGCCAGTCCGGCATCGCGGTGGTCGACACCGAGGTCCGCTCGGTGCCGTCGGAGGGCAAGGCCGGCGGGCTCACCGGCTACATCGTCCAGCCCGTCGTCCCCAGGGCCTGCCTCGGCGACCAGGTTCTGGCCGCCGCCGACCCCGCCGAGGGCCACCCGCTGATCCAGACCGTGGTCGACAAGGTGGCCGGCTTCACCACCGACCGGCGGGGCGTCGACGCCCAGATCACCAACTGGGCCTGGGTGGACGGCAGCCACCGCTACATCGACGTGACCACGCCGTTCATGCTCGACGACCACGGCGAGGTCGCGCTCGACCTCGAGATCTTCCTCAAGGCCGCGCCGTCCCTGGCCAAGGGCACGTACCGCAAGGAGCTGCCCCCCGCCATCAAGCGCTACTGCGACGTGCGCTTCACCCTGCTCGACCTCTGCGGCCTGCTCTACAAGAACGACCTCGACGCCTGGGTGCCCCAGGTCATCGAGGCGTGCAATGAGGTCGTCGACCGGCCCATCACCATCGAGGACGCCCGCAAGCACTACGACGGCGAGGTCAAGACCTGGTCGATGATGAACCGGGTGATGCGGGCCGACCGCTTCTGGCAGCGCCACGTCCGTCGCCGGCGCTACGGCTTCTTCGTGCCCCCCATGGAGTACGACCCCACCACCTGGAAGGCCAAGAAGAAGGCGTTCTGAGCGGTCGGGGTGCGTCACCGTCGGCCGGATTTGAGTAGGTCGCGGCGGTGATTTGAGTAGGCGTCGCTCTACACCGGCGCCGCCGGCGCGTCGATCATCCGGGGATGGCGACGCTCGAGGCGCAGGTGGGCCACCTCTGGCGGCGGTTGGGCTTCGGGCCCACCCGCAAGGACGTGGTCGACGGCAAGGCGATGGGGACGGCGGCGCTCATCGACGCCCTCGTCGCCAAGCCCTACGTCGGGTGGGCGCAGTCGGCCTTCCCGTCGGACAGCGCCGGCCAGAACGCAAACGCCGGCCGCCAGCTCGAGCTCATGGCCTTCGGGCCGGTGACGCCGGGTACGACCACGGTCTCGGCGAAGTACAACCCGCTCCAGGAGCGCATCGCCTGGACGCTCCAAGGGCTGGTCGTCGTCGGCATCGCCGACTCGGTCTACGTGGCCGACATGCGCGACCACGTGAAGCACCTGCGGGTGGCGATGGGCGGCACCTACCGGTCGCTGCTGCGGACGATCATCACCCGGCCCGGGATGGTGAAGTACCTGACCGCCGACCGCAACACCAAGGACCACCCCAACCAGAACCTGGGCCGAGAGCTGCTCGAGCTCTTCGCCCTCGGCCGGGTCGACGCCAAGACCGGGGCGACGAACTACACCCAGCAGGACGTGATCGAGGTGTCCCGGGCGCTGTCGGGCTGGCAGTACAACTGGGGTGACGGGTCCACCAGCTTCAACCCGAGCCAGTGGGACGACGGCGCCAAGACGTTCCTCGGTGCCGCCCGGGGCGCCGCCGGCATCGACGAGGTGATGGCCGCGATCGTCGCCCACCCGTCGTGGAAGCGCCACGTGCCCGCCCGGCTCTACAAGGAGCTCACCGGCCTCACCGCCACGCCGGCGGTGATCGACGCGCTGGCGGCCTCGTGGGGTGGCGACGGCAACCTCAAGCGGGTGGTCAAGGCCATCGCCAAGCGCCCGGAGTTCCTGTCCAACTCGGCGATCTACAACCGCACCAAGACGCCGGTCGAGCGGGTGGTGGCCGCGGCCCGCCTGCTCGGGTGGAACGGGCTGCGGACGGACTCGAACCTCCCGTGGATGCTGACCCGGTTGGCCCAGAGCCCGTGGTCGCCGCCGAACGTGTCGGGCTGGCCGAAGGGTGACCAGTGGCTGAACGCCACCAACCTCCACACCTGGTCGGAGCTGGCCAACTTCATGGCCATGCGGGGCTTCCGCTGGGACGGCTCGACCAGCGGCCCCGTGAACCCCATGGTCACGAAGGTGCACGCCAACGCCACGGGGGCGACGGCGGCGGGCTACGTGCTCGCCATGGCGGGGCTGAACCCCGTGACCACCCGCACCAAGAACGCCCTGGCCGACTACGCCACGGCCGGCCCGTGGACCCCGTTCCGGGCCGCCGGGCTGTTGAATCTCGTCCTGCTCACCCCCGAGTTCCTGGCCAACTGACGGCGGAGGAGACCGACGTGACCCCTTCCCACCGCTCCCGCCCCCTGGCCCCCGAGTCGGGCCTCACCCGCCGTGGCTTCCTCCAGGGGGTCGCCGGCGTGCTCGGCGCCGCCTCGGTCGTGCGCTACGGAGACCCCCTCGGCCTCGGCCTCTCGACGCCGGCGGGCGCCGCCACCCTCGCCGGCGCCGCTGCCGCCTTCGGCCCGACCCTGCCGGTGGGCACGCCCGTGCTGGTCGTGGTCGAGCTGACCGGCGGGTGCGACATCCTCAACACCATCGTCCCCTTCGGGGTGCCGACGACGACGGGCCTGTACCGCAGCGCCCGCCCGGGCATCGGCCTCACCCAGCTGAGCACCACCCGCCCGTACGGACCGCCGCCGAACGGCAACTACTCGCCCCCGTGCCTCGACCTCGACGGCCAGTGGGCCCTGCACGGCGCGCTGCCCTTCCTCGCCAACCGGTGGCACGACGTGGGCGACGTGGCCATCGTCAAGGGCACCGGCGAGAACGTGGTCCGGGACATGAGCCACTTCGCGGCGTGGGCCTTCCGCTGGGCCGGCGCCTTCGGCGGGTCCCTCATGAACACCGGCTGGCTCGGTCGCTACAACGACCTGGCCAACACCGGCCAGCCCCTCGGCGCCGTGTCGCTCACCGGCGCCCACCAGGCACTGGCGTCGGTCAACGCCCCCTCGGTGGCCATCGCCGACCTCGACACCTTCGACTTCTCGGCCCAGAACGTGCCTGACCGGGATCGCTTCTTCGACGAGATCGTGGCCTTCGGCGATCCGGCCTCGACCGCGATCAACAAGGTCGGGACCGCCTCCCGTGCCCTCGCCCTCGCCAACCAGGCCGCGGCGACCGCGGCGTCGGTGCCCCGCCTCGCCCAGGGCGGCTCGTCGGGCTCGCTGCCGCACCAGCTGTCGACCGCGGCGTCGCTCATCCAGGCCGGCATCCCGTGCCAGACCTACGTGGCCCAGCTGACCGGCTTCGACACCCACGGCAGCGAGGCCTACAACCTGTGGGACCGGCTGTCCGAGCTGAACGACGGACTCACCCACTTCTTCTCGCTCATCGACGGCACCCCCCGGGCCGCCGACGTGTTCGTGCTGGTCTACAGCGAGTTCGGCCGCCAGGTCAGCCAGAACGCCGGCCAGGGCACCGACCACGGCCAGGCCACCGACTCGATCTTCGTCGGCGGCGGCGTGCAGGGCGGCTTCTACGGCCAGGCGCCGAGCCTCGCGGTGGCGGCCCGCGACACCGACGCGATGGTGGCCACGGTCGACTTCCGCTCGGTGTACGCCACCGCCCTCAACCGGCTGGGTGGCGACCCGAACCTCACCGACGAGGCCCAGGGGCGCGACGAGGGCGGCCAGCCCTTCGCCGACCTCGGCGTCTTCGCCGGCGCCGAGTCCGCAACCGTGCCGAGCGGCGCCGAGGCCTTCGGGATCGACGGCACGACGATCCCGCCGACCGATCCCGCCGCCGTCGAGCCCTACCTCACCGTCCAGATCTGATCTGATCTGAGCGTCGTGCCGTTCTGGCGTCACTGCCGCCCGCTGGGCGGGCGTGGTTGACGCAAGAACGAACGGTTCGACGGGGCGTCGGGCACGGTTCGCCCACGCGTCACCGTGAGCGGACAGGATGACGGGGGTGAGCGCGGGCGAGGAACCGATGGCACGGCCGGGAGCCGCGATGCGGGCGGTGGCGGCGTTCGACGACCGGGTGGACGAGGCGTTCGCGCCGTTGCGGGGGCGGGCGCTGGTCGACCGGGTCTTCTACACGGCGACGATCGTGGGGGAGGACGGGCGGATCTGGTTGGCCGTCGCCGCGCTGTTGGCGCTGCGGCCGGCGAGCCGGCGCAAGGCGCTGCGGCTGCTGATCTGGCTCGGGGTCGAGACCGTTCTCGTGAACGGGCCCATCAAGCGCGCGGTGAAGCGGCCTCGACCCGTGTTCGAAGGCGAGCACGTCCACAAGATCCGGGCCCAGACGTCGGCCAGTTTCCCGAGCGGGCACTCGGCGTCGTCGGCGACGGTCGCCACCATCCTCTCCGAGGGCTCCCGCCTCTGGCCGCTGTGGTGGGCGATCGCCCTGGTCATCGCCACCAGCCGGGTCCACGTCCGCGACCACCACGCCTCGGACGTCGTCGGCGGCCTGGCCATCGGCACCGCCCTCGGCCTCGCCGGCCGGCGCCTCGGCCCGCCCGACCGCTAACGACGCCGCCACGCCGCCACTGACCGTGGTGGTCGGCCCCGAGGAGGGCTGAGGTGGAGGAAATGGCAGTCACCGGTGACTGGTGGTTCCTCCAGAGACGCCGTTCTCGACGGTTGCGAGCGTCGGAAGACCGCGTTCGGTGGCGAGCGGCTCGATGTGACCGCCGACGTGGCCCTCGTCGCCTTCGTCGCGGCCGTTCTCCTGAGGCGCGCCGGGCGTGAGTGCTTGCGACGTCCCTCCGCCGACCGGTCAGGGGGTGAAGGCGTCGGGGAGGGGGAGGGCGGCGGCGAGGTGGTCGAGGTAGGTGGGGCGGTCGAGCTCGACGGCGCCGAGGGACGCCAGGTGGGGGGTCACCCACTGCACGTCGAGCAGGCGGCCGTCGGCACCGGGTGCGGCCGCCTGCAGGAGCTCGACGAGGTGGACGAGCGCCACCTTGGAGGCGTCGGTGGCCCGGTGGAACATGGACTCGCCGGCGAAGAGCCCGCCCACGGACACCCCGTAGAGGCCGCCGACGAGCTCGCCGTCGCACCAGGTCTCGACGGAGTGCGCCCAGCCGAGGTCGAACAGGCGGCGGTAGGCGGTGATGATGTCGGCCGAGATCCACCCGTGCGGGCGGGACGGGTCGGCGCAGGCGAGCACGACCTCGTCGAAGGCCGTGTCGATCCGCACCTCGTACCGCTGCACCGAGCGCCGCAGCGACCGGGTCACCCGGAGGCCGTCGAGGGGCAGCACCCCACGGGGATCGGGCGACCACCAGCCGATGCCCCGGGTCGCCCGCCCGGAGCGCCTCGGCGCCTGGCGGGTCGGCATGGGGAAGAGCCCCCGTCGGTAGGCGGCGAGGAGGGTGCCGGGCTCGAGGTCGGCGCCGAGGCCGACGAGGTCGTCCCCTTCGGGCGACCAGCGGGGATCGGGCAGGTCCCAGGGGCTGGGATCGGGCTCCCGCGGCGGCACTTCGGTCGAGGCTAGCGGTGCGTCGGGAGGCGCCACGCCGCGGCGGTCGGTGAGGCGACGGAGGGGACCAGGCCGTCGAGCGGACCGGGCGGAGGGAGGGTCAGGCGGGGGGCGCTGCCGGCGGTGGTGGGCGCTCAGGCGGTGGCCCAGCCGGGGCCGGGCACGACCGTGCCGACCACGACGCCCTGGCGGGCGAGGTCGGCGGCGATCGTCTCGCCGATGGCCGTGGTGGCCCGGCGGTTGAGCACCGCGCCGGCCACCGCCCCCGCCATCAGGGGGATGAGGGTGGCCATGCTGCGGCCGAGCCGGTGGGTGAGACGGCGGCGGATGGCGACGGTCAACGTCACCCGCGCCTGGCGGCCGAAGATGTCCGCGGCGCCGACACCGAGGACGAGGTCCTGCGGGTTCACGCCCCGCTTCTCGGCCCAGCTCTGCGCGATCAGGAGGCCACGCTGCGGGCCGGAACCGGGCAGCGGGCGGCCGAGCGCCTCGTGCAGCTCGGCGACCAGCTTCATCTCGATGGCCACGACCAGCGCGGTCTCCGCCGCGAGCTCGAACGGGACCGTCGCCCACGTGTGGGGGACGAGCTCCTCGGCGCCGATCAGCGCGCCGGCGGCGGCGCCGACCGCCCCGCTGGCGAGGCCGGCGTTGCGGATCAGGGCCTCGGCCAGCTCGGTGCCGTTCTTGCCCTGGTGGTGGGCGACCAGGGTGGCCTGGTCACGGATGGGCAGGTGCTGGGCGAACCCGGCGGTGGTCTCGGTGAGCCACTGCCCGCTGGTGACGGCCTTCCTTCCCGCAGCCCGGGCCTCTCGGGTCAGGGCCCTCATGGCGGCGGTCAACCGGGCCCGGCGGCTGCCGGCCCCGTCCCCGTCGGCCAGGGCGCCGGCGACGAGCTCGCTCGCCGACCGGGTGTCCTCGGTGCGTTCGCGGCGCTTCCTCACGGGAGTTGTCTATCCAGCGGCGCGCCCCGATGGACCCCACGTCACCCGATCGCGCGCCAACCGCATGCGAACTGGCTCCCGATTTCGGTGCCCTGGCACCGAAATCGGGAGCCAGAACGGCGAGGTGCGCTACCTGGCGTAGTCGTAGAAGCCGAGGCCCGACTTCCGGCCGAGCTGACCGGCGGCGACCATGCGGCGCAGCAGCGGCATGGCGGCGTAGTTCGGGTCGCGGAACTCCTCGTAGAGGGCGTCGAGGATCGACAGCGAGGTGTCGAGGCCGACGAGGTCGAGCAGCGCCAGCGGCCCCATCGGGAAGTTGCAGCCGCCCTTCATGGCGGTGTCGATGTCCTCCCGGTTGGCGGTGCCGTTCTCGAGCATCCGCACCGCGTTGTTCAGGTAGGGGAAGAGCAGGGCGTTGACGATGAAGCCGGCCCGGTCCTTCACCTCGACGGGGTCCTTGCCGCACGAGCTGGCGAAGGCCTTGACTGCCTCGATGGTCTCGTCGGAGGCGGTCAGCGGGCGGACGATCTCGACCAGGCTCATGGCCGGCGCCGGGTTGAAGAAGTGGACGCCGCAGACCTTGTCGGGGCGGTCCGTGACCATGGCCATCTCGATCACCGGCAGGGTCGAGGTGTTGGTGGCGAGGATGGTGTACTCGCTGCAGACGTCGTGCAGCTCGGCGAACAGGTGCTGCTTGACCTGGAGGTCCTCGACCACGGACTCGATGACCAGGTCGCAGTGGGCCAGGGCGTGCATCTGCGAGGTCGCGCTGACCCGGCCGAGCACGGCGTCCTTCTCGGCGGCCTCGAGGCGGCCCTTGTCCACCTGGCGCGTCAGCGACTTCTCGAGGGTCGCCACCATGGCGTCGGCGGTCGCCTGCTGGCGGGAGCGCAGCACGACCTCGTGGCCGGCCTTGGCCGCCACTTCGGCGATGCCGGCGCCCATGATGCCCGAACCGAGGATGCCCACCTTGCTGATCGTCATGGGCGCGCACCCTACCGACCGCGCCCCGCGCGGCTCCAAAGCCCGCCGGCGGCCCGCCGGTAGTGTCGCGGCCGTGGACCCGCTGCCCCCGTTCCCGTCGGGTGTGCTGCGCGCCCTGCCCCCGGTGGCCCGGGCGGTCCTGCGCGAGCAGCGCCGCCGGTTGCTCCAGCGGGCCACCGGCCGGGTGCTCGACCTCGGCGACGGCACCGAGCCCGACCTGCTCGGCCGGGCCGACGAGGTCGTGCGGGCGCGGTCGGCGGCCTCGGTGGCGCTGGGCCAGGCGCCGGGCGAGGAGCACGTCGGCGAGGGCTCGTTCGACTCGATCGTGTCGGTGCTGCACCTCGCGGCGGTGGAGGACCTCGACACCGAGATCGCCGCGATGCGGCGCCTGCTGGCGCCGGAGGGCCGTCTACTGTTCCTCGAGCCCGTGCGGGAGCCCGGGTTCGGTCATCGCCTACGGTCGGCGGCCAGCCCGATGGTGCGCCTCGTCTCCGGCTGGGAGATCGACCGGGACGTGCCCTACGCCATCCGCTCCAACCACCTGATCATCGTCGACGTCGAGAGGATCACCATGCCGCCGGTCGTCTGGCCCATCCGCACCTTCGTCCTGGGTGCCGCGACCCGCCGTCCGGCCGACGTGGCCCCGTCCGGGGCCGCAGCCCCCACCGAGGATGCGACGGAGGGCGGCGAGTGAGCG
>JAYRFK010000019.1:0-3809 GCA_041908445.1 Acidimicrobiales bacterium | reverse complement strand
CGGGTGCCCGGCGGAGGCGTAGGTGATCCGCCCGGTGGCGGGATCGACGGCCGCACAGACGACGGTGGCGAAGTCACCGCCCTGGGGGCTGCGGGCGAAGGCGTCGAGCTCGACCAGCAGCTGGCCGGGCTCGTGGCCCCTCGCCGCGAGCGCGGCCAGCCCCGCGCGGAGCCGGCCCATCACCGCCGCGGCCTCGAGGCCGTGGCCGACGACATCGCCGACGACGAGGAGCAGGCGACCGTCGGGCAGGGCGATGCTGTCGTACCAGTCGCCGCCGACGTCGAGGGCCTCCCCGATGGCGAAGTACCGCCCGGCGACCTCGCACCAGGCGGCGTCGGCGAGGTTCGCGGGGATCAGGGCCTGCTGGAGCCGGACGGCGATGTCGTGCTCGGCCCGGCGCAGGTGGGCGCCGGCGAACGAGATGCCGATCCGCTCGGCGAGGCGGTCGAGGAACTCGAGGTCCACGTCGCCGTAGCCGGTCCGCGCCCGGTCGCTGCGGGCGGCGAGCAGCGCCCCGGCGCGGCCGCCGCCGAGGTCGATGGCCACCGAGACGTACGAGGTCGGGTCGAGGCGGTCGAGCAACTCACGCCCCCGCTCGGCGAGGGCGTACTGGTCGCGGACGTCGGGGCTGGTGTCGCGCCGGTGGCGCTCGCCCGCCGCCACCCGGGTGAGCGAGGCGGGGTCCTCGGCGGCGAGCCGGTGGTGCGTCCGCAGCTCGACGAGCACGTCCACGAGGGCGGGGTCGACGTGGCTGGCGGCGAGCAGCACGTCGTCCTGCTCGGGCGCCTCCACGGTGGCGAAGTCGGCGAAGGCGGGGACCAGGTCTCGGTGATGGCCCGGGCCTGCTCCGCCTCGGTGGCGGCCCGGTCCATGCGCGAGATGACCTCGGCGGTGAGCTCGGCGAGCTCGCGGGCCCGACGCTCGTCCGCCTCCCGCTCGATGTCCGCGGTGATGTCCTCGATGACCGCCACGAAGTGCGCGGGGCGACCGTCGGGGCGGGGCACGACAGAGCCCGTGAGGTTGACCCAGACGATGCCGCCGTCGGGGCGCAGGTAGCGCTTGCGCATCGAGTAGCTCGGGATGCGGCCAGCACTGAGCTCGGAGCTCAGGTGGACGTCGTTCTCGAGGTCGTCGGGATGGGTGATGTCGTGGAACCGCAGGCCCTCGAGCTCCTCGGGCGGGCGCCCCACGATGGTGGCGAACGCCCGGTTCACCCGGACGAAGCGGCCGGTGAGGTCCACGTGGGCGACCCCGACCGCGGCGCTCTCGAACATCGACCGGAACTGGTCGTCCTGCTCCCGCCGCAGCGACTCGAGGCGCCGTCGGGCCGAGATGTCCGTCACCAGGGCGAGCATCAGCGGGTCGCCGTCGTCGCGGTCGAGCACGCTCACGAACTCGTGCACCCATGCGGTGGTGCCGTCGGGCCGCAGGTAGCGGTTCTCGATCTCGAGGAACTCGTCGTCGCCGGAGAGCAGTCGCTCGAGGGCGTCGAGGCGCTCGGCGTGGTCGTCCGGGTGGACGAGGCCGGCGACCGCGACGCCCGTGAGGTCGCCCTCGGGTCGGCCCACGAGGCGGGCCTAGGCGGCGTTGCCGCGCACGATGTGGCCGTGCCGGTCGGTGACCGCCATGCCCGTGGGAGCGTTGTCGAACACGGCCCGCAGCCACGGCTCGGCCGGGGTGACGGGCAACGGGTCCTGGTGGTCGGGCCGTGCCCCGGGCGACATCACCATCGGGCGTCAGGGTAGGGCGACCCGGTGGTCGCCGACCGGATCCAGCGCGGCGATCCGTGGCCCGGGCGCGCCGCGAGCCGGGCCCGGAGGCCCGGCTCGCTCGACGGGTGGAGCTGGAGGGAATCGAACCCTCGTCCGCGAAGCGGTGATCGCACGCGCTACGACCATTCCCGAGAGGTGTGGCTTACGGGAGCCACGCTGCCGGGTCAGATGGGCTTGCGCCCCCCGCCGGGTCTTTCCCCGGGGTCATCGGTCTTTCCCGACGTCAGCGGTCTCTCCCTGCGGTCCTCCACTGCTTCTGTTGCCGGGCTGCAGTGGACCGGCCCCGCGTGCCCTCACGGGTCGCGATGACTCTCTAGGACCTGACTAGATCAGGCGGCGAGAGCGAAGTCGCCATCGGCGCTTCTTTGGGTGCCCCGTTTAAGGAGTCTGAGCAACTCCGGTCGCACGTCACGTCAGCCGGTCTCCACGTCGAAACCGATCAGCCCCGTGATCGCGTCGTTGGATGTCAAGGTACGACGAACGCCCTTCCAGGGTACCGGGCCGCCGTGACCGCGAGACCTGCCGGCGCCCTCGGGGGGCGAGGCCCAAGGGACGCGATCCAAGGGGACCGGGGCCGGTCTGATGCGTTCGTGCGCACGACAAGCCGGGGTGGGACGCGGGTGACTCAGGGGCAGGGTCCGGGGAACACCGCCGACGGGGGGTTGCCGATCCTCTGGAACTGGTGCGCACCGCCCTCCTCGACACAGGTCCATCCGGCCCAGGGGTCCGCGCCGGCGTCGGCGCCGGCGACCGCAGTTCCGGCGCTGCTCATCTTGTTGCTGGAGTTCCGACCGAGCACGGTCACCGCGCCGATGCACACCACGGCGATGAGGGCGACCAGCAGGGCGTACTCGACGAGGCTGGCGCCCCGGTCGCGGTCGTGTCGTCGCTCGCCGTGCTCGGTCTGGTCCATGAGGTCGCCTCCGCTGACTTCGAGCGGGTCCGCCCCGACTCGCTCGTGATCCATCGGCGTCGCCCGGTCGGCATACATGGGCCGATCGGACCGTTCGAGCGGGGCGTCAGCGGCGGCGGGCGGCGGCCATGGCGCGGCGGGCCTCGAGCTCGGCGTCGCGCTTGGCCAGCACCTGGCGCTTGTCCACGCTGCTGCGACCCCGACCGAGGCCCAGCTCGAGCTTGGCCCGGCCGTCCTTGAAGTAGAGCGAGAGGGGGACGAGCGCGAGGCGCTCCTGGTCCACCCGGGCCTTGAGGCGCTCGATCTCCTGGCGGTGGAGCAGCAGCTTGCGTTGCCGGTCGGGGTTGTGGCTGAACATCGGGCTGGCGTGGCTGTACGGCGAGATGTGCAGCCCGATGAGCCAGGCCTCGTGGTCGATGATGCGGGCGTAGGCGTCGTTCAACTGCACCTTGGCCTCGCGCAGCGACTTCACCTCGCTGCCCACCAGCATGATCCCGGCCTCGACGGTGTCGAGGATCTCGTAGTCGCGCCGCGCCTGGCGGTTGGTCGCGACGGTCAGGGAGCCGGGCGGTCCGGCGGGCTTGGCCACGGGGAGAGGGTACCGACGCCCGGCCCCTGTGCCCGAGCGAGTTGGGACGCGCGTGACCGCCGATCGGAGCGGAGCAGCGGGACGCCGGGCCGGATGGCGACGTCGTCCCGACGAAGGAGGGGCCGAGCGACGGGTTCGCGAGCCTCTAGCCTCGGTCCCATGCTGGAGATGGAGCGCTCGGTCTGGGCGGAGATGGTGGGCCACGCCTACGACGGCCTGCCCGACGAGGCGTGCGGTCTGTTCGCCGCCGTGCCGGGCACGAGCCGGGTCGAGCGGTTCTACCCGTGCGCCAACGACGCCGCTTCGTCGAAGGTGTACACGATCAACCCCCGCGACCACCTGCGGGCCGACCGCGACGCCGAGTCCCGCGGCCTCGAGATCGTCGGCGTGATGCACAGCCACACCCACACGGACGCCTACCCGTCGCCGACCGACGTGGCCCAGGCCCCCGACCCGGGCTGGCACTACGTGATCGTGTCGCTGCGCCAGGAGGCGCCGGTGCTGCGGTCGTACTCGATCGTGGACGGCGTGATCG
>JAYRFK010000018.1:0-8456 GCA_041908445.1 Acidimicrobiales bacterium | reverse complement strand
TGCGAGGGCACGCACAGCGTGTCGATGACGGTGATGCCGTCCTCGTCGACCACGACGCCGGCGTTCGGGTGCCCCGCCCCCGGGCTGGGGTCCAGCCACGCGAGGACGCCGGGGGCGAGGGTGGTCAGCCCGGTCACCTCCGTCACCTTAGGGGTGCCTGCCGACGCGGTCAGAGGTCGATGAGCAGGTGCCGGCTGAGGTCTCCGTACAGCTCGGGCACCATGCGCCGCTCGGCGAAGCGCCACGCGCCGTCCACCCGCTCGAACGTGTCGACGTAGCGGCCGCTGATGATGGCCTGGAGGGGGAAGTCGGCGAGCCCCTGGAACACGGTGAAGTACGAGTGGCACTCGGCGCGATCGCCCGACGGGTCCACGTCGACGACCGCGTTGGTGGTGACGTGCTTGGTGTGAGGGGTGCCGTCGTCGTAGCGGCGGGTGGTGGCCAGGTAGAGCGCCTCGACGGCGTCAGCCCCCGTCGCCAGCGCGGTGCCGTCCTCGGTGGCGATGGTGCCGTGGGCGAAGAGCGCACCGACGCCGGCGAAGTCTCCGGCGTCGATGCGGCGGGCGTAGGTGCGTAGGAGGCGTTCGATGGCGACCTGGTCGGCAGGGTCCTGGTGCGTAGGCGCCTCGGCGGCGGGGGGAGGGTCGGCAGGGGGAGCGGCCACGCCCAGACCGTAGATCGGCACCGGCGCCGCGCCAGACTGGCGCCTCCCATGGGCATCCTCTTCGCGCTCCTCGCCGCCACCAGCTATGGCGCCGGCGACTTCTTCGGCGGCCTCGCGTCCCGCCATTCGCCCGTGATCCGGGTGACGCTCCTCGCGCAGACGGTCGGCGCGCTGCTGTTGGTCGTGCTCGTCCCCGTCGTCGGGGGCACGCTCGTGGCCGGCGATCTCGCTCTCGGTGCGGCCGCGGGGCTCGCCGGCGCACTCGCCCTGCTGGTCTTCTACAAGGCCATGGGGTCGGGGGCCATGAGCGTCGTGGCGCCGGTCTCGGCCCTGGCCGCCGCCGGCCTGCCCGTGATCGTCGGGCTGGCGACCGGTGAGCACCCGGCACCCCTCGCCCTGGTCGGTGTCGTCATCGCCATGGCCGCCATCGGCCTCGTCAGCCAGCACGGCCCGGCGGCGCCCGACGACACCGAGCTCGACGTGCAGGCACCAGGCGTCTCGGCCCGCACCACGGTGCTCCTGGGCCTTCTTTCCGGCGTCCTGTTCGGATGCCTGTTCCTGCTCCTCGACCGAGTGTCGGACGACTCGGGGCTGTGGCCCCTGGTCGGCGCCCGGGTGGCGTCCGTACCGCTCCTCCTCGTGCTTGCGCTCGCCAGCCGCACGCCGCTGCGGCCGGCTCCGGGCTCGAAGCGGATCATCGCCGCGTGTGGCATCTTCGACATGGGCGCCAACGCCTTCCTCGTCCTCGCCTTCGGCAGCGGGCTGCTGGTGCTCGTGTCGGTGATCGGCTCGCTCTACCCGGCAAGCACCCTCGTCCTCGCCCGGGTGGTGCTCCGCGAACGGGTGACCCGTGTGCAGGCGGTCGGCCTCGCCATCGCCGCTCTCGCCGTCGTCCTCATCGCCGTCGCCTGATCTCGACCGCGACTGCCGAGATCAGCGGTCACGCACGCGTTGACCGTCGGCGGGCCGACCGTGGTCTGCCTTTGGGGACGGAGCAGGTGGGGCCTAGCCTCGGATCGTGGCTGAGTACTCCGCACCCGTGCGCGACATCGAGTTCGCCCTCGAGCACGTCGCCGACCTGTCCGCCCTGTCCGGCTTCGAGGCCTTCTCCCACGCCGACCCGTCCATGGTCCGGGGGGTGCTCGACGAAGCGGCGCGTTTCATGAACGACGTGATCGGTCCACTGAACCGGGTGGGTGACGTCGAGGGCAGCACCTGGCACGACGGCCAGGTGCACACGCCCACCGGCTTCAAGGAGGCCTACGCTCGTTACGTCGAGGCGGGCTGGGGTGGGGTGCCGTTCGACCCGGCCTACGGCGGCGGTGGATTCCCGTGGCTGGTGGCCACGGCCCTCCAGGAGATGCTGGCCTCGGCGTCCATGGCCTTCTCGATGGGCCCGCTGCTCACCCAGGGCGCCATCGACATGCTCGCCCACCACGCCGACGAGACCCAGCGCGAGATCTTCCTGCCCAAGATGGTGCTGGGGGAGTGGACGGGCACCATGAACCTCACCGAGCCCGAGGCGGGCTCGGACGTCGGTGCCCTCCGCACCAAGGCCGTGCCCGCCGGCGACGGCACCTGGCGCATCACGGGAACGAAGATCTTCATCACCTTCGGCGAGCACGACATGGCCGAGAACATCATCCACCTCGTCCTCGCCCGCACCCCCGACGCCCCGCCGGGCACCAAGGGCATCTCCTGCTTCATCGTGCCCAAGTACCTCGTGAACGACGACGGGTCGCTGGGCGAGCGCAACGACGTCACCTGCACCTCGATCGAGCACAAGATGGGCATCAAGGCCAGCCCCACCTGCGTCCTGTCCTACGGCGACAAGGGCGAGGGCGCCATCGGCTACCTCATCGGTGAGGAGAACCGGGGCATGCGCTACATGTTCACGATGATGAACAACGCCCGCCTCTCGGTGGGCGTCGAGGGCCTCGCCCTCGCCGAGCGCGCCTACCAGGACGCGGTGGCCTACGCCCAGGAGCGCCGCCAGGGCCGCGCCATCGGCGCCCCCGCCGGCGAGAGCTCGTTCATCGTCGAGCACCCGGACGTGCGCCGGATGCTGCTCACCATGCGGTCCCAGATCGAGGCCATGCGGGGGCTCATCTACATCACCGCCGAGGCCCTCGACCGGGCCGCCAACGACCCCGACGAGGGCGCCCGCGAGCGGGCCCAGGAGCGGGCCGACCTGCTCATCCCCATCGCCAAGGGCTGGTGCACCGACCTCGGCGTGGAGGTCACCTCGACCGCCGTCCAGGTGTTCGGCGGCATGGGCTACGTGGAGGAGACCGGCGTGGCCCAGCACTTCCGCGACGCCCGCATCCCCCCGATCTACGAGGGCACCAACGGCATCCAGGGCATGGACCTCGTCGGCCGCAAGCTCCCGATGCGGGCCGGCGGCGTCATGGCCGACTTCATCGCCGAGGTGCGCTCGCTCGACGGGGCGCTGGCCGACGGCGGCGAGGACCTCGCCGGCCTCCGCCACCACCTCCACGAGGCCACCGACGCCCTCGACAACGCCACCAACTGGCTCCTGGCCCACGGCCTGTCCGACCCCAACCAGGCCCTCGCCGGCGCCACCCCCTACCTGCGCCTGTTCGGCGTGGTGGCGGGCGGCTGGGTGATGGCCCGCCAGGCCCTCGCCGCCAACGCGCTGGCCGCCGCGGGGGAGGGGGACGCCGACTTCCTCGCCGCCAAGGTCGTCACCGCCCGCTTCTACGCCGAGAACCTGCTCCCGCAGGCGCTCGGCCTCGTCGCCCCGGTCACCGCCGGCGCCGGCGACCTCTTCGCCATCGAGCCGAAGTACCTGTAGGGGCCGGCGCCGTGACCGCCGCCGTGTCCGCCGCGCTGCTCGCCTCGATCCCCAGCCCGTCGTCGAACGAGATCGTCATCGGCCCGCTGCACCT
Source organism: Acidimicrobiales bacterium (assembly GCA_041908445.1). GTDB lineage: Bacteria > Actinomycetota > Acidimicrobiia > Acidimicrobiales > DATDAH01 > JAEUJM01. The sequence continues at coordinate 4,883 of JAYRFK010000018.1, read as the reverse complement.
GCGGGCCTACGGGCTCATGATCGCCCTCGGCGTCATCGCCGCGGTCGAGCTCGGGCGGCGGCGCTGGAAGGCGCGGGGCCACGACCCCGACGACGTGTCCTCGATGGCGCTGTGGGCCGTCCCCGCCGGCCTTATCGGCGCCCGGCTCTACCACGTCATCACGGACTGGCGGCGCTTCGAGGGCCAGTGGTTCAACGTGGTGAAGGTGTGGGAGGGCGGCCTCGGCATCCCGGGCGGCATCGCCCTCGGGGCGCTCGCCGGCGTGCTCTACGCCCGGCACAAGAAGCTGCCCCTCGGCGACCTCGCCGACGCCATTGCGCCGGCGCTGCCGCTGGCCCAGGCGATCGGCCGCCTCGGCAACTGGTTCAACCAGGAGCTCTTCGGCGGACCCACCACGCTCCCGTGGGGCCTCGAGATCGACCCCGTCCACCGGCCCGAGCGGTACGTCGACGTGGCCACCTTCCACCCGACGTTCCTCTACGAGGGCGTCTGGAACCTGGGGCTGATGACGGCCCTGATCCTCATCGACCGCAAGCGCGTCCTGCGCTCGGGCAGCATCTTCTGGCTCTACGTCGCCGGCTACGCCACCGGTCGCCTGTGGGTCGAGGCCATGCGGATCGACCCCGCCAGCCTGATCCTCGGCATCCGGGTCAACATCTGGACCTCGATCATCGCCCTCGTCGTCGCCCTCACCATCGTGGTCGTGCGCGGCAGGCGCCGCCCCGAGGACGACGAGCCGCCGTCCGGTGACGTGGCCGATGACGGCGCCGACGGCGACGCGCGGACCGACACGGCGACGGGCGCGGGCGACGCTGAGCTCACCGCCGTGGAGGCGGGTGGCGCTGATGAGGCGCCGGCGCCCGACGACGACGCCGGGGGCTGAGCCCTAGGCCGGGACCGAGGCGCCCTGGGCCAGGAGGTCCAGGTAGCTCTGGCCGCCGAGGGTGCGGCGCAGGCGGTTGTACGGGTGGTGGTCCGAGAGCTGCTCGGCCGACACCGGCGGCGGAAACAGCAGGAGCTCACGCACGTCGTAGGCGATCGAGTAGAGCCGCATGCGGTCGAACTGGCGGGGCATCGAGAACAGCTCGGGGTAGTAGTCCGCGAACACGAACGGCACGTCGACGTAGTCGGCGGTGCGGGCCTGGTTGCGGAAGTGCTCGGCCACGTGCAGGAACGGGAACGCGCAGTAGCGCAGGAACACGTCGAGCTCGAGGTCGGGCGGGGCGGGGCGGGCCCACTTCCAGTCGAGGATGGCGGTGACGCGGCGGCCGTCCCAGAGGACGTTGTCGAAGTGCAGGTCGCCGTGGACCAGGGTCGGGGCGTTGAAGGGCTCCAGCGCCGCCGCGGTGCTGATGACGAGGTTGCGGGTCTCGATCATGACGCCCGGGTCGACGTGGGCCAGGTGCTGCGCCTCGTCGAGGGCGGCGAGCAGGGTCGCCGCCGGCTGGCCGAGGGGGTTCGAGCCGAGCAGCGGCGGGGCCTCGATGGGCGGGAGCTCGACCGGGCACACGAAGCCGTGGAGCGAGCGCAGCATCGCCGCGAGCTGCTTGATGGCCTCCTGGCGGTCCGCGGGTGACATCTGGGGCCAGCACTGGCTGAGCACCCGTCCGGGCACCCGGCGCACGATCAGGTGGTCGGCGCCGATCTCGCCGCCGTAGTGCACGATCGGCGGGTAGCCGAGCTCCTGGGGGAGGAACGGGGCGAGCAGCGCCTCGCGCTCGAGGCGGTGGTCCACACGGCGGTTCAGCCGCACGATGTGCTCGCCGGCGACCCACACCTCGTTGGTGACGCTGCGCAGCGGGACGAGGGTGACGTCCGAGCTCAGGCCGGCCTCGGCGAGGGCGGCACGCGCCCGGGCCTCGGCGAGGGCGCTCATGGGAGGACCGGCGGCGTCGTCATTGACCTCCTGTCGGCCCCCACCCGGGCCGACTTGAGGCTGCACCGCCGGCGTCGGCGACTGCGAGGACCGCGTCGGCGAGGGCGGGCCATGCCCGCATTGCCCACGGCCCGAACCCCCGGCCGGAGAGCCCCAGGGCGGCGACCGGTCGGCTCGGGTCGACCCAGAGGAAGCTGCCGGTGGCGCCGAAGTGCCCGAACGTGACGGGCGAGGTGGCGTCGCCGCTCCAGTGGGGGTGCTTGTCGCCCTTGACCTCGACCCCGAGGCCCCAGTCGAGCGGGTCATAGGCACCGATGCCGGGGAGCACGCCGGCGAGGCCGGGGAAGGCGACGGTCGTGGAGAGGGCGAGGGTCTCGGGCGCCACGAGCGTCGGTGCCAGGAGCTCGCGTGCGAACCGGGCGAGGTCGTCGGCGGTGGCCACGAGGTCCGCGGCGGCCGAGCCCTCGAGCGCCGCATCCGCCATCCCCAGGGGCGCCAGCACGGCCTCGTGCAGGTAGGCGGCGAAGGCCATCCCCGCCCGCTCGGCCACGAGGTCGGCGACCACGTCGAAGCCCACGTTGGAGTAGATGCGCCGGGTGCCGGGCGCCGCCATCACCGCGGGTCGGTCGAAGGCGAGGCCGGACGCGTGGGCCAGCAGGTGGCGGACGGTGGAGCCCTCGGGCCCGGCGGGCTCGTCGAGGGCGATGGCCTCCTCCTCGAGCGCGACCCAGAACGCCAGCGCCGCCACCGCCTTGGTGACCGATGCGACCCGCTGGCGGCGGCCCGTCTCGCCGGTGGCGGCGAGGACGCCGTCGGGGCCGACCACCGCCACCGCGGCGTGGGGGACCGGCCACCCGGCGACCGGGGCGAGTGCCGACGCGTACCCGGCGCCCTCAGCGCCCCCGGCATCCCCGACGTCGCCGACGTGGCCGGCCGGCGCCGTCACCGGGTCAGGAGGCGTCCCACACCATGGCGTGGGCGCCGGCGCCGTCGGTGAGGAGGTCGATGGGGTCGTGCTTGTCGATGTGGCCGATGAGGCCGTGGTACACGGAGTAGCCGACGAGGCGCTGCAGGCGCCGCGGGAAGCCGGCGACCAGCGCCGGGGCGAGGCCGAGCTGCTGGTTCTCCTGCTGACGGATGTAGCCGGCGCAGTAGTTCATGGCCACGCCGACCCGGCGCTCGCCGGTGCGGTTGGCGCCACCGCCGTGCCAGAGGCTGCCGTGCCAGACGAGCACGCTGCCCTTGGCCATCTCCGCGGCGACCGTGTCGAACTCGGCGCCGTACTCGGGCGAGTGGTCGAAGCGGTGCGAGCCCGGCACCACCCGGGTGGCCCCGTTGGCGTCGGTGAACTCGGTGAGCGCCCACATCGTGTTGCACACCGTCGGCGGGTGGGGCTTCGGGATCGGCATGAGCTGGTCGTCGGCGTGGATCGGCTGGGCGGTCTCGCCCGGGTCGATGCCGATCGACGACAGCGACGAGATCAGGCAGCCCGGGTCGAGCACGGCCTCCACGACGGGCAGCACCTCGGGGTGCACCGGGATGCGCTGGTAGCGCTCGCCGTGGGCGAGGAGGTTGTAGATGCGGACCGTGTGGCGGCCCTCGAAGGAGTTGTCGGCGGGGGCCACGCCGAGCTCGTCCTCGAGCCGGCGGAGGTCCGCGGCGAGCTCGTCGGCCTCGTCCGGGGTGAGGACGCCCTCGATCACGGTGTAGCCCTGCTCGTCGATCTCGTCGCGGTGGGCGGCGACCGTCGCCTCGTCCATGGCCCGAGCGTACGCTCGCCGGCGATGGCCCGGGACGGTGGCGCCGACGACTTCGCGACCGCGGTCGAGGACGCGGTGCTCGCCCTCGGCCCCGGGGAGGTCGCCACCTACGGCGAGATCGCGGAGGAGGCCGGGTACCCCGGTGCGGCCCGCGGGGTGGGCCGGGTCCTGTCCGGCTCGGAGGGCCTGCCGTGGTGGCGGGTGGTCGCGGCCAACGGCCGGCTCGTGCCCGGCCACGAGGAGGAGCACGCCCGCCGCCTCGCCGAGGAGGGCGTCGCGGTCGAGGGCGGCCGGGTCCGACGCGTCCGCTGAGGAGCGGTGATACTGGCCGCCATGAGCGACCTCACCGACATCCCGATCAACCAGCTCGACGGCACGCCCTCCAGCCTCGGGGCCCATGCCGACGGCAAGGTGGCCCTGGTGGTCAACGTGGCCTCCAAGTGCGGCCTCACCCCGCAGTACGAGGGCCTCGAGCGCCTGCACGAGACCTACGCCGACCGCGGCTTCACCGTGCTGGGCGTGCCGTGCAACCAGTTCCTCGAGCAGGAGCCCGGCTCCGCCGAGGAGATCGCCACCTTCTGCAGCACCACCTACGGCGTCACCTTCCCGCTCTACGAGAAGATCGAGGTCAACGGCGACGGGCGCCACCCGCTCTACGCCGAGCTGACCCAGGTCGCCGACGCCGAGGGCCACAGCGGCGACATCCGCTGGAACTTCGAGAAGTTCCTCATCGGCCCCGGCGGCGACGTCGTGGCCCGCTTCGCCCCCCAGGTCGAGCCCGAGGCCGACGAGATCGTGTCGGCCATCGAGGCCAACCTGCCCTGAGCCGTCCGACGAGGGGGCGCCGTCGCACACCGCGGCGGCGCCCCCTCGCGCGCCCGGCCATCGTGCGGCCTGACGACCAGGGACCGGGCGACCATGGACCGGGACGGTGTCGCCACCGGGTACCCTGGCAGGGCGAGCTGGACGGTCCGAACTGCCGGGTACGTGGCTCGCGGGTCGACCCCGATTCTGCCTGTGACCGAGGGGGGAGACCCCCTACGACGTCACGGACAACAGAAAACGGAGCCAATCGTGCCCACCTTCGCCTCCCTGGGCGTCTCGGCCGATCTCGCCGATGCGCTCGCCGCGCGTGGCATCACCGAGGCCTTCCCCATCCAGGCCCTCACCATCCCCGACGCCCTCGCCGGCCGCGACGTCTGCGGCAAGGCCAAGACCGGCTCGGGCAAGACCTTCGCCTTCGGGCT
>JAYRFK010000017.1:0-70375 GCA_041908445.1 Acidimicrobiales bacterium | reverse complement strand
GACCGCCCCCACCACCCGGTCCAAGACCCCCCTCCTCATCGGGGTCGGAATCCTCGCCGTCCTCGCCCTCGGGGTCGGCGCGTTCCTCGTCCTCGGCGGCGGCGGCGACAACGCCAGCCCCTCGACCAGTTCGACGTCGACGCCGAGCACCACGACGCCAGGAACCGCGAACACGGTGACGGACACACTCGCGATCAGGACCGCGGTTCGCGAGGACGTCGATGCACTCGCTGCCACCCCCGACGCACTCTGGGCGGTGAACGATGGCGAGGGCACGGTGACCCGCGTGGACCCCACCACGCTCGAATCGGCAGCGATCGTCGACGTTCCCGCCGGCATCGAGGCACTCGGAGGGAGCTTGAGCTCATCGGGCGACTTCCTCGACGGCATCGCGGCCGCAGGCGATGACGTCTGGGTCGACAGCACCCTGTTGGCGCTGAGGATCGATCCGTCGTCGAACGAAGTCGTCCTCCGAGGCACCCAGAATCAGGGCCCGAACGCAGGAGCGATCACCGCCACCGAGCAGGCGGCGTGGACCGCCGCTGACAGCGTCTTGTTCGACATGGTCACCCGTTTCGATCGCGCGACGGGCGAGGCAACGGAGCTGCAGATCGACGATCGCGGGATGGCCATGAGTGACATCGCCGCCACGACGAGCGCAGTGTGGGTCGCCGACTCCTCCGGAGGCCGGCTCCTGCGCATCGACCCCGCCGCCGTCAGCGTGAGCGAGACGATCTCGGTGGGCGGGGCACCGGTCGCCGTCGCCGCCACCGACGGGGCCGTCTGGGTGGCCGACGCAGAAGGTGACGATCTCATCCGTGTCGACCCCGACACCGACGAGGTGGTCGAGACCGTCCAGCTACCCGCTCGGCCCGTCGACGTGGCCACCACGCAACGCGCCGCGTGGGTGACGCTCGAGAGCGGTCAGGTCGTGAGGGTGGAACCGTCGAGCAACGAGATCGTGGCCACGATAGACGTCGTCGACCCGAGCAGCATCGCCGCCACCAACCGGGACGTGTGGGTAGCCAGCGGGTCGAGCCAGGTCGTCCGCATCGACCCGGGCTGAGCGACGCCTCGCCCGTCCCCTCGGTCTGCGCTCACCCCAACCCGGCGCATCCAACCACCACGCGGACGGCGCGATGCGCCCAGTTCAACTCAGCGCCGGCGACCGCCCCGGCGCCACCAGTGCGCCGAGTTCAACCCAGCGCATCCATCCGCACCACGTGCGGCGCGATGCGCCGAGTCCAAGCCAGCGCAGGCGACGCCGCCGGTCGACGCGGGCCTGATCAGCGCCGGCGGAGCTGGCGGGCGCCGGTGATGGTGGGCAGATCGAGGGGGTGGACGGGGCCGGCGGGCGCCGCCACCACGGCGGGGATCGCGTTCACGCAGCGGTTGGCGGCGCTGGCGTTGCCGCCGCCGGCGGCGCCGGGCTCGCCCGGCTCGGTGCCGTGCACCGACACCGTGAGGTTCGGGTGGCCCGACAACTGCACCCGGTGCTCGCCGCCGGGTGACGAGGACGAGGGCCAGTCGGGCGCGCAGGCGTCGTCGATGCGGGTGACGTGGTCGACCACGAGCAGCGGGTGGCCCCCGACGATGCCCTTCACCTCGAAGCGGAAGGCGCCCTGGGTGCCCGCCTCGAACGTGCCCATGCCCGGCACGTCGATGGTGCGCTCGAGCGGGCGCCGCTCCACCGAGATCTCGATGTCGTCGAGGGTCACCTCGAGCTGGTCGGCGAGGATGCGCAGCATCGGCGACCAGACCATGTCGAGGGAGAAGTCGAGCAGCATGAGCGGCGTCTCGTCCATCGGGCCGCCGAAGCCGATGACCTCGCGCACGACCTCGGGCTGGTCGTACAGCGCGTAGTTGAACAGCTCCTGCACGCGGACCTCGGTGATGCCGGCGCCGACCCCCGACACCAGCCCCGGCAGGATGTCGAGGGCCCAGCCCGGGTCGATGCCCGAGACGAAGACCGAGCTGTCGCCCTCGACGCAGGCCGGGCCGACCACGTCGAGCAGCTCGGCCGGGGCCGACGGCGGGTGCAGCAGCGGATAGAACGCGGTCGACACGACGTTGGCGCCGCTGCGGAGGCAGTCGAGCAGGTCGGCGTAGGCCTCCTCGGGGCGGGTGTCCGCGGTCGCGGCGTAGACGACGGCGTCGACGTCGCCCCCGAGCGCGATCGACCGGTCGTCGGTGGCCGCGACCCCCAGCGGCTCGACGAACGCCAGCTCGCCGGCGTCGCGCCCCACCTTGTCGGGGTTGGCCACGATCACACCGACGAGGTCGAGGTCCGCGTGGGCCTCCACGGCCCGGATGGCCGGCCGCCCCACGTTCCCCGTCCCCCACACCACCACCCGGAGTCCCATGCCCGGCGACCCTAGGCGCACGGCGCCCGACCGGCCGCGTCGGACCCATGAGTTCTGGCACCGGATTTCGGTGCCCAGGCACCGAAAACCGGTGCCAGTACGGAGAGGTCGGGATGCCGGACGGCCCGTGCTCGCCGAGGAGTAGCGTCGGCGGGGATGTGGGTGCCCTGGCCGTACACGATGGTGGCCGCCGTCGTGCTCGTGGCCGCCGCCTGGCTGGTGCGGCCCCGCAGCCGGCTCGGCACCGCGATCCGGCCCTTCGCCCTCGAGGCCGCGCTGATCTGCACCCTCTACTCCCTCTGGCGGATCGCCGGGAAGATCTCGGTGCGCCACGTCGAGGGCGCCCAGGACCGTGCCCTCGCCATCGTGGACCTGCAGCGCTGGCTCCACCTCCCGAGCGAGCTGGGCTGGCAGCAGGCGATCCTCGACCACCCGTTGATCGTCCAGTTCGCCAACCTCTACTACGCCGTCGCCCACGTGCCGGCGGTGATCATCGTGCTGCTCTGGCTGTTCGTCTGGCACCGGGCCGACTACCCGCCTATCCGCAACGTGCTCGCCCTGCTGACGGGGGCGTGCCTGCTGATGCAGCTGGTGGCGGTGGCGCCGCCGCGCTTCCTGCCCGGCCTGGGCTTCGTCGACACCGCCCACCTCTACGGCCAGTCCGTGTACACGCAGCTCGGCACGGGCGCGGCGAACCAGATGTCGGCCATGCCCTCACTGCACGTCGGCTGGGCGGTGCTCGTCGGCTTCGCGGCGATCGTCGCCAGCCGGAGCCGGTGGCGCTGGCTCGTCCTGGCCCACCCGGCGCTCACGATCTGGGCGGTCGTGGTCACCGCGAACCACTGGTGGATGGACGGCATCGTGGCCGTGGCCATCCTCGCCGCGGCCGTGGGGGTCGAGGCCGGCGTCCGACGGGCCCTCGCCCGGTCGCCGTGGCGGTCGGCGAGCGTCGTCCCGTCCGGGGCGCGGCTACCGAACGGCATCGACCGCGCCGACGAGGCGCTCGACCGCGTCCGCCAGCCGGGCCTCGTCGAGGGTGGCGAAGCACAGCCGCAGCCGGTGCTCGCCGTCGCCCGCGGGGCCGACCCGCTCGCCTTCGCCGGCGGCCAGCCCGAAGGCGGACCCGGGCACGAAGGCGACCCCGGCGGGCAGCGCTGACGCCAGCACCTCGTCGGCGGTGACCCCGAGGGAGGGGTGCAGCCCCGCCCAGGCGAACATGCCGCCCGCCGGTGGCGCCACCTCGAAGCGGCCACCACCGAGACGGGCCAGCGCACCCACGAGGGCCCGGCACCGGCGTCCGTAGACCGCCCGCAGCTCGGCCAGGTGGCCGGCGACGAACCCCTCGTCCTCCAGCACGTCGGCGACGACGAGCTGGTCGAGCGTCGAGGTGTGCAGGTCGACGGCCTGCTTGGCGCGGATCACCGGTCCCCGCAGCCAACCGGGGAGGGTCGCCCACCCGACCCGCAGGCCGGGCGCGAGCGTCTTCGAGGCGGTCCCCAGCCGGACGGCGAGGTCGGTGCGCTCGGCGAGCGGCGCCTGGGGTGCGCCGGCGAAGCGCAGCGCGCCGTAGGGGTCGTCCTCCACGATGACGAACCGGTGGTGCTCGGCGAGCTCGACGAGGTGGCGCCGCCGCTCGGCCGACAGGGTGGCGCCCGTGGGGTTGGCGAACTCGGGCACGACGTAGACCGCCTTGGGGCGAAGGCCCGCCCCCAGGGCGGCGGCGAGCACGTCGGTGTCGAGCCCGGCGGCGTCGCCGGGCACCTCGACGAGCCGGGCGCCGACCGCACGGAAGGCGCTCAGCGCGCCGAGGTAGGACGGGCCTTCGACCACGACGGCGTCGCCCGGGTCGAGCAGCACCCTCGCGAGCAGGTCCAGGCTCTGCTGTGAGCCCGTGGTGATCACGACGTCGCCGACGCGGTCGGGCGTCGGGGCGACGAGCGCCCGCAGGGTGGCCTCACCATCGGTCGGCCCGTACTGGAGGGCGGCGGGCCCGTGGGTCGCCAGGACCCGGTCGACGGCCTCGCCGACCCGCTGGACGGGCAGCAGCTCGGCGGCGGGGATGCCCCCCGCCAGCGACAGCATCCCCGGCCGGCGGGTCCAGTCGAGCAGGTCCCGGATCACCGACGACGTGGCCTCCCGCCCGTGCCGGCTCAGGAGCCGGGCCGGGTCGTTCGGCGGCGCGAGGTCGAGCGGGTCGTCCAGGAGCGTCATCGGGGCAGGCTGCGCCACCGCCGACCCGACGGGAAGGGCGCAGCCATCCGGGGACCGCCACCACCACCCTGGCGCCGCCCCGCTGTGGTCCACTGGACCGGTGCGGCGCAACGACCTCGCCGAGTTCCTGAAGGCCCGCCGCGCCGCGGTGTCGCCGGAGGACGCCGGCCTCCCCGCGGGCGGGCGCCGCCGCACGCCCGGCCTGCGCCGGGAGGAGGTCGCGCTCCTCGCCGGCGTCTCGGTGAGCTGGTACACGTGGCTCGAGCAGGGCCGGCCGATCAACGCCTCGGGCGACGTGCTCGACTCGGTGGCGCGGGTGCTGCGCCTCGACCCCGTCGAGCGCGACCACCTGTTCGAGCTCGCCGGCCACACCACCCACGGGGTGCGGGCCACGACCGGCGATGCCACCGTCCCCGAGGACCTCGACGCCCTGCTCGACGCCCTCGAACCGGCCCCCGCCTACGTGCTCGGGCCTCATTGGGAGTACCTGGCGTGGAACCGGGCCCAGGCCCGCCTCTACCCGGCCATCGACACCCTGGCCGACGACGAGCGCAACCTGGTCTGGTCGGTGTTCGCCCGCCCCGAGGGCCGCGCCCTCATCGTCGACTGGGAGGACGAGGCCCGCCGCGTGCTCTCCCAGTTCCGGGCCGACATCACCCCGCATCGTGACGACCCGGCCACCGTGGAGCTGGTCGAACGACTGCGCACCGCGAGTCCCGAGTTCGACGCCTGGTGGCCGCGCCACGACGTGGCCGGCCTCACGTCACGGCGCCGGCGGTTCCGCAGCGGCGACGGCGAGGTCCTGACCTTCGCCTACCAGGTGCTCATCGCCGCCGGCGCCCCCGACACCCGCCTCGTCGTCCAGCTCCCCGCCGACGACGCCACGAGGGCCTGGGCGGCGCTCGGCTGAGGACGGGCCTACCCGAACGAGATCGCGTCGACCAGGGCCAGCATCCGGTCGACGGGCACGTCCTCGGCGTCGCCGTAGACCATCAGCGTGGGGTGATCCGGGTCGACGGGGACCGTGAGGGCGACGAGGGCCACCTGGTCCCTCGTCGTGACGCACTCCTGCGTGCACTCCTCGTAGTCCTGCTCGAAGGTCGTCACCTCGCCGAGGTCGCTCGGCGCCGTGGCGGTCCCCAACGGTGCAGGCACGTCGTCCACGGTGATGTAGTCCCCGTGCTCGCCGTTGAGCGGTGGCTCCGGGTCGGCCGCACCGGCGCAGGCGACCGAGGGCAGGGCGAACGAGACGAACACGCCGGGACCGGCGTCGATCGACGCGTGCACGGAATCGCACTCGTCGAACGGCCCGGCCGGCAGCTCGAAGGCCTGCTCGAGGGTCCACGACGCCGGCGCGTCGAGCGAGAAGCCGGCACCCAGATCGATCGCCTCGGTCGCGCCGTCGGACTCGCCGGGCCAGTCGACGCTGACCGGCTCGGGCTCATCCCCGCTCATGCACCCGGCCGACAGCGCGAGCGGAACGAGCAGCAGCGGGAGGCGTCGCATGACGCCAGTCTCGTCGGCGCGGCGGCGGGGTGCGGGTCAGCCGGCGGTGCGGGCGATGTCGGCGAGGGACTCGGCGCCGGCGAGCGAGGAGAGCTCCTCGCTCGCGGTGTCGAGCTGGTCGGCGAACTGGGCGACCTGCAGGTCCTCGAAGCACTGGCGGACCCGCGGCGTCATCAGGCCGAGCTTGTTGACGTTGGGCACGATCTTCGAGAACAGCACCTGGCGGAACATGATCATGAGCGGGTTCGTCGTCGCGAACTCCTTGCCCGCGGCCACGTCGATGCCGAGGCGCTCCCACAGCTGCTCGAGCAGGAAGCGGCGGTACATCAGGTCGGTGGCCTCGAGGAGGAACTCCTCGCGGTCGGCGAGCTCGGCGGCGCTGAGCTCGGGCACGACCTCCTTCAGGGCGAGCACGCCGAAGGCGACGTGGCGGGCCTCGTCGCGCATGACCAGGTCCGTGATCTGCTTGATGACCGGGTCGTTGAACATGACGTTGCCCATGCCGAAGGCGGCGAGGGCCAGGCCCTCCACCATGATCTGCATGCCGAGGTAGGTGATGTCCCACCGCTTCTCGGTCATGATGTCGACGAGCAGCGCCTCGAGCGGCCCGGAGATCTCGTACTCGTGGCCCGGGAGCTTGCTGTTCAGGTAGGTGGCGTAGGCCTCGACGTGGCGGGCCTCGTCGTTGACCTGGTTGGCGGCGTAGTACTTCGACTCGATGTCGGGCACGGTCTCGACCAGGCGGGCGGTGGCGACGAGCGCGCCCTGCTCGCCGTGCATGAACTGGCTGACCATCCAGGCCTGCAGCTCCCAGCCGACGACGGCCCGCTGCTCCTCGGTCATGCCGGCGAAGGGCGAGTCGGGGGCGTCGAGGTTGAGGAAGCTGCCGATCATGGCCCGCTCCTCGTCGGTCATCGACGGGTCGGGCTCACCCCAGCGCACGTCGGGCGACCAGTCGACGTCGGTGGTGGCGTTCCACTGGGAGACCTTGCCCTTCTCGTAGAGCCGGGTGAGCTGGGTGTTCGAGGGCTCGTAGTCCCACGTGAACTGGGTGACGCTCTCGGCCTCGACGAGGAGGTGGTCGGCGCCGGCGGCGAGGGGGTTCATGAGGAGCTCCACGGTGGACGACAGGGGGAGTGTTGAACAGGATCTTGACATATCGCATCGATTTGTACAAGATCGGGACATGAGCCTGCCCGATGTCAACACCGGCACTGCCGCCGCGGCGCCCGAGGCGCCCGTCCGCCGCTGGCACGACCCCCGCCGCCCCTTCTGGGCCCTCGCCCTGCTCGTGCCCCTGCTGCCCTTCCTCGCCGGTCACCTCGTCGCGCTGACCGGCTGGAGCGGCTTCTGGTGGATCGGGCCCGTCCTCATCTTCGGGTTCATGCCCCTGCTCGACCAGGCCCTCGGCCTCGACCGCCTCAACCCGCCCGAGTCCGCCACCGCCGGTCTCGACGGTGACCGCTACTACCGCCGCCTCACCTACGCCTACCTCCCGCTCCAGTTCGCCTCGCTGGTCTGGGCGTGCTCGGTGTGGGCCTCGGGCGAGCTGTCGACCTTCGCCGCCCTCGGTCTCGCCGCCACGGTGGGGTGCGTGGCGGGCATCGCCATCAACACCGCCCACGAGCTCGGGCACAAGCACCCGACCCTCGAGCGCTGGCTCGCGAAGCTGGCCCTGGCCCAGACGGGGTACGGCCACTTCTACGTCGAGCACAACCGGGGCCACCACCAGCGGGTCTCGACGCCGGAGGACCCGGCGTCCTCGCGCCTCGGCGAGAGCCTCTACGCCTTCGTGCCCCGCACGGTGATCGGCAGCGCGCGCAGCGCCGTCGAGATCGAGCGCGAGCGCCGGCGCCGGGCGGGCGAGCGCTTCTGGTCCCCGCGCAACGACGTGCTCAACGCCTGGGCCATGACCGTCGTGCTCTTCGGCGGGCTCGTCGCCCTGTTCGGCTGGGCGGTCGCCCCGTGGCTCGTGGTGCAGGGTGTCGTCGGGTTCCTGATGCTCGAGGTCGTCAACTACATCGAGCACTACGGGCTGCTGCGCGAGCGCAAGGAGAACGGCCGCTACGAGCGCTGCCGGCCCGAGCACTCGTGGAACGCCAGCAACGTCGCCTCGAACATCCTGCTGTACCAGCTGCAGCGCCACAGCGACCACCACGCCTACCCGACCCGGCGCTTCCAGACCCTGCGCCACTGCGACGACGTCCCCCAGCTGCCCACCGGGTACGCCGGCATGATCGTGCTGGCCACGGTCCCCCCGCTGTGGCGACGGGTGATGGACCCGAGGGTGCTCGCGTTCTACGACGGCGACGCTCGGCGGGCCAACCTGCACCCCCGCCTCCGGGCGCGGCTCGCCGACGCCGAGCGGGCGGCGGCGTAGGGTCGTGGCCATGACCACCGCGGCGCCGACCGAGTCGGCCGGGCCGGTCGAGTCGGGCGCCCCCACCGCTGCCCCTGGGCCGCGTCGCTTCGCGGACGCCTCCCGCGACCTCCTGCGCTCGACCGTGTTCGCCGCCGTCGACGGCCTCGCCGCCGAGCGGGCCTGGGGGTCGATCACCATGGCCGAGATCGCCCGCGCCGCCGGCGTGAGCCGCCAGACGCTCTACAACGAGTTCGGCAACCGGGACGAGCTCGCCCAGGCCTACGTGCTGTGGGCCTCGGAGCAGTTCCTCGTCGAGATCGAGCGCGTCGTCGACGCTCGCCCGGACGACCTGGGCGGCGCCCTCGAGGACGCCTTTCGGGTGTTCCTCGAACTCGCGGCCGAGCACCCCCTGATCCGTGCCCTCGAGGCCGCCACGGGCGCCGAGGGCCTCCACGCCCTGGTGGCGAGCTCCGCCGGCCTGCCCATCCTGCTCACCAGCACGGACCGCCTCACGGACTTCGTCCTCGGCAATTGGCCCCAGCTCCCCGCCGACGAGACCCGCCTCGTGTGCGAGCTGCTCGTGCGCCTCGCCATCAGCCACGCCACGGTGCCGACCGTGACCCCGGCGGTGGCGGCCGAGCAGGTCAGCGTCGTCCTGCGGCCCTTCCTCGACCAGGTCGCCGCGGCCCTGCCGGGCTGACCCACCCCGCGCCTCGTCCGAACTGGGTGGTGCCAGGCCTGTAGGCGCTGGGATACCCTCGGCTCCGCCCATCGAAAGGAGCCCGCTGGTGACCACTGATGCCGAAGCGATCGGGCCGATCGACTTCATCCTGATCGAGCTCGACCCGGACAAGGTCCGCGGCGAGGCGGCTGCGGCCGTGCTGGACCTCGTCGACAGCGGGATCATCCACCTGTTCGACGTGGCCCTCCTGGCCAAGGACCTCGACGGCAACGTCGCCGCGGTCGACCTGGCCGAGGCCGCGGGCGACTTCAGCGCCATCGCCGGCGCCCAGTCGGGGATCCTCGACGACGAGGACATCGTCGCTGCCGGCGAGGCCCTCGAGCCCGGCAAGTTGGGTGCGCTCCTCGTGTACGAGAACGCGTGGGCCGCCCCGTTCGTCGCCGCCGTGCGCCGGGCCGGCGGTGAGCTCGTCGCCTCCGCCCGCATCAACGCCGGCGACGTGCTCGACGCGCTCGACGCGCTCGAGTCCTGACCCGTCCGACGACCACCGACTGAGACCAGAGGAGACCGACATGCCAGGACTGCTTCGTGGCGTCGCCCGCACCGCGGTCGTCGCCGGCACCGCCACCGCCGTGAGCGGGCGGGTGCAGCGCCGCCAGGCCGAGAAGTACGCCACCCGCGACGCCAACATCTACGCCCAGCGCGAGCAGGCGTACCAGCAGGACGTGTCCCAGCAGCAGGCCCAGCAGGCGCCCCCGCCGCCCCCGCCCGCCCCGGAGGCGCCCGCGGCCGCCTCCGCGGAGGAGACGCCGGCCGACCAGATCGCCCGCCTGGGTGAGCTGAAGGCCCAGGGTCTGCTCACCGACGAGGAGTTCACGGCCGCCAAGGCCAAGGTCCTCGGCATCTGAGCACCCGCTCGATCTGAACCGGCCCTCGGGGCGGCGGCTGCGGCCGCCGCCCCGAGGCCGTTTTCGGGTCGACCGATCACCGCAGCACCCCGGGCGCCGCCCCGGATCACCACCCGGAATCACCAGAAGTGGTGAGGACCGGTCATCACATCCCGTCGTACGTTTCCCCGGTCCCAGGGGGGGGACCACGGGCCCGCCGGGCCCGCCGACGAAGGGAGCCCGCCATGACCGACGACCGCCACGGGGTGCCACCGGGCACACCGACGCACCCGAACCGGATCGAGGTGCCGCTCCGATGATCGAGCTCTCGGACGTCACCAAGCGCTACGGCCCGACGGTCGCCGTGGACCACCTCTCCTTCGAGGTCCGCCCCGGGGAGGTCACCGGCTTCCTGGGGCCGAACGGTGCCGGCAAGTCCACCACCATGCGGATGATGGTCGGCCTCGACGCGCCGACCTCGGGCCGGGTCCGCATCGATGGTCGCCGCTACCGAGACCTGCGCTTCCCGCTCCGCCACGTCGGCGCCCTCCTCGAAGCGCGTGCCGTCCACCCCGCCCGCAGCGCCCGCGACCACCTGCGGTGGCTCGCCGACGCCAACGCGATCAGCCGCCGACGGGTCGACGAGGTGCTCGAGCTCGTCGGGCTCGCCGACGTCGCGGATCGACGATCGGGCGGCTTCTCGCTCGGCATGGGCCAGCGCCTCGGCATCGCGACCGTGCTGCTGGGCGATCCCGGGACCCTCCTGCTCGACGAGCCCGTCAACGGCCTCGACCCCGAGGGCATCCAGTGGATCCGCGAGCTGCTCCGGGACCTCGCCGGCGAGGGTCGTTCGGTCCTCGTCTCGAGCCACCTCATGAGCGAGATGGCGCTCACCGCCGACCGACTCGTGGTGATCGGGCGGGGACGCCTCATCGCCGAGGGGTCCGTGGCGGAGGTCGTCGGCCACAGCGCCACCGGGCACGTTCGGGTGCATGCCGCCGAGCCGGCTCGCCTGGTGCGGCTCGTTCGTGAGCGGGGCGGCGAGGCGGCGCCGCAGCCGGACGAGACCCTCGCCGTCGAGGGCCTGACCGCCCGTGACATCGGGATCCTCGCCGGTGAGGCCGGCATCACCCTGTACGAGCTCGCCCCCCAGGCGGCGTCGCTCGAGGAGGCGTTCATGGCCCTCACCCGTGACGCCGCCGAGTACACCGCGCACCAAGGAGCAGCCGCATGACGACCCTCACGTTCCCCACCACGGCGACGCCGCGCGCCCGTCGCGTCGACGTCCTCGTCGCCAACCTCCGGGCCGAGTGGACCAAGCTGCGCTCGGTCCGCTCGACGGTCTGGACCCTGCTCGCCACGGTCGGGCTCGCCGTGGGCTTCGGCGCGCTGATCGCCGCGTCCGAGATGAGCACCTGGGACGACCTCGACGTCGCCGAGCAGCTCCGCTTCGATCCCACCTCGTTCAGCCTCAGCGGGCTGTTCCTGGCCCAGTTGGCGGTCGGCGTCCTCGGCGTCCTGGTGATCACCTCGGAGTACGCCACCGGCCAGATCCGAGCCACGTTCAGCGCGACCCCGCAGCGCCTCACCGTCCTGGTCGCGAAGGCGGCCACCTTCACCGGGGTGGTGCTGGCGACCGGGCTGGTCGCCTCCGTCGGGGCCTTCCTCACCGGTCAGGCCATCTTCGCCTCGAAGGGCCTCGAGGCCTCCCTCGGCGACCCGGGTGTGCTGCGAGCGGTGGTCGGCGGCGCGCTCTACCTCACCGGCGTCGGCCTCCTCGGTGTCGGCATCGGCGCGATCCTGCGACGCACCGCCGGCGCCGTGGCCGCGCTGGTCGCGCTGCTGTTCATCGTCCCCCTCGTCACCGGCTTCCTGCCGTCGGCGTTCCAGGAGGCGGTCGGGAAGTACCTGCCCGCCCAGGCCGGCATGGCGATCTTCAACGTGGTGTCGGATCCCCGGGCGCTGCCACCGTGGGTCGGGTACGGCGTGCTGCTGGCCTACGGCGCCGTGTCCCTCGTCATCGGCGGCGTCCTCCTCGTCCGTCGCGACGCCTGAGGAGATCACCATGCGAGCCATCACCTGCACCGGCTACGGCGCCCCGACCGAGGTCCTGCGCCTCGACGACATCGCCGTGCCGTCACTCGCCGACGACGAGGTCCTCGTCGCCGTGCACGCCGCCTCGCTCAACCCGGCCGATTGGCACCTGGTCCGGGGGCTGCCCTACCTCGCCCGGCTGCAGGTCGGGCTGCGCCGACCGCCGTTCGAGGTGCCCGGAAGCGACGTCGCCGGCCGGGTCGAGGCCGTCGGCCCCGCGGTGACCACCGTGCGCCCCGGCGACGAGGTGTACGGCACCACCTTCATGGCCGGCTTCGGCGCCCTGGCCGAGCGGGTGGCCGTCCCCGAGCGCCTCGTCGCCCACCGCCCGCAGCGGGCCACCGTCGAGCAGAGCGCCGGCCTCCCCCTCGCCGCCACGACCGCGCTCCAGGCGCTCCGCGACCACGGGGGGCTCGAGGCCGGGCAACGGGTGCTCGTGATCGGCGCCGCCGGTGGCGTCGGCAGCCACGCCGTGCAACTGGCCAAGGCCTTCGGGGCCGAGGTCACCGGCGTGTGCAGCACGAGCAACGTCGAGCACGTGCGCGCCCTCGGAGCGGACCACGTGGTCGACCGCCGCACCGAGGACCTCATCGCAGCCGCCGGCCGCCACGACCTCGTGGTGCAGCTCGCCGGGACCCAGTCGGCCCGCGAGCTCCGGACCCTCGTCGAGCCCGACGGCACGCTGCTCTCGTTGAGCGGCGACTCCCCGAACCGGTGGATCGGGCCCCTCGGCCGCGTCGTCACCGGGCTGGTCCTCGGCCGTGCGGGCGGACCGACCGTGAGGGCGTTCACCGTGCAGCCCGACCGTGCCGACCTGGAGCTGCTCGCACGACTCGTCGACGACGGGAGGCTGACCACGTCCGTCGAGCGTCGGTGCGACCTCGCCGACGCCCCTCGTGCCCTCGAGGAGCTGGAGCGGGGCCACGCCCGGGGCAAGGTGGTCGTGACCCTCGGGCCGGAGCCGGGTGCCCCCGAGGACACCGCTGCCACGGGGACGGACCACGAGGCCCGGGTGTTCTGACCCTGGCCGAGGTGGGGGTAGACGGCGCGGGTGAGCGCGAAGGGACCGATGGCCGTGGTGGACGTGGGTCGGAGGTGTTCTCCTGGGGCCATGGTCACCGGGGTGCGGCGCGGTGCAGCCCGGGTCGGGTGCTCCGGCTGGGTGTACCGGGACTGGCGCGGCGTGGTGTACCCGGCCGACCTGCCCCAGCGACGGTGGTTCGAGCGCTATGCCGAGCGCTTCGACACCGTGGAGATCAACAACACCTTCTACCGGCTGCCCCCGCCGTCGACCGTGGAGCACTGGGCCGCGCAGGCGCCGCCCGGGTTCGTCTACGCCCTGAAGGTCGGCCAGTACGGCAGCCACCGGCGCAAGCTGCGGGACACGCCGACGTGGCTGGCCAACCACCTCGACCGGGTGGACCGCCTGGGCGTGCACCTCGGTCCCAACCTCCTCCAGCTGCCGCCCCACTGGCGGCGCGACGTCGGTCGGCTCGACGCCTTCCTGGACGCCGCGCCCCGCCGCATCCGCTGGGCGGTCGAGCTGCGCGACCCCTCGTGGCTGCACGACGACGTCTTCGCCACGCTCGAGCGCCACGGCGCCGCCCTCTGCCTGCACGACCTGCTCCCCGACCACCCGCTGGTGTGCACCACCGACTGGACCTACGTGCGGTTCCACGGGCCGCGGGCGCTCGAGGAGAAGTACGTGGGCCGCTACGGCGGCCGGCGCCTGTGGCGCACCGCCGACCGCCTCGGTGAGTGGCTCGACGACGGCACCGACGTCTACGCCTACTTCAACAACGACGTCCACGGCGACGCCTGGCTCGACGCCGGCTGGCTCGCCGACCGCCTGGCCCGCTGAAGCCCGGAGCCCCCAGACCCGTTCCTCCAGCAGGAACGGAAGGCGGTACCACGCGCTTCTGCTGGAGGAAGGGTGGTCAGGAGGGCTCGAGGCCGTCCCAGAGGGGGCGCAGGCGGGGGGCGAGGCGGGCCAGCTCCTCGTGGTGCGCAGCCGCCAGCGTCGCCAGGCGGCGGGCGCCGTCGGTGGTGAGCCGGACCCGCACGACCCGGGAGTCGGTGGCGTCGGGCACCCGCTCGACCAGGCCGGCGTCCGCGGCGCGGTGGACGAGCTCGCCGGCGCTGTGCGGCTTGAGCAGGAGGTACTCCGCGACCTCCCCGACGGTCGGTGGCTGCCCGCCGGGGTGCCCCCGCACCGCGAGGAGGAGCTGGTGCTGCGCCGGCGTCATCCCCGCCGCCTTGGCCTGGGCCTCGCTCCAGGCGAGGAAGCGCCGCAGCCCCGTGCGCAGCTCGAGCAGGCGCTGGTACTGGTCGTCGGTGACGTCGTCGGGCGGCATCACGACCGGCGACCGCCCCGGGGCGAGACGTGCGGAAGAACCTCGTGGCACGAGCCTTTTCTATCGTGCCACGATATATTTACGACGTGCGCCCCGCCCTCGACCGCCACCTGCGCGCGCTGGCCCGTCACCACGACCGCCAACGTACGCCGCCTGCACGCCTCGCCTTCCTGACGCTGCTCGCCACGCTGCTCGGCCTGCTGGGGGGCGCCGCCGCCTGGGTGCTCGTCCACCTGATCGGCGCCATCACCAACGTGGCCCTGTTCGGCCAGTGGGGCTGGGACCTGCCCGACTTCGCCGACCTGCCCCGCAGCCCGCGGATCGTGATCGTGGCCATGCTCGGCGGCGCGGTGGTCACGCTGCTGGCGCGGTGGGCGCCGGTCATCCGCGGTCACGGCATCCCCGAGGCCATGGAGGCCGTGCTCACCCGCCAGAGCCGCATCCAGCCGAGGACGGCGGTGGCCAAGCCGGCGTCGGCCGCCGTCGCCATCGGCAGCGGCGGGCCGTTCGGGGCCGAGGGGCCGATCATCGTCACGGGCGGGGCATTGGGGTCGCTGCTCGGCCAGGTGCTGTCGGTCAGCGCCGCCGAGCGCAAGATCCTGCTGGCCGCCGGCGCCGCCGCGGGCATGGCCGCCACCTTCGGCACGCCCCTCGCCGCCGTCATCCTCGCCATCGAGCTGCTGCTCTTCGAGTTCTCGAGCCGGGCCTTCATTCCCCTCGTCGTCTCCAGCGCGGTCGCCGCGGGGATGCACAGCGTGCTGCTGGGCGAGGGGCCGCTCTTCTCGGTGCCCACCCACGACGTGGCCGGCCTCGACCAGCTCCCGTTCTTCGTCGTGCTCGGGCTGGGCTGCGGCCTGCTGGCGGTCGTGATCTGCCAGGGCCTCTTCCTCGTCGAGGCCGGCTACCGGCGCCTTCCCTTCGGCGAGGGCTGGCACCCGATCCTGGGTGGCCTCGCCTTCGGCATCGTCGGCCTGTTCGTGCCGCGGGCGCTGGGCGTCGGCTACGGCGTCATCGACGACGTGGTGAACGGTCGCCTCGCCGTCGGCGTCGTCGCCGTGATCGCGCTGGCCAAGCTCATCGCCTGGTGGTTCGCCCTCGGCTCGGGGACGTCGGGCGGCACCCTGGCCCCCGTGCTGCTCATCAGCAGCGGCTTCGGCTACGTCGTCGGCACCGGCTTCGACCACCTCGCGCCGGGTGCCGGCCTCAGCCCCGAGGCCTTCGCCGTCGTGGCCATGGCCGCCACCTTCGGGGCCGGCACGGGCGCCGCCTTCGCCTCGATCGTGTTCGTCTTCGAGCTCACCCGGGACTACGACGTGATCCTGCCCCTGATGGTGGCGACCGTCCTCGCCGACCTCGTCGCCGGCGCCCTGCTCGAGGACCGCCTGATGACCGAGAAGCTCCAGCGCCGCGGGCTCCGCGTGCACCGCGACTACGAGCCCGACGTGTACCAGGCGACCAGCGTGGGCCAGGTCATGGCCGCGCCGGTCACCACCGTCGGCGCCGAGGACCCGCTGGCGCGGGCCGCGGACGAGCTCCGCGACACCGGCCACGGCGCGCTGCCCGTGCTCGACCGGGACGGGCGGTGCGTCGGCATCGTGACGACCGCGGACGTCCTCGGCGCGGGTGCAGCGGGCGGGCGAGGCGAGCGGGCGTGCACGGTGGCCGACGTGGCCAGCCCCGTCACCTCGATCACCGCCGAGGACCCGGCGTTGGTGGCGCTGCACCGCTTCCTCGACGAGGACCTCGCCCACCTGCCCGTCCTCGACGCCGACGACCGCTGCGTCGGCATGGTCACCCGTGTCGACCTGCTGCGCCTGCGCGCCGACGCCAGCGCCGCCGAGCGGTCCGAGCCCGGTTGGGCCCGCCGCGCCCCCTGGCGCCGCCGCCACACCGTGACCAGCGCTCGTTCTGGTACACGGACCGCGACGTCAGACGACGCGAATCCGTGACCAGAAGCGTTCGGGTCCGCCCAGGCGGTCAGACCTCGAGCTGGTAGGCGACCGTGCGGCGGAGGGTGTTGACGTCGGTGTGGTGGAGCAGGTCGGGCAGGTTGCTCATCGCCAGCACCGAGTCCTCCTCGTAGGAGAACGTGTCACCGTCGACGGTGATCGTCACCTCGTAGTGCACGCACTTGGCGTTGGCGTCGAGGTACGGGTTGGTGGCCATGCCGTAGTCGGCACCGTCGCTGTCGGCCGCGAGGGTGAACGTCGTGGCATCCGCCGCCGCGGTGCCGCCGGCGAGGATCGCGGAGCCGCGGGGGATCACGAAAGCCCGCATGACCTGGTCGGAGCCGGCGTCCCAGAGCCAGTAGCCGAGCTCGGTGTGGAAGGGGTCGACCTCGTCACCGCGCCACATCGCCGACTTGTAGTCGAGGCCGTAGAGCACCTGGCGGCCGTTCTCCACCGGGCCGAAGGGCTTGAAGGTGGCGACCTCGCGGTACGGGGTCTCCACCACCTCCCCCACGTCGTGGTGGAAGGAGACGTCCAGGCCCTGGTCGCCCTCCCACTCGCCGGCCAGTCCTCCGAGGGGTCCGAGAAGCGTCATGGCCGGACCGTAACCCGTCGACCCCATCGGCGGCAGAGGCCAAGGTCCCCGACCGGCGGGGCCGGCGCCACGGGCCAGACTGGCCGCGTGACGTGGCGCTACGAGGACGGCGGGCCGCGCCGCCGGCAGCTGGTCCCCGGTGCCCTCGGCATCGGCCCGGACGACCGCCTGGCGGTGACGACCCGCCTGACGCCGGCGGCGACCATGGTGGTGACCGACGAGCAGGGCGGGTTCTTCCTGCTGCGCCACACCGCCGGCGACGACTCGATCGCGCTGGTCGAGCGCATCGACCCGCACACCCTCGAGCCGCTCGCGACCTCTCCCGAGCTGCCGGGTGGGCCGGTCTGGCCCGGCGGTCTCGGCGTCGCGCCGGACGGCGCCCTCCACGTCGTGTTCGGCGACCACGCCCACCGGCTCGGTCCCGACCTCGTCCCCACCGCCTCGGCCCGGCTCCCCCGCCACCGGCCGTACAACAGCTTCGTGACGCTCGCGGACGGCCACCTCGTCACCAAGGACTTCGGCGGCTCCCGACCCGGCGCCCCCGTCCCGGCCGGCGAGCGCGAGCCCTGCGAGCTGCTCCTGCTCGACCCGCTCGACCTCTCGATCGTGGCCCGCCTGGAGCTCCCCGAGGCCTCGATCGCCCGGCTCTCGGCCGACGGCGACGACGTCTACGTCGTCGGTGACACCCACCTGTTCCGGGTGCGGTGGGACGGCGCCCGCCTCCGCCTCGACGACGCCTTCACCGTCCGCTACCGCACCCTCGAGGGCCAGACCTACGGCTGGGACTGCGTGCTCGCCGCCGGCGCGGCCTGGTTCCTCGACGACGGCGAGGGCAGCGACGGCTACGACGGCACCCTGCGGGGCCACGGCGTGTCGACCGCGCCGCTGCACCTCGTCCGGGTGGACCTCGCCACCGGGGAGGTGCGCCTCGCCGAGGTCTGCGGGCGACCCGGCGGGCTCATCGCGAACCCGCCCGTCGTGGACGAGGCCCGCGGCGTGGTCGTCGGCTACGACAGCGGCAACGGCGTGCTCACCGCCTTCGACCTCGACACCCTCGCCGTGCGCTGGCAGGTCGACCAGGACCACGGCAGCCACCTGCTGCTCTACGAGGACAGCGGCGAGCTGGTCACCGGGGACCACGCCGACGTGGTCGTCCGCGACATCGCCACCGGCGCCGTGCGGGCCCGCGCCGACCACGGCATGGGCATCCAGTCGGTCTTGTTCCCCTGCCCCGGCGACGACCGCGACCTCTACGTCGTGACCTTCCTCGGGGTGAGCCGGATCGCGGTCGAGCCGAGCACCTAGCACCGCCCGACGCGCCTGCGGCAACCCGCGGGGAGGGCGCGGCATCCCCGGCGCCTCCCTAGGCTGGGAGGGAGCCGATGCGCCGCCACCTGCGACCCACCCCACGCCTCGCCGCCCTGGTGCTGGTCGCGCTCGGGGTCCTGGCCCTGCTCGTCGCGGGCGGCGCGCCCCGGGCGGGCGCAGACCGCCTCGACCCGACCGAACCGGTGCCGATCGAGGCCCCCGAGGCTGCGGCCGAGGCCGTCGCCACGTCGAGCACCCGCGTGGGCCGGCGCCGCCGAGACCGGCGCCGCCACCGCGCCGAGCGTGGCGCCCCGCGCCGCCCACGGGTGGCCGCCCGGGTCTGCCCCCGGCGCCCCACCGACGACGAGCCGTTCGCCCACCGGCGAACCCGGTCCCGGCCACCCCACCGCGGCCCACCCGCACGCGCCACCACCGTTCGCTGAGCGGGCAGGTCGCCCGCTCCGACCGTCTCGTCGGAGGAAGGTGCACAACGTGGAGGATCTCGTCCCCCAATTGGGCCTCGTCGCGGTCCTGGTCGCCATGAACGCTGCGTTCGCGGGCACCGAGATGGCCCTCGTCTCGCTGCGCGAGGGCCAACTGCAGCGCCTCGAGCAGGGGTCGGCCGCGGGCGCCGTGCTGGCACGGCTCGCCCGCGAGCCCAACCGCTTCCTCGCCACCATCCAGGTGGGGATCACCCTCGCCGGCCTGCTGGCGTCGGCGGCGGCGGCGGTCTCGATCGCGGTGCCGCTGGAGGCGCCCCTCGCCTTCCTGGGGGCGTGGGCCGAGCCCGTGGCCGTGACGATCGTGACCCTGGCCCTCGCCTACGTCACCCTCGTGTTCGGCGAGCTCGCCCCGAAGCGCCTCGCCATGCAGCGCGCCGAGCGGTGGGGGCTCGTGGCGGCGCGCCCGCTCGCGGGGCTGGCCGTGGTGACCCGCCCCGTGGTGTGGCTGCTCTCCCGGTCGACCGACGTCGCCGTGCGCGTGCTCGGCGGCGATCCCTCGCGCCAGCGGGAGGAGGTCACCGAAGAGGAGCTGCGGGAGCTGGTCGCCGCCCAGCCGTCGTTCACGGACAAGCAGCGGGGGATCATCGAGGGCGCCTTCGAGGCCGCGGACCGCTCCCTCCGCCGTGTCCTGCGCCCGCGGGGGGCGGTCGTCGGCCTCGATGCCGACCTCCCGGCCTCGCGTGGCCTGCGCATCCTCGCCGACTCGGGGCACTCGCGGGCACCCGTGGGCGTGGGGGGTTCCCTCGACGACGTGGTCGGCGTGGTGCACCTCCGCGACCTGCTGGACGCCGGGGACCGCGCCGTCGGCGAGGTCTCGGTGGAGGCCTTCGCGCTGCCCGAGGCGGCGAGCGTGCTCGACGCGCTCCACGCCCTCCAGGTCCACCGCCAGCAGCTCGCGATCGTCGTCGACGAGCACGGGGCGACGGCCGGGATCGTGACCATCGAGGACCTCGTCGAGGAGCTCGTCGGCGAGATCTACGACGAGGCGGACGCCGACGTGGCGGGCGTCCACCGCGACGACGCCGGCGACCTCCTGCTCCCGGGGACCTTCCCGGTCCACGACCTGGTCGACCTGGGCGTGGACGACGCCCCCGACGGCCCCTACGTGACCGTGGCGGGCCTGCTCCTCGCCCGGCTCGACCGCATCCCCGACGCGCCGGGTGACGTGGTCGAGGTCGGCGAATGGTCCTACGAGGTCACCGGCGTCACCGGCCGGGCCATCAGCGAGGTGCGCCTGCGGGCGACGGGCCCGCACGGACCGCTTCACACGGATTTTCGGCCTGCCCGCCTACAATGAACGCATTCCTTTACACGAATCATGTTTCGCTCTGATCGTGTGACGAAGAAAGGGTTCCCCCGCATGTTCCGCAACACCGTCAAGACCACGATCCTCCTCGCCGGCCTCGGCGGGCTGCTCGTCGGCATCGGCTCGCTCTTCGGCACCGCCGGCGCCGTGATCGGCGCGGTCCTCGGTCTGGCCGTGGTGGGCGTCTCGTACTGGAAGAGCGACGCCCTCGCCATCCGCTCGGCCCGGGCCGTCCCCGCCGACGAGCGGGAGCTGCCCGAGTACTTCGCCATCATGCGCGACCTGTCCGACCGCGCCGGGCTCCCGATGCCTTCCCTCTACATCTCCCCCGAGGCCCAGCCCAACGCCTTCGCGACCGGCCGGAACCCCGAGCACGCCGCCGTGGCCGTCACGCGCGGGCTGCTCGCCGTGTGCACCTGGGACGAGGTGCGGGGCGTGCTGGCCCACGAGCTCGCCCACGTCCGCAACCGGGACATCCTCATCGGGTCGGTCGCGGCCGCCATCGCCACCGGCATCTCGTTCATCGCCAACCTGGCCATGTGGGGCGCCATGCTCGGCGGCAGCGACGACGAGGACGGCAACCCCTTCGCCCTGCTCGTGGCAGCACTGGTCGCGCCCCTCGCCGCCGGCCTGCTCCAGATGGCGATCTCGCGCAGTCGGGAGTTCGAGGCCGACCGGCACGGCGCCGAGCTCCTCGGCACCGGCGAGCCGCTGGCCCGGGCCCTCGAGAAGCTCGAGGTGACGGCCACCCGGGTGCCCATGGACGTGCCGGCGGCCCAGAGCCAGGCCTACATCGTCAACCCCCTCACCGGGCGTGACGTGCGCTTCGCGAACCTCTTCCGGACCCACCCGACCACCGCCGAGCGGGTGGCCCGGCTCCGCGCCGGCGTGCCCCAGACCGCCTGAGCCTCGGCCCTGGTCGGCGCTCAGACGTCGACCAGGGCCACGAGGGCGTCCAGCTCGTCCTGGGTGCCGATGGCGATCACCACGTGACCCGCGACGATCGCCGTGTCGGGGGCGGGGTTGGTCAGGAAGTTCCCCCGCTCGTCGCGGAGCGCCAGCACCAGGGCGCCGGTGCGGTCCCGGATGCCGGTATCCCGCAACGTCCTCCCCACCAACGACGACGTCGCTTTGACGGGAACCTCCTCGAGCCGGAACTCGAGCGTGCGCTCGTGCATGACCACGTCGAGGAAGGCGGCCACGTGCGGGCGCAGGACGAACGCCGCCATGCGCGCCCCACCGATGCTCTGCGGGTTCACGACCCGGTCGGCACCCGCTCGCGTCAGCTTGTCGTCGCTGTCGCTCGACCGGGTACGGGCGACGATGAACAGCCTGGGGTTGAGTGCCCGGGCACTGAGGGTGATGAACGAGTTCGCGGCGTCGCTGTCGGCCGCGGCCACCAACGACGCCGCCCGCTCGATCCCCGCCCGACGCAGGACGTCGTCGTCGGTCGCGTCGCCGGCGATGGCGTGGACGGCACCGTGGAGCGCGGCCTCGTCCGGGTCGATCACCACGAGCGGCCGACCCGCCTCGGCGAGCTCGACGCCGATGGCCCGACCGACCCGGCCCCACCCGCAGATGATGACGTGACCGCCCATTGCGGCGATGGACTGTTCCATGCGGCGTCTCCCCAGGAGCTCGTTGAGGCGTCCTTCGAGGAGGGTCTCCACCAGGACACTGAAGGCGTACAGGGCCGCGCCGACGCCCAGGAGGATGAGCACCATCGTGAACAGCTCCTCGGCCCGACCGAAGGGCTCGACCTCCCGGAACCCCACCGTCGAGACCGTGGTGACGGTCTGGTAGAGCGCGTCGAACAGGTCGAGGCCCAACAGGGCGTAGCCGAGCGTCCCGACGACGAGGACGGCGACCAGCGCGACGACGGCCCCGGCCAGGCGCCGCCCGTGGGTCATGCTCCGACGTTAGGCGCGGGCGGCGAGGCGACGGAGTGGGGGGTCGTTCTTGGGGGGCTGGCGGCGGGGCGGCAGGTCGGCCAGGAGGTGGGCCGAGATGTGGGCGATGTCGGCTACGGCCTGCTCGAAGCGGGCCTCCACCTTGGCGTTGGGGTGGGTGATCCCGCTGATCTTGCGCACGAACTGGCGGGCGGCGGCCTCGACCTCCTCCTCGGTGGCAGGCGGCTCGAGGCCCCGGAGGGTGGTGATGTTGCGGCACATGACCGCGAGGCTACGGGGCCGCCACCTCGCCTGCCCGGGCCCCGGATCCGCTGACGGCACGCCCGCCGGCGCTCAGGGCAGGTCGGGGAGCCAGTTGCCGTGGAAGCCGTCGGGCACCCGGGCCGGGAGGTGGACCCGCGCCACCGGGCCGGCGGCCAGGTCGTCGGCGGCGAGCACGACCAGGTCGGTGCGCCCCTCGGCGCGGTCGCTCGCGAACCCGAGGAGCCAGCCGTCGGACTCGTCGGTGCCGCCCTCGCGGGGGACGAACACCAGCTCCTGGACGGCCCAGGTGGGCCCGAGGTCGACGGTCTCGACCGTCCCCCGCTCGAAGTCGATGCGGTGCAGCGGCATGTGGGTCGACCCGGGCGTGCCCACCTCGACGGTGTGCCCGAAGCGGTGGGCGGTGCCCGTACGGCGCTCGTCGACCCGGGGGAACTCGCACGAGCGGTCGAAGACGACGTCCACCGCGGTGGTGCCCGCCGCGGGGTCGAGGGTCCAGCGCTCCACCCGGCTGGCGCCTTCACCGGGGCCGAGGCGGTCGGCGTCGAACACCCGCGGCCACGGGATCAGGTCCACCACGATCGTGCCGTCGCCCGCCTCGAAGGCGTTGAAGGCGTGGAACACGTAGCCCTGGGGCGCCTCGCACCAGCGCACGGCGTCGCCCGCGCCGTCGAGCGGGAGGACGCCGATGCGGGCAGGCCGCGACGGGTTCCACGCGTAGGGCAGGTGGTGGCCGGCCATGGCGCCGTCGAGGTCGAAGGTCACGGGGAAGTCGAACAGCAGCACGTGGCGGTCGGTGATGGCGCAGTCGTGCACCATGATCCGGTCGTCCATGGGGATCACGACATCGCGCTCGACCCGGGCGTCGGGGCCGACCACCACGTGGTGCACTGCCTCCTCCGGCCAGTAGTAGGTCACGGCGTGCCACCGCCCGGTCCGGGGGTCGAGGTGCGGGTGGGCGCTGTACGCGCCCGCCAACGTGCCGTCGAAGTCGACCGAGGCGACGGTCTCGAGCTCGTCGGTGAGCTCCACCGGGCACGAGCCCGCCTCGACCAGTGCGAAGGTTCGGCCGTCGATGGCCACCACGTTGGTGTTGACCGAGCCGCTGACGCCCTCGGCTCCGCGGGGAGACGGGACCCGAGCCTCACCGAGCGCCTCGGCGACGTCGGCGGTGCGGACGTAGCGGTTGCGGTACCAGCGCGCCCGGCCACCGTCGAGGCGCACGCCGTGCACCATGCCCGCCCCGGTGAACCAGTGCTGCGTGCGCGGGTCGGGGTCGATCGGGTTCGGCCCGTTGCGCACGTAGCGGCCCACCAGGTCGGCCGGGAGCGTTCCCGTCACCGCCAGGTCCGTGACCGTCCGCTCCTCGCCGACCGGGGCGAGGGGACCCTCGACGTAGCTGCGGACCGGGGTGGCGGGGGTCGTGCTCATCGATGGCCTCCAGCGGGTGCGGCGCTGCGGTCGGGTTCGGCGCCCAGCTTGCCCGATCCGGCCGGCGGCGACCGGCCCGCGACCCCTGCGTAGGCTGCGAGCCCATGGGGGAACGACAGGTCCATCTGCGCACGTGCCCGCTCTGTGAAGCGATGTGCGGGCTCGAGGTGCACGTCGAGGACGACCGGGTCGCGGTCATCCGCGCCGACCAGGACGACGTCTGGTCCAAGGGCTATCTCTGCCCGAAGGGGACGACCCTCGGACGCCTCCACGAGGACCCCGACCGGCTCCGCACCCCCCTCATCCGCGAGGGCGACGACTTCCGGGAGGCCACCTGGGAGGAGGCCTTCGCCCGCTGCGGTGAGCTGCTCTCGGGCGTGGTCGCCGAGCACGGCAAGCAGGCCGTGACGGCGTACATCGGCAACCCGACCGCCCACAACTTCTCCCTCGGCCGCTACGTGGGGCTCTTCGTCGGCCTCGCCGACCTGCCCGTCATCTACTCGGCCGGCACCGTGGACCAGTGGCCGAAGAACGTCTCGACGATGCTGCTCTACGGCCACATGTGGTGGATCCCGGCGCCCGACATCCAGCGCACCGACCACTGGGTGATCCTCGGCGGCAACCCCCAGGCCTCGCAGGGCAGCCTGCTCGCCTGCCCCGACGTCCTCGGTGAGATCGAGAACATCCAGGCCCGCGGCGGCAAGGTCGTCGTGGTCGATCCCCGCCGCACCGGCACCGCCGACGTGGCCGACGAGTGGGTGCCGATCGTGCCCGGCACCGACGCCGCGCTGCTGCTGGCCATGGTGCAGGTGCTCTTCGCCGACGACCTCGTGGACCTCGGCGACCTCGCCGACCTGGTCGAGGGCCTCGACGACCTCGCCGCCGCCGCGGCGGACTGGACGCCCGAGCGGGTGGCTGCCACCTGCGGCATCGACGCCGACACCATCCGGCGCCTGGCCCACGAGGTGGCCGCCGCGCCCACTGCGGCGGTCTACGGGCGCATCGGTACCTGCAACCAGGAGTTCGGCACCCTGGCCTCCTGGCTGGTCGACGTCGTCAACCTGCTCACGGGGAATTTCGACCGGCCCGGCGGGCTGATGCTCGGCAACCCGGTGGCATGGGGCGTCAGCTCGCTGCCGCTCCCCGACTTCGCCGACGGGGTCACCTTCGGCCGGTGGAAGAGCCGGGTGCGGGGCACGCCCGAGGTGCTCGGCCAGGTGCCGGTCTCCTGCCTCGCCGAGGAGATCGCCACGCCCGGCGAGGGCCAGGTGAAGGCGCTCGTCACCATCGCCGGCAACCCCGTGATCAGCGCGCCCGACGCCGGCCGCCTGGACGAGGCCCTGCCGCAGCTCGACGCCATGATCAGCATCGACAACTGGCTGAACGAGACGACCCGCCACGCCGACGTGATCCTGCCCGGGCTCTCGGCACTCGAACAGCCGCACTTCGACGACCTCATCACGATGTGGGCGGCCCGCTCGGTCGCCAACTTCTCGCCGGCGATCTTCCCGCCCGCCGACGACCGCCCCGCCGAGTGGGAGATCCTCACCCGCCTCGGGGCGATGATCGCCGGCTTCCCGGCCGACGACATCGACGTCGGGATGCTCGACGACGGCTTCTTCGCCGCGCTGTGCGAGGCCGGGGGCGTGGACGCCACCGAGGTGATGGCGCACTACGACCACGGGGGCCCCGAGCGCCTGCTCGACCTGACGATCCGGACGGGCCCCTTCGGCGATCGCTACGGGGAGGTTCCCGGCGGGCTCACCCTCGAGGCGGTGAAGGCCAAGCCGCACGGCATCGACAAGGGCCCCATGGTCCCCCGCCTGCGCGAGCTGCTGAACACGCCGACGGGCACCATCCCGATCGCCCACCCGTACTTCCTCGCCGACCTGCCCCGGCTGGCCGAGCGCCTCGACCGGCCGTCGTCGGGCCTGGTGCTCACGTCCCGCCGCCACGTCCGCTCCAACAACTCGTGGATGCACAACGTCGAGGTGCTGGTGAAGGGCAAGGACCGCTGCACGCTGCTGATCCACCCCGACGACGCCACCGCGTCGGGCGTGGCCGACGGGCAGGTCGCCGTGGTCCGCTCCGAGGCCGGTGAGGTCGAGGTGCCCGTCGAGGTGAGCGACGAGATGATGCCCGGCGTGGTCTCGCTGCCCCACGGCTGGGGCCACGACAAGCCCGGTACCCGCCTCTCGGTGGCCCGTGAGCACGCCGGCGTCAACAACAACCTCCTGGCCCCCGGGCACCTGACCGACCCGCTGAGCAACAACGCGGTGGTCAACGGCATCCCGGTCGAGGTCGCGCCGGCCGGCGTCTGATCCGGCGGGGCGGACACCGTGAACGCCACGACGATCGGCGCCATCGCCGTCGGCGCCGTCATCCTCGGGCTCTCCCTGCTGGGCGCTCGCCACCCGACGATCCACCCCACCGAGCAGCGGGTCTTCCGGGCGGTCAACGGCCTGCCCGACTGGCTCTACTGGCCGCTCTGGCTGCCCATGCAGCTCGGCAACCTCGTGGTGGGCACCGCCGCCGGCCTCGTCCTCGCCCTGGTCTGGGGCGATTGGCTCCTGGCCGCCGGCGTCGTGGCGGCGGCGGGCCTGAAGCTCCTCGCCGAGCGCCTGATCCGCCGGTGGATGGCCGACTACCTGTCGGTGCGCCAGCGCCCGGGGACGAGCGAGCCCGGTGCCCATCTGCGCGGCTCGGACGTCCCGTCGTCCGGCATGAGCTTCCCCTCCGGCCACATCGTCCTGGTCGCGGCGGTGACCGCGGTGATCGCCGACGACCTGGCCATCGCGTGGCTCGGCATCCCCGCGCTCCTGACCGTGGCGGTGATGGTGGGCCGGGTGTTCGTGGGTGCCCACAACCCCCTCGACGTGACCGCCGGCCTGGGCGCCGGCCTCCTCGCCGGCGGCCTCGTGGGCCTCGCCCTGAACCTGCTCTGACACGGGCCGCGGTGTGGCTCCCCGCCACGGCGGCGATGATGGGCCCGTGGCCACGAGCGGCGTCGAGCAAGAGCGGAAGTTCCTCGTCGACGACGTCGCCGCCGCGCTGGCCGGCGCCGGCCCGGGTGAGCACCTCGTCCAGGGCTACCTCGACCAGGCCGGCGGGCAGTCCGTCCGCGTCCGCTGCTGGCCCGACGAGGGCCGCGCCGTCCTCACCGTGAAGGGGCCGCGCCAGGGCATGGCCCGCCGCGAGGCGGAGTGCCCGGTCACCGCAGAGGTCGCCGACCTGTTGCTCACGGCGTGCGGGACCCGGGTGGTCGACAAGACCCGCCACCACCTCGCCGTCGCCGGCGACGGCGTGGAGTGGGTGCTCGACGTGTTCCACGGCCGTCATGACGGTCTGGTGCTGGCGGAGGCGGAGCTCACCGCCGACGACGGCGTCATCGCGCCGCCGCCGTGGTGCGGCGCCGACGTCACCGAGGACGAGCGCTACTACAACGAGGCCCTGGCCCGGCAGGCGCCCGGCACCTGACCGGGAGCGCCGTGACGCGCGGTCAGAAGCGCTCGGGGACCCGCCGGTACTCGCAGTGCGGCTCGACGTAGCCGCCGGCGCCCTGACGCTCGGGGAAGTGGACGTCCTCGTGGGGCGTCCGCTCGTAGGGCAGGTGGTCGAGCAGGTGGCTGATGACGTTGAGGCGCGCCCGCTTCTTGTCGTTCGAGTCGGCCACGAACCAGGGTGCCCAGGAGGTGTCGGTCGCCGCGAGCATGTCGTCGCGGGCCCGCGAGTAGTCGTACCAGTGCGCGTACGACTTCAGGTCCATCGGTGACAGCTTCCAGAGCTTGCGCCCGTCGTGCTCCCGGGCCCGCAGACGGCGGTCCTGCTCGTCCTGGTCGACGTCGAGCCAGTACTTGAGCAGGATGATCCCCGAGTCGACCATCGCCTTCTCGACCGCAGGTGCCATCTCGAGGAACCGCCGCGACTCCTCCTCGGTGCAGAACCCCATGACCCGCTCGACGCCCGCCCGGTTGTACCAGGACCGGTCGAAGATGATGACCTCGCCCGCCGCCGGCAGGTGCGGCAGGTAGCGCTGGACGTACATCTGGGACTTCTCGCGCTCGGTCGGCGCGGGCAGGGCCACGACCCGGAAGACACGGGGGCTCACCCGCTCGGTGATGCGCTTGATCACCCCGCCCTTGCCGGCGGTGTCGCGCCCCTCGAACACGATGCAGACCTTGGCGCCGGTGCGCTGCACCCAGAGCTGCACCTGCACGAGCTCCTCCTGGAGCCGGCGCAGCTCGCGCTCGTAGGCCTTGCGCGTCAGCGCCGGTCGCGGACCGCCGGCGGGCGTCGCGGCGATCCCGAGCTCACCCTCGCCCTTGTCCTCACCCTGGTGAGCGTGCTTGCCCTTGCCCTGGTGCTTCTTCTTGCCCTTGCCCATGGGGCGCCTCCTCGGTTCAGGCCGGGACCTCGGCGAGGCGGAAGACCCGGATGTTGCGGTCGGTGCGGGTGACGTAGGTGTGCATCTGGGGGATGGTCTCGGCGATGGCGGGCCAGAGCCGCTCCTTCTCCTCGTCCGGGAGCACCGTGGCGTGGGCTCGGAAGGTGCGACCTCTGACCTGCACGTCGACGTCGGGGTTGGCCTCGAGGTTGTAGCGCCAGGCGGGGTGGCGCTCCTGGCCCATGGCACTGGCCACCACGAGGTAGTCGTCGCCGTCACGGTGGTAGGCGAGCTGCACCGTGCGGGGCTCGCCCGACTTCCGGCCGACGACGGTGAGGGCGAGCATGGGCAGGGTCGGCTTGCCGGTGCTCGTGAAGCGGCCGTTCGTGAGCTTGAAGATGGTCGGGTCGACCTTGGCCGCCCAGTGCTTGACCAGCCACGACCCGGCCTTCGTGGCCGAGAACCGGTTGACGAGGCGGGCGTACATGGCCGGCATCGTACGTCACCCGGGCGTCCAGATACCCTCAGGGGTATGTCGACCCGTCAGCGCCACTGGGAGGGCGTCTACCGCGAGAAGGCCACCGAGGACGTCAGCTGGTACCAGTCCGACGCCGGCCCGTCGCTCTCGCTGGTCGACGCCCTCGGGATCGAGCCCGGCGTCGGCGCCGGCAGGAGCGTGGTCGACATCGGCGCCGGCGCCTCGCCGTTCCTCGCCGCACTGGGGCGGCGGGGCTTCTCCGACCTGACCGCGGTGGACCTGTCGGCGACCGCCCTGGACGCGCTGGTGGCTGCGGCCGAGGGGGACGGCGTGGCGGTCGCGCGGGTCACCGCCGATGTGACGGCGTGGGACCCGGGCCGCACCTTCGGGCTCTGGCACGACCGGGCCGTGCTGCACTTCCTCGTGGACGACGACGACCGCGCCGCCTACCTCGCCACCCTGCGAGGCGCCGTCCCCGACGGCGCCGTGATCGTGGCCACGTTCGCCCCCGACGGCCCGGAGCAGTGCTCGGGCCTGCCGGTGCGGCGCTACTCGGCCGACGAGCTGGCGGGTCTGCTCGACGGCTTCGACCCCGTCGAGGCCCGCCGGCAGGTGCACACCACCCCGTGGGGCGCCGAGCAGGCCTTCACCTGGGTCGCCGCCCGCCGGCGCTGACCGGGCGTCGCGCCTCGGGGAGCGGCGGGTCGGGGGGCACGGGACCAACGACCCTGGGCGCGGCCCGGCGAATCGTATAGTCTGTGACTATGCGACTGGAGATAACCCGCCGCACCGACCTCGCCACCCGCGCGCTCCTGGCCCTCGGCGACGCCGACGCCGACCGACGGACCAAGGCCGCCGCCCTGGCCGACGAGGTGGGCACGACCCCGGGGTTCCTCTCGCAGGCCATGTCGCCGCTGGTGGCCCGCGGCTGGGTGCGCTCCGACCCGGGGCCGACGGGCGGCTACCGGCTCGTCGCCGACCTGACCCAGGTCAGCGTGCTCGACGTGATCGAGGCCGTGGAGGGGCCGACCGACGACGGCCGCTGCGTGCTCGAGGACCGGGCCTGCGCCGTGGCGGGGAGGGGGACGTGCGCACTCCACCAGCCCTGGGTGCACGCCCGCGCCGACCTGCTCGGACGGCTCGAGGCCACCCCGCTCGCCGGGCTCCGAGCCCAGGCGCCACGGCCATGACGACCACCACCCGCCCCTCGATCACGGCCGACCCGGCCGGCGCCGTACGGTCACCGGCGCCCGTCGGGTCGGCCTCCACCCGATCGCCGTGGAAGGCGGTCGCCCTGCCGACGGAGCACGGTGGGTGGGGGCTCACCCTCGAGCCCTGCCTGCTGGGCCTGCTCGTCGCCCCCAGCCTGGCCGGCGCCGCCCTGGCGGTGGCCACCTTCCTCGCCTTCCTGGTGCGCACCCCGCTGAAGCTGGCCCTGGTCGACCGCCGCCGAGGACGGCGCCTCGACCGCACCCGGCTCGCCACCCGCATCGCCGCCGCCGAGGCCGTGGTCCTGATCGGGCTCGCCGCCGTCGCCACCGCGCTCGCCGGCCCGACGATCTGGCTGCCCGTCGTGGCGGCCGTGCCGTTCGTCGCCGTGGAGGGCTGGTACGAGGTGCGGTCCAAGGGCCGACGGCTCGTGCCCGAGTTGGCCGGCGCCGTCGGCGTGAGCGCCGCCGCCGCGGCGATCGCGCTCGCGGGTGGTGCCTCGGCGGCCCTGGCCATCGGCCTCTGGCTCCTCCTCGCCGGCCGGTGCGCGACCTCGATCCCCCAGGTCCGAGCCCAGGTCCTCGCCCTGCACGGCCGCTCGGCCTCCACCGGATCCACGGTGGTGGGCGACCTCGCCGCCGTCGGGCTCGGCGTCGCCGCCGTCCTGCTCGACGGCGCCCTGCTCGCCGGCGCGGCCGCCCTCGTCGTCGTGGTCGTCGTCCAGTGGCTGCTCGCCCGTCGGCCCGCCCCCGCCGCCAAGGTCATCGGCCTGCGCCAGCTCGGCCTCGGCCTCGCCGTGGTCGTCGTCACCGCCGCCGGCACCCTGCTCGCCTGACCGCTCGCCCCACCGCCTACCGTCCACCCGCCGCTCGTCCGATCCCCGCCCACCCACCCCACCGAGCCCCGTTCTGGCGTCACCGCTGCCCGCTCTGCGGGCGCCCGTGACGCCAGAACCCTCTGAAGGAGGCCCCCATGGCCCTCACCACCGACCGCACCCTCGCCGACCTCGTCACCGCCGACCCGGGCGCGGCCCGGGTGCTCGAGCGCTACGGACTCGACTACTGCTGCGGCGGCGGGCGACCGCTCGACCAGGCGTGCGCCGCCGCCGGCGTCGACCCCGCCACCGTGCTGGACGCGCTCGCCGCCGCCCCGGCCACGTCGACCCCTGACTGGGCGACGATGGCGCCCGAGGTGCTCGTGGACCACCTCGAGGCGACCCACCACGCGTACCTGCACACCGAGCTCCCCCGGCTGACCCCCCTCGCCGACAAGGTGGCGGACGTCCACGGCGCACGCCATCCCGAGCTCGCCGCCGTCCGGGACACCTACGCCGAGCTGCGCGCCGAGCTCGAGCCCCACCTGATGAAGGAGGAGCAGATCCTCTTCCCGCTGATCCGCGAGCTCGTGGCCTCCGCCGGCACCGCCGAGGCCCACTGCGGGTCGCTCGAGCTGGGCCCGATCCGGGTGATGATGATGGAGCACGACCGGGCCGGCGAGCTGCTCGCCGAACTGCGCGAGGCCACCGGTGGGTACGAGGTGCCCGACGACGGCTGCGCCAGCTACCGGGCCCTCTATGAGGGCCTGGCCGAGCTGGAGGCCGACACCCACCTGCACGTGCACAAGGAGAACAACGTGCTGTTCCCCGCGGTGATCGCCCTCGAACACGCCACCGCGGCCCGATGACCGTGGCCGACCAGGGCGGCGACCCCGCGTGCTGGGCCCACCTGGTCGGCGAGGACCCGCGGGGCGACCTGCGCGGCCGTGAGGACCTCGAGCTCCTCGTCCGCTCGTTCTACCGCCAGGCCGCCACCGACGACCTGCTCGGCCCGGTCTTCGAGGCCGCCGAGGTCGACTGGGCGGGTCACATCCCCAAGCTCGTCGACTTCTGGGCCTGGCAGCTCTTCGGCGAGCGGGGCTACGAGGGCAACCCGCTGCTCGCCCACCGACCCGTCCACGAGCTGCAGCCCTTCTCCCACGCGCACTACGAACGCTGGCTGGAGCTCTTCGAGGCGACGGTCGACGAGTGGTTCACCGGGCCGGTGGCCGACACCGCCAAGCTGAAGGCGGCCAAGATGGCCCGGGCCCTCGAGCGCCTGCTCGCGGGCGTGCACGAGCGCGGCGACGTGCCGCTGACGCCGACGTTGGTCGCCCGGGGAGGCGCTCGCCCGCACCGCGCCGTGTCGTAAGGTTCGGGTCAGGCGACCGGAGGGACCATGGACCGCGCTGCACCGCTCGATCGCAGGGGCCTCACCTGGGGACTGGTCGCCGTCGCGGTCGTCGTGGCCCTCACCTTCTTCGGCAGCGGCCAGTTGGCCTGGTTCGACGCCGCCCTGGTCGGCTACCTCTTCGGCACGGTCTTCGCCGTGTTCGGCGTCGTCTACCGGTACGCCGTGTGGCTCCGCCGACCGCCCACGGCGATGTTGAACCGGCGGGGCTGGGACGCGTTCCGCACCGGCACCGGCCGCAACCTCGTGGCCCTGCCCGGCCTCGTCACCACCCACCTGCTCACCCAGGGGTTCATCCGGCGCCGGTCCCGGGCGCGCTGGTTGGCCCACCAGCTGGTGTTCTGGGGCTGCCTGCTCGCCGCCGCGGTCACCTTCCCACTCACCCTCGGGCTGCTCCACTTCGAGAGCGTCGGCCAGGACGCCGCCGACTACCGGGTCTACGTGGCGCAGCTGGGCACCGTGCAGTTCGACGCCGGCAGCATCCTCGGCTGGATCGTCTTCCACGCCCTCGACATCGCCGCCGTGCTCGTCCTCGGCGGGGTGTTCATCTTCCTGCGTCGGCGGCTGCACGATCCGGGGGCGCTGGCCGTCGAGCGCAGCGGCGACTTCCTCGCACTGGCCGGCCTGTTCGCGGTGTCGGTCACGGGCCTGTTCCTCACGGTGTCCAGCACCTGGCTCGACGGCCGCTTCTACGCCGCCCTCAACACCGTGCACGCGCTCACGGTGATCCTCGGCCTCATGTACCTGCCGTTCGGGAAGCTGTTCCACATCTTCCAGCGACCGGGGAACCTCGGCGTCGCCTACTACAAGGCCGCCAACGACGAGGGCCCGCCTGCGGTGTGCCGGCGCTGCGGCGAGGGGTTCGCGAGCGCCCAGCAGATCGCCGACCTCCAGGCGGTGCTGCCCGCCGTGGGCCTCGACTACACGATCGACGGCGGCGGCAACTACCAGGACACGTGCCCCCGGTGCCGCCGGGCCGGTGTGACCCTGGCCCAGTCGGTGCGCGTGGGAGGCTTCGGCTGATGGCGAGGATCCCCGTCAGCGAAGAGGCGCTCGTCGCGCGCTACGGGCCCCACCTCAACGAGGCGCCGCCGGGCGGGTGGGACGCCGGCCTCGAGATCGACCGCGTGGTGGAGACCCACTGCTGCTTCTGCGGCCAGCAGTGCGGCATCAAGCTGAAGGTGCACGGCAACGAGGTCGTGGGCTTCGAGCCCTGGTACGACTTCCCCTTCAACGAGGGCAAGCTCTGCCCCAAGGGCGTGAAGCGCTACCTCCAGGGGAGCCACCCCGACCGCCTGCTGCACCCCCTCGAGCGCGACCCGTCGGCACCGGGCGGGTTCCGCGAGGTCAGCTGGGACCACGCCCTCGAGCGCGTCGTGTCCGAGATCCAGCGCATCCAGGCCGAGCACGGCGACGACGCCTTCGCCATGCTCTCGGGGGTCTCGCTCACCAACGAGAAGAGCTACCTGATCGGGAAGTTCGCCCGCCTCGCGCTGCACACCGCCAACCTCGACTACAACGGCCGCTTCTGCATGGTGTCCGCGGGGGTCGGCAACAAGCTGGCCCTCGGCATCGACCGGGCCCCGAACCCGTGGAGCGACATCCCCCTCGCCGACGTGGTGTGGGTCGCCGGCTCCAACGTCGCCGAGACCTTCCCGATCACCACCAGCTACATCTGGCGGGCCCGGGACCGCGGCGCCCGGCTGATCGTGCAGGACCCACGCGTCGTGCCCCTCGCCCGGACGGCCGACCTCTTCCTCCCCGTCCGGCCGGGTACCGACTCGGCCCTCTTCGGAGCCGTCCTGCACACGCTGATCCAGCGGGACTGGCTCGACCACGCCTTCATCGACGCCCACACCACCGGCTTCGACGAGGCGGCGGCCGCCGTCGCCGACATGACCCCCCGGTGGGCCGCGGACGTCACCGGCGTCCCCGCGGCCCGCATCGAGGAGGCGG
The DNA here is from genome assembly GCA_041908445.1 of Acidimicrobiales bacterium. Taxonomy (GTDB): domain Bacteria; phylum Actinomycetota; class Acidimicrobiia; order Acidimicrobiales; family DATDAH01; genus JAEUJM01. Next base: position 36,401 of record JAYRFK010000017.1, on the reverse strand, counting down.
CCGAGTGGTGGGGCACCGCCGCCACCGGGATGATGCTGCACGCCCGCGGCATCGAGCAGCAGACCAAGGGCGTCGACAACGTGCTGGCGGCCATCAACCTGGGCCTCGCCACGGGCAAGTTCGGCAAGCCCGGGTGCGGTGTGTCGACCATCACCGGCCAGGGCAACGGCCAGGGGGGCCGGGAGCACGGCCACAAGTGCGACCAACTGCCGGGCAACCGGGACATCACCAACCCCGAGCACCGCGCCGCGGTGGCGAAGGTCTGGGAGTGCGACGAGTCCGAGATCCCGGGCAAGGGGCTGCCCGCCGAGGCCATCATCGAGGCCATCCACGAGGGGTCGATCAAGGGCCTCCTGTCGATCTGCTTCAACCCCGTCGTGTCCGCCCCCGACGCCAACTTCACCGCGGAGGCGCTCGACAAGCTGGAGTTCTACGGCGTCATCGACTTCTTCCTCTCCGAGTCCGCCCAGCACGCCGACGTCGTGCTCCCCGGGTCGCTGCACGAGGAGGACGAGGGCACCTCGACGAGCGGTGAGGGGCGGATCATCAAGATCAACGCCGCCGTGGAGCCCCCGGGGGAGGCGCGCCTCGACTGGCAGATCCTGCTCGAGATCGCCGAGCGCCTCGGGCGGGGCGAGCACTTCCGCTACCAGGACACCGAGGAGATCTTCGAGGAGCTGTGCCGGGCGTCCTCCGGCGGCACCGCCGACTACACCGGCGCCACGTGGGAGCGCATCGAGGCCGAGCACGGCCTGTTCTGGCCGGTGCCCGAGGTCGGCCACCCGGGGACGCCCCGCCTGCACGAGGGCGGGCGCTTCGCCCACCCCGACGGCCGGGCCCGCTTCCTGTCCGTCCCCTACCGAGAGCCGGCCGAGGTGGTCGACGACGACTACCCGGTGTGGCTCACGACCGGACGGGTGGTGAGCCAATACCTGTCGGGCACCCAGACCCGCCGCATCGCCGCCCTCGTCGAGCAGTACCCCGAGCCGTTGTGCGAGATGCACCCCCGCTTGGCGGCCACGCTCGACGTGGCCGACGGCGACCTCGTCACCGTGTCCTCCCGGCGCGGGACGATCACCCTGCCCGCCCACGTGGTCGACACCATCCGCCCGGACACGGTCTTCATCCCCTACCACTGGCCCGGCGCCAAGGCCGCGAACCAGCTGACCATCCGGGCCGTCGACCCCCGCTCGAACATGCCCGAGTTCAAGGTGGCGGCGGTGCGCGTCGAGCGGGCCGGCGGCCGGCGGCCCACCACCGACGACCGGGACCTCGACCTCCACGGGGACGCGAGCCGGTGAGCACCAAGACGACCCGCTACGGGGTCGACGACGACCCGGTGTTCGTCATCGACCCGAGCCGGTGCATCGGGTGCGAGGCGTGCGTGGCCGCGTGCGCCGAGTGCGGCACCCACCGTGGCCGGTCGCTGATCCACCTCGAGCGGGTCGACCGCGCCGTCTCCACCCAGACGGCACCGATGGTCTGCATGCACTGCGAGGACCCGACGTGCGCGCAGGTGTGCCCCGCCGACGCCATCAAGCAGAACGAGGGCGGCATCGTGCAGTCGGCGCTGAAGCCCCGCTGCATCGGCTGCTCGAACTGCGTGCTGGCCTGCCCGTTCGGCGTCCCGAAGTACGTGGCCGAGTTCGACCAGATGATGAAGTGCGACATGTGCACCGACCGCACCTCCGAGGGCTACGCCCCGATGTGCGCGTCGGTGTGCCCCAGCGAGGCCCTCTGGTACGGCACCGTCGACGAGTTCCAGGAACGGCGCCGGGGCTCGTTGGTCTCGAACTGGCTCTTCGGCCGCCAGCACGTCCACACCAAGGTCCGCACGGTCGTCGACGACCTCGCCGCCGGCCCCATCGACGTCCTCGGCCCGGCCCCCGCGACCTGGCTGGACGACCCCTTCGGCCTGTCCGATCCCTCGACCACGGAGGCGGCACCGTGACCCCCCGAGGTGTGCCCGTGCCGGACCCCACGCCGACCTGGAAGCAGGACTTCCCCTACGAGGCGGCCGCCGAGGAGGAGGTCACCCGGCGGGAGTTCACCCGCTACCTGGTGGCGGGCGCCGGCGTGATGGCGGCCGGGAACCTCGGGCTCGCCATCTGGACCCAGATGCGCACCATCAACACCGGCGAGCCGCGCGCCATCGTCCCCCTCGACCAGGTGGCGGTCGGCGGCACCTACCTCTTCGACTACCCGACGGCGCAGGATCCCGCCATCCTCATCCGCCTCGACGAGCGCGAGGTCGTCGCCTTCAGCCAGAAGTGCACCCACCTCGGCTGCGTCGTGTACTTCGAGGCCGAGGAGCAGCGCTGGCACTGTCCCTGCCACGAGGGCAACTTCGACGTCCGCACGGGCGCGGTCCTCTCCGGGCCACCCCCGCGCCCGCTGGGCCGCATCGAGGTCGAGCTCCGTGACGACGTGATCTGGGCGCTGGGGGCGAGCACGTGAGGGTCTCGGACCGCGGCCGCCGGACCTCATCGGCCGTGGCGCTCTACGTCATCGTGCTGGTGGCGTTCCAGGTCTTCCTCCTCACCGTGGCGGTCGAGGCGTTCCAGACCGACCAGGAGCGCCTCGGGTGGGCCACCGCCATCGTGTCGGTGACCCTCGCCGCCGCCTCTGCGGTCCTGCTCCGGTACCTCCAACCGTGACGGGGACGGCGGGCGGCCGCACCTCACCGATCGCCGCGCTGTTCCCCGGCTACTTCGCGATGGTCATGGCCACGGGCATCGTGGCCATCGGCGCGTTCCAACAGGACCTGACCTGGTTGGCCGAGGCCCTCTACGCGGTCGCCGCAGCCGCCTACGTCGTGCTTCTCGTGCTGACCGTCGTGCGACTCGTGCGCTTCCCCCGCCTGCTGGCCGCCGACCTCACGAGCCACGCCAAGGGCTTCGCCTTCCTCACCATGGTGGCGGGGACGAACGTGCTCGGCAGCGCATCGCTGGTGATCCACGGTTGGGCGGACCTGGCGTGGGTGCTGTGGTGGGTCAGCCTCGCCCTGTGGGCGGCGCTGCTCTACTCGACCCTGGTCGCGGTGGTCCTGCGTTCCCCGAAGCCGGGCCTCGGCGACGGCATCAACGGCACGTGGTTCCTCCTGACCGTCTCCACCGAGTCGATCGCCGTGCTGGGGGCGCTGCTGCTCGTCCGCCACCCCGACGACCGCCTGGCGTTCCTGTGCCTGGCCACCTTCCTGCTCGGCATCGTCCTCTACCTCATCGTCATGACCATGGTCTTCCTGCGTTGGACCTTCCAGGAGCTCGACCCGACCGAGGCCTCGCCCCCGGCATGGATCGCGGCCGGCGCCGTGGCCATCACCGTGCTCGCCGGCTCCAACCTGCTGGGCGCGGCCGACGTCTCGGCCCGCCTCGAGCGGGTCGCGCCCTTCGTCGAGGGCATGGTCACCCTGGCGTGGGCCACCGCCACCTTCTGGTTCCCCCTCATGATCGCCATCGGGGTGTGGCGCCACGTCGTGCGCCGCCTGCCGCTGCGCTACCACCCGTCGTACTGGGCCCTCGTGTTCCCCTTGGGCATGTACGGCGCGGCCACCTTCAAGATGCTCGCCGCCACCCAGCTCGACGGGCTCTCGTGGCTGCCCAAGGCCGCCCTCGTCATCGCCCTCGTGGCGTGGTTCGCCGCCTTCGCCGGGCTGTGCCTCCAAGGCGTCGGGGCACTGCGTCGGCGCCGCGAGGTGCCCGCCACCGGGTAGAACCGGGGCCATGGAACGTGCCATGGAGTACCGCCGCCTCGGACGATCCGGCCTCAAGCTCAGCGTGCTGTCGTTCGGCTCGTGGGTCACCTTCGGTCGCCAGGTCGACCGTGACCTCGCCCTGGAGTGCTTGAGCACGGCGCGCGACGCCGGCGTGAACTTCTTCGACAACGCCGAGGGCTACGAGGGCGGCGAGTCCGAGCGGGTGATGGGCCAGGCCCTCGCCGACCTCGGCTGGGACCGGGACACCTACGTGGTCTCGACGAAGCTCTTCTTCGGCATCAAGGACGACGTCAACATGAAGGAGACGCTCAACCGCAAGTACCTGCTGTCCGCCATCGACGGCAGCCTCGAGCGGTTCGGCCTCGACTTCGTGGACCTGCTGTTCTGCCACCGGCCGGACCCCGAGACCCCCATCGAGGAGACGGTCTGGGCGATGCACGACATCGTGGCCTCCGGCAGGGCCCTCTACTGGGGCACGTCCGAGTGGAGCGCGGAGGACATCCGCACCGCCTGGCAGATCGCCGACCACCACCACCTGCACAAGCCGGTCATGGAGCAGCCGCAGTACAGCCTGCTCGTGCCCGGCCGGGTGGAGGACGAGTACGCGCCGCTCTACGACGAGATCGGCCTCGGCCTCACCACCTGGAGCCCCCTGGCGTCGGGCCTGCTCACCGGCAAGTACCTCGACGAGGTGCCCGACGGCAGCCGCCTCGGCCTCGAGGGCTACGAGTGGCTGCGCGACGTGCTCCTCACCGAGGACGCCCACCAGAAGGTGCTGGCCCTCAAGGCCGTCGCCGACGACCTCGGGTGCAGCCTCACCCACCTCGCCATCGCCTGGTGCACCCGCAACCCCAACGTGTCCACGGTGATCCTCGGCGCCAGCCGCGTGAGCCAGCTCCAGGAGAACCTCGCCGCCCTCGACGTGGTCCCCCTCCTCGACGAGGACGTCCTCGCCCGCATCCAGGCGGCGCTGGCCACGTAGACGGCAGCCGGAAAATCTTGGTGAGAAACCCCCGATGCGGGGGTTTCTCACCACGAAATTCGACGGGCGGAGCGGCGAGGGAGGTCGGGGCGTAGCGTCGGCGGCGTGGAGGTCGACGGCCGGCGCACCCCGGAGGGCGAGCTCGGGCCGGTGCTAGCCACCGGCCGCGACGCCACGGTCCACGCCCTCGGCGAGGACCGGGTGCTGCGCCGCCTGCCCTCGCCCGATCGCGACCTTCGAGCCGAGGCCGAGGTCATGGAGCACGTACGGGCCCGGGGCTACCCGGTGCCGCAGGTGTTCCGGGTGGGGCCGGGCGAGATGGTGCTCGAGCGGGTCGAGGGGCCGACCATGCTCCAGGCCATCGAGGCCAAGGTGTGGCACGTCGACCGCCACGCCCGCACGCTGGCCGACCTCCACGTCCGCCTGCACGCCCTGCCGGCACCCGCCGACCTGCGCCCGCACCCCGTGCTCCCCGGCCCCGCGATCGTCCACCAGGACCTGCACCCCGGCAACGTGCTGCTCTCGCCAGCCGGACCGCTGGTCATCGACTGGACCAACGCCCGCGCCGGCGACCCCGACCTCGACGTCGCCATCACCTGGCTGCTGATGGGCGCCTTCGACCACGACGTCGAACCGCCGGCCGGCTCGCTCCCCCACCGCCTGCGGGCGCGCGTCGAGCGCGCCGCCGAGCCCCGGCTGCGGGCCCGGTTCCTGCGAACCTTCCTCGACGCCACCGGCCGGCGGGAGCCCGCCCGCGCCGTCCTGCCCGAGGTGGCGAGGTACCGCCTCGAAGACCCCAACGTCCGCCCGGGCGAGGCCGAGGCCCTCCACGCCCTCGTCCGCCGCGAGACCGGTCAGCCGCCGGCGCCCTGACCGCCCATCGGCCGCCACCTCCCGGGAATTCGTGTTGAGAAACCCCCGATCTGGGGGTTTCTCAACAAGGAATTCGGCTCGTCGCTGCGCGGCCAGGCGCCTCCGCCGGCCCGTCAGCGCCGGTCGTAGGCGGCGAGGTCGGGGGCGGCCATGGCGTCGCGGAAGTCCTGGAAGGGCCAGGGCCAGGTCGCCGGGATGCCCCGGTCGTCGAGGTACCAGCTCTTGCAGCCGGTCACCCAGATGGTGTGGCCCATCTCCGCGACCCGGGCCTCCTCGTGGGCGTCCATGGCCGCCTGGGTGGCGCTGATCTCGCGGCAGCGGCCGGCGGCGACCTCCTCGACCAGCTGCATCGCGTACGCCATCTGCAGCTCGGCCACCTCGATGAGCGAGAAGTTGCCCACCGGGCCGTTGGGGCCGTTGAGCATGAAGAAGTTGGGGAACTCGGGGATGGAGATCGACAGGTAGGCGTTGGGGCGGGGGTCCCAGGCGTCGGCGAGGGTGGCGCCGCCGCGCCCGACGATGTCCATCGGGCGCATGAAGGCGTCGGCCCGGAAGCCCGTGGCGAGGACGAGCACGTCGAGCTCGTGCAGCTCCCCGTCCTTGGTCCGCACCCCCTCGGGGACGACGCCCTCGATCCCCTCGGTGACCACCTCGGCGTTGGGGCGCTGGATGGCCTCGTAGTAGTCGCCCGACATGATCAGGCGCTTGCACGCCGGCGCGTAGCTCGGGCGCAGGCGCTCGCGCAGCTCGGGGTCCTTCACGCTGTTCTCCAGGTTGGCGACGCAGGCGGCGGCGATGCCCTTGTTCTGCTCGGAGTCGGCGTCGGTGACCGCGGCGGCGAAGCCGGCGAAGAGCTCGGCCAGCGTGTCGTGGAGCCGGCTCAGGCGCTCGGGTTGCTCCCGGAAGGCGGCCAGCTCCTCCTCGGTGTACGCCGTGTTCTGCAGCGGGAAGATCCACGGGGGCGTCCGCTGGAACACGTCGAGGTGGCCGACCTCGTCGACGATGGCCGAGATGATCTGCACGGCGGTCGAGCCGGTGCCGACGACCCCGACCCGCTTTCCGGCCAGGTCGACGTCGTGGTCCCAGCGGGCGGAGTGGAAGCACGGGCCGGCGAAGGTGTCGAGGCCGGCGATGTCGGGGACGTTCGGGTGGTGCAGCACCCCCGTGGCGGCGATGACCACCTCGGCCTCGTCGGTGGTGCCCGCCTCGGTGGTGATGCGCCAGCGCCCGTCGGCCCACTCGAGGCCGCTGACCTTCTCGCCGAAGCGGATGCGGGGGGTGACGCCGTAGTCGTCGGCGACCCGCTCGAAGTAGCCCTCGATCTCGTCGCCGGGCGAGAACTGGTGCGACCAGCCCGGGTTCGGGGCGAACGAGTAGCTGTAGAGGTGGGACGGGACGTCGCAGGCGATGCCCGGGTACGTGTTCTCCCGCCACGTGCCGCCGAGGCGGTCGGCCTTCTCGTAGACGACCTGGTCGTCGAAGCCGGCCTCGGCCAGCTTGATCGAGGCCAGGATGCCGGACATGCCGGCGCCGATGATGGCGAAGCGCACGAGGACCACCCCCAGGGGTCGGGACGTCGCCGCCGAGTCTTGCAGCCCCCCGACCCCCCGCCGGACGGCACCCCCTCCGGATCGCCAGAGACCGTTCCTCCAGCAGGAACGCGCGGTCTGACCTTCCGTTTCTGCTGGAGGAATGGCGGGGTGTCAGGGGGTGGGGGCGGTGCGGGCGGTGGTGAGAGCGGCGAGCAGCGCCGCCAGGGCATCGGCCACGACGGCCTCGTCGGCGCCGGCGTCGCCGAGCGCCGTGAGCACCTGCTCGAGCACCGGGGCGAACCGCTGCGCGGCGGCGAGGTGGGCGGCCCGTCCATCGCCGGTGAGGCGCAGCCGGTAGGACCGGCGGTCGTCGGGGTTGGGGACCCGCTCGACGTGGCCGCGCCCCTCGAAGCGCTTCACGTAGCTCGACACGGTGGTCGGGGGCGCCGCCATCCAGCCGGCGAGCTCGCTCGGCGTGCTGCCGTCCTCCGACCCGCGCAGCATCGAGTACACCGCGAACTCGTCGGCGGTCAGTCCGGCGGGGGCGAGCGCCTCGTCGAGCAGGCCGTGGGTCGCACGGGACACCAGCCAGACGTCGAGCAGCAGCGTCGTGCCGTCGTCGCGCACGCCGGCGGGACGGTCCCCGCCCTCCGCGTACGGAAGGGGGTTGACAGAGTTAGTGCGATCTCGCATTATCTCCATACTACTACGAACTCGCACTACTTGGAGGAACCGCCATGACCGCACCCGCCCCCCTCGTCACCACCCTCGCCGGCGGCGGGCCTGCCGACGTCCTCACGGTCCACCACCTGCGCGCCGAGGGCACCGACCGCGAGATCGGGCGGGCCCTCGCCGCCGCCGCCCGCTCGGTCCACGGTGCCGCCGCCGGGCCGCTGCCCGCCGCCGACCCGCTGGTCCGGGACGTGCGGCTCGAGTGGTTCCGGCACCACTGGCCCGCCGAGGCGGAGCGCATGGCCGGCGTGGCCGAGGCCTTCGGCGTCGACCCCGACGACGAGCGCTTCGAGCTCGGCTGGCTCGGCACCTTCGACATCCCGGCGGGCTGCTCGGTCGTGCACTACCCCGGCACGGGCACCAAGGACGGCCACGGCCTGGTGTCGCGCCACTTCGACTTCCCCACCGCCACCTTCGGCGAGCTCGTCGGCCTCGGCCGCCTCCCCGGCGAGGAGCCGCTCGCCGCCCACGTGTGGGTGACCGAGCTGCGCCCGACCCAGGGGTACGCCTCGCTGACCATCGGGATCATGGACGTCCTCGGCGCCATGGACGGCGTCAACGAGGCGGGGCTGTCGGTGGCGCTGCTCGCCGACAACGAGACGCCCGAGCCGGAGCCGTCGGGTTGGCCCCAGGTCGGCGTGTCCGAGCAGCAGGTCGTCCGCTACCTGCTCGACACCTGCGCCACCGCGGCCGAGGCCCGGCGGGCCCTGCTGCTCGCCAAGCAGTACTACTTCTTCACCCCCTGCCACTTCCTCGTGGCCGACCGCACCGGCGACGCGTTCGTGTGGGAGCACTCGCCCCGGCGCAACCTCGAGCGCATGGTCGCCGCGCCCGACGGCAGCGGCGGGCGGCTCGTCTGCACGAACCACCTGCTGCACCGCTGGCCGGAGGGCACCGAGCTCCCGGCCGACGACGGGCCCATGGGCACCGCGGCGTTCACCTACGCCCGGTGGCGGACGCTGGCCGCGCAGGTGCACGCCGGTGCCGTGGTCGACCGCGACGACATCCGGGAGCAGTTCGCCCCGGTGCGCTTCGTGGCGCCGCTGGAGGGTGGGCGCACGTTCTGGCACGCGCTGTGGGACGTCGACGAGCCGTCGGCGGAGGTGGCCTTCTACCTCCACGACGCCGGCGGCGAGTCGGTCTACACCGACCCCATCCGCCTCGCCCTCTGACCCGGCCACCGCTTCCTCCAGCAGAAACGCGCGGTCTGACCTTCCGTTTCTGCTGGAGGAACGGGCGGGGGGATCGAAACCAGGCGGGTCAGCGGTAGGCGCCGGCCTGGATCTCGTAGAGCTCGGCGTACTGGCCGCCGCGCGCCATGAGCTCCTCGTGGGAGCCGACCTCGACCACGTGGGCACCGTCGAGCACGACGATGAGGTCGGCCATGCGCACGGTCGAGAACCGGTGCGACACGAGGATGGTGATGCGGCCGTCGCCGCGGTCCTCCCGGGCGCCCGCGGCGTAGCGCTCGAACAGGGCGTGCTCGGTCTCGGCGTCGAGGGCGGCGGTGGGCTCGTCGAGCACCAGGAGCAGCGGGTCCTCGCGCATGAACCCCCGGGCCAGGGCGAGCTTCTGCCACTGGCCGAACGACACCTCGACGCCCTCCGGCCACGTGGGGCCGAGCTGGGTGTCGAGGCCCCGCTCGAAGCCGGCGATCACGTCGTCGGCGCCGGCCCGGTCGACGGCGTCGGCCACGGCGGGCTCGTGGTCGAGGTGGGGCACGTCGCCCACGCCGACGCTCTGGCGGGCCAGCAGCTCGAAGCGGAAGAAGTCCTGGTAGGCACCGGCGAGGCGGTCGCGCCACCCCTCGGCGGGCATCCGGGACAGGTCGGCGCCGTCGACCAGGATCGTGCCCGCGATCGGCTCGTAGAACTTCGACAGCAGCTTGACGAGGGTGGTCTTGCCGGCGCCGTTCTCCCCCACCACCGCCACGACGGTGCCGGCCGGCAGCTCGAGGTCCACGTCCTCCAGCACGAGGCGCTCGGTGCCCGGGTACGCGAAGTCCACGTGCTCGAGGCGGATGCCCTCGCGGATGCGGTCGGGGACGGGCACGTCCGCGGCCGACGCCACCGAGGCGGCGTAGTCCTCGAGCCACGCCAGGCGCTGGGAGCCGTCCATCCAGATGCCCCGCAGGAAGCCGATCTCGCCCACGGTCGCGCCGATGTAGGCCGAGAGCCGGGAGCCGGCGGCGAGCACGAGCAGCACCTGGGCGACCGGCGCATCGAGGCCGGAGGCCACGTACACGACGGCGCCGACGTAGCCGGCGGCGAACACGGCCCAGCCCAGGGTGTGCCACACCGCCGAGCCGGTGCGCGACTGCGCCAGGGGCCCGTACCACTGCTCCCACGCCGCCCGTCGGTCGGCGGCCAGGCGGGGCCCGATGCCGGTGACCCGCACCTCCTTGGCGGGCGGGGCGGTCGTGGCCGTCGTGAACAGGTGGCGGGCGAGGCGCTCGTGGGGCGCACCCGCCTCCCGGGCCTTGCGCTCGACGCCCGGCCGCCACGACGAGGTCAGCACCGTGGGCAGCGCGAACACGACCATCAGGACCAGCACCGGGCTGATGGCCACCAGCAGGGCGATGGTGATGCCGAGGCGCAGGATCCACCCCGCGGTCGAGAACACCGACATGTACATGTGGTCCAACACGAAGATCTGGTCCCGCAGGACCGACAGGCGGTCGAGGTGGTCGGGGCGCTCGTGGTGGGCGATGGTGCTGACCGACGCCTGGAGGCGGGCGACGTGCGACTCGAGCGCGATCGTCACCCGGTCCCGGAAGCGCCGCTGCACGCGGGCCGAGACCGTGGTGAGGATCCAGGTGGCGCAGGCGGCCACGCCGAGCAGCAGCAGGATCCACCGGATGCGGGAGGCGTCGCCGTCGTCCACCGCGTTGGCCAGTAGCGCGAACCCGAGGGCGAGGATCGCCTCCGGCACCGCGGCCAGCAGGGCCAGCCCGAAGGCGACGGCCATGAGCGCGGGCTCGTGCTGGTAGCCGAGCTTGCAGAGGCGCCACATCGACGACAGCGCCGGCGGCAGCTCCTCGTCCTTGCCCCCGGACGTCCCCATGTCACGCATCGAGGGCCACCTCCCCACCCTCGGACACAGGTCGGTGCTCACGCATCGAGGGCCACCTCCTCGCCCTCGGTGGGCGCGTCGCCCTCGGCGGTGAGGCCCTCGGCGAAGCGCTGGGCCTGGAGGTCGAACATCGTGCGGTAGCGGCCGCCCTGGGCCATGAGCTCGTCGTGGGTGCCGAGCTCGACCACCCGACCGTGCTCGAGCACGCAGATGCGGTCGGCGTGGCGGACCGTCGAGAAGCGGTGCGAGATCAGGATGGTCGTGCAGTCCCGGGTGGCGGTGAGGATCCTGTCGAAGATCTCGGCCTCCCCCCGCACGTCGAGCTGGGCGGTCGGTTCGTCGAGCAGCACCACGCCGGCGCCCAGCCGGACCGCCGCGAGGGCCCGGGCCAGCGCCACGCGCTGCCACTGGCCACCGGAGAGGTCGGTGCCCCCCGGGTACCCCTTGGCCAGGATCGTGTCGAGCTCGGCCAGGTCGCCGGCGCCGGCCTCGTCGAGCGCCCCGAGCACGAGCTCGTCGCCCACCCCGGCGACCTCACCGGCGGGCACCACGTTGTCCCGCAGCGGCAGCTCGAACTTGATGTAGTCCTGGAACACCGCGGTGACCCGCCGCCGCCAGTCCTCCAGGTCGAGCTCGCGCAGGTCGACGCCGTCCACCTCGACCGCCCCGACCTGCGGGTCGTACAGCCGGCAGAGCAGCTTGGCCAGCGTGGTCTTGCCGGCGCCGTTCTGGCCCACGATGGCGATCGAGCTGCCGGCGGGGATGGTGAGGTCGAAGCCGTCGAGCACGGGCAGGCCGTCGCCCGCCGGGTAGGCGAAGGTGACGTCCCGGAAGCGCAGCTCGGCCGCCGGCAGCCCCGCGGCGGGGCGGTCGCCCGACTCGAGCGCACCCGCCGGCGCCATCCGCGCCTTGAGGCGCAGCACCGCGGCGACCGGTGCCGCCGAGCCGTCGAGGGCCCAGTTGAGACCGCCGAAGGCGATGAGGGCGGCGCCGATCGCGGCCTGGGCGAAGGTGACGAGGCGCCCGAGCGCCAGTTCGCCGCCGATGGTCGCCTCGGCCAGCGCCCAGAAGACGACGAGGTTGGCCACCAGCACGACGACCAGGCTCGACACGAGCGAGCGCTCCCGCATGCGGGTGGCCTCGTACTGCAGTTCGTGGAGGCGCCGGCGCCGGGCCACGAACCGGTCGATGGTCCAGTCGGCCAGCCCGAACAGGCGCAGCTCCTTGGCCGCCGGCGGGTCCACCGCGAGCCGGTAGGCGTAGTCGGCATCGCGCTGGGCGGCCCGCACCTCGTCGGTGTTGCGGTCCTTCCAGACCCCGCTCTCGCGCAGGAGCCAGTGGGTCGACAGCCAGGCACCGCCCAGCACGATCGGCGCCCACCAGGCGAAGGCGAACAGCAGGGCCGCCGAGACCAGGCCGGCGACCATCTGGACGAGGCCCTGGGCGATGAAGTCGAGCGACACCGACAGCGGCGGGCCGGTCATGCCGAGGTCGAAGTCGCGGGCGACCTGCAGGTCGGCGGCGAGCTCGGGGTCCTCGAGGTGGGCCAGGCCGGGCGGGGTCACGCACGCGTCGGTGAGCTCGTCGTAGAGCCAGGCCGCGGTGCGGTCGCCCAGGTTGGCGCTGATGCTGGCGTGGATCGGCGTGGCCACCTGCCACAGCACGAAGACCACCCCCATGAAGGTGAGGGGCACGGTGAGCGAGGTGTCGTCCTGCACCGCTGCGGTGACCACGCCCATGGCCACGGCGAAGGCCGCGGGCAGCACGCCCCGCAGGGCCAGCACGAGCCACCAGCCGGCGGCCAGGCGGACGTCGGCCTTCGGCAGCACCCCGAAGAACTTCCACTCCTGCCGGCCCCGCAGGCGTCCGAGCATCGCGTTCACCGGCGCAGTCTGCCCCCACCACACGCCGCGCGCCCGTCCCCGCCACGGCTCGCGATGGACTGGAGGCGCGGGCGCGGCGGGCGCCGGGTGGCGCGGGTCAGAGGAAGGAGTCGTCGGCGGTCGGTAGCCCCCAGGCGGGGAAGGCCCCGAGGGCGACGGTCTGGCAGTTGCCGATGCCGACGCCGCCGCCCACCGGGTCGGTGACTTTCACGACGCAGTCGCGGATCTGGTGGACCCGCTCGGCCGACTCGCGGGTGCTGCAGTCGGCCACGAGCTCCCCGTCGACGTGCAGGTCGCCGCGGAACGACCCGTGGTGCCAGCCGTCGAAGCCGTGGTAGAGCCCGGTGCCGAGGTGGAAGCCGGTGTCGCTCACGACCTCGACGTCGACCGGCCGGGCGGTGCCGTCCGACGTGGTGAAGCCGAAGCGCCCGCCCTGGAAGCGGCGGTTGACCGGGTCGAACCGGATCTCGGGGGTGTGGGTGGCGAAGAGCTCCTTGCGGCCGTCGGGGTGCTCGATGCCGCCCTGGAAGCGGTCGTCGCGGTAGAGGTCGGGGATCTCGATGCGGCGCAGGTAGTGGTGCAGCGCGTACTGCGAGCCGTCGTCCCGGGTGAGCAGCACCGGGTTCCAGATCGCGAGCACCGACAGGTCCGGCGGTCGGTCGGGGTGCTCGAGGTCGGCGATGGGCGAGCCCACGTCGGGGCGCACCCCCCAGGAGTGGTCGCGCGTGCCGACCCAGTCCTCCGGCGTGATGGCCGTGCGCTCGCCCTCGACCTCCACCCAGCCCTCGGCCACGCCGGTCTGGTGGTAGCGGATCTGGTGGGCCTGGTACCGGTACTGGTTCGGGACCCGCCAGTCCTCGCGCTCCTCGAGGAAGCACGGCACGACCCCGCGGATGGTCACGTCGAAGGCGATGGGGTGGGCCTCGTTCGGCTCGAGCACGACCCGGATGGCCTGCAGCGGCTCGACCACCTCGTAGCGCAGCGGCCCGATCACGGTGGACGACGGGTCGGGCGAGAGGCGGCGGCTGGCCCGGACGGTGCGCTGCTGCACGCCCTGCGACGTGCCGCCGTAGCCGTCCATGACGTCGCGGTTCGTGTACTTGCCGAACCCGAAGGCGACCTGCAGCGACCCGTCACGCGCGCAGGCCTGGCCGCACACCTTCTCGGTCCAGCCCAGGTCGGTCTGCGCCACGGTGGCGAAGGTGTCGACGATCTGGTGGTCGAAGCGCTCGTCCGCCGCCAGCAACGGCCCGATGCTGCCGCTCATCGGCTTCCCCCTGGTCCGGCCGGCCGGGCGCCGGCACGCGGGCCGACACGGTAGTGCCCGACCTGGGTAGGTTCGGCGCCATGTCCGACTACGTGATCCCCGAGCCCGAGCCCAAGGAGATCGACGAGAAGCTCTCCATGGAGCTGCGCATCCTGTCGTCGAACGCCGTCCTCGTCGGCCACCCGTCCGGTGACGAGCAGTGCGACAACTGCCGCTACTACCTCGAGCCCACCGCCGACATCTCGTACTGCTGGCACCAGAAGCTGCGGATCCTCGTCGGCGCCGAGTGGTGGTGCCAGTGGTGGGAGGCCATCCCCGAGGAGTAGCCCGCGGTGCGGGCCGTCGAGCGGGTGTGACGCGGTTCACAGCGGCGTCGGGGGCAATGACCTGGGAGCGGGGAGCAACCCGCCGGTAACCTCGCCTCCGGGGCGCCGACGGGCGGTCGCGGCAGCCGTTCACGGCAACGCCCCGCCACCACCGATGAGTTTCGGGCCGTCGCGCGGTCCGATCCCCTGTGAGCCGCGACCAAGGAGCCGACCCCGTGAGTGCCGACGCCCCCGTGCGAACCGACGTCGCCCAGCCCCCCGAGGCGCGCCAGCGCGGCGTCTTCGCCCGCATCGGGCCGTTCTGCCACGACCGCCGGCGCTGGGTCCTCGCCGCCTGGGTGCTCCTGCTGATCGCCGCCAACGTCGGCGCCGGCGCGATGGGCAACGGGTTCCGCGACGAGTTCAACCTGCCCGATGTCGAGTCCAAGCGCGGCCTCGACCTGCTCGAGGGCGAGTTCGGCGGCCAAGGCGCCGGCATCACCGGCACCATCGTCTTCGAGGCCGAGCAGGGCGTCGATGACCCCGAGGTGCAGGCCCAGATGCAGGCGCTGTTCGACGAGGTGGCCACCCTCCCCCACGTCGAGCGGGTCCAGAGCCCCTACGACGAGGGCGGCCAGCTGCAGATCTCGAGCCAGGGCGAGCGCGCCGGCCAGATCGCCTACGCCAACGTCGAGGTGCCCGACGACATCGACTTCGACCAGGCCGCCGTGATCCGCGAGCGCATCCTGCGCGACGCCCCCGAGATCGAGGGCCTGCGGATCGAGCTCGGCGGCTTCATCTTCGCCGAGTTCGAGGAGCCGTCCTCCGAGATCATCGGTGTCGGCTTCGCCATCATCATCCTGATCCTGGCCTTCGGGTCGGTGCTGGCCATGGGCCTGCCGCTGGGCGTGGCCCTGTTCGGCATCGGCATCGGCTCGGCGCTGATCACGATCCTGAGCAACGTCCTGGCCATCCCGGACTTCGCCACCTTCCTCGGCATCATGATCGGCCTCGGCGTGGGCATCGACTACGCGCTGCTGATCGTCACCCGCTACCGCGAGCAGCTCCACGCGGGCCACACCTCGCGGGAGTCGGTGACCATCGCCATGGACACGGCCGGCCGCTCGGTGGTGTTCGCGGGGGCCACCGTCGTGATCTCCCTGCTGGGCATGCTGCTGATGGGCGTGAGCTTCGTGCAGGGCCTCGCCGTCGGGGCCTCGGCGGTGGTCGCCGTCACCGTGCTCGCCTCGCTGACGCTGCTCCCGGCCCTGCTCGGCTTCGCCGGCGACCGGGTCGAGCGCACCCGCTGGCGGGGTCTCGTCGCCGCCGGCCTGGTCGCCGTGGGCCTCATGGCCACGGGCCTGAACCTGACCCCCGTCGCCTCGGTGGCGTTCGTGCTCGCGCTCTTCGTCCTCCTGCTGAGCATCCTCGGCCGTTGGCTCCGGCCGCTCTCGGGCCTGCGCTCGGAGGTGCCGCGGCGGCCGGTGAAGCCCCGGCACCTGACCACCGCCTACCGGTGGAGCCGCATCATCCAGCACCACCCGTGGGTCAGCGCCATCGGCGGCGCCCTGATCCTGATCGTGCTCGCGCTGCCCGTGCTCGGCCTGCGCCTCGGCTTCTCGGACGAGAGCAACTTCTCGCAGGAGACCACCACCAAGCAGGCCTACGACCTGCTGGTCGAGGGCTTCGGCGAGGGGTTCAACGGGCCGCTCGTCCTCGTGGCGTCGGTGCCCGAGGGCACCGACCTCGCCGGCCTCGCCGCCGTGCAGGAGGCCATCGCCGCCGACCCGGGCGTGGCCTTCGCCTCACCGGCGTTCCCGAACGACCCCGAGAACCCGACCGCGGTGGTCTGGAACGTCGTGCCCACCACGGGTCCGCAGGCCGAGGCGACCACGCAACTGGTCAACCGACTGCGCGACGAGGTGCTGCCCCCCGTCGAGGAGGCGGCCGGCGTCGACGTCAACGTCTCCGGCTCGGTGGCGGTGAACATCGACTTCGCCGACTACCTCACCTCCCGGCTCCCCTACTTCTTCGGGGCCGTGCTGCTCCTGTCGTTCCTGCTGCTGATGGTCGTGTTCCGGTCGCTGCTCGTGCCGCTGAAGGCGGTGATCATGAACCTGCTGTCCATCGGCGCCGCCTACGGCATCGTCGTGGCCCTGTTCCAGTGGGGGTGGTTCAGCGACATCACGGGGGTGCAGCCGGCGCCGATCGAGCCGTGGATGCCGATGATGCTGTTCGCGATCGTCTTCGGCCTGTCCATGGACTACGAGGTGTTCCTCCTCTCCCGCGTCCGTGAGGAGTGGCACCGCACCGGCGACAGCCGGGGCTCGGTGGCCGATGGCCTGGCCGCCACGGCCAAGGTCATCACCGCCGCCGCGGCGATCATGGTCTTCGTCTTCGGCAGCTTCATCCTCGAGCAGGACCGCACCGTGAAGCTGATGGGCGTCGGCCTCGCCACCGCGATCCTCCTCGACGCCACCATCGTCCGCATGCTGCTGGTGCCCGCCACCATGGAGCTGCTCGGCGACAAGAACTGGTGGCTGCCGCGCTGGCTCGACCGGCTCCTCCCGAACATCGACGTGGAGGGCCACATCGAGGACGCGTCCTCCGACGACCTGCCCGCCGACGGCCCCGACGCCGTCGCCGAGGGGACGACCGCCGACGAGGGCCTCGAGCCGGTCGGCGCCGGCGAGCGCTGACGAACTCCCGGGCGGCGGTGGCGGCCGGTCCCTAGGGTCTGGGCATGGCCGTCCCAACCGCCGCCCCCGACGACGCCCGGGTGCACCGCACCGCCTGCCCGCTCGACTGCCCCGACGGCTGCTCGCTCGAGGTCACCGTCGTGGGCGAGCGCATCACCGCCATCGACGCGGTGCCCGCTGGCGAGGCCGACAACCCCCTCACCGACGGCTGGATCTGCCGCAAGGTGCGGCGCATGACCCGGCGGGTCCACGGCCCGCAGCGCCTCACCTCCCCGCTGGTGCGCACCGGCCCCAAGGGCTCGGGTGGGTTCGCGCCGATCTCGTGGGACGACGCCCTCGACCGGATGGCCGCGGCGATCCAGGAGGCCATCGCCACCGACGGCCCGGCGTCGGTGGTGCCCTACCTGTACAACTCGTCCGCCGCGGTCGTCGCCGCCGCGGGGCTCACCCCCCTGCTGTTCGAGGCCCTCGGCACGGCCGAGGTGCACGACACCATCTGCGCCGCCACCGCCTCGGAGGCGTGGCGCCTCGTGCTCGGCACGATGGCGAGCGCCGATCCCCTCGACGCCGCCCACAGCGACCTCGTGGTGGTGTGGGGCGCCAACCCGTCGGTGTCCAACTCCCACTTCGGGACCCTGCTCGAGCAGCAGCGACGGGCCGGCACCCGCGTGGTGGTGATCGACCCCCGGCGCACGCCCCTGGCGGGCAAGGCCGACCGCCACCTCGCCGTGGTGCCCGGCACCGACGTGGTGCTGGCGTTCGCGGTGGCCGCGGAGCTCGAACGCCTCGGGGGCGTCGACGAGGCGTTCGTGGCCGCCCACGTCGAGGGCGCCGACGAGTACCTCGCCGCCTGCCGCGCCTGGCCGGTCGATCGCGCCGCCGCCCTCTGCGGCGTGCCGGCCGAGGAGATCACCGGGCTGGCCGCCGACCTCGCCGCCGCCGAGCGCCCGCTGCTGCGGGTGGGCTGGGGCATGGAGCGCAACCGCAACGGCGGCGGTGCCCACCGGGCGGCGATGTCGCTGTGGGCCCTGGCCGGCGCCTTCGGGCGCCCCGGCACCGGGGTGGTGGGCTCGACCAGCCCGAAGGAGAGCGCCACCGGCGGCATCCGCACCGCCGTCCTCGGCGACGCTCCCCCGGCCGAGGGGCGCCGCGTCGTCAACATGAACCGGCTGGGCGCCGTGCTCGCCGGCGAGGGCGGGCCCGTGCGGGTGCTGTTCGTCCAGGGCTCGAACCCGGCGGCGACCTGCCCCGGCCAGGCCGCGGTCCACGCCGGCCTGGCTCGGGAGGACCTCTTCACCGTCGTGCACGAGCAGGTGCTGACCGACACCGCCCGCTTCGCGGACCTCGTGCTGCCCGCCACCACCCACTTCGAGACCGACGACCTCGTCGGCGGCTACGGCAGCTACGTCGTGCAGGACGCGCCGGCGGTGATCCCCCGGGTGGGCGAGAGCCGCTCCAACAACGAGCTCGCCCACGGCCTCGCCGTGCGCCTGGGCCTCGACGGCGATGCCTTCGACCCGTCGCCCGAGCGGTTGAAGCAGGCGCTGCTGTTCGGCCTGCCGCTCCCCCTCCGCCTCCAGGCCGAGGGCTTCGTCCAGTTCGCCGACGTGTGGCCGGCACACGCGGACGGCGGGGCGCCCCGGGCCCGGCTCGTCGCCACCGACGCCGAGGTGGCCGCCGGCGCCGACCGGGTGCCGACCTACCGGGACAACGACCACGAGGGCGGGCCGCTCACCCTGCTGACGCCGGCCACGAACCGCACCGTCACCTCGATGTTCGCCGAGTACGACCCGCCCGACCCGGCCGTGCGGCTGCACCCGGACGACGCCGCCGCCCGGGGCCTCACCCACGGCGACCCCGTGGTGGTGAGCGACGGTCGCCACGAGGTCCACGTCCCCGTGGCCGTGGGTACCGACGTGCGCCCCGGCGTCGCGGCCATGCCCAAGGGGATGTGGTGCGAGGCCACGCCCGAGGGCCTCACCGCCAACGTCTTCGCCCCCGACACCCTCTCCGACCTCGCCGGCGGCGCCCGCTTCAACGACGCCCGTGTGGAGGTCCGCCGGGCCTGATCGAGCCGGGTCCGTCACGCCTCGCCGGTACGGGAGGATGTGACCGTGCGCGACCCGTCCCCCGCCTCCGCCTCGCCCGAGCCCTCCGCCGACCTCCCGTCCCGGGCCCGGACCCTGGCCCTCGAGCTGCACGCCGGCCAGGTGCGCAAGGGCAGCGGCATCTCGTACGTCGAGGGCCACCTCGACCCGGTGGCCGCCCTCGTGCGTGGCGCCGGCGGCACCGACGCCCAGATCGCGGCCGCCTACCTGCACGACGCCGCCGAGGATGCCGGCGGCACCGCCACCCTCGACCGCATCGCCGCAGAGGTCGACCCCCACGTGGCCGAGCTGGTGGCGGCCCTGTCGGACAGCCTGGTCGACACCACCAGCGACATCGCCAAGGTGCCCTGGCTCGAGCGCAAGCCCGGGTACGTCGAGAAGCTCGCGGGCGAGCCCGACGAGGTGCTCGAGGTGTCGGTGGCCGACAAGCTCCAGAACGCGTCGTCGTTCCTGGCCGACTACCGCGGCGCCGGCCCGGAGACCTGGGTGCGCTTCAACGAGTCCCGCGCCGAGTACCAGCTCTGGTACTACGAGGCCCTCGCCCGGGTGTTCCGCGAGCGCCTCCCCGACCACCCGCTCACCGCCGAGCTCACCACCGTGCTCGCCGCTGTCCGCGAGCTCGTGCGCGCCGACGTGCCCGACATCGACGAGCGCATCGACGCCGCCTTCGCCGACGTGGCCGGCCGGGGCGGCTCGGGTGGCGCCGCCTGACCCGCGCCGTCAGGGGACGGTGACGACGACCTTGCCCTCGGCCCGCCGTTCCGCGAGCACGCGGATGGCGTCGGCCGAGCGCTCGAGCGGGAACCGCTCGGAGATGTGGGGCTTGATCTTCCCCTCCTCGTAGAGCGCGAACAGCTCGGCCAGGTTGGCCGCGTTCGCCTCCGGCTGGCTCATCACGAAGGCGCCCCAGAAGACGCCGACGATCTGGCAGGACTTCAGCAGGGTGAGGTTGAGCGGGAGGGCGGGGATGCCGGCCGGGAAGCCGACGACGAGGAAGCGGCCCTCCCAGTTGAGGGCACGCACGGCGGGCTCGGCGTAGTCACCGCCGACCGCGTCGTAGACGATGTCGACGCCGCCACCGCCGGCCGCCTTGATCTCCTCGGACAGCGCCTTCTGCTGCGCGCGGTCGAGGGGCTGACGGGGGTAGACGATGCCGGCGTCGGCACCGTGGGCCAGGCACAGGTCGACCTTCTCCTGGCTGCTGGCGCCGGCGATCACCGTCAGCCCCATGGCCGTGCCGAGCTGCACCGCGGCGAGGCCGACGCCACCGGCGGCGCCGAGCACGAACACGGACTCGCCCGGCTGGGCGTGCGCACGGTCCTTGAGGGCGTAGTGGCTGGTGCCGTAGGTCATCAGCAGCGCGGCGGCGTCGTCGGAGGGCATCGAGTCGGGGATCGGGATGCAGGCGTCGGCCCGCGTGGCGAGCTGCTCGACCTTGCCGCCGTGGCCCGGGACCACGAGCACCCGGTCGCCGACCGCCGGCGTGGACACGCCCTCCCCCAGGGCCGACACCCGCCCGGCGACCTCGGCGCCCGGCGAGAAGGGCCGGCGGGGCTTGAACTGGTACAGGTCCTCGATGATGAGGACGTCGGGGTAGTTGACCGCCACCGCCTCGACGTCGATGACGACCTCGCCCGCCCGGGGCTCGGGGGCGGGGATCTCGGCCACGACGAGGGTGTCAGGACCGCCGGGCTCGTTGGACAGGACGGCGCGCACGGGGTTCTCCTTCGGATCGGTCCGACGGCCGGGGCCGGCGGCGCTCGCTCGGGGTGATCCTAGGGACCGCAGTGACCAAGGTCCCTTGGGAGGCGCGTGGTCCGCCCGTACGGTGAGGGGGTCAACCGACCGACCGGCGCCGCCGGCGGTCCAGGAGGTGGTCCCCGTGGTCTTCGAAGAGGCTGTGCTGCTGTCTGCACCATTCGCCGAGGTGCTCGAGCGGGTCAAGGCGGCCCTGGCCGAGCAGGGCTTCGGCACCCTGACCGAGATCGATGTCGCCGCGACCCTCAAGGCGAAGATCGACAAGGACATGGCGCCCTACGTCATCATCGGCGCCTGCAACCCCGGCCTCGCGTCGCGCGCCCTGGACGTCGAGCCCCAGATCGGCGTGCTGCTGCCGTGCAACGTGGTCGTGCGCGAGACGGGCGACGGGGTGCTGGTGGAGGCGCTCGACCCCGGCGTGATGGCGACCCTCGTCGACCGCGACGAGTTGCGTCCGGTGGCGGACGAGGCCCGCGAGCGCATCGGAAGCGCCCTCACCGCCCTCGCCGACTGATCGGCGCGGTCGCTCAGGTCAGGCCGAGCTGGGCGGCGCACCGGGGCCACGCCACCCAGCCCTGGTGGGACTGGAGGAGGCTGCCCCGCATGATCTGCTCGTCCTGGCTGGTGTCGGCCGGGTTGCCGGAGCCGCCCACGAGCTCCCACGAGTCGAGGGTGAACTGCAGGCCGCCGTAGAAGCCGTTGCCGGTGTCGGCGGACCAGTCGCCGCTCGACTCGCACATGGCGATCGAGTTGAAGGTCTCGACCCGCTGCGGCGACATCGAGGCCACGTACTGCGACGGGTCGGTGTCGGGGACCGTGGCGCTCGGCGTGGCGCCGGCGACGGGTGCCGTCGTGGGGGTCGTGTCCGCCGCCGCCTCCTGCGTGCCGCTGGCGTCCTCCCCGCTCCCGCTCCCGCCGAGGACGAGGTAGCCGACGAGCGCGAGCCCGAGGACCGCCACGATGACCAGCCCGAAGGCGATCTCGCGTCGGCGCAGGAGGCTGAGGCCCCACCACGACTCGGGCAGGAACGGCGCCGTGCCCTCGGGATGGTGGTGCTCGTGGTGCTCGTGGTGCTCGTCGCCCGCGCCGGGCGCCACGCCGTGGGGGTCGGCCATGGCCACGATCTTGGCCGGTCCGCTCCCCGACCCGGAAGCCGGCCGGGCCCGACGGTAGGTTCGCCGCCGTGGCCATCGACGTCGACGACCCCGGGCCGGCGGTGCTCCGCTTCCTGACCGAGCGCCACCTCGCCACCCTGACCACGCTGCGGCCCGACGGGTCCCCCCACGTGGTGCCCGTGGGGTTCTCCTACGACCCCGAGACCCACGTCGTCCGCATCATCACCGCCCGCTCGTCCCGCAAGGCCCGCAACCTCGCGGGCGGGGGCCGAGCCGCGGTGAGCCAGCTCGACGGCGGCCGCTGGTTGACCCTGGAGGGCACCGCGACGGTCACCGACGACCCCGCCCGGGTGGCGGAGGCAGAGCGCCGCTACGGCGAGCGCTACCAGGCCCCGCGCGAGCGCGAGGATCGGGTCGCCATCGAGCTCCGGGTCGAGCGGATCCTCGGCCGCGCCTGACCGGCAGGGCCGGCCCGCTCAGCCCTCGGCGGCCGCCTTCAGCTGCGCCAGGCCCTTCTCGAAGTCGGGGCCGACCATCGAGTCCATGCTCTTGAAGATCCCCATCACCTTGGTCATGAAGGTCGTGGGCCCGGTCATCGTCCACGTCACCGCGGTGGCGCCGACGTCCTCGACCAGCGTGAAGCGGATGACGTTGTGGGCCTTGAAGGGCTTCAGGAACTGCAGGTCGATGGTCGCGGCACCGGGGGCGTCGGCCTCCAGCACCTCCATGCGCCCCGACCCTGCCTTCTTGTTCCCGCTCCACTCGTAGACCGCGCCGACACCCGCCTCGGCGCCGGAGAAGGTGCGGGCCATCGCGGGGTCGAGGTCCTCCCACGGCGACCACTCGCCCCAGCGGTGGAAGTCGACCAGGCGCTCGAAGATCGCCGCCGCCGGCGCCCCGATCGTCGTCGACCGCTCGATCGTGAACGTGTCCCTGCCCGCCATCGCCCGCTCCTCGCCTCGTCGCTGGGTGCGGGCCGCAACCTACCGACCGGGGCGCCGGCGTGCCGGGTGTCCGGTTGGCCCGTCAGGCGCGACGGGGCGGGCGGGGCACCAGCACCGACGTGCGCCGGGCGTCGTCGGCCCAGGCGGGACGACGCTCGGCACTGCGCTTCTCGATCATGGGGATCGACGCCGCCGCGAACATGACCGAGATCGAGACCGCCCCGACGACCGTCCACCAGTAGCTCGGCGCCGCCGCCAGCCCGAAGAGGAACAGCGACCACCAGAAGCAGAGCTCGCCCCGGGCATGGCCCACCTCACCGACATCCCCGTCACGGTGGCGCCGGCGGCAGGGCCACGGGACACCAGCGACTGGTCCGGCCTGCCGGCCGAGGAACGGGTGCCGCCCCTCGGCGTCCCGGTCCGCCCCGAGACCTGAGGGAGCGCAACGGGGGCGGGGGCACCCGCCGGCCCCGCCGCGACGGGACGCTCAGGGCGACGCCGCCCCGCCGGCGCCGTCGCCTTTGTACGCCAGCACCGCCCCGTCGGCGGCGAGGTAGAGGCGTCCGGCACCGTCGAGGGCCAAGCCCCGCACCCGCTGGAGCCCCTCGCCTTCCGAGGCGCCGCCCCAGGCCACGATCTGGTGCCCCGCCGAGTCGAGCTGGCGGACCGGGCGAGCCGCGTCGTCGGCGACCAGGAGCTCGCCGCCGGCCGTCACGACCACGCCGACGGGCCGGCGCAGGCGACCCACCCACTCGCCCACGTAGGTCCCACGAGCGGTGAAGCGCTGGATCCGAGCGTTGAAGGTGTCGGCCACGTACACGTCGCCGTCCGGACCGATCGAGAGGCCGGTGGGGTTCGCGAACCGACCGGGCTCGGCCCCGAAGCCGCCCCAGGACCGGAGGGGCCGACCACCGCCGTCGAAGACCTGGACCCGGTTGTTGAGGCGGTCCACCACGAACACGCGACCTCGGCCGTCCACCGCCACCCCGGTGGGCTCGTTGAACCTGCCCTCGCGCGATCCGGTCTCGCCCCACGCACCGAGCAGGTCGCCCTCGGCGCTGAAGTGCTGGATGCGGTTGTTGCCGGTGTCGGCCACGTAGACCGTTCCGTCCGGCGCCACCGCGACACCGCGCGGCTCGTGGAAGCGGCCCTCGGCGCTGCCCGGCCCGCCGAACGCACCGACACGGGACCCGTCGGCCGCGAGGACGACGACACGGTCACCGGCCACGTCGACCACGTACCCACGACCGTCCGGCCCCACCGCCACCGCCACCGGACGCGCTCCGGCGCGGGCACGGCCACCGTCGCCCCAGGCCGGCCGGGGGACGGGCGCCGACCCACCGACCGCGTGCTCGTCCTCGCCCTCGGAGCTCCCGCCGGAGGCCGGCGGCGCCGCGGCCGTCGTGGGTGTGGTCGGGACGGCCGTGGCGGTCGTGGCGGTCGTGGCGGTCGTGGTCGTGGTCGATGGCGTCACGGGGCCCGCGGCCGCCGTGGTCGACCCGGCCGAGCCAGGGTCGACCGACGGGGCGCGGGTGCCGTCGGCCGCGGCCAGGAGCGGGTAGCCGTCGACGGCATCGCCGCCCGCCGGGTGCACTTCGAAGTGCACGTGCGACGGTGTGGTGCGGGCGTTGCCGGTGTGACCGACGTACCCGATCACCTCGCCGGCGCCGACGAGCAGGCCGTCGGCCACGCCGGGCGCGTACGCGCTGAGGTGGGCGTAGTAGTAGTGCGTACCGCTCTCCCCGACCAGCCAGAGCTTGATCCCGCCGAGGGAGTTGGTGCCCACGTCCGCCAGCACACCCCGCTCGACGGCCCGCAGCGGCGTGCCCTCGGAGGCGAAGATGTCGGTCCCCTCGTGCAGGCGCCCGCCCGAGCGGGGGGCGTGCCACGTGTCGCTGAAGTCGTGCGGGCCCGCGACCGGGAAGTGGAACCCGGTGACGGCCAGATCGCCGCCGAGCCGGAAGGTCTCGACCTGACGCCGGCCGTCGGTCACGGCCGCGTGCAGGTCCTGGTGGTCGGCGCGCGCCTGGTCGAGCGACCGCCGCCCCTCAGCCCGTTCCGTGGCGATGTCGCTCAGTTGCGCCATCACCTCGGCCTCTCGCCCCAGGAGGCGCTCGTACTCACGCCGGGCGTGGTCGAGCGCCGTCGCGAGCGGGACCGTGCCCGTGTCGGGCACCTCGGGCGTGACCTCGGCATCGACGGCGGCGATGTAGGTGGCGGCCAGCAGGGCGTCGAGGTCCCGGGCCCGGCTGAGGAGCTTGTCGGCCATCTGGCGGCGCTCGTCCTCGAGGCGGCGCAGGCCCCGTTCGATCGCGGCCGACCGTTGCCGCAGATCGGCCAGATCGGCGTCCGAGGCGGCCAGGCGGTCCTGCATCGTCGTCAGGCGGGTCCGGGCGCCGTCGACGTCGCCGGTGACGACCTGGCTGGCCGGCCCCCGTCCCGGGGGCACCGAGGGCACCTCGGACGGGTCCGGCGGCGTCGCCGCCGGCGCGTCGCCACCGGCCGCGGGGTCGTGCGGCCTCGTGGTGCTCGTGGTGGGCGGCGGGGTCGTGACCGAGGTGGTGGGTGGCGAGGTGCTGGGTGGCGACGTGGTCGGGACGGACGTCGTCGGCGCGCTGGTGGGGACGGTCACCTGGGACACGACCACCTCCACCAGCGCGGCCACGGGTGCGGTCGGTGAGCACGTGAGGTCGCCACCCCCCGGACCCGCACCGACCAGGACGAGCGCATTCGGCGCGCCGAACGAGATCACGGCCGGCGCGACGCCGGCCCGCAGGTCCACCGACGCCGTCACCGTGGCCCGCACGGGGTCGGGGCCGCCGGTCAGACCGAGGTCGACGGTCAGCTGCCCGTTCGCGACCGTCCACCCCGTGCCGTCGACGCCGCCGAGCGCGGCCACGTCGGCCTCGGCGACGATCGCCTCCGCCGGGAGTGGGAACGTGACCACGAGCTGCTCACCGGCGAGCAGTTGGTCGGCGCTCGGCAGCGTCACGGTCCACGCCACGTTCACCGAGCCGCCGTCCGGGACCTCCGCCGGGTCGACCCACGCGTCCACCACGAGCGGCACCGTGCGTTCGCCACACGCGAACGTGACGGTCGCGGTGGCCGCCGCCACCGCGTCGCTCTCATCGGCCCCGACGCGGGGAAACAGCGTCGCTCCGAGGAGGAGCACCAGGCTGGCCGCCAGCACCACTCGGGCGCTTCGGGTCAGCCGACGCATCGCCTCGACCTCCTCTCATGGGAGTCCCAGGTGTCTTGACGACACCTCGATCATGCGCCCGAGCGGGCGCTCGAGGAAGGGTCGAAGGTCCGTGCTCGGCCCGGTCGGCTCGTGCGGCCCTACCAGGTGAGGCCGAGCGTCGCCCGCATGGTGGCCTCGAAGGCGGCGTCGTCGTTGGCCGAGCGCACCGCGGCGACGAGCTCGGCGTCGGCGCCGACGGGGATGCGCAGCGGCGGGTCGTCGGCCTCGACGGCCTCGGCGATCGCGGTGGCCACCAGCTCGGGGCCCGGGGCGGGCTCGCCGCCCCCGAGCAGCCCGGAGGCCCGGTCCCACTCCGCCCGCAGTTCGTCCCACGGGGCGGTGTCCTCGCCGAAGCGGCGCACGTTGTCGCCGAAGGCGGTGGCGATCTCGCCCGGCTCGATCACCACCACGCGGATCCCGAAGTGGCCGAGCTCGTAGTGGAGGCTCTCCGAGAGGGCCTCGACCGCGAACTTGGACGCCGAGTAGAGGCCGTTGAGCGGCGCCGCCACCCGGCCCGCCATCGACGACACGTTGACGATGGTGCCGGTGCCCCGCTCGCGCATCGCCGGCGCCAGCGCCTGGACCATGCGGACGAGGCCGAAGACGTTGGTCTCGAACATGGCCCTGACCGCGTCGATGGGCACCCGCTCGACCGGACCGCCGGCCTCCCAGCCGGCGTTGTTGACCAGCACGTCGACCTCGCCGGCGGCGGCGACCGCCGCCGCCACAGAGGCGTCGTCGTCGACGTCGAGCTCGAGCCGGGCGGCCACGTCGAGGCCCTCCAGGGTCGGGAGCCGGCGGGCGGTGGCGACCACCTCGTGCCCCCGGCGGGTGAGCTCCACCGCGGTCGCCCGCCCGATGCCGGTCGAGCAGCCGGTGATGAGTGCGCGGGCCATGGGTCCCCCTCCAGGTTCGGGTTCGGGTTCGGGTTCGGGTGCGCCGGCGTCCGCCGGAGCGCTCATCCAACCACGCCCGCCGCCGTCACCCGCCCCCGACGTCCGGCGCCGCTTCGGCCGCGGGGGTGGACGGAGCGACCGATCACCGTCCTCCCGTCAGCGCCGAGCCGTCGCCGGCCTCGGCGCGGGCTTTGATGCCGAGGAGCTCTTTGCGCATCATCGGGAAGTCGCCGAGCTCCAACAACGGGGCGCTGACCAGCGACCAGGGCAGTCGATCGGTCGCCTTGAGGCGGACGACCAGGCGGGTGCGCTGTCCGTCGTCGAGTGGCCGGAGCACCCAGACCCAGGTCGATCCCGGCTTGGCCCAGCCCAGCCACTCGGGCTCCTCGAAGCCGAACACCCGGAAGCTGTTGCGGTCGTCCGCGGGCAGCGCCATCGGTGCGGCCAGGTCGCCGACGGCCAGATGCTGGTGTTCCGGCAGGATGCGTTCGGCGCTCGGCTCGCCGGCGTTGTCGAGGAGGTCGTAGGCGTAGAAGCCGGCGCGTCCTCGCCCGATCTGCGCCAGCCAGGGCCACACCGCCGCCGGTGGGGCGTCGATCGTCACCGCGCGTGTGGCCTCGAACCGCGGCACCGGAACGATCGCGTCGCCGGGCAGCGGCCCCTGCACCTCGTCGACGGTCGCCCCCCACCGCAGGTGCCAGCGCCGGTACCAGCCGAACGCGATCGCCCCTGCGATCCCACAGCCCACTGCCGCGGCGAGGCGACCGATCCTCACCCGAGGCGCCCCTCGGCCCGTCGGCGCACGCCGGCCAGCATCTGGCGGGCCATCACGTGGTCCGCGGGGACCAGGACCAGCCAGTAGGCCGCCGCCAGCCAGGGCGGGCCCAGGCGGGCGCGGGTGCGGAAGTGGAAGCGCGTCCGGCCGTCACCGAGGTCGCTGAGCACGAAGGCCCAGCTCCAGTCGATCCAGGCGCCGAAGCGATCGCGGAACTGCGGCGGCAGGTGCTCCGTCGAGTGCAGGACCAGGTGCCGGTCGGGCTCGAGCGCCCGCACCACGAACCCGCACTCGGTCTCGGGGGCGCCGTCGAGCACCCGGTCCCCGACGGCCAGGTCCTGCCACTCCTCGTGGATCCGGTCCGCGCTGGGACCGTTGGCGGGGAAGAAGGCGCGGTCGACCCATCGAGCCGTGTACCAGCCGGCCCGTCCCCACCCCATCTGCACGAGCCACGGCCAGACGGCACCCGGCGGGGCATCGACCGTGACGGCGTGGTCGGTGACGACCAGCGGTGACTCGACGAGGTCGTCCCCCGGCGCTGCGAGCCGCCGCTCGGCCACGGTGGTGCCCGACGTGCGACCCAGCCAGTGGAGTCCGGCGTAGGCCACCGCCGCCCCGGCGATCCCGACGGTGGTCGCTCGTCCCACGCCCGGACCGTACGACGGCTGCTCGCCGCGCCGGGAGGGCCGAAGGTCCCCGCGCGGCTCCACCACGCGTGCACCGGAGCCGTTCGAGCGGCCGCACTAGCGTCGGGCGTTGCCATGGCCGAGCCCTTCCTGCACCCGAGCCCGACGCTCCCGACGGCGCCCGCGGCCGACGCCCCGAAGAAGGTCTCGAAGCTCTGGTGGGTGCTCGTGGTCGTGCTCTTCCTCGCCGCCGCCGGCCTCGGCATCGGCGGGTGCGCACAGCTCATCGGCGAGAACCTGCCCGACGAGTCCGGCACCTTCGACGTGCCCGGTCGGGCCGAGATCCTCATCGAGGAGCCGGGCACCTACCGGATCCGCTACCAGTCGAACCGCTTCACCGACACCGGGGTGTGCCGCCTCGAGTCCCGCCGCACGGGCACCGGCGAGAACCGCCGGACCACCACCGAGGCGATCTGCGACCCGAGCCTCCTGGCCCTCGAGGGCGAGCCCGTCGTGCGCCCGCCGGGGGGCGGTGACCGCCTCCCCCTGGACAACGGCGATGCCGGCGTCCTGCGCATCAACGACGAGATCACGGTGACGGTGTGGACCTTCGTGGCCGACGAGCCCGGCACCTACACCGTCCGCTCGGACGCGCCCCTCGGGACGCAGCGCCTCGTCGTGGAGCCGGACGAGGTCGAGCTGGGGGGGCTGCTGCTCGTGGCGCTCGCCGTGCCGGTCGGCGTCCTGGCCGTCGTCCTGCTGGTGGTCACGGCGGTCCGCTCGGGCAGCCGGAAGCGCCGCCGCAACCAGGCCGTGTACGCGACCGGCGTCGCCGGATCCCCGATGGCGGCCCCGCCCACGCCGCCGCCAGGGTGGGGATCGGGGCCGCCGCCACCCCCGCCGCCGGGCACGACCTGACGTCGGACGGACCGCCTCCGCCTCGATGACCCTGCCTCCCGACGCCCCCACCGGCCCCGGCGAACCGACGCCCGGACCGTCCTCGTCAGCGGGGGGCGCGGGTGGGGACTGGCACCCGGACCCGTTCGGCCGCGCCCACTGGCGCCACGCCGAGGGCGGGGACTGGACGGACCGAGTGGCCTCCTGGGGGGCCGAGTGGCGAGACCCACCGGGACCCAACCCGAACCTGCCGGACCTCACCGTGCTGGCCGAACCCGCCCTGGCGCTGTCGTACGGTGCCGTCGGGATCGAGGGCGCTGGCCGCTGGCCCGTGTTCGACGCGACCGGCCGCCCGCGTGGGTCGGTGCACGTGGAGGTGCCGGGGTTCCTCGCCGGCGGCACACGCCGCTACCTAGTGCTCGACCCGCGGGACCGGGTCGTGCTGCAGGTGGTCCCCCGCGGTGGCTTCTCGAGCGACTGCGACGTGCTCGACTGGACCGGCCGGCCCCACGGGATGTTCGACGGGCAGGCCTTCAGTGCCGTCGTTCGCTTCGTGTGCGGCGCCCACGCCTTCGGACAGGCCTCCACCGTCGACGGCGCCGGCCAGGTCGGGCCGTTCGTCGCCGACGACGTCAACCACTTCACGGTGGTGCTCAGCGACGCCGCCGGTGCCGCCTTCGGCTCGCTGACCAACCACGAGGCGCGCCGAGGTCTCGGGTCGTTCTTCGGCTCGGCTCCCGAGGCCGGCCAACTGCTGCCCGAGCAGTCGTGGCTCCAACTCGACCGACGCCCCGACCTGCCCGAGCCGCTGAGGACGTTCACCCTGGCCTTCCCGCTGCTGTACGCGCACCGGGTGCACGTCTCCCGCGCGCAGCAACGACGCCACCACGCCCCCTGAGCCGGCGCCGGCCGCGCCGGCGTCGAGCGGGACCGGCTAAGAGTCGGCGGGGTGGAGCAGCACGACCGGGATCTCCCGATCGGTCTTGGTCTGGTAGCCCGCGTAGTTCGCGTGGTCGGTGGTGATCTTGGGCCAGAGGCGCGCGCGGGTCTCGGCGTCGGCGATCTCGGCCCGGTAGGGCTTCCGCGGCCCGCCCTCGAGCGCCACCTCCACCTCGGGGTCGTCCCGCAGGTTCAGGAACCAGGCCGGGTGGGTGTCGTCACCGCCGCGGGAGGCGACGATCACGACGGTGTCGCCCTCCACGACCGGGGCGGTCAGCATCACCGCCCGCTTCTGGCCGGACTTGCGGCCGGTGGTGACCAGCTCGAGCACCGGCATGCCGAGCAGGTTGTTGCCGACCTTGCCGAAGGTGATGGTGCGTACCACCCGGTGCACGGCGTTCATGGCCTTCAGCGAGAGGTCGTTCGGCATGGCCGCACCCTACCGACCGGCCGCGACCGTCCGCCGGGGCCCGGGGCGGACCGCCGCCGCCCGTGGGCGGTCCGTGCTCACGGGTCCCGCGTGATCTGTCAGAGTGGTCCGCGCCGTCCGCTCCCGTCGACCGGGCGGCGGAACGGGGGATCCGATGGGTCAGATCAGGTACGGCGCCAAGACCGTGCAGCGCAGCCGGGAGATCGAGGCCACCGCGGCCGAGATCTGGTCCACCGCGGTCACCGCGGTGTGGGAGACCGATCCCGAGGCCGTCGCCGCGGTGCTGCCGCCCCCGCTGTCGCCGGCGGCCGAGCCCCTCGTCCGCCTCACCCTCACGTCGGTGACCATGCCCGGCTACCCCACCTTCGGCGCCGGCTGGTTCGGTGTGGCGGCCCGCCACGTCACCGACGCCGGCGTGGTCGAGGGCGAGTACCCCATCTTCATGCCCATGACCACCGAGCAGTCGGTGCTCGGCGGGCGCGACACCTACGGCGAGCCCAAGAAGATCGGCGACGTCTGGGCCCGCCGCGAGGGCGACGAGATCGACGCCGGCATCGCCCGCATGGGCTTCACCGTCTGCGAGGTGCACGGCCGGGTCACCGAGGCCCGTGAGCCCTACGAGAAGTCGAAGCGCGACTTCTGGTTCAAGGTCTCGCCGTCGGCCGAGGGGCCGGGCGAGCTCGACCAGGATCCGCTGCTCGTCTACGGCGAGAAGACCGAGAAGGCCCGGGTCCACGAGACGATCGAGGGCGAGGTGATCCTCAAGGAGGCGCCCCTCGACCCCATCTGCGACCTCGCCATCGTCCGCATGGTCGACCTCAACTGGACCGAGCGGGCGTCCACCCAGGTCGGCCGCATCGTCGGCCCCGTCCCCCGGGAGGACCTCGTCCCCTACCTGCACCAGCGCTACGACGATCTGTCGGTCCTCGGCGGGGGAGGCGACCGTGACTGACCCCACCCCGAACGCCTGGACCACCGGCGAGCCGAGCGACGTGCTCGACGCCGCCGGCGGCCGCTACACGATCATCTCGGCCGACTCGCACTGCGGCCTGCCCGCCCCCGAGTACCGGGACTACCTCGACCCGGCGTTCCACGCCGACTTCGACGAGTACCTGGCCCAGCAGCAGGCCGCCCGGGACGAGGCCCTGACCCTCAACTACGACTACATCATGGGCTGGGAGACCGAGAACGAGGAGGGTCTCCGGGGCGGCTACGACGCCGCCCAGCGCGACAAGGAGCTCGACGCCGACGGCGTGGCCGCCGAGGTGATGTTCGCCGACGCCGACGCCATCACCGGCTTCGCCTCACCGCCGTTCGGCGCCGGCCTCGGCGCCGGGATGATCGAGCGCCCCGACCTCGCCTTCGCCGGCGCCCGGGCCCACAACCGGTTCCTGGTCGAGTTCTGCGCCACCAACCCCGAGCGCCGCGGCGGCGTGGCCCTCGTGCCGGTCAGCCACGACATCGCCGCCGGCGTGGCCGAGGTCGAGCGCCTCGCCGGTGAGCCCGGCATCCGCGGGGTGATGATCCCGACCATGTGGCGCGACCACCTGCCCTACAACGACGCCGCGTACGACCCGTTCTGGGCGGCGTGCGAGGCCGCGGGCTTCCCCGTCCACACCCACTCGGGCGAGGCGCCCCGCGAGGAGATGGGCGACCACATCGGCATCTACCTGGCCGAGGTGGTCTGGTGGGCGACCCGGCCGATGTGGCACCTGCTGTTCTCGGGGGCGTTCGAACGCTTCCCCGGGCTCAAGTTCGTGGTCACCGAGGCGGCCGCCTACTGGTCCACCGACCTCATGTGGAAGTGGGACCAGTACCTCGGCGGCGGCCACACCACCAAGAAGATGGCCGCGCTCATGAAGGGGAAGATCTCGAAGCTCCCGTCGGACTACTTCGGCGAGAACATCTTCATCGGGGCCTCCACCATGTCCAAGGAGGAGATCCGCCGGCGCCACATCATCGGTTGCGACGTCGTGATGTGGGGCACCGACTACCCCCACCCCGAGGGCACCTGGCCACACACCCTGGCCAAGCTGCAGTCCGACTTCGCCGACGTGCCCGTGGAGGACACCGCGGCGATGCTCAGCGGCACCGCGGCGCACTGCTACGGCTTCGACCTCGACGCCCTCGCCCCCATCGCCGAGCGGGTCGGCCCCACGCCGGCGCTGCTCGGCCAGGACACGAGCCGGCGCACCGACCCCGCCGCGGTCGAGTCCGCCCGCTGGTGGAAGGACGAGTACCAGGTGAGGCCGCCGGTATGACCGCCGACACGATCCGTTCTGGCTCCCGATTTCGGTGCCAGGACACCGAAATCGGGAGCCAGTTCGCCGACCTCAGGAGGGCGCGGTGATGGAGGAGCTGGGTGGGAAGGTCGCGGTCGTGACGGGCGGCGCCGGCGGGATCGGGCGGGGCATCGTCACCGCCCTGCTCGAGGAGGGCGTGCGGGTCGTCGTCGGCGACATCGAGGCGCCCGTGCTCGACGCCGCCGTGGCCGAGCTCGCCGAGCAGTTCCCCGACGGTTCCGTGCGGGGTGTGCGCACCGACGTGTCCGACCCCGAGTCGTTCGAGGCCCTCGCCGCCGACGTGTTCGCCACCGAGGGCGCCTGCTACCTGCTGTTCAACAACGCCGGGGTCACCTCGGGCGGCGGCGGCAAGCCGTGGGAGCAGGAGGCCAACGACTGGCGCTGGTGCTTCGGCGTCAACGTCTTCGGCACCGCCAACGGGATGATGTCGTTCGTCCCCCGCATGTTGGCGTCGGGCGAGCCGGGGGTCGTGGTGAACACGTCGTCCGGCGACGGCGGGCTCGCCCCGGTGCCGTACGCGTCGGTCTACGCGTCGAGCAAGGCGGCGGTGTCCTGCCTCACCGAGTCGCTCGCCCAGCAGCTTCGGGCCGAGGAGGGCGGCCAGGTCCGGGCGGCCATCTTCTACCCGGGCGGGGGGCTGCTGGACACGGGCCTGTGGACCGCGCAGCGAAACCGCCCCGCCGAGCTGGCCCGGCGCAAGGAGCGACCGCCGGCACCGGGGACCACCTTCGCCGAGCTCAAGGCCCAGTTGGAGGCCGCCGGACGCCCGACCCCGGTCGTCGACCTGGTCGAGCTCGGGCGCTTCGCCGTCGCCGGCGTGAAGTCGGGCGCCTTCATCATCGGCCACGACCTCGACCGGGCGGGACGGTTGCTGCACGCCCGCGCCGACGCCATCGCACGCGGCGAACTGCCGCCTCACATGATGGAGATGCTGTGAGCACCGCCACCGCTTCCCCCTCCCGCTACGCGGTCATCTCGTCGGACGGGCACGCCGGCGCCGACCTCTACGACTACAAGCCGTACCTGGCGTCGCGCTGGCACGACGAGTTCGACGCCTGGGCGCCCACCTACGTCAACCCGTACGCCGACCTCCAGGCCCCCACCGCCTACCGCAGCTGGGACTCGGCCCGCCGCCTCGAGGAGACCGAGACCGACGGCATCGTCGCCGAGGTGCTCTTCCCCAACACGGTCCCGCCGTTCTTCGAGTCGAGCCAGCTCACCGCCCTGCCGCCGACCGCGGCCGACTACGACCGGCGCTGGGCGGGCGTGCAGGCCCACAACCGCTGGCTGGTCGACTTCTGCCAGGCTGCTCCCGGCCGCCGCGCCGGCGTGTTCCAGGTGTTCGCCAACGACATCGACCACGCCGTGGCCGAGGTGCGGTGGGCCGCCGAGCAGGGCGTGCTCCGCGGCGGGGTGCTGCTGCCGTCGGTGCCGCCCAACGCCGGCCTGCCCGGCTTCTGGGAGCCGTACTACGACCCGCTGTGGGCGGTCTGCCAGGAGCTCGACCTGCCCGTCCAGGTGCACGGCGGCGGCGGGCTGCCCGACTACGGCGAGCACATCGCCGCCCGCGCCATGATGCTCATCGAGCTGCCGTGGTTCGCCCACCGGCCGGTGTGGCACCTCATCTTCGGCGGCGTACTCGAGCGCTTCCCGGGCCTGCGCGTCGTGCTGACCGAGCAGGGCATGGCGTGGCTGCCCCGGGGCCTCGAGACCCTGGACTGGTTCCACCGGCGCATGACCCTGCCCGACTCGGCGGAGTCGCTGTTCTTCGGCGAGGTCGCGGCCGGCATGGCCATGAAGCCCTCGGAGTACTTCGCCCGGAACTTCTGGTTCGGCGCCAGCTTCCTGCGCCCCTCCGAGGCACCCATCGCCGGCGACCTCGTCGCCACCGACCGGGTCATGTGGGGGGCGGACTACCCGCACTCGGAGGGCTCGCTCGGGTTCACGACCGAGGCGCTGCGGGCCGCCTTCGGCGGCAAGCCCGAGGCCGAGGCCCGGGCCATGATCGAGACCAACGCCGCCGCCTTCTTCGGCTTCGATCTCGACGCGCTGCGCCCCGTCGCCGACCTCGTCGGCCCCTCTCCCGACGAGGTGGCGCAGCCCCTCGACCCCGCCGAGTACCCCACGGCCTCCACCTGCAACGCCTTCGACACCGAGCAGGTCATGCGCTCGTGGTGACCACCGGCCGCACGCCATGACCGTCGCCTGCGAGCAGGTCGGGCTCGACTACTTCGATGCCGCTCCGGTGCGGTTCACCGCGTCCGAGGAGATCGCGGCGACGCCCGAGCAGGTCTTCGCCACGTTCCTCGACGCCGAGGCCTGGACGAAGTGGGTGTTCGCCATCACGAAGGTGGAGTGGACGTCGCCGTTCCCGCTCGAGGTCGGCTCGACCCGCACCGTGCACATGCTCGGCGGCCTCGCCGCCTACGAGGAGTTCCTCGCCTGGGAGCCGGGCCGGCGGATGGCCTTCCGCTTCAACGAGCTGTCCAAGCCCATCGCCTCGGCCTTCGGCGAGGACTACCAGGTGACCGACCTGGGCGGCGGCCGCTGCCGGGTCGACTGGGTCATGGCCATGACCCCCGCCGGCGCCAGCCGCCACACCATGGGCGTGATGAAGCCGGGCATGGGCTGGTTCATCCGCCGCACCCTCGCCAACTTCCGCAAGTACGTCGAGGCCCACCCGCCCGCCGTCGCCGACGACCCCGTCGCCTGAGGGTCGAAGGGCCCGAGGCCCGCCACCGGCGACCGGGGCCGACGGCTCAACCGAAGTCGAAGAGCTCCCCGAGGAAGGACTCCTTCTTGCGCTTCTTGCCGTGGCCGCCGCTCCAGTCGTCGCGGCGGTCGCGGTCGTCGTAGCGACGGTCGTCGCGCCGCTCCTCCCGGGCGGGGACCGGTGCAGGTGCGGGCGCCGCCGGCGCGGCGCGCTCGATGATCTTGTCGAGCTCACCACGGTCCAGCCACACCCCGCGGCACTGCGGGCAGTAGTCGATCTCGATGCCCTGGCGCTCGGACATCTGGAGCAGCGTGCCGTCGACGGGGCAGTTCACGGGGGCCTCCGGTGGGTCGGACGAGTCGGGGGACCCCTCAGACTAACGAACTCTGATTCGTGTTCCACCCGTCGCGTACGGCCGGGCGACGACCGTCTCGTTCTGGCGCCAACCGTGCCCGCACGGCGGGCAGCGGTGACGCCAGAACGCCGGACGGCAGGAGCGGTCAGGCGCCGGCGGTGAGGCGCTCGCGGGCCCGCTCGAGGAGCATCACCATGGTGTCGACCTCCTGGGCGCCGGGGATCGACAGGCGGTCCTCGAT
>JAYRFK010000016.1:0-1966 GCA_041908445.1 Acidimicrobiales bacterium | reverse complement strand
CGTCCTCGTGCCAGCGCACGTGGCGGGCGGCGGCCACGCCGAGCAGCACGAAGCCGCTCACCACCACCGCCGTGACCACCACGTCGAGCACGCCGCGGAGCGTACCCACCCTCGTTCTGGCTCCCGATTTCGGTGCCCTGGGGCCTGTCGCGAAATGGGGTTGGGTGCTCGCGTTCATGGGTGGGGTGGGCGAGAATTTGTTCATGGCGCATGGCTTTCGGGTCGTCGATCGTGAGCAGCGGATGTTGATGCCGCCGAGCATCGATGAGTGGGTGCCGGAGGACCACGCGGTGCGGTTCGTGGTGGACGCGGTGTCGTTGTTGGACTTGTCGTTGTTCGAGGCGAAGTACCGCCTGGGGGGCACGGGCCGGCGGGCGTTCGACCCCGAGATGATGGTGGGGCTGTTGCTGTGGGCGTTCTCGAACAAGGTGTTCCAGTCGAGAGAGATCGAGCGGCGCTGTGAGAGCGATGTGATGTTCCGGTTCGTGACGGGCAACGCGGTCCCTGATCACGCCACGATCGCCCGGTTCCGGGTGACTCACGAGGACGCGTTGAAGGGTCTGCATGCGCAGGTGTTGGCGATGTGCGCGCAGGTGGGCCTGGTGCGGGTGGGGGCGGTGTTCTTGGATGGCACGAAGCTGGGGGCGTCGGCGTCGAAGGCCCAGAACAAGACGTTGGGGTGGCTCGACGCGGAGATCGCCGAGTGGTTCCGTGCTGCGGGCGAGGCCGACGATCGTGATGACGAGGAATTCGGTGACCGTCGCGGTGATGAGACCCCGGCGGAGTTGGCCCGCCGGGAGGCCCGCCGGGCGGGCTTGGAAGCAGCCCGGGATCATCTGGTGGCGGAGGCGGCCGCCAAGGGCGACAAGACCGCCAGTGGTCGGGACCGGCGGGTGAATGTGGTCGACCCGGACTCGGCGTTGTTGGCGGTGCAGGGCGGCGGGTGGGTGCAGGGCTACAACGCGCAGGCGGTCGCGACCGCGGATCGGGTGGTGTTGGCCACGTCGGTGTGCTCGGAGGCTTCCGATGCCACCCAGTTGTTGGCCATGATCGAAGCGGTCGACGCAGAGCTCGACGCGGCGGGGGTCGACGGTCGGGTGGGGACCGTGGTCGCCGACGCCGGCTACTGGTCGACCGCGGCGATCGCCGCGAACGCTGCGGCGGGAGGTCCGAGGTTGTTGATCGCGACGGGCAAAGCCCGCGAGGTCGCCCGGCTCGGCGACCCGACCGGGGCCGAGGCCCCGGTCGAACCGGACGGCCAGGAGGTGGCCGAGGCCGGGTCTGACGCTGAGGTGGCCGGGGTGGTGTTCGACCTCGACGCCTACCAGCGTCGCCGTGACGTGCTCGAGCAGTGGGCCGCCGCACGGATCGACTACCGCCAGGCCGCGGCCCTGGCGGGCGTGTCGGTCCCGCGTATCTACGAGCTGCGAGCCGCGCTCAGCGCCAACCGCGACGACCTGCTCGGCACCGAGACCCGCACCCGCAAGCCCCGAGGCCCGTCCCGAGCGGCGATGGCGCTGGCCGAGATGCGAGCCGAGCTCGCCAGCGAAGCCGGCCAGGCCCTCTACCGGCAACGATCCTCCAACATCGAGGGCGTGTTCGCCGACCGCAAGCAACGCCTCGGGTTCCGTCGCGTCACCCGCCGGGGTGCCACCGCGGCAGCCAGCGAGTGGTCCCTGATCAACACCGCCGCCAACCTCGACAAGGTCCGCCGGGCCCTCACCGGCCTCACCGCCGCCCTCGCCGGACAGATCCACGCCACCGCATGACCTCGCCGCACGACCACGCCACCGCAGCCACCCACGGCACAAAGAGCGACAGCCCCCACGGCGGGCAGCGGTGACGCCAGAACGCCGGACGGCAGGAGCGGTCAGGCGCCGGCGGTGAGGCGCTCGCGGGCCCGCTCGAGGAGCATCACCATGGTGTCGACCTCCTGGGCGCCGGGGATCGACAGGCGGTCCTCGAT
>JAYRFK010000015.1:0-2873 GCA_041908445.1 Acidimicrobiales bacterium | reverse complement strand
TCGTCGGCCAGGAACCGACGCAGCTCGGCGTCGTCGAAGGTGCGGGCCAGGATCTCCCACTGGTCGGTGGGCTCGAGGCGGTCGAACACCGCCCGCACCACCCGCTCCCGCTCGGCGGTCGGGTAGCGGTCGATCACCTCGGCCACCGAGGCGAACGCGGCGTCGTCGTCGGCGACGATCCGCTCCACGTCCCGGCGGATCTCGCGCGCCAGCGCCAGGTAGGGCTCGATGTCGTCGGCGCCGTCGCCGCCCGCCGGGCCGATCGCGTCGGGCTGCCCGGGACCGGAGGTCATGGCCCCCATCGTGTCAGCAGTCGTCGCCCGCCGCGACGGAGAGCACGGTGCAGGCGGTGTCCTCTGCGGCCGAGCGCGGGTCCTCCCACACCAGCGCGGGCAGGTAGCCGGCCACCGGCTCGGGCAGGGGACCGCCCCGCACATCGGCCCAGTCCACGACGACCGCGCCCTGCGGCGGCGGACCACCGTCGTCGAACAGGACGGTGCCGGGACCGTCGCCGAACCGGCCGTGGAAGGCGGCGTCGGCGGCGACCGGGTAGACGCCGATCACCCCGCGGCGCCACGGGTCTCGCGGCGTGAGGACGAACGTGGTCGCGGCCGGATCCGTCCCGCCGGCGGCCTCGAGCGCGGGGAAGAGGCGGGCGGCGGCTCGACCCTCGTCCGCCCAGACCCGCGCCGAGCCGACGGTGCCGACGAGGCCCAGGCCGACGGCGGCCACCGCGCCGACGACCGCGACGCCGGGCCGGCGTCGCCACACGACCAACCCGAGCCCGACGAGCACGAGGGCGGCGCCCATGGAGGAGACGGCGTACAGGCGGTCCGCGGCGAGCCGTTCGCTGTCCCCGAGCACCGCGTCCGTGAGGTTCAGCGTCGCCAGGCCGAGGGTCATGACCACCAGGCCGGCGACCACCACGGTGGGGCCGTCGTCCCAGCCCCGCTCGCCTCGCAGCCAGAGCGACACGGCGACCACCACACCGAGGGCCACCGTGCCGGCGAGGGCGAGTTGGAGCGGCAGGGGCACGTCGATGCGCCCGAACCAGCCGGCGCCCACGTGGCCCGACCACACCCACAGCGGGCTGCGGACCCGCAGGGCGGCGGGGTAGTGCGGGGCGGCGCGCTGCCAGAGGACGGCGACGGCGAGCGCGCCGACGATCGCGGCCCGCCCGCGGCGGCTGAGGGCCCCGGCCGAGGGCAGGAGCACCGCCGCCGCCAGGCTGACCGGCAGGGTCAGCTCGTACGAGAACGACGCGCCGACGAAGCAGAGCGCGACGACCCACCACGCCCGGCCCCGGATCACGGCGAGGACGCCCGCGAGCAGCAGGGCCAGTGCGACGCGGGCGTGGATGGTCGCGCCCCACGAGGTGAGGGCGCTGTGGTTCGGCACGAGCACCCACAGGGCGGTGACCGCCAGCGCGACGCGGTCGCTGAACACCCGGGTCAGCACTGCGTACAGCAGCGCCGCCACGACCAGGTTGGCGAGGGTCCCGACGCCGAGCAGCAGGAGCGGGTGGTCGCCGGCCACGCCGAAGGCGACGTTGTAGGTGACCCAGGCCACGGGCAGCGCGCGGGCCGACAGGGCCAGGCCGTCGGCGGTGCCGAACGGGCCGAACCGGTCGAGGTTCGCCTGGATCAGCCAGTCGTCCGCCAGGAACTGGACGCCGGCGACGCCGTAGACCACCGCCCGCCCGACGACCAGGGCCGACACGACGAACAGGTGCCGACGGTCGAGCCGGTGCCCGGCGCGTGCGGCGAGGCGGAGGGCGAGTGCGCCCCGCGCCCCGGCCGGCTGCGGGTCGGTGGTGGGCCGGGGCCGGACGCTGCGCACCGCGGCCACGGCGGCGAGGAGCAGCCCGGTGGCGACGAGCGCCAATGGCAGGTGGGCGGGCCCGAGCTCGGGGACGGGTTGCCCGACGAGGACCGCCGTCTCGCCCGCCTGCATCCGGGCCAGGCCGTCGCGCTGCGCGGCCAACCGGGCCTGGAGGTCCTCCACCTGGGCGATCACGCCGGTGGCGGCACCTGCCGGCGGTGCCCCCGTCGCGGCGTCGCCGGCGACCCCGAGCGCGGTGAGCTGCGCCACCGTGGCGTCGGCGGCCGCGGTGGCGGCCGCGCCTCCGGCCCGGTCGGCCACGTAGGTCTCGGCGAGCACCCGGGCGGCCTCCCGGGCGGCACCCGGGGAGTCGGCGC
Organism: Acidimicrobiales bacterium; assembly: GCA_041908445.1. GTDB lineage: Bacteria > Actinomycetota > Acidimicrobiia > Acidimicrobiales > DATDAH01 > JAEUJM01. Next base: position 675 of record JAYRFK010000015.1, on the reverse strand, counting down.
GGGCGGACAGGACGATGGTGCCGTCGGGCCCGCGGAGGGCTCGGAGGCCCGCCTCGCCGTCGAGCTGGGCGAGCGCCTGGGGGAACACGCCGGGGCCGGCGATGCGGGCGAGCTCGCGCTCGTACGCGGCGGCGGCCGGCTCGGGTGGCAGGGACGGGTCGACCAGGGGGTCCAGCGACACCGGGTCCACGGCCACCAGGGCGTGGGAGGTGTAGGTGCGGCTCCGGGCCAGGGCGACCCCCGTGAGCACGAGCAGGACGCCGAGCGCCCACAGGGACGCCGTGACCGCCCGCGTTCGCGCCCCACCGGCTGGCCCCACGGCGGCGAGGTTAGGGCCGCGCCGCTCAGTAGCGCTCGACGTCGATGCCGCGGCCGAGGGCCAGGTCGGTGGCGGCGCGGCCGTAGAGGAGGAGCTCTCGCCACCGGTCGGCCCAGTTGCGGACGAAGCGGCGGTTCAGGTTCCGGCGCAGCGGCAGGTAGTCGTACTCGTAGAGGTTGAACACCAGGTTGAGCACCTGGATGGTGCGCTTGTCCGCCTTCGTGACCCGGTACCGCACCCGCTTGGAGATCGGGAGGTGCGAGAAGAGGTCGCGCTCCATGCACTGGCGCAGCACGTGGGCGGAGACGTGCACCTGGGCCGGGTGCTCGGCGTCGTCCACCGTCGCGAGCTCGCGC
>JAYRFK010000014.1:0-86943 GCA_041908445.1 Acidimicrobiales bacterium | reverse complement strand
CGGCGCCGACGTGCGCGCCGCCGACCCCCACGTGCCCGAAGGCCTCCTCGACGTGGCGGTCACGCGGGTCGAGGCCACGGCGGCGGAGATCGCCGCCGCCGACGTGGTGGTGCTGCTCGTCGACCACGACGCCTTCGACCTCTCCCTGGTCGAGGCGCACGCCAGCCACGTGTTGGACACCCGCCACCGCCTCCGCGGGGCCAACGTCGAGCACCTGTAGCGGCCCCCGCCCCGCCGCCGGGGCGCCGCCGGGGCCCGAGAGCCACGGAGGTCACCGGGGCCGCCCGTAGACTCTCGCCGTGGCGCAGACCGAGACCCCACCGAGCGCGCCCGCGCCCGGACCGGCCCAGCCGCCGATGTCGCTGGCCCGCGGCCTGCTCAAGACGGCCCGGCCGGTCCAGTGGTCGAAGAACGTCCTCGTGTTCGCCGCCCCCGGCGCCGCCGGCGTGCTCGACAACGCCGAGGCCCTCGGCGACGCCATGGTCGCCTTCGTCGCCTTCTGCCTGGCGGCGAGCGGCACCTACTTCCTCAACGACACCCGCGACCGCGACGCCGACGCGCAGCACCCCACCAAGTGCCGCCGCCCGATCGCCGCCGGCGTGGTGTCGCCGACCCTCGGCTACGCGATGGGCGTCGGCCTGATCCTCGCCGGCGTGGCCGTGGGGTTCGTGCCCCACTGGCAGCTCGCGGTCACCGTCGCCGCCTACGTCGCCCTCACCACCAGCTACAGCTTCTGGCTGAAGCACATCGCCGTGGTCGATCTGGTGGCCATCGCCGCCGGCTTCGTGCTGCGGGCCATCGGCGGCGCCACCGCCACCGGCGTGCCCATCTCGAACTGGTTCTTCATCGTGGCCTCGTTCGGCTCGCTGTTCATCGTGGCGGGCAAGCGCAGCGGCGAGATGGGCGAGCTCGCCGGCGACGCCGGGACCATCCGGCCGACGCTGGAGGTGTACACCACCTCCTACCTCGCCTACCTGCGGTCGGTGTCGTCGGGCGTCATGCTCGTGGCCTACTGCCTCTGGTCGTTCGAGAAGGCCGACCTCGCGGACGCCGGCGGCCTCCCCTACTACCAGCTGTCGATCGTGCCCTTCGCCGTGGCGATCCTGCGCTACGCCATGCTGCTCGACCTCGGCCACGGGTCCACCCCCGAGGAGATCGCCCTCCACGACCGGCCCTTCCAGATCGCCATCGCCATCTGGCTGGTGATCTTCGGCTGCGGCATCTACCTGCTGTGACGGGCGACCGCTGATGGACCCCACCACCGAGCTGCTGGCCGGGTGGGGCCGCACGACGCCGTCGTCGGCCGCCGTCGTCCACCCGCTCAACGCCGAGGAGCTGGCCCTCGCGGTCGACGACGCCCCCGAGCGGGGCCTCATCGCCCGAGGCCTGGGCCGCTGCTACGGCGACGAGGCCCAGAACGCCGGCGGCCTGGTGGTCGACACGACCGCGGTCAGCGGCATCGTGGCGCTGGACCGGGAGAACGGCACCTGCACGGCGCTCGCCGGCACCAGCCTCGACGACCTCATGCGCTGGCTCGTGCCGCAGGGCTGGTTCGTCCCGGTGACGCCGGGCACCCGCTTCGTGACGGTCGGCGGCGCCATCGCCAACGACATCCACGGCAAGAACCACCACAAGGGTGGGTCGTGGTGCAACCACGTGTCGGCCATGACGATGCGCCTCGCCACGGGCGAGACCGTGCGGGTCACGCCCGAGGGCGACCCCGACCTCTTCTGGGCGACGGCCGGCGGCCTCGGGCTGACCGGCGTGATCATCGACGCCACGTTCGACCTGTCGCCCATCGAGACCAGCCGACTGCTCGTCGACACCGACCGCACGCCGGACCTGGACACCACGCTGGCGCTGATGGACGAGGGCGACGACGACTACCCCTACTCGGTGGCGTGGATCGACCTGATGAAGACGGGCCCCGGGATGGGCCGGTCGATCCTGGGGCGCGGCTCGTTCGCCCCGCTCGACGCACTCCCGGCCAAGGACCGCACGCCCGAGCGGGCCCGGGCGTTCGCGCCGAAGACCCGGGCGACGTTCCCCCCGATGGCACCGAACGGCCTCATCAACCCGCTCACGGTGAAGGCCTTCAACGAGGCCTGGTACCAGAAGGCCCGCCTCAACGGCCACGGTGAGCTCCAGTCGATCACCACCTTCTTCCACCCCCTCGACATGGTCGAGCTCTGGAACCGGGTGTACGGCCCGATCGGCTTCCTCCAGTGGCAGTTCGCCCTGCCCTTCGGCGAGGAGGCGGCGCTGCGCCACATCATCGAGGCCCTCTGCCAGGAGGGCTGCACCTCGTTCCTGGCGGTGCTGAAGCGCTTCGGCGAGGCCAACCCCGGCCACCTCTCGTTCCCGATCCCCGGCTGGACCCTCGCGCTCGACATCCCGGCGGGGCCGAGCGACCTGGCCCGTCTGCTCGACCGCCTCGACGAGGAGGTCGTGGCCGCCGGCGGCCGGATCTACCTGGCCAAGGACAGCCGGGTGCGCCCCGAGCTCCTCCCCGCGATGTACCCGCGGCTCGACGAGTGGCGGAAGGTCCGGGCCCAGGTGGACCCCGACGGGGTGCTGCAGTCCGACCTGGCCCGCCGCCTGGGGCTGTGAGCCGGCTCCGGGCCGCGGCGCGCGACGTGCGCGCCCTCGGCGCCGGCGCCCCTCTGCGCGTCGCCTACGACGGGTCGAAGGCCCTCGGCGGTCACACCCTGGCGTTCGAGGCCGCCCTGCGCCGCGCCCCCACGAGCGCGGTGAGCACGTCGGTGTTCGCCCTGGCGACGCCCACCGGCCCCGCCCTCGACCGGGTGCGCGCCGAGGCCGACGCCATCGCCCGGGGCGAGGTCACGATCTACGGGCAGGCGCTCGACGTCGGCGACGACCCCGACTGGCACGCCGCCCACGACCCCCTCGCCCCCGGCGTGCGCTGGCCCGACGGGCCGTGGTGGCAGATCGACGTGCGGCTCGCGGCTCGGGTCGCGGACATCAAGTGGGTGTGGGAGCTCGGCCGCCACCGCCACCTCGTCGTGCTGGCCCGGGCGCTGAGCGGCCCCGACCCCGACCCCGCCTGGGCGGCCACCCTCAACGCCCACCTGCACAGCTGGCTGCACCACAACCCGCTCGAGCAGGGCGTGCACTGGGCGTCGAACCTCGAGGTCGCGCTCCGCGCCATGAACTGGCTGGAGGTCGTGCAGCTCGCCGGCGCCCACCTCGACCCCGAGGTGCGCCGAGGCATGGACGCCCACCTCGCCCACAGCGGCACCCACCTGCTGCTCGAGCTGCCGTACACGGTCAGCACGATGCGCAACAACCACCTGATCGGCGACGCGGTCGGCCTCGTGGTGCTCTCGCGGGCGTTCCCCGACCTGCCCGCCGCCCGCCGCTGGGCCGCCGCCGGCGAACGCCTGCTCCTCGCCCAGCTCGACCGGGAGGTCCGCCCCGACGGGTCGATGGTCGAGGACTCGGTGTCCTACCACCGGTTCGTGCTCGAGCTGCTGTCCCGCCGGGCGCTGCTCGGTGACGCCCCACCCCGGGTGGTCGCGGCGATGCACCGGGCGGCCCGCTTCCTCGAGCGCTTCGGCGTCGGCGAGGGGCCGGTCCCCCACCACGGCGACTGGGACGAAGGCCGCGCCCTCACCGCCTGCGGTGACCCGCTCGACCTGCTGGGCTCCACCCGCCTGGCGCTCGCCCTCTGCGGCACCGGCGCCCCGGCGACCTGGCGGGACGAGCACGACGAGGTGGCCTGGTACGCACCTCGGGGTGAGCCCGCCGCGGGCGACCCGGTCGAGCACGACGGCCACGCGATCGGCGGTGGCGTGACCCGGCTGGCCCGCGGGCCGCTGACCGTGTGGCTCAAGGCCGGGGGTGGCCCGTGGCACGGCCACGCCGACCACACCTCGGTTGCGGTCCGCCTCGGCGACGAGTGGCTGGTCGGCGACCCGGGCACCGGCAACTACAACGGCCGCGACGGCAGCCGTGAGCTCCTGCGCTCGTCCGCCGCCCACGACGTGGTCGTCCTCGACGGCGAGGACCAGCTCGTCCCCCACCGCTCGTTCCGCTGGGTGCACACGGCCACGGGCCGCACCGGCCCCCCCGTCGCCCTTCCCGGCGCCACCGTGGCGTGGGGCGCCCACGACGCGTACCGGCGCCTCCGACCGTCCCGGCGGGTGGCCCGGGTCGTGGTGGTGGACGACGACGGCACGGGCGTGTTGGTCGCCGACTGGGTCGAGGGCCCGCCGGGCCCGTCGTGGTCGCTGGCGCTGCCGTTCGCGCCCGGGACCCGGGCCGGCGGCGAGGCGCTGGTCACCGCCGGCGGCGCCGGGGCGACGCTGGCCTTCCTGACCGACGGCGTCGAGGTGGAGCACGGCACCGCCCCGTGGAGCCCCACCTACGGCGCCCTCGACGAGGCCCCCCGGTGGATCGCCCGCGGCGCCCTCGGCGGGCCGGTCGCCTGGCGCCTCGACGTCGACGGCGCCGAGGTCGGATCCGGAGCCGGACCCGGGGACGGTCTCGGGCCCGCCCGCGTGCACGGCGAGGTGCTCCACGTGCGGGGGGCCGAGGTCCGGGTCGAGTGGCGCGACGGCGAGGTCGACCTGGTCGTCGCCCTCCCCGCGCCGGGCGCCCGCACCACAGCGACGGTGGTGCTGCGATGAGCGCCGCCGGGCCGCGGGTCCTGGTCTTCAACCACTTCGCCTCGCCGGAGGGCCAGCCCGGGGGCACCCGCCACATCGAGCTCTACGGGTCGCTGCCGGGGTGGTCGTGCGAGATCGTGGCCGCCGACCGCAACTACCTCACCCGCCAGGCGCAGCACTCGTACCGGCCGAACGGCCACACCGCGTACCGCACCGTCCCCACCCTGCCCTACGCCGGCAACGGCGCCGCCCGGGTCCTCAACTGGGCGTCCTACGCGGTGACCGCCACCGTCGTGGGCCTGCTCACGAAGCGCCCGACGGTCGTGGTGGGCTCGACCCCCCACCTGCTCGCCCCGATCGCGGCGTGGCTGGTCGCCCGGGTGCGCCGTGTCCCGTTCGTGCTCGAGGTCCGTGACCTGTGGCCCGAGGTGCTCGCCGAGATGGGCGGGATGCGGCCCGACTCCCTCCTCTACCGGGTCCTCGCGGGCCTCGCCGCCTTCTCGCTGGCCCGGGCCGACGCCGTGGTCGTGCTGGCCCCGGGCGTCGGCCGCGCCCTGGTCGAGCGGGGCCTCGACCCGGCCCGTCTCCACGTGGTGCCCAACGGAGCCGACCTCGTCCTGCCGCCGGCCGACCGCGCCGGCGCCCGAGCCGCCCTGGGCCTCGGCCCCGACGACCTCGCCGTCCTCTACGCCGGCGCCCACGGCCCCGCCAACGGGCTCGACCTCGCCCTCGACGCGGCTGCCGCGCTCGCCGATGAACACCCCGAGGTGCGCTTCGTGCTCGTCGGCGACGGGCCGAGCAAGGCCGCCCTCGTCGAGCGGGCCGAGCGGGAGGGGCTGGCCAACGTCCACTTCGGCGCCGCCCGCCCCAAGGACCAGATGCCCGAGGTGCTGGGCGCCGCCGACATCGGCCTGCACGTCCTCGCCGACGTCGGCCTGTTCACCTACGGCGTCAGCCCCAACAAGGTGTTCGACTACCTCGCCGCCGGGCGCCCCTGCCTCACCAACAACCCCGGCGACGTGGGCCGCCTCGTCACCGATGCCGGCGCCGGCGTGGCGGTGGCGCCCGATGCGATCGCCGATGGCGTCCGCGCCCTCGTCGCCGCCGGCCCGGAGGAGCGCGCGGCCATGGGCGCGCGGGGCCGGGTGCTGATCGAGCGGGAGTACGCCATCGCGCCGCGGGTCGAGCGCCTGCTGGTCGCCCTGCGCTCGGCGGGGGTGGACGCGTGATCCTCAAGCGAACCATCGACGTGGTGGTGAGCGCGGTCGTGCTGGCCGTCGCCGCGATCCCCCTGGCCGTGCTGGCGGTGGCCATCCGCGTGACCATGGGGGCGCCGGTGCTGTTCCGCCAGGAGCGGCCCGGCCGTGACGAGGTGCCCTTCACCCTCCTCAAGTTCCGCACCATGCGCGACCCCCGACCGGGTGAGGACGCCCTGGCCACCGACGCCGTCCGCCTCACCGGCCTCGGCCGCTGGCTGCGGCGCACGAGCCTCGACGAGCTCCCCACCCTCTGGAACGTGCTGCGGGGCGACATGAGCCTGGTCGGCCCCCGGCCCCTCCTGATGGCCTACCTCGACCGCTACTCCCCCGAGCAGCGCCGGCGCCACGAGGTGAAGCCCGGCGTCACCGGCCTCGCCCAGGTCGAGGGCCGCAACGACCTGTCCTGGGACGAGCAGTTCCGCCTCGACGTCTGGTACGTCGACCACCGCTCGCTCCGCCTCGACCTGTCGATCCTCGCCCGCACGGTCAGCGCGGTGTTCAGCGGCAAGGGCGTCAGCCAGGAGGGCCGCGCCACCCGCGACGAGTTCCTCGGCTGATCCCACCCCCCGGATCTGGCGTCAACGGCGCCCGCCAGGCGGGCGTCAGTGACGCCAGAACCTCAGGAGGACGGCGGGAGGCGGGGACCAGCGCTCAGCGGGTGGGTGCGGCGGAGGCCCAGACGCCGATGAGCTGGCGGGCGTGGTCGTCCCACGAGATCGGCCACTCCCAGGGGGTGCGGTCGCCGTCGGCGACGACGCCCTGCAGCGCCACCGCCAGGGCGGGCACGTCACCGACGGGCACGTAGGCGTAGGGGTGGTCGGTGGCGGTCTCGCGGTGGGGCGGGATGTCGGAGAGGACGAGCGGGCAGCCGAGTGCTCCCGCTTCGGCCGGCGTGTGCGGGTGGGCCTCGAGGGCCGAGGTGGCGACCATGGCGAGGGCGTGGGCCACGAGCCAGCGCAGCTCGGCGGGGCCGGCGACCTGGCCGGTGTACACGAGGCGGTCCCGCAGCGACGCCGGTACCAGCGCCCGCTGCTGCTCCCGCCGGGCCTCGGCCAGGCCGCCCACGAAGACCAGCGCCGGCGCGTCCGGGTCGTCGGCGAAGGCGTCGACCCAGGCGAGCACGAGGTCGTCGAGGCGCTTGTGGGGCGCGTCGTTGGCGAGGGACAGCAGGTAGTCGAGGCCTGCGACCGCGAGGCCATCGGGGCGCACCTCCTCATCGACCCACTCCGGGCGACCGGACTGCACCACGACGCCCCGGTCGCCGAGGTCGGGGACGTCGGCACGGACCTGGGCCATCATCGCCTCGGACACCGCCACCACCCGGGTCGACACCTGCACCGAGCGGCGGGCCCCGTAGACCCGGAGGCGCCGGTACCACGCCTTGTTGTGGGGCAGGTCCCGGCCCACGCCGAACAGGTTCGGGTTCTGGATGGTCACCACCGTGGCCGGGCGCCGCCCCGGCAGGATCGGGGCGAGGTTGCCCGGGCAGTGCAGGACCGCGTCGGCGCCGACCCGCCGGACCAGGCCCACCTGCTCGTACACGAGGCGGCCGCGGCTGCTGCGCACCCCGGAGGGTTCGACCGGCAGCGACAGCGCCGCTTTCAGGGCGGCGTCGTTCCAGGGCGCCGACACCACCCGGACGTCGAGGTCCGGCGCGACCCGCTCGACGCCGCGGAGCTGGCGGGTGACGTAGGACAGGCCGCCGCCGAGCCGGATGGCGGTGGCGTCGACCACGACCCGCAGGTCGCCCGGCACCTCGGCGAGCTCGGTCACGGGTTCGGGAGGACGCCCGTGCGGAACCACTCGACGGTGGCGGCCAGCCCGGCGTCGAGCTCGACGGGCACCACGTCGGGGAACAGTGCCCGCAGGCGCGCCCCGTCCGCGACCGAATGGGGCACGTCGCCGGGGCGGGTGGCCACGTGCTCGCGGGTCACGGGGTGGCCGAGGAGCGCCTCCAGGCGCTCGAGCACCGTGAGCAGGTCGGTGCGGGTGCCGAAGGCGAGGTTCACCGGCTCGGGGTCCGCCACCCGGCGGGCCACGGCGTCGGCGAGCACGGCGGTGACCGTGTCCACGTAGGTGAAGTCCCGGGTCTGGGTGCCGTCGCCGTGGATGGTCACGGGGCGGCCGGCCAGCGCCGCATCCACGAAGGCGGGCACCACCGCCGCGTAGGCGTGGCCGGCGGGCTGGAGCGGGCCGAACACGTTGAAGAAGCGCAGGACCAGCACGTCGAGGCCGTAGCTGTGCCCGTAGGCGAGGGCGTAGCTCTCCGCCGCCAGCTTCGACGCCGCGTACGGGCTGACGGGGCGGGCGACGAGGTCCTCGCGCTTGGGCAGGGTGGGGTTGGCGCCGTAGACCGAGGACGACGACGCCACGACCACGTAGGGCGCGTCGGCACCGGCACCGGCCCGGCGCACGGCCTCGAGCACGGCCAGGGTGCCCTCCACGTTGGCCACGTGGGTCGCCATCGGGTCGTCGATCGAGCGGGGCACCGAGGGGCGGGCGGCCAGGTGGACCACCGCGCCGGCGCCGGCGAGCGCGGCGTCGAGGCGGGCGCCGTCGAGCACGGAGGCCTCGTGCACCTCGACCCGGTCGACGACGCCGTCGAGGTTGGCGAGGCGGCCGGTGGACAGGTCGTCGACCACCACGACCTCGTGGCCCTCGTGGAGCAGGCGGCGGACCAGGTTGGCGCCGATGAACCCGGCACCGCCGGTGACGACGACCCTCACGGGGTGGCGGCGCCGGCCCGCGCCCGGTGCCAGGCGACCTGGGCCTCGACGCCCTCGCGGAGGGGCACCTGGGGCGACCACCCGAGCAGGGTGCGGGCCCGCTCGGTCGAGCCGCCGGTGCGGGCCACGTCGCCGGCCGCGACCGGCCGGCGGTCGAGGGCCACCGGGCGCCCGAGGGTCTCGCCCACGAGGTCGATGAGCTCGCTGAGCAGCGTCTCCGAGCCGCCGGCCACGTTCACCACGGTGCCGGGCGCCACGTCGGCGGTCGCGGCCGCCGCCGTCGCCCGCACCACGTCGCCGACGAAGGTGAACTCTCGCTGCTGGCGCCCGTCGCCGTAGAGCGGGAACGTGGTGCCGGCCAGGCCGTGCTCGATCAGGCGGTGCAGGGCCATGTCGGGACGCTGGCGGGGCCCGTAGACCGTGAAGTAGCGCAGCGACACCGTGGGCACGCCGTGGTTCGCGCCGTAGAGCGAGCAGAGGTGCTCGCCGGCGAGCTTGGTGACGCCGTAGGGGCTGTGCGGGGCGGGGAGGTCGCCCTCGTCGGTCGGGTACCGGGCGGCCTGGCCGTAGATCGACGAGCTCGAGGCGTAGACCAGACGGTCGATCGCCCGACCCCGGCACGCCTCCAGGAGGCGCTGGGTGGCGAGCACGTTCAGCGAGACGTAGTCCTCGAACCCCTCGGCCCAGGAGGTCCGCACGCCGGCCTGGGCGGCGAGGTGGAACACCACGTCGACGCCGTCGAGCAGGGCCGACAGGTCGGCGTCGCGCAGGTCGGCTTCGACCAGCTCGAACGCCGGCGTGGCGAGGGCACCGGTCAGGTTCGCCCGCTTGTCGGCCTCGGCGTAGAAGGGCACGAAGCAGTCGACGCCCCGCACGGCGTGGCCCTCGGCCAGCAGGTGGTCGACGAGGGTCGAGCCGATGAACCCGGCCGCGCCGGTGACCAGGGCCTGCATGGCCGCCATTCTGGCAGAGGCCCCGCCCGCGGCCGCCAGGCCGGGTGGTGGCCGCGTGCTCAGGCCGGGACCGGGCGGGCGGGCACGCCGTAGGCGACCACGCCCGGCGGCAGCTCGCCGACCACCACCGCACCGGCCCCCACGACCGTGCCCGCCCCGATGGACGAGCCCGGGCGGGCGACCACACCGATGCCCAGGTCGGCGCCGGCGCCGACGTGCACGTTGCCGGCCAGGTGGCTGCCGGGGCCGACGGTGGCGAAGTCGCCGACCACCACGTCGTGGCTGAGGGTGGCGGTCACGTTCACGATGGCGTGGCGGCCCACCGCCACGTTGGTGGTGAGCACGGCCCCGGGGCCCACGTAGGCGCCCTCCCCGAGCACGACCTGCGAGCCCACCTGCGCCGAGGGGTGCACGAGGGTGGCGGCCCGCCGGCCCGCGGCGGCGGCCTCGTCGGCCACGCGCCGCCGGACGCCCGGGTCGCCGATGGCGACCACCACCTCGACCTCGGGGTCGAGCCCGCCGTCGCCGAGGCGGGCCACCGGGCCGATCACCGCGGCGCCGCGCGCCGCCAGCAGGCCGGCGGTGCGGTCGTCGTCGGCCAGGAAGCCGAGGAACCGCCACACCGGCGCGGGGGCGGCCGCGTTCAGGGCCTCGACCGTGTCGAGGGCCTCGCGGCCCTGACCGCCCGCGCCGACGATGACGAGGGCCCGCGGCGGGGCCACCGGCTCAGATGCCGTAGAGGGCCCGGCAGTTGGCGCCGGCGATGAGCTGCTGCTGGTCCTCGGGCAGCGGGGCGATGGTCTCTGCCAGCTCCTTGGTGATGCCCGGGATCTTCGAGTCGGGGTGCGGGTAGTCGGTGGCCCACACGATCCGGTCGGCGCCCACGTACGGCGAGGTGGCCGTGAACGGGATGGTCGACTCGTCGGCGTCGAAGGAGATCCAGCACTGGCGGCGGAAGTACTCCGACGGGTCCCGGTCGAGCCACGGGATGTCGAACCCGTACATGTGGAAGTGGTGGTCCATGCGCTCGAGCCACGGCACGACCCAGCCGCCGTTGGTCTCGAGGAACACCACCTTCAGCTCGGGGAAGCGCTGGCACACGCCGCCGGCGAGGAAGAAGGTCATCGCCGCCATCATGTCGACGGGGTTGCCGATCATCTGGCTGAAGAAGATGTTGTCGACGTTGATGTCCGCGTCCTCCTGGACGGGGATCTCCGACGTCTTCATCCGGTGCAGGCGCAGGCCCTGGACGGCGCCGGGCAGGTCGGCGGACATGAGCGGGTGCAGGCCCACGGGCAGGCCGAGCTCGGAGGCGGCCTGCCAGATCGGGTCGTAGACCGGGTCCATGAACGGCTTCCAGTCCACCGCCGGGTTCGGCCGGCACTGCACGCCGACGATCTCGGGGCGCCGGCCCACGCGGCGGATCTCCGCGGCCGCGGCCTCGGGGTCGCGGTGGGGCAGGACGGCGACGCCGTGGAGGCGGCCGTTCGAGTCCTGCACGTGCTCGGTCAGCCAGTCGTTGTAGGCCTGGCACTGGGCCACGACGACGTCGAGCGGGTGCTGGCTCTGGAACGACAGGAGGAACGTCGGGTACAGCACCGACAGCTCGATGTCGTCGGAGGACATGTCGGCCATGCGCATCTGGGCGTCCCAGCCGCCCGAGCGCATGTCGGAGTAGCGCAGCTCGCCCCGGTGGGCGGCCTCGCGCTGCTCGGGGGGCAGGCCGCCCGCGGCGGCGAAGGCGAACACGTCCGCCTCGATGCGGCGGTCGCCCACGACGACCCAGTCCTTGCCCTCGTCGTCGGTCTCGACGTGGAACACCTTGTCCTCATAGCCCTTGGGGGCGTACTTCGGCAGGTCGTGCGGCGGCTCGATGATGTGGCCGTCGGCGTCCATGAACTGCAGGTCAGCCATGTCGGTGTCCTCTTCCTACTGCTGATCGGGGGGCGAATCGGTCGGGGGCTTCGAGCCGCTGGCGGCGTCGAGGATCTTCTGGGCCTTCTCGAGCAGCGACATCAGGCTGACGGGCTCGGCGGGGGCCTCGAACGGCCGGCCCGAGGCCACGGGGGCGGTGTCGACGTGGGCGGCCTCGGCCCGCAGCGCGGCGGCGGTGCAGGCCTCCCGGGGGCGGTGGGCGAAGGGGTCGAACTGGAAGGCCCGGCAGGCGTTGGCGTGGGTCATGAGGTCGACCTCGGCCCGGGGCACGCCGCCGAGGGACTTGGCCAGCGACTCAGGCGCGGTCGGCCACGTGGAGTCGCTGTGCGGGTAGTCGTGCTCCCAGCAGATGTTCTCGACCCCGATGCGGTCGCGCATCGCGATGCCGGCGGCGTCGTCGATGAAGCAGGCGAGGAAGTGCTCCCGGAAGATGTCGCTCGGGCGCTTGCCGCCGAAGTCCGACCCCGTCCAGGTGCGGTGGTGCTCGAAGACGTAGTCGGCCCGCTCGAGCAGGTAGGGCACCCAGCCGATGCCGCCCTCGGACAGGGCGATGGTGACCGGGAACTCACGGGGCACCCGCGACCACATCAGGTCGGCGGCGGCGTTGAGCAGGCCGACCGGCTGCAGCGTGATCATGGTGGTGATGGGCGCCTCGAGCGAGGTGATGGTGACCTCGGACGACGAGCCCAGGTGCAGGCAGATCACCGTGCCCTCGTCGGCGCACGCCGTCCAGAACGGGTCCCAGTGGGGGTTGTGGAAGCTGGGCTGGCCGAGCTTCTCGGGGTTCTCGGAGAAGGTGACGGCGTGGCAGCCCATCGCCGCCAGGCGCCGGACCTCGGCGGCCATGAGCTCGGGGTCCCAGAACGGCAGCACGCCGAGCGGGATGAACCGGCCCGGGTAGGTGCCGCACCACTCCTCGACGTGCCAGTCGTTGTAGGCCTGCAGCACGGCGAGGCCGAGCTCGGGGTCGTCGGCCTTGGTGAAGACCTGCCCGCAGAACTGCGGGAACGACGGGAAGTTGAGCGAGCCCAGGACGCCGCCGGCGTTCATGTCCTCGACCCGCTTGTGGATGTCGTAGGTGCCCTCGCGGATCTCGGCGAAGCTCGTCGGGTCGACGCCGTACTCCTCGGGCGGGCGGCCGGCCACGGCGTTCAGCCCGATGTTGGGGATCTCCTGGCCCTCGAAGAGCCAGACGTCGGTGCCGTCGTCCTTGTGCTCGACCCGGGGCGCCCGGTCGGCCCACTTGGCGGGCAGGCGGGCCTGGAAGAGGTGGGGTGGCTCGACGCAGTGGTCGTCGACGCTCACCAGGATCAGGTCGTCGGGCGAGACCTCGGGCGACATCGCGCGAAAGCGTAGCGACCGGGCCCGCACCCGGCGCAGTCGAGCGGCGGTCGCGATGGGTGCCGCAGGCCGGCCGTCGCCCTTCAGGTCGGACTCCTCGCCTCCGACGGGGAGGTGGGCCTATACTCGGCCGATCACCAGGTGAAGCGAGGGGTTGTCGGTGGGCGACCCCAGAGGAGGACCGCAGCACATGCGCTATCCCCTTCCGATGCCCTTCGGATGGTTCCAGGTCGCGTGGCCCGACGAGGTGCCCGCGGGCAAGGCCGTCCCGCTGTACTACTTCGACCGCCACCTCGTGGCGTGGCGCGGCGAGGACGGCGTCCCGCACCTGATGGACGCGTTCTGCCCGCACCTGGGCAGCCACCTCGGCTACGGCCTCGGCGACGACGGCGAGCACGGCGGCAACGTCAAGGGCTGCACCCTGGTCTGCCCGCTCCACAACTGGGTGTTCGACGGCGACGGCAACGTCGTCGACATCCCCTACACCGACCGCCTGAACAAGCGGGCCAAGGTCCGCTCGTACCCCGTGGTCGAGCGCAACGGCGCCATGTTCGCCTGGTACCACCCCACCGACGAGGCTCCCAAGTGGGAGATCCCCGAGGTGCCGGAGCTGAACGACCACCCCGAGTTCACCAGGACCTACCGCAAGCACTTCCGGGTGAAGACCCACTGGCAGGAGATCGCCGAGACGGTGGCCGACGCCGCCCACGTGCAGCAGCACCTGGTCGAGTTCGAGCGCAACCTGGGCATCGAGCCGGGCACCAGCCCCCGCCCCATGGTCGAGGAGTACAGCACCACCTTCCCCGACTCGCGGATGCGCTTCTACCAGCCCTTCCCCACGCCGCGGGGCCTGGTCGAGGGTCGCATCGACACCGACAGCAACGGCCCGGGTCACGCCGTCACCTGGTTCACCGGCCTGGTCGACACCATCACCCTGGGCTGCGCCATCCCGGTCGACCGCGACACCACCGAGCTGCGCATGACCTTCGCGGTCCGCGACCTCGGCGACGAGGCCCTCACCAACTCGGTGGCCGAGGCCTTCGTCGAGGGCATCGCCCACCAGACCGTCGAGGACGTGCCCATCTGGGAGAACAAGGCGTACGTCGTGAAGCCGGCGCTCGCTGCCGGCGACGGGCCCATCATGAAGTTCCGCAAGTGGGCGTCGCAGTTCTACGCCGAGGGCGTGGAGCTCGACCAGGAGATGTACGAGCCCGCCGCGCCGGTCTGACCCGACCGCCGCACCTGACCTGACCGGCCGGTCGCCTGCGGGCGGCCGGCCGGTGTCGTTTTCGCCCGCTCGCCCCGGTCGGGCTCAGGCGGTGCGGGGCACCGGCGAGACGAGGGCGGGGTCGAAGGGCTCGGGCGCCCGGGCGTGGTCCACGGGCACCGGCGGGTAGACCTCGTCGCTGCCCACGACCACCGTCCACCCGTCCCCCGCGTCCGGCCCGGCGGCCAGCGCCACGAGGCGCAGGAAGGTGCCGTTCTTCTCGTAGGGGCCGTCGCTCGTGTAGCCGAACAGGGCCTCGAAGCGACCCCCCGTCGTGTGGCGGTCCATCACGAACAGGGACGGGCCGAGGCGGTCGCGCAGGGCGGCCAGTGCGTCGTCGAGGTGGTGGCCCACGGCGTTGGCCGAGGAGAGCCCGTAGAAGGACCCCTGGAGGGCCTCGAAGGACCGCACCACGCCGTCGGCGTCGAGCTCGAGCACGGCGATGCGGTCCCCCGCCCAGGTGGCGAGCTCGTCGACGACCGCCTCGCGGTCCTGGCGCTGGCGGCGGGACCGCAGCAGTACCCGGCGGGGCGCGGCGGCACCGCGCACCGCGGCGGCCTCGGCGCCGGTCGGCACCAGGTGGGGCACGCTCCCGTCGGTGCCGGCGAGGATCCCGGCCTCGCCCCCCGCCTCACGCTCGTCGAGGGCGGCGCGCAGCTGGGCGACCTCCGACCGCCACACGTGGCCGTTGCGGGGCAGGTCCGCCACCACCTCGTCGGTGGCGGCCTCCATGGTGGCGACGACCTCGCGGAGCTCGTCGAGGGGCGCCTTGTAGAGGCTGAAGGGCTCGTTGAACACCGTCGAGGTGCTGACCGGGAGGTCGCGGGCCTCGGCGAAGTGCAACATGTCCGCGAACTCGGCCCAGTTGTCGCGCATGAGGCAGTGGTTGACCACGACGCTCGTGCCCGCCTCGTCGGCGTAGGCCCGGAAGCGGTCGAGGTTGGCCACCACCGCGTCGAAGTCCGCGTTGCGCCGGATGGCCTCGAACTGGCCCTTGTGGCTGCTGTCCATCGACACGATCACGTGGATCGGCAGGTGCTCGAGCACCCGCTCGACCTTGGCGTTCCACTGGGTGCCGTTGGTGGTGACGTGGCACTCGGGGCGCAGGCCCATCTCGATGAGCAGGTCCCAGACCCGGTGGTTCTCCCGCATCATGAACGGCTCGCCGCCGACGAACCGGGCGGTGCGCAGGTGGGGCAGGAAGGCCCGCAGGTCCTCGAAGAACTCGTCGCCGTAGACCGTGGGGATGGGCGGCCGCTTCTCGATCCGGGCGCGGATCCGCGACGAGTACAGCCCGTTGCAGTGCACGCACTCGAGGTTGCAGGTGTTGCTGAGGCAGAACCCGATCTCGGTCGGCCAGGGCAGCTCGCGGTCCTCGGCCGGGAGGCGGTCGTACTGCTTGAACTGCGGCGCCTCCTTGGCGTGCTCGGCCTCCCACCGGCAGGTGCCGCAGCCGTACGCGAAGTCGTAGGCCTCGAGCGCCTCGCGGAGCATCGCCGCCCGGCGGCCCCGCCAGATGTCGGTGAGGCGCTCCTCGGTGACGTTGCCGAGCGGATAGGCGTTGTTCATGCAGCACGGCAGCACGAACCCGAGCGGGTCGAGCTCGAACGTGCCGAACGGGGCGTAGCAGGCCGACCGGAAGGCCTTGTCGGTGAGGTCGCGCCCCTCGTCGCAGCGGGCCTGGAGCTCGGCGGGGACAGGGGCGAAGCGCACGTCAGGCCGACCGGCGCGCCAGGGCGTCGTCCACGTCGGCCCGCAGGAGGCCCGCGACCTCGCCGACGCCGTCCTCGGCCATGACCTCCCAGTGGCCCTTGGAGACCCGCCGGACGGTCACGTCGCCGGCCACCCACTCGGCCCAGCCCATGGTGGAGTCCGTGGCCCCGGTGCCGCCCGCCCAGTAGAGGGTCAGGTCGCCGCCGTAGGGCGCCGGCTCCCAATCGGGGCCGGCCAGGCGCCAGAGCCGGTACCACGAGTACCAGAGGCGGTGCCCGGGACGGATCTGGCCACGGCGGCGCAGGTCGGCCTCCCAGAGCACGGGCTGCAGCCAGCGGTCGACGCGGCCCCGCTTCATGAGCTGGCGCACGAGGCCCTGGGGCTGGCGCTTGGCCAGGCTGGCGTAGTACTTCGCCCGCCGGCGCAGCGGCCAGCCCGGGTCGGGGGGCACGGGGATGCCGAGGTAGGGGCTCTGGGGTGGGCGCTTCCGGGAGTAGTCGATGCCGCGGTAGCCGGGGCCCACGTCGATGATCCCGAGGAAGCCGACCTCCTGGCCGTCACGCTCGAGGGCCCGGGCCATCTCGTAGGCGAGGATGCCGCCGAAGGAGTAGCCGGCGAGGTAGTACGGCCCCTCGGGCTGCAGGCGGCGCACCTCGCTCAGGTAGCGCCGGGCGAGGGTGTCGATGGTCTTGATCGGGAGCCGGCGGCCGTCGAGGAACGGCGACTCGAAGCTGTAGAGGGTCTGGTCCTCCCCCATGGCCGCGGCCAGGTGGCGATACCGGTAGGCCGAGCCGTACAGGTCGTGGGTGAGGAACAGCGCGGGGCGGTCGGGGTCGCCCGCCTGGACCAGCGCGGCCTCGCCGGCGTGGTGGGTGTGGCCCCGGATGGCCCGGGCCAGGTCGGCCACGGTGGTGCCGTCGAGCAGCGCCGACATCTGCACCTGGTGGCCGAGGCGCTCCTCCAGTCGCACCAGCATCTGGGCGGCGAGCAGCGAGTAGCCGCCGAGGTCGAAGAAGTCGTCGTCGACGTGGACCTCCGGCACACCGAGGACCTCCTGCCACAGCTCGATGAGCTGGCGCTCGAGCTCGTCGGCGGGGGCGGGGTGGGCCCGCTCGCCCCCGACGTCCGCGGCGGCGTCGGCGGCCGGGCCGCCACCGGCCGGTGCTCGGCCCTGGCCCGTGTCCACCAGGGCCTGGCGGTCGAGCTTGCCGTTGGGCAGCTGGGGCAGGGACTCGCGCAGGAGGAACCGTGACGGGACCATGGCCGCGGGCACCCGTTCGGCCAGCTCGCGGCGGACGACCTCGCCCGTCGTCGCCGTGTCGGTCGGCACGACGTGGGCCACGAGGATGCGGGTGCCCGTGGCGTCCTCGCCCGTGGTGACGACCGCGTCCTTCACCACGTCGAGCGCGAGCAGGGCGTCCTCCACCTCGCCGGGGATGATCCGCTGGCCGCGGATCTTCACCTGGTCGTCGGTGCGGCCCGCCACCTCGAGGAAGCCGGCCGGGTCGACGCGGGCGACGTCACCGGTGCGGTACACCGGCACGCCCTCCTCGTCGACGCTCAGCACCCGGGCGTCGAGGTCGGGTCGGCCCCAGTACCCCGAGAGGAGGTAGCGGCTGCGCACGAACAGCTCGCCGGCCGCCCCGGGGTCGGCGGGCGTGCCGTCCTCCCGGCGGATCTGCAGGTCCATGCCCGGGATGGGGTGGCCCACCGGCACGCCGGCGTCGCCGAAGGTCTCCCCCGGCTCGACGAAGTAGAAGGTGAGCACGCCGGTCTCGGTCGTGCCGTAGCCGTTGGCCACGACGAGGTCCTGGCCGAACAGGTCGCGGATCAGGCCGACCGCGTCGGCGTCGACCCGCTCGCCCCCGAGGACGACGAGGCGCAGCGCGGGGTACTCGAAGCCGGCGACGACGTCGACCATGAAGCGGGCGACCGTCGGCGCGACGTACATCACCGAGATGCGCTCCTCGGAGATCCACTTGCCGAGGTCGGCGAGGCCGAGGCCCCGCACGTCGCGGGTGGTCAGGGTGCCGCCGTTCAGCAGCGGCAGGAACATCGGGTAGGCCGCCACCGCCAGCGACACCGGGAACAGCATCGGCAGGGTGTCGCCCGGCGAGATGGCGAGCGCGTCGGTCGCGCCGCGCATCAGGTGCAGGAGGGCACGGTGCGGGATGACCGCGGCCTTGGCCGAGCCCGACGTGCCGGAGGTGTAGGCCAGCATGGCCCCGCGCTCGGGGCCGACCTCGGTCGCCGGCGCGTCGTCCGCCGCCCCCTCGACGAGGGCCGAGTCGCGCACGACGGTCACGCCGGCGCCGGCGAGGTCGAACGCGGCGGGCAGCCGGTGCTCGTCGGCGACGAGCAGCCGGGCGCCCGAGTCGGCCAGGAGCGACCCGGTCAGCTCGGGGGTGGCCTCGGGGTCGAGGACCAGCACGAGCTTGCCCGCCTTCAGCACGCCCAGCATGGCCACCACGAGGGGCCCGTCGTGGTCGAACAGCAGGGCCACCGGCTCCTCACCGTCGCCGAGCCGACCGAGCACCGCGTTGGCGAACCGGTTGCTCGCCGCCTCGAGCTCGGTGAAGGTCCAGGCGCCGGCGGGGCTGCGGAGCGCCACGGTGTCGGGGTGGGCGGCCGCCACCTCGCGGAAGCGCTCGCCGATGGACCGCTCCACGGCCTCCGGGGGGAAGGGGGTGAAGGCGTCGGGGCGCGGACAGGACGGCCCCCAGGGCGCCGCGCCGGACACCACCGCCGAGGGTGCGTGGTCGTCGGTCATGGTGCGCTGATCGTACCGGGGGCGGCCGGTCGCCAGCAGACCGGACCGGCTAGCGTTCCCGCCATGAACATCCTGGGGATCAGCGGCTTCTACCACGATTCCGCCGCCGCGCTCGTCCAGGACGGCGTGCTGGTCGCCGCCGCCCAGGAGGAGCGCTTCACCCGCAAGCGCCACGACGCGGACTTCCCCGCCAACGCGATCGCGTTCTGCCTGCGCCGAGGCGAGGTCGAGCCCGACGGCATCGACGCCGTGGTCTTCTACGACAAGCCCATCACGACCTTCGTGCGCCTGCTCAAGACCTACATGCGGGTCGGGCCGAAGGGCTTCCGCTCCTTCCAGACCGCCATGCCGATCTGGCTGCGCGAGAAGCTCTGGATCCCCTACCAGATCGAGAAGGGGCTCAAGGGCCTCGGCTTCGCCATGCCGAAGGACCTGTTCTTCACCGAGCACCACGAGAGCCACGCCGCCTCGGCGTTCTACCCCTCGCCGTTCCCGTCGGCGGCGGTGCTCACCTTCGACGGCGTGGGCGAGTGGGCCACCAGCAGCATCGGCGTGGGCAACGGCCGCGACCTCAAGCTGATCGAGCAGCTCAACTTCCCGCACTCCATCGGCCTGCTCTACTCGGCGTTCACGTACCACTGCGGGTTCCGGGTCAACTCGGGCGAGTACAAGCTCATGGGGCTGGCCCCCTACGGCGAGCCCACCTACAAGGACCTCATCCTCGACAAGCTCGTCGACCTGCACGACGACGGCTCGTTCACGCTGGACATGAGCTACTTCGGCTACCTGCACAGCATGAAGATGACGAACGCCAAGTTCGACAAGCTCTTCGGTGCCCCCGCCCGACCCCCCGAGAGCGAGCTCACCAAGCGCGAGATGGACATGGCCCGGTCGATCCAGGAGGTCACCGAGGAGATCGTCCTCAAGATGGCCCACCACGCCGCGAAGCTCACCGGCGAGACCCGCGCCTGCCTCGCCGGCGGCGTCGCCCTCAACTGCGTGAGCAACGGCCGGCTCCTCCGCGAGGGCCCGTTCGAGGAGATCTGGATCCAGCCCGCGGCGGGCGACGCCGGCGGCGCGGTGGGAGCCGCCCTGTACGGCTGGCACCAGGTCCTCGAGCACGAGCGCACCGTGGACGGCACGACCGACGGCATGTCGGGCGCCTACCTCGGGCCGCGGTTCAGCGACGACGAGATCGCCCGCTACCTCGACGACAACGGCTACGCCTACACCCGCTTCGCGGACGACCAGGAGCGGGCGGACCGCATCGCCGAGCTGATCGACGACGGCAACGTGCTCGGCCTGTTCCTCGGTCGGATGGAGTTCGGGCCCCGGGCCCTCGGCCACCGCTCGATCATCGGCGACCCGCGCTCGCCCAAGATGCAGTCGATCATGAACCTCAAGATCAAGTACCGGGAGTCGTTCCGGCCCTTCGCGCCGGCGGTGCTCGCCGAGCGGGCGAGCGAGTGGTTCGACATCGATGTCGAGTCGCCCTACATGATGATGACCGCCCAGGTCGCCCAGGCGCACTGGGTCGACCCCGGCGAGCACAGCGACGACCTCCGGGCCTGGGTGAACGAGGTGCGCTCGGACATCCCCGCGGTCACCCACGTGGACCACTCCGCCCGGCTGCAGACCGTCAGCGCCGAGCAGAGCCCGGAGTTCCACTCCATCCTGGCCGCCTTCGAGGCCCGCACGGGCTGTCCCATCCTGATCAACACGTCGTTCAACGTGCGTGGCGAGCCCATCGTGTGCACCCCCGACGACGCCTACCGGTGCTTCATGCGCACCGAGATGGACTACCTCGTGCTCGACCACTTCCTGCTCGAGAAGAACGCCCAGCCGGACTGGGACAGCGAGGACGACTGGCAGTCGAGCTTCGAGCTCGACTGAGCCGGCGGCGCCCACCCTCACCGAGCGACTGCTAAATTCTCCGGCGTGTTGCGCATCAAGCACCTGTTCCGCCTCATGGGCGACTTCGGCAGCTACGCCGTGGTCAACCGGGTGTGGTGGATCATCCCGCTGATGATGCTCCTGGGCCTCGTGGTGGTGTTCATCACCGTGGGCCAGGCCGCGGCGCCCTACACGCTCTACACGCTCTTCTAGGCCGGCCCGTCGCGGTCACCGCGGCGTGCCGGTGGACCGGCGAGTGGTGCCGTGGGCCGGACCGGGCTGGACCGGCGCGCCCTCGCGGGGCCGTCCGATCGACGGCCCGGACGCGCCGATCCCCCGGCCCCGCCACCCCGAGGGGCGCGGGGACCGGGGGATCGCCGGTCAGACGTGGGTGGGGCTCAGACGGGAGCCAGCTCGGCTTCCTTCTCGGCGCACGCGGGGCACAGCAGCGTCACGTTGCCGAGCCAGCGGTCGACGGACTCGTCGATGCCCTCGGTGGTGCCGCAGCGGTGGCACCACGCCTTGCCCGGGTTCGGGGCGCCGTGGCGCTCGGCCTCGTGGTCGATGGCCTTGCCCTCGGCCACCAGCTCGTCGAGGCGCTCCTCGGTGAGGGCCACGAACTCGAACTCCTGGATGCCGAGGCTCTGCGCGGCCGGCGGCGGGGTGCCCAGGGTGAACGGGTTGTTCTCGACCCAGAACTCCTCGCCGATCTCGAAGGCCTCCACGGAACCGTCGGGGAGCCCGAAGTAGTGGATGTGCTGGGCCTCGTTCGGGATGAGGTCGATGATGGCCACGAGCCGCTCCTTCTGGGTGCGGTTCGGGTACGAGAAGTGCAGGGTGGCGTGGTTGAACACGATGGCCTCGCCGGCCTTCAGCGGCTCGGGCTTGGCGTGGCGCTGCACGATGCGCTGCTCGAGGCCGTAGAACGGCGACCGGAACGAGTGGATGCCCCGGAGGGTGGGGACCCACTTGTGGCTGCCCGGCACCATCCAGAGCTGGCCGTTGTCCTCGTGGGTGTCCTCGAGGGCCACCCAGATCTCCGCCGAGGTGTACTTCGTCTCGTCCACGAGGGCGAGGTCCTGGTGGAGGCCGAAGCCGCTCATGCCACCGGGCCACTTGGTGAGGAAGTTGGCCGGCAGGCACTTGTAGTCGTCGAAGATCTCGTCGCAGTGCGGCTTGAGCACGCCGTGCACGCCGTCGCTGATCTTCTGCTTGTACTCGGCGTCGTAGGTGTGGAACGTCGAGATGCAGGCCCGCTCGGGGTCACCGGGCGCCTTGCCGAGGCCGTAGTAGACATCGCGCAGCGCCTGGACCTGGTCCTGGTCCAGGCACGGGATCTTCACGTAGCCGTCGCGATCGAAGGCCTCTTGCCACTCCGCGTTCACGAAGGTGGGTCGCACGTCTGCTCCTCGCCAGTTGCTGGTTTGCGCCGAAGTATAGAGGATCGCCCCCTCATGTCTAGGGAAGCGACCCGGTGACGGGCGGCCGTCAGGGCCGACCGTTGAGCTCGTACTCCAGCTTCTCGAGGCGCTCGGCCGCCCCGCGCGCCTCCGGGTAGAAGGTGAACGCGCGCTGGGTGAGCGCGTTGAACTGGCGGTACGGGGCCCGCAGCGGCCGGTCGACCTCGAGCAGCAGGGTCACCCGGGGGGCGTCGGCCCGGTTCCACGCCTCGTGCTCGAAGGTGTCGTCGAACAGGATGCTCTCGCCCTCCCGGTAGGACAGCACGTCCTCGAGGACCCGCAGCTGGCAGGAGTCCGGGGGGTCGGGGACGATCAGGCCGAGGTGGTAGCGCAGCACGCCCCGGTTGGGCGCCTGGTGCGAGGGCAGGTGGGTGCCCGGCTGGAAGACCGAGAAGAGGGCCGAGGAGATGCCCGGGACCTGCCGCACCAGCTCGGTGGTGACCGGGCACAGCTCGGCGTTGAACCCGACCGGCTTGCGCAGGGCGAGCAGCACGAAGGTGTTCCAGTCGCCCTGGTTGCCCTGCGACGCCCCCAGCACCTGCTCGATGCGGGGCAGCCGGCGGGTCTCGAGCACGGCGCGGGCCTCGTCGCGGATCTCCTCCCAACGGGCCTCGAGCATCGCCGGCCAGCCGAACTCGGCGGGGTCGTAGACGGGCTGGAGGGTCACCGCGTGGCCGATGAGGCGGTTGTTGGCGGCCATGAGGTACTGCACCGCGGTACCGATGCGGCCCGGGCCCCCACCCCCGTCGCCGCCGTCGCCGCCGTCGCCGTCGCCGTCGTGGTGTCCCTCGCCCTGGTCGGCGGCGCCGGCGGTGTCGTCGGCACCGCCGGCCTCGTCCGCGGCGGCGGGGGCCGGGGCGGCCTCGCGGGCGGCGGCGATGAGGTCGTCGGGCAGGTGCAGGCGCTCGGCCAACTCCACCGCGCTGACCTGGCGGAAGTCGATGGGGCGCACCTCGCGCCGGGGGTACACGTCGGGGAACTCCATGCCGGCGAGGCCGTAGGGCGAGTACTGGACGAAGAAGTCCTCGTCCACGTCGTGGAGGGTGACGGTGGCGTCGTCGTGGCCCACCGCGTGGATGAGGCCGGCCTCCTCCGGGGCCATCGACACCGCCACCGCCAGCCGGGGCGACCCCGAGCGGTTCGGGAACGAGCAGTGGATGAGCCCGTTGTCCATCATCAACACGTCGCCGCGCTTGACCGGCAGCGCCACCGTGCAGTGGGCCTCGGCGAAGCCGGCGGACTCGTCGTAGGGCCACCAGGTGCGGGTGCCGCGGGGCAGGCGGTCGAAGCGGTGGCTGCCGGGGATGACCTGCAGGGGGCCGTTGTCGAGGTCCTCGTCGGCGTCGTCGAGGGCGACCCAGACGACCGCGGAGCGGAAGACCCGCTCGTCCACGTAGCAGGTGTCCTGGTGCAGCGGGAGCGCGCTGTCGTCGCCCGGCCACTTCATCAAGAAGCTGGAGTTGAAGGCCCGGTGGTGGTCGAACAGCGGCCCGACCACGGGGACCAGTACCTCCTTCACCAGGTCGTTGGCGAGCGCCTTGCGGTCCGGCGGCGCCACGGCGTAGGTCGGGATGAAGCCGTGCTGCTCCTCGGGGAACACCTCGGCGAAGATCGCCCGCAGGCGCTCCACGGCGGCGTCGTCGATGGTGGTCAGCTTCAGGTAGCCGAGCCGGGCGAACTCCTCCTGCTGGGCCGGGTCGACCAGGGTGCGACGCGCGACCAGCGGCTCGTCGGGGGCGGCGATGTCGGCGGGATCCGGGCTCACTGCCCGTCGACGGTACCGCCGCGCCCGCGGGCGTGACCAGCGTCGAGCCAGCTCTGGCCCACGAGGACGGGCCACAGGCGGTAGGCGGCGTCCGCACCGGCCTGGTGCTCGTCCCACACCGCCCGCACCGCGGCACGGTCGAACAGGTCGGCGTCGAGGCCGGCCAGGACGTCCGCACCCCACTCCCGCAGCGGCCCACGGAGCCAGTCGCCGATGGGCACGTTGAAGCCCATCTTGGGCCGCTCGAACAGCTCGTCGGGGACGAAGCGGCCGAGCAGCCGCCGCAGGGCCAGCTTGCCGCCCTGGGGGCCGAGCCGGTCCGCGGTCGGGATGCGCCAGGCGACCTCGGCCACCGCCGGGTCGAGGAACGGCGCCCGGCCTTCGAGGCCGACCGACATCGTCGCCCGGTCGACCTTCACGAGGACGTCGTCGGGGAGGAACGTCGCCGCGTCCAGCTCCATCATCCAGTCGAGGCGGCGCTCGAAGCGCGGGTGGGCCACCCGCTCGGTGAAGGCGGTCGGCGGCAACGAGGCGCCCCGCACCACCGCGGCCGGGTCGGACCAGCTGGCCAGCCGGTCCAGGTGGCGCTGGTGCCAGGACGGCACCGCGCCCGCGGCGACGGGGACCGGGGTCGGGGTCGGGCGCCGGCGTAGACGGTCGCGCCACCCCCGGGCCGACGCGGGTGCGGCCTCGCCCCCACCCGGCTCCTCGTCCGGCTCGAGGCTCCACAGGTGGTGCCAGTAGCCACCGAAGAGCTCGTCGCCGCCGTCGCCCGAGAGCGCCACGGTGACGTCGCGGCGGGCCAGCCGGGAGAGCAGCACGGTCGGGATCTGGGACTGGTCGGCGAAGGGCTCGTCGTAGAGGTGGCCGAGCTCGGGGATCACCGCCTGGGCCTCGGCGGGTGTCACCTCCAGCTCGGTGTGGTCCGTGCCGAGCACCCGCGCCACCTCGCGGGCGAAGGGCGACTCGTCGAAGGCCTCGTCCGCGAACCCGATGGTGAACGTCTGCACGGGCCCGTCGTGGTGACGCCCCATCAGGGCCACGATCAGCGACGAGTCGATCCCGCCGGACAGGAACGCGCCGAGGGGCACGTCCGACAGCAGCCGGGCCCGGACCGAGGCGGTCAGCACCTCGTCGAGGGCGGCGTCGGCCTCCGCGGTGGAGCCGAAGGGCGCCGCCGACGCCGCCGTGGCGACGTCGGCGAGCGACCAGAAGGCCTCGACCCGCTCCTCCCCGCCCGCCGACCACGTGTAGAGCGACGCCGGCGGCAGCTTGTGGACGCCCTCGTAGACCGAGTGCGGCCCGGGGATGTAGGTGTGGCGGAGCAGCAGGGCGAGGGCGTCACGGTCGACGTCGGTGCGGAAGGCCGGGTCGGCGCGCAGCGAGCCGAGCTCGCTGCCGAAGCGCAGCACGCCGTCCTGCCAGCCGTAGTACAGCGGCTTCTCGCCGAAGCGGTCACGGCCGAGCACGAGGCGGCGGTCGATCGTGTCCCAGACCGCGAAGCCGAACATGCCGACGGCCCGCTCGGCGGCCCGCCGGGCCCCCCAGGTGGCGATCGCGGCCAGGAGCACCTCGGTGTCGGAGCGACCGCGGAAGGCCCAGCCGCCGGCCTCGAGCTCGGGGCGCAGCTCCCCCGCGTTGTAGAGCTCGCCGTTGTAGGCGAGCACGTAGCGGCCGTCGGGCGACCACATGGGCTGGTGCCCCGCGGGCGAGAGGTCGACGATGGCGAGGCGCCGGTTGCCGAGCGCCGCCCCGCCGGCGTCGTCGACCTCCACGCCGCCGTCGTCCGGGCCGCGGTGGTGCAGGGCGTCGGTCATGGCCCGGGCGATGGCGGCCCGCTCCTCGGCCCGCAGGCGGTGGCCCGGGTCGAGCAGCCCGGCGATGCCGCACATCAGCGCTTGCCCGTCCGGGCGAGGCCCCGCTCGATCTCCGCGAGCGTGGCCGGGCCACCGGACTCGACGGTGTGCTCGGCCAGCACGACCTCACGACCTCGCTCGCCGAGGGCGTGGCGGCGGTCCGGGTCGCCCACCAGGGCGACGATCGCCTCGGCCATGCCCTCGACGTCGAGGTACGGCACCACCACGCCACAGCCCTTGGCCACGAGCTCGGGGGCACCGCCGTTGTCGAAGGTGACGATCGGGACCCCGAGGGCGGCGGCCTCCATGCACACCCTCGGGAAGGGATCCTCGCGGGAGGTCAGGGCGAACACGTCGAGCGCGCCGAACCACGCGTACGGGTCGGAGCGGCTCCCCAGGAAGTGGACGGGCGGCGGGGCCTCGGTGCGCACGCGGTTCTCCGCCCGCCAGAAGGCCGGGCCGCCGGGCTCGCCGCCGAGCCACACGAAGTGCGCCCGGGGGCCACCCAGGCGCTCGGTGACGAGCATGGCCACCCGCACGAACAGGTCCGGGCCCTTGCGCCAGTCGGTGGTGCCCGCCCCACCGATCAGGAACCCGTCGTCGGGCACCCCGAGCTCCGCCCGCCGGGCCACGACCTCGGCCGCGGTGGCGGGCACGACCCCGGTGAGGTCGACCGAGCCGGGCACCACCGCGATCGCGTCCTCGGCCACGCCGTAGCGCTCGACCAGGAGGCGCCGCACCGCACCGGAGACGGCGACGAAGCGGTCCGTGCCCGAGAACAACGCGTCCTGGTCCTCCCCGGGCATCTGGCGGAGGGCCATGCCCAGCTCGGGCACCCGGCTGATCACGTGGGGACGGCGCTCGGGGAGGTGGCGCAGGCACCCCGCGGCGAACGCGCTGTTGACGTACAGGACGTCGCAGGCGGGGAGGCGGGCGGCGCCGCCGACGGCGAAGAGCTCGGGGGCGACCCGGGTGGGGACGAGCGCCTCGAAGTCGGCGAGCAGCCGACCGCCGTCCTCGCCGGGCCTGGCGACGACGAGCTCGAGGTCGAGGTCGGTGTGGGCCACGAGCCACCGCAGGAGGTGCAGGAGCGACATCGGGGCCCCCGTGCGGGTCGCCTCGTGGGTCGCCACCACCACCCGGTCAGCCACCGAGCCCCGCCTCCGCCCGCCAGCGGGCCAGGTCGGCCCAGAGGGCCGGCGCGCCGGCCGACACGTCGAAGCGCTCGCGCACCGCGGCCGAGGCCCGCGCCCCGACCGCGTCGCGGAGGGCGGGGTCCTCGAGCAGGTCGACGACCCGGTCGGCCATGGCCTCCACGTCGAAGTACGGCACCACGAAGCCGCACTCGCCGGCGCCGGCGAACTCGGCCATCCCGGTGTTGTCGAAGCACACGATCGGCGTGCCGAGCAGCGAGCTCTCCAGGCAGACGAGCGGGAAGGGGTCCTCGCGGGAGGTCAGGGCGAACACGTCGAACAGCTCGAACCACGGGGCCGGTGCGGCCTGGGGCTCGACGACGTGGACGAGGCCGCCCAGGCCGGCCTTGGCCAGGTCGTGCTCCATCCACCGGGTCTCCTCGGTGTCGGGCGTGGCGCCGACCCACACCAGGTGCACCGGGCGGCCCAGGTCGCGGCGCCGCAGGGCCTGGGCGAGGTTGAGGAACAGGTCGGGGCCCTTGCGCGACTCGGTCACGCCCATGGCGCCGACCACCGCGGCGTCCGCGGGGATGCCGAGCCGGGCCCGCAGGTCGACCCGCTCGGCCGGCACCTGGGCGAGGAAGGCGTCGACCTCGATGAACTCGTAGTGGCGGGCCACCCGGGCCGGGTCCACACCGTGCTCGCCCACGACGTAATCGCGCACGAGGTCCGAGGCCACGACGACGTGGTCGGCCTCGAGCAGCCGGGCGCGGTCGGGCTCGCTCTGGGGCATGCCGAGCGCACCCATCAGCTCGTGGACGTGGGCCACCACCAGCGGCGGGCGCCGGCCGAGGAGGTGGATCATGCGCAGGCTCACCACGCTGTTGCAGTAGACGGTCGACACCGAGCGGAGGTGGGCCAGGCGCCGCCGGGCGAGCACCCCGCGCACCATGGCCGCCTGGCGGTCGAGGCGGGCGGCCACGAGCGCCTTCGACAGCGGGTGGTCGCGCAGGTCGGCGAGCACGGTGGTCGGGGCCACCTCGGCGAAGGCCTCGACCAGGGGCCCTCCCTCGACGAGCACGATCTCGAACCGCAGGTCGGTGTGCTGGCGCAGCCACCGCAGGAAGTAGAGGAACATGAGCGGCGCGCCCGTCCGGGACGCCTCGTGGCCCACGAACAGGGTGTCGACCGCACCGCCCCGGCCCGGGGCGGGCACCGCCGGCGTGGCCGCGTCGGCGCTCACCCGCCGGTCCGCCAGCGCTCGAGGTCCCGGTACAGCGCGGGTGCGGCCGCATCGACGTCGAAGGCCTCGCGGACCCGGCGGGCCGCCCGCTCCCCCACCGCCCGTCGCGCCTCGTCGTCGTCGAGCAGGCCCATCACCCGGTCGGCCATGGCCTCGACATCGAGGTAGTCCACCATGAACCCGTGCTCGCCGTCACCGGCGAACTCGGCCATCCCGGTGTTGTCGAAGCAGACGATCGGGGTGCCGAGCAGCGAGCTCTCGAGGCAGACCAACGGGAAGGGGTCCTCCCGGGACGTGAGCACGAAGACGTCGAACATCGCGAACCACCGGGCGGGGGCGACGACCGGCGGGACGAGGTGCACCCGGTCCGTGAGGCCGGCCCGCTCGACGTCGCGACGCAGCGCGATCGTCTCGGGGGTGTCGGGGTCCGCGCCGAGCCACACGAAGTGGACGTCGCGCCCGCCGGGCCGCCGGTGCAGGAGCTGGGCCAGCATGACGAACAGGTCGGGCCCCTTGCGCCACTGGGTGACGCCCACGGCGCCGACCACCGCGGCGCCCTCCGGGATCCCGCACTCCTCGCGGACCGCGGCGACCGCGGCGGCGTCGGGCGGCGTGGCGACCATGGCGTCGACGTCGATGAACTCGTAGTGGCGCACGACCCGGGCCGGGTCCACGCCGAAGCGGTCGATGATCAGCTGCCGGACGAGGTCGGAGGCGGCCACCCACTCGTCGGTGCGCGCCGTGAGCGTCTCGATGATCTCGTCGCCCATGGAGCGGAAGCCGCCCTCCATCTCGTGCACGTGGGTGACCACGACCTGGTCGTCGCGGCGCGGCCCGAGCCGGGGCAGGATGCGAACGCTGCTGCTGCTGTTGCAGTACACGAGGGGGACGGCCCCGAGGCCGTCGAGGACGCGCTCGACCCGCCGCCGGCCGAGGCGGTCGGCCAGGCGCCGCAGCCCGGCCTTCGCCGCCCAGGCCTCGAGGCGGTCCGGGGGCATCTCGTTCACCACGGTGGTCGGGGCCACCGCGGCGAAGTCCGCCTCGAGCGGGCCGCCATCGACCACCACGACCTCGAAGCGCAGGTCGGTGTGCTCGCGGAGCCACCGCAGGAAGTAGAGGAGCATCAGGGGCGCGCCGGTGCGCGTCACGTCGTGGCCGAGGAAGACGACGTCGAGCTCGTCCCGGGGCGTCATCGCGGGCCCACCGCCGCGACCTCGTCGAACTGGCGGCGGAGCTCGGCCGCAGCCGCCACGACGCCGTGGGCGTCGGCGACCCGCGCCGCCGCCACCGCCCCGCGGGCGGCGCGCCTCCCGGCGTCCGTCGCGAGCTCGGCCACCCGGGCGGCCATGGCCTCGAGGTCCAGGTACGGGCAGACCGCGCCCGCCTCGTCGTCGCCGACCAGTGCCGCCAGCTCATGGCCCTCGAAGCACACCACCGGGCGGCCCCGGGCCATGGCGTCGAGGTACGGGAAGGGCTGGTCCGCCCCCCACCCGGCGTGGACCACCAGGTCGCAGAGCGCCGCGTACGGCGGCAGGGGCTCGGTGGCCTGGACCACGACGGCCCGGTCACCGAGCCCCGCATGGTCGACGTCGTGGGCGGCCCACCCGTCGGAGGCGTGCTCGGGGGCGACGCAGAGGAGCCGGGCCGACGAGTCGAGGCGGCGCAGGGCGACGGCCAGTGAGGTGACGGGTGACGGCGGCTCGATGGCTGACGCGCCGAAGGAGCCGACCACGACCTCCTCCGCCCCGAGCCCGAGTCGGGCCCGCAGTTCGTCGAGCAGGGCCGGGTCGTCGGGGCCGAGGTCGGCCGGCGGCGCCACCACCGCCTCCTGCCAGCGCACCACCCGGCCGGCGGCCAGGCCCCGGTCGGTGGTCAACTCCTCGACCCCGATGGCGGTGGCGGCGAGGAAGCGGTCGACCCGGTCGAGCAGGAGGGCCAGGTCCGCGGCGGACAGGGGGTGGTGGAGGGGGTGGGCCGCCTCGGGCACCCGGCACAGCACCGGCCCGGCGGCGGCGGGCAGGTAGCGCAGCACCTGCACGCAGAGGACCGAGTGCAGGTACACGCCGTCGCCCGCGCCCCACCCCTCGAGCCCGAGCCGTCGGCCCCGCACGGCGAGCGCGCCCGCCGTGAGGCCGGCCCGGCCGAGCACGCGCTCGACGATGCCGCCGGGCGACCCGCCGGCGAGCGCGTCGACCACGGTCGTCGGGGCGAGGGCGGCGAAGCGGTCGGTGAGCGGGCCGCCCGCCTGGAGCACGACCCGGACGTCGGGGCCCGGCGCCGCGCCGAGGGCCTCGACCAGGCCGAGCAGGGACCGCGCCTCGGCGCCGTCGGACGCGTCGCGCCCCACGACGAGCAGTCGCCGCGGCCCGCGGCTCACGACCGCTCCCCCGGCGCCGCGGCGGCCGACGGCGCCCGGACCACGTCGAGGAGGTGGCCGGCGAAGGCCGCGGGGCCGTGCACCGAGGCGACCGCCGCGGCCATGGCGTCGCGCCGGGCCGCGAGCGACGCGTCGCCCTCGAGGAGGTGGGCGACCTGCTCGGCGACGGCGGCCACGTCCAGGTACGGGACGACGTTGCCGGCGTCACCGAGGCGGGCGAGGTCGGCGAGGCTGTTGCCCTCGAAGCACAGCACCGGCACGCCGGCCGCGGCCCGCTCGAGGTACGCGAAGGGGTGGTCGTCGAGGCGGGCGAGCAGCACCAGGACGTCGCAGAGCTCCAGCACGGTGCCGAGGGGCGCGTCGTCCGGGATGGCGTGGGTGCCCGCGGCCAGGCCCGTCTCGCGCAGGTCGTGCTCCATCCAGAAGCCCGCGTCGGTCTCCCCCGCGCCCCACAGCAGCTCCACCGACCGACCGTGGGCCCGCTGGGTGAGCATCGACCAGAGCATGACGCCGAGGTCCGGGGCGTCGCTCTCCCCGCCGAACGAGCCCACCACGACGGCGTCCGCCGCGATGCCCAACTCGGCGCGGAGCCGGGCCCGCTCGGGGCCACGGTCGGGCAGCCGGTCGTCGGGCGGGACGAAGAGCTCGGGCACCTTCCACACGCGCGCCGGCGCGACGCCGTGCTCCTCGAGCAGCTCGTCACGACCCGCGCTGGTCACCGGCAGGAACCGGTCGACCCGCCGGACCAGGAGGGCGAGGTCCGGTGCGGCAAGCGGGTGGCGCAGCGGGTGCGCGTCCTCCGCCACCCGGCACACGACCTGCGGCCCGCCGGCGGCGCGCTCGGGCAGGTAGCGGAGCACCTGCACCCCGAGCACCGTGTGGAGGTAGACGCTGTCGCCCGGAGCCCAGCGGTCGAGGTCGAGGCGGTGCGAACGGCGCCGGTACCCGGCCGAGCGCAGGCGCAGCTTGAACAGGAGGGTCTCCACGAGCGCCCCGCCCGAGCGGGTGTCGAGGTCGGCCACGATCGTCGTGGGCGCGAGCCCGGCCAGCTCTTCGGCCAAGGGGCCGCCCTCGAACAGCAGCACCTCCACGTCGACCGCGCCGTCGGCGACGAGCGCCCGCACCAGCTCGACGAGCGCGACCGTCTCGGGGGTCGCGGCGGCGCGGTGGTGCACGACGACGAGGCGCGACCGCTCTCCGGTCACGCCAGTCCCCGCTCGATCACCGCCAGCACCTTCGGTGCGCCCACCGAGAGATCGTGGTGCGTGCGGACCGCGGCCGCCAAGCGCGCCCCGATCGCCTCGGCCTCGGCGGGGTCGTCCAGCCACGCGAGGACGCGATCGGCCATGGCGCCGACGTCGCCGTAGCCCACCACCCCGGTGCCCGCCTCGGCGAGGAGCTCCTCGACGCCCCCGCTGTCGAACGCGGCGATCGGACGGGCGAGGGCGGCGGCCTCGAGCGCGACCCGCGGGAAGGGGTCCTCGCGGGATGTGAGCACGAACACGTCCATCGCGGCCTGGAACGGCGCCGGCCGGGGCACGTCGGCCACGAGGTGCAGGCGGTCGGCCAGGCCCGCCCGGGCGACGTCGTCCTCGAGGCGGCGGAAATGGGCCGACTCGTCGTGGCTGCCCACCCAGAGGAAGTGGACGTCGAGGTCGGGGCGCCGGGCGGCTACCTCGGCGGCGAGCTGCACGAACAGGTCGGCGCCCTTGCGCCAGGCCCGGACGCCGACCGCCCCGACGACCGGCACGCCGGGGGGGATCCCGGCCCGGCGGCGGGCCGCGGCCACCTCCTCGGCGGTGGCCGCCACCTCGGCCACGGGGATCGAGCCGTGCACGATCGAGACCCGGCCGGGATCGACCCCGTGGCGCTCGACGAGCAGGCGGCGGACCCGGTCGGCGACCACGACGAAGTGGTCGGCCCGGGCGAGGAGGCGCTCGCGCTGGTCGGCGGGCAGGGCCTGCTCGAAGGCGACCTCGAGCTCGGGGATGCGGCTGACGACGAACGTGTCGGGCCACGCCTCGCCGGCGAGCGCGGGGGCGCTGAAGGCGCTGTTGAGGAAGAGCACCCGGGGCGGCGGCCCGGCGTGGAGCTCGTCGAGGGTGCGCACCGGGGCGACCCCGTCGAAGGCGTCGGCCAGGGGACCACCGGCCAACAGGACGACCTCGGTCCGCAGTCCGGTGTGCTCCCGGAGCCAGCCCAGCAGTTGGACGAGGCCCACGGGGGCGCCGGTGAGGGTGGCCTCGTGCGACACGAAGGCCACGTCGGCGCGCCCCGGGACGGCGGTGCCGCTCACGCCGCGAGGACCGACAGCAGCTCGGCGTGCAGGCGGGGGGCGGCGACCGCCAGGTCGTGGTCCGAGCGCACCCGGTCGGCGGCCCGGGCGACGAGCGCGTCCCGCCGCCCCGGGTCGTCGAGCAGGTCCGCGAGCTCACGGGCGAGGGCCTCGACGTCGGGGTACGCCACCACGACGCCGCAGCCGTCGGCCAGGAACTCCCGCGCACCCGTGCTGTCGAAGGCCACGACCGGCACGCCCAGCGCGGCGCACTCCAGGCAGGTGAGCGGGAAGGGGTCGTCCCGCGACAGCAGGGCGAACGCGTCGTAGCCGGCGAACCACCGCGGGGCGTCCGGGTGCTCGCCCTCGAAGGCGACCACCCCGCCGAGGCCCGCCCGGTCGCGGTCGGCCAGGACGGGGTCGATCTCCGGGCCCGTGGCGGACCCCCCGACCCAGCAGAACCGGGCTGCCACCCCGGCCCGGCGGACCGCCCCGGCGAGCGCGACGAACAGGTCCGGCGCCTTGCGCCACTCGGTGGTCCCCGAGGTGCCGATCACGGGGGCGGGCGGCAGGCCGGGATGGCGGGGGCCGGCCCCCGCGGCGCGCACCTGCTCGACGTCCACGAAGCCGTAGTGGCGGACGACCCGGTCGGGGTCGACCGCCACGCAGCGCACGAGGGCCTCGCGCACGAGATCGGACACCACGACGAAGCGGTCGACCCGCTCGCGCATCGCGGCGCGGTCGGCCTCGGTGATCCAGTGGGTCAGTGCGTAGTCGAGCTCGTGGACGTGGCAGACGACCCGGGGGCCGTCGGGGAGCTCGTGCAGCGCGGGCGCGCTGCCCACCGTGTTGAGGTACACGAGGTCGGCCTCGGCGGTGGCGAGGTCCGCGTGGCCGAGGACGGGCCCCACCTCGGTGAAGGCGCCGGTGAGCGGGCCGCCGTCGAGCAGCACGGTCGCCACGTCGGCGTCGGTGTGGCGCCGCAACCAGCGCTGGAATTGGAGCAGGAGCAGGGGCGCCCCGCTGCGGCTGGCGTTGTGCGACACGAAGAGCAGCCGCGGCGCGCTCAAGGGCCCTCGCGGAGCCGCTCGAGGACCGCGGCGGCGTGGTCGGGGCGGACGTGCCAGGCACGGAAGCGCTCGAGGCCCCGCCGTCCGAGGTCAGCGCGGGCGGCGTCGTCGTCGAGCACGTCGGCGACGGCCCCCGCGAGGCCGGCGAGGTCGAGGAACCCGACGAGGCGGCCGGCGTCGTCCCCGGTGAAGCGGCGCAGGCCGGCGGCCTCCCAGCCCACGAGGGCCTGGCCTCGCGAGGCCGCGGGCCGGTGCAGCCCCACCGTCTCGGGCAGGCGGCTGGTGACGACGTGGACGTCGCCCAGCCACAGCGCCTCGCCGTCGTCGGGCCCGAGCAGCAGGTGGACGTCCTCGGCCAGGCCCATGTGGTCGATGTCGTGGCGCAGCTGGGTGAGCTCGAGGGCCTCCCCCGGCGGGCCGACCCAGACGAAGGCCGCGTCCTGGCCCAGCCGCTCCCGGAGGATCCACGCCAGGCGCACGAAGAGGTCGGTGCCACCGTCCCAGACGAGCGGGCCCGAACCGACGACGACGGGGCGACCGGCGGCCAGGCCGAGGCGCTCGCGCCACCCCGCCAGCCGCTCCTCCCCCGGTGGGGCGGGGAGCTCGTCGAGCGAGGGCACCCCGACGGGCTCCAGCCGGGCGGGATCGACGTGGAGCGTGTCGACCAGGTGCGACCAGGAGTCGTCGGCCTCGACGAGGAAGCGGTCGGCCCGGGCCAGCAGGCGGTCGAGGTCGGCGTCGCTGATCTGGGCGGGGCGGGCGTCGGTGAGCTCGCCCGCCGGCACCACCACCCACACGGGGGCACCGGCCGGGTCCGGGAGGTGGCGCAGCAGGGGCGCCGCCGCGGGGTCGGTCACGAGCACGGCGCCCGGCGGCCGGCGGCCCCAGGGGCTGACGCCGAGCCGGCGGCGGCGCACGGCGTGGCCGGCCGGCTTCGCACCGACCCGCAGCAGCGCCTTCTCGACCAGGGCGCCGGCGCTGCGCGGGGCCAGGTCGGTGACCACCCCCACCCGGGCGCGGGCACGGAGGTCGTCGAGGCGCTCGCCCCCGGCCCACAGCACGACCTCGGCGCCGGGCCCGGCACCGGCGTCGAGCAGGGCGAGCAACCCGTCGGTCGGCGGGGTGGCCGACGCGTCGGGGGCGAGCACGAGCAGGCGGAAGGGGTCGTCGGTCACGGGAAGAGGGGCTCCATCGCCTCGTACCAGAGGGGGGCGCACACCGACACGTCGTAGCGCTCCTGGACGCGGGTCGTGCCGAGGTCACCGCGGCGGCGGCGGTCGTCGGCGTCCCGGGCGAGCTCCACCACCCGTGCGGCCATGGCTTCGACGTCGGGGAAGGGCGCCACCGCCCCGCACTCGTCGGCGCCCACGAACTCCGGCATGCCGCCGGTGTCGAAGCAGACCACCGGGTTGCCGACCGACGCGTTCTCCAGGCAGACGAGGGGGAAGGCGTCCTCGCGCGAGGTCAGCACGAACAGGTCGAACAGCCGGAACCAGTCCCAGGGGTTCGACTGGCGGCCGGGGAAGTGCACCCGGCCGCCGAGGCCGGCGCGGGCCACCTCGTCGGCGAGGCGGGCGGCGTAGCCCTGGTCGTCGCCGCCGATCCACACGAAGTGCAGGGGCACGCCCGGGGCCTGGGCCTCGGCCGCCTTGGCCAGTTGCACGAAGTACTCGGGCGCCTTGCGCCACTCCATGACCCCGGCCGAGCCGACCACGACCGCGTCGTCGGGGATGCCGAGGTCCTCGCGTCGCACCTCGGCCACCGGGGGCGGCGGCGTGGTGTTCACGAACTCGCGGGCCACCTCGACCCGCTCGGGCGCGATCCCGAAGTCCTCGATCAGCGCCTGGCGGATGACCGGCATGCCCGCCACGAACCGGTCGGTCTCGCGGCGCAACCGGCCGTCGTTGTCGTCGAGGTGCACGAGCTGCAGCCCGAGCTCGAGGGCCATGGTCACCACCCGGGGCCGCCGGGGGCGGAGCAGGCGCAGGTAGTCGTTCGGGCCGATCGAGACCACGACGACCGTGCGCAGGCCCCGGATGCGCCACAGCGACCACCGCAGGGGCAGGTCGGCCAGCCAGCGGGCGGCGGCGGCCAGGCGCTCGGCGACTGCCCCACCGGGGGTGCGCCCCTCCAGGCGCTCCGCCAGCGCGGCCAGCGGGCCCAGCCGCAACTCGTCCGCGTCGTGCACGGGCGCCAGCGCCTCGAACTCCGGGCGCAGGGCACCGGTGGACCAGAGGAGGACCTCGAAGCGCAGGTCGGTGTTGGCCGAGATCCACCGCAGGAGGTCGAGCAGGATCATCGGGGGGCCCACCCGGTCGCCCGAGTGGGTGCAGAAGAGCACCGTGCCCCGGCCCCGTGGATCCACGGCGGGCGAGTGTAAGGAGGGCCGCTCGGCCCCGCCACCGCTCACGACGGGGCCGGCCGGCGGCCGGCGAGCAGGTCGAGGAGCAACTCGTACAGTGCCGGCGCGGCCACCGCGGTGTCGTGGCGGGCGGCCACGTCGGCCGCCAGGCGCTCACCCATCCGGGCCCGACGGGCCGGGTCGTCGAGGAGGTCGCCCACCGCGACGGCCATGGCCTCGACGTCGAGCGCGGGCACGATCAGGCCGTTCTCGCCGTCGAGCAGCTCGGCCATGCCGCCGTTGTCGAACGAGACGACGGGCGTGCCGACCAGGCCCGCCTCCAGGCACACCAGCGGGTACGGGTCCTCCCGGGAGGTGAGCACGAGGACGTCGAGGGCGCGGTACCAGTCGACGGCGTGGGCCTGCTCGCCGACGAAGTGCACCCGGTCGGCGAGGCCGGTCTCGGCGAGGTCGTGGGCCAGGCGTTCGATCTCGACCGTCGCCGAGCCCCCGCCGACCCAGACCAGGTGGACGGGGCCCGACGGGTGGTGCTCGAGGCGCCGGGCGAGCTGCAGAAACAGGTCGGTGCCCTTGCGCCACTCCTGGGTGCCCGCCGCCCCCACCAGCGGCGCCCCCTCGGGGATGCCGAGGGCGGCCCGCAGCTCGGCGGCGGGCGTGCGCGGCGGGGCGGTGACGACGTCGGCGTCGACGAACTCGTAGTGCCGGGACACCGTCGCCGGGTCGACCCCCTCGTGGTCGACCAGGTTGTCGCGCACCCGGTCCGCGACGGCGACGAAGTGGTCCGTCCGGTCGAGCCACCGCGCCCGCTCGGCGGGGTCGGGCAGGGCGAAGGCGATGGCCATCCCCAGCTCGTGCACGTGGGAGACGACGAGCCCGTCCACCGCCGGCAGGTGGTCGAGGCAGTGGGCCGCCTCCGCGCAGTTGAGCCAGTAGAGGTCGTAGCCGGTCAGGTCCTTCAGCCGCGGCCGGAGCCGGGCGCGCCGCAGGCGATCGGCCACCCCGCCGAGGCCCACGACGGGCAGGTTGCGCTCGAGCAGCTCGACGCGGCTGCCACGGTCGAGGCGGCCGGCCACGTGGACCGGGGCGACGGCCCGGAAGGCCGCCTCGGTGGGGCCGTCGCGCCAGAGGAGGACCTCGGCGTCCACCTCGCCGTGCTCGGCCAGCCAGCGCAGGAACGACAGCAGGACGGCGGGCGCGCCCGTCCGGGTGGCCTGGTGCGAGACGAACAGGACGCGGGGCCGCCGGGCGCTCACGGGAGCAGCTCCTCGAGCTCCGCCCACCAGCGCGGCGCACCGACGGCCACGTCGAAGGCGTCGAGGACCCTGGCCCGGGCCCGCTCCCCCATGGCGCGTGCCTCGGCCGGCGCGCCGGCCCACCGGGCGATCCGCGCGGCCATGGCGTCCACGTCGAGGAACGGCACGAACACGCCCTCGCCGTCGCGGAAGACCTCGGCCAGGCAGGTGTTGTCGAAGGCCAGGACGGGCCGGCCCGCGCGGGCCGCCTCGAGGCACACGAGGGGCAGGGCGTCCTCGCGCGAGGTGAGGGCGAAGGCGTCGAACATGGCGAACGGCTCGGTGAGGTCCTGCTGGGGGCCGATGAAGTGGACGACGTCGCCGAGCCGGGCGGAGCGGAGGTCGTGCGCGAGGGGGGCGAACTTCACGCCGTCCACGGGGCCGCCGATCCACACCAGGTGGACGGGTCGGCCGCCCGCCG
Organism: Acidimicrobiales bacterium; assembly: GCA_041908445.1. Lineage (GTDB taxonomy): Bacteria > Actinomycetota > Acidimicrobiia > Acidimicrobiales > DATDAH01 > JAEUJM01. Next base: position 49,204 of record JAYRFK010000014.1, on the reverse strand, counting down.
CGTCCTCGTGGTGGCGCAGGGCCACGCCGAGGCGCAGGAAGAGGTCGGGCGCCTTGCGCCACGCGGTCGGCCCGCAGCCGCCGACGACGAAGGCGTCCTCGGGGATGCCGAGGCGGTGCCGCAGCGCGACCCCGTCGGCGCCCTCGGGCCGGGCCGTGCCGTCGATCTCGCGGCGCACGTCGATGAACTCGTGGCCGACCCGCACCCGGGCCGGGTCGACGTCGGGCCGGCGCAGGAGGTTCTCGGCGATGCCGTCGGCCCCTGCGAGGAAGCGGTCCGTGCGCGCCACCAGCGCCTGCCAGTCGCCGGGGGCGACGACGTCGAGCACCTGGTCGAGCTCGTGCACCGCGGTGAGCACCTGCTGCCCCGCCGCGGTCGGCAGGCCCCGCAGGACCGGCGCGCTGGCGACGCTGTTCAGCCAGACCACGTCGTGGCCGCGCGTGCGGGCGAGGCGCGCCCGCAGCCGGGCGGTGGCGGCCCGGTCGGCGGCGCCGGGCAGGCCGACCTTGCGCAACCCGAGCGCGGCGATCTCCGGCTTGGTCCAGCGGTCGGCCGGCGCGAGGACGCTCACCCGCCCGAAGGCCCCGAAGTCGGCCTGGAGCGGCCCGCCGCGGAGCAGCACGACCTCGACGTCGAGGGCCCCCGGGCGGTGCTCGTGCACCCAGCGCAGGAAGTGCACGAGCATGGCCGGCGCGCCGGTGCGGGACGCGTCGTGGGAGACCGCGAGCAGGCGAGGGGCCACGGCGTCAGGCGGCGGGGGTGCTGGGCGGGCCGGGCGTGAAGGCCGCTGGATCCGCGGTGGCGCCCGTGGTCAACGAGGCGACCGCGGCGAACACCGTGGCCGTGGTGTGGATGGCGGCCTCGGTGTCGACCGCGACGCCCTCGACGAGGCCGCGGCGCACGCCCGCGAGCAGGTCCGCGTGGCCCTTGCCCGGACGGGTCAGGTGGACCTCGCGCCCGTCCACCACCACGGCGCCGAAGTCGTCGATCAGCGCCGACCGCCCGCCGCCGAGCACCTCCACCCGCTCCTTGGCCATGCCCGGGGTGCCCCCGGTGGTGTAGGTGATCGTGGCGAGGGAGTCGTCCGCGTAGCGCACCGTGAGGACGAGGTCCTCGGCCAGGAGCAGCTCGCGGCCGGTGACCGCGGCCTGGGCCGTGACCGACACCGCGGGGTGGCCGACGAGCGCGCCGCAGGTGTCGACGAAGTGGCAGACCTCGCCGAGCAGGCGGCCGCCCTGGGCCCGGTCGCCGTACCAGTGCCCCGGCGGCGTGGGGTCGGCGGCCACCCGGTAGGTGACGGTGAGGGGCGACGGGCCCGCGCCGAGCGCCGACCGCACGACGGCGACCGCCTCGCTGTGGCGACGGTTGAACCCCACCGCGAGCAGGCCCCCGCCCGCCCGCCACGCGGACACGACCGCGTCGAGGCCCTCCTCGTCGAGGGCGAGGGGCTTCTCGCACAGGACGTCGCGCCCCGCCGCCAGCGCCTGGGCGGCGAGGGCGGCGTGCGTGTCGTGGCGGGTGGCCACGATGACGAGGTCCGCCTCGTCCGTGGTGAGGGCCTCGTCGGTGGTCACCTGGCGGGCACCGAGCCGCTCGGCGAGGCGCTCGGCCGAGACGCCGCCGGCCGAGGCCACCACGGCCACGTCCAGGCCGGCGTCGGCGAGCGCGGGCAGCAGCGTGGCCCGCACGAACGTGCCGGCCCCGACGAGGGCGACCCGGGGCCGCTCCGGCGCCCGGGAGCGACCCGTGCGGGCGGGCGGGGGCACGGGGGCGGGCCGGGGCGCGACGTGCTCCGCCTCGGGGTACACGAGCTGGATCGCCAGCGGGGCGGCGACCTTGTCCTCGAGCACCGCGTAGGCGGCCTCGGCCTCGGCGATCGGGAAGGTGTGGGTGACGAGGTCGGCGACGTCGAGCGAGCCGGCGGCGAGGAGATCGACGAAGGCCTCGAGGTTGCGGCGGGCCGTCCAGGGCACGTGGCCCACCGGGTAGTCGACGGCGGCGTCCTCGAAGAGCGGGTCGTAGCGGCCGGGGCCGTAGCTGCGGGCCACCCGCAGGGTGAGCTCCTTCTCGTACAGCGGGGTGCGGGCCAGGTGGATCGGCACGTCGCCGACGAGCACCACCGTGGCCCGGTCCCGGCTCAGGCTCGGGGCGCGCACCAGCGGGTCGGCGGAGCGGGAGGCGGCGGTGACGAGCACGGCGTCCACGCCGCGACCGCGGGACCAGTCCAGCACCGCGGCCGTGGTCGGGTCGCCGTCGTCGACGAGGGCCAGCTCGACCGACGGCTCGTGACGCTCGAGTGCGGCGGCCGAGACCTCGAGGGCCACGACCTCGCACCCCGCGGCCCGGGCCAGGCGGGCGGTGAGGCGCCCGAGCAGACCGAGCCCGATGACCGCCACCCGGCTGCCGGGGCCGACCTCGGCCAGGCGGAGGCCGTTGAGCGCGACCGTGCCGAGCGCGCCGAAGGCGGCGTGGGCGGGGTCGACGCCGGGCGGCAGCGCCACGGCCAGCGGCGCGGCGACGACCTGGAGCTCGGCGTGGCCGGCGCCGGCGGCGGCCACCAGGTCGCCGACCGCGAGGCCGCTGGCCCACTCGCCGACCTCGACGACCCGGCCCGCCGACGAGTAGCCGAGGGGCATGTCCTGGTCGAGGCGGTCGCGGACCGAGCGCGCCGTGCGCACCAGGCCCTCGGTGCGGGCCCGGCGCAGCACCTTGCGGGCCAGGTCGGGCCGGGCGCGGGCCTTGGCGACCAGCGACGAGGAGGCGAGGTGGCGGACCGCCCGCTCGGTGCCGGCCGACACCACCGAGTGGGTGGGCGCGACCAGGACCTCGGTGGGGCCGATCGACGGCCGGGGCAGGTCGGCGACCCGCAGGCGGCCGTCGCGGACGGACTGGACGACCTGCCTCACCGGCGCAGCACCATCGCGGTCTGGACGTGGAAGTCCTCGGGCCGGCGCTCGAGGACGTCGAACCAGCCGCCCCACACCCGCTCGAGGTAGTCCTGGCCGTAGAAGACCTGGGCGCCACCCGGTCGGCGGTTGAGCACGATCACGTCGAAGTCGTCGGCGACCGCGCCGGCGCGCGCCTCGAGGTCGTCGAGGCCGCGCCGCAGGTTCGGGCTCTCGCCGGTCCGGCGGATGGCGGCGATCGTGCTCTCGTCGTACACGGTCAGGTAGGCGAGCCCGCCCGGGACGAGCACCCGGCGCAGCTCCAGGAGCCAGGCGTCGGCCAGCTCGCTGATGTGGGGGATGACCGAGCAGGCGTACAGGAGGTCGAAGGTGGCGTCGGGGAACGGCAGGTGCGGCGCGGTGGTGCAGGTGGTGAGCCGGAACGAGGCGGGCAGGTGGGCCCGCCCCCAGGCGATGCGCTCGGCGACGAGGTCCGCGCCCCACGTCTCGACCCCCGGGGCGACCTGGGGCCACCACCGCAGGACGCGGCCGTAGCCGCAGCCGAACTCGAGCACGCGGTGGCCCTGGCCGAGGGCGAGGCCGTGGCGGGCCACGGCGTCGCGGACCGTGGTCGCGTGGAGCTCGCCGCTCGCGAGGTAGGCGGCCGGGTCGTGCTCGTCCTCGAGCTCCCACCGGTCGGCGTCCGGCAGCGCCCAGTCCGACGGCCCGCCCGCCGCCGGGACGGTCGCCCGACGCAGGACGAAGGCGTCCTCCTCGGCGCGCAGCGGCACGCTGCGGGCCGCGATCGTGCGGTCGTCGGCGACGCCGCGCTCGAGCGCGCGCTTGACCGAGCGCACGCCGCGCGCCCGTGCGCCACCCCACCGATCCATGCCCCGGATCATCCCACGGTTAACGTCGGCGACCGTGCACGCCGTGTGTGTCGCCGCGGCCCGGCCGAACTTCATGAAGGTGAAGCCGGTGCTCGACGCGCTCGAGGCCGCCGGGGCCCGGACGACCCTCGTCCACGCGGGCCAGCACTACGACCCCGACGTGAACGACGTGTTCTTCGCCGACCTGGGGCTGCGGGCGCCCGACCACCACCTGGGCTCGGGCTCGGGCAGCCAGGCCGCCCAGACCGCCCGGGTCATGCTCGCCTTCGAGCCGCTCCTGGAGGCACTCGCCCCCGACGTCGTCGTGGTCGTCGGCGACGTCACCGCCACGCTCGCCGTCGCCCTCGTCACCGCCAAGTCCCCGGCCCGGCTGGCCCACGTCGAGGCCGGCCTCCGCAGCGGCAACCGGACGATGCCCGAGGAGGTCAACCGCATCGTGGTCGACCGCCTGAGCGACGAGCTCTTCGCGCCCTCCCCCGACGCCGTCGACCACCTGCGGGCGGAGGGCGTGCCCCCGGCGGCGGTCCACCTCGTGGGCAACGTGATGGTCGACACCCTGCTCACGAACGTGGAGCGGGCCCGTGAGCGCCCCGTGCTCGCCGACCTCGGGCTCACCCCCGGCGCCTACGGCGTGATCACCCTGCACCGGCCCTCCAACGTGGACGACCCGGCCGTCCTCGACCGGCTCCTCGACGCGCTCGGGACGGTCGCCGCCACCTGCCCGCTCGTGTTCCCGGTCCACCCCCGGACGCGCGCCGCCCTGGCCGGCCGGCCACTGCCCCCCGGCGTCCACGCCGCACCGCCACTCGGCTACCTCGACTTCCTCGCCCTCGAGGCCGACGCCCGGCTCGTGCTCACCGACTCGGGTGGCGTGCAGGAGGAGACGACCGTCCTCGGGGTGCCGTGCCTGACGCTGCGCGAGGAGACCGAGCGCCCGATCACCGTCACCGAGGGCACCAACGAGGTGGTGGGCACCGACCCGGCCCGGATCGTGGCGGCGGCACGAGCCGCCCTCGACCGCCCCCGCACCCCCCGGCGGCCCGAGGGGTGGGACGGCCGGGCCGCCGAGCGCGTCGCCACCGTGCTCTGCACCGGGTGAGCCCCCACGCCGGGCCGACGGCGCCGTCTACGCTGGCGCCGCCCATGGACGACCCCGACGCCCCCGACGCCCGCGGCATCCGGCTCGCCCGACCCGACGTGGGCGAGGACGAGCTCGCCGCCATCGCCGAGGTGTTCCGCTCCGGCATCCTCACCGACGGTCCGGCCACCGCCGCCTTCGAGCAGGAGTTCGCGGCCCGGCACGAGGTCGAGCACGCGGTGGCCTTCGCCAGCGGCACGGTGGCCCTCTCGGCGATCCACCTCGGCCTGGGCCTCGGCCCGGGCGACGAGGTGATCCTGCCCTCGATGACGTTCATCTCGACCGCGACGTCGGTGCTGCACGTCGGGGCCACGCCGGTGTTCGCCGACGTCCTCCCCGACACCTTCGACCTCGACCCGGCGGACGTCGCCCGGCGCATCACCCCCGCCACCCGCGCCATCGTCGCCGTGCACTACGGCGGCCAGGCCGCCGACCTCGACGCGCTGCGGGCCGTCGCCGACGACGCCGGCGTGCCCCTCGTCGAGGACGCCGCCGAGGCCCACGGCGCCACCTACGCCGGCCGTCCCGTCGGCGGGTTCGGCCGGGCCGCCATGTTCAGCTTCACGCCCACCAAGAACATCACCACGGGCGAGGGCGGCATGGTCACCACCGACGACGGCGACCTCGCCGAGCACCTGCGCCTGCTGCGCAACCACGGCCAGCCGGCCCCGGGCCGCCACGTGCTCGTCGGCTACAACTGGCGCATCAGCGAGATGCAGGCGGCCATGGGCCGGGCCCAGCTCGCGAAGCTCCCCGCCATCCTCGAGCGCAAGCAGGCCAACGCCCGCCGCCTGACCGAGCTGCTCGCGGCCGTGCCGGGCGTGACGCCGCCCGCCGTGCGGCCGGGCTGCGGCCACGTCTTCATGCTCTACACGGTGCTCGTCGACGAGGGCCGCGACGCGCTGCAGGAGGCGCTCGCCGCCCGCCGCATCGAGACCCGCGTGTACTTCCCGCCGGCCCACCGCCAGCCGATCTTCGCCGGGGCGCCGACCGACCTCCCCGTGACCGAGCACCTGGCGGCGCACATGCTGTCGCTGCCCATGCACGCCCGTCTGCCCGTCGCCGACATCGAGGAGCTGGCGGCCGCGGTCGCCGCGGCCCGCGCCTGAGCGACCCGCGTGGCGGGCCCCGGCGCCGGCGGGCTCAGGCCCGGTCGGTGGGGGATGCGATGCCGTCGCCGCTGCGGCACAGCGCGGCGAGGCGGGAGACGAGCGCGGGGCCGTCCTCGGCGAGCAGGTCCGCCACGGCCGCCGGCGCCAGCGGGGGCACGTCGACCGCCGAGATCATCGGGTGGGCCGACTGGCTGGGGTGCTCCTCCTCCCCGATGAGCACCTCGTGGAGCTTCTCCCCGGGCCGCAGGCCCGTGTAGACGACCTCGATGGGCCGGTCGGACCGGGCCGCCATGCGGGCGGCGATGTCCGCGATGCGGACGGGCTCGCCCATGTCCAGCACGAGGGCCTCGCCCGGCCGGCCGATCGCCCCCGCCTGGATGATCAGCTGGACCGCCTCCTCGACGGTCATGAAGTAGCGGGTGACGTCGGGGTCGGTGACGGTGATGGGGCCGCCGGCGCGGACCTGGGCCTCGAACACCCCCATGGCCGAGCCCCGGCTGTGGAGCACGTTGCCGAACCGCACCGAGAGGAACGTGCCGGTGGCCCGCCTCGCCGCCGCCGCGGTGAGGCGCTCGGCGAGGCGCTTGGTGTACCCGAGCACGCTGGCGGGGTCCGCGGCCTTGTCGGTGGACACGTTGACGAAGCGGTCGACGCCGTGGGCGAGGGCGAGCTCGAGCAGGGTCTCGGTGCCGAAGACGTTGGTCTTGACCGCCTCCGAGGGGTGGCGCTCGAGCAGGCTCAGGTGCTTGAGCGCCGCGGCGTGGAACACGACCTCGGGGCGGTGCTCGGCGAAGATCTCGGCCATGCGCTCGCCGTCGCGCAGGTCGGCGACGACCAGGTTGGGCGAGTCGAGCAGGGCGCGGCCCTCGATCGCGAGCTGCACCGCGTGCAGCGCCGACTCGTCCCGGTCGAGCATGACGAGCTGGCCGGGGGCGAAGAGGTACAGCTGGGCGCACAGCTCGCTGCCGATCGAGCCGCCGGCCCCGGTCACGAGCACCCGCCGCCCGGTGACGTAGCTCGAGATCGAGGACACGTCGGTGTCGACCTCGTGGCGGCCGAGCAGGTCGGACTCGCTGATCGGGCGGATGTCGGCCACCCCGACGTCGCCGCCGAAGAGCTCGCGGACCGGGGGCAGCACCATCACCGCCAGCCCGGCGACCTCGGCCAGCTGGGACAGCTCGGCGATCAGGCTGGCGCCCGCGCTCGGGATGGCGATCACGATGGCGTCGGCGTCGAAGGTCTTGGCCACGTCGGCCATGCGGTGGCGGTCGCCGCTCACCGGCACGCCGTTGATGCGGAGGTGCTGCTTGTACGGGTGGTCGTCGAGCAGCGCGACCGGCAGGTAGGGGCTCGACGGGTTGCGCAGCATGGCGTTGATGACCTGCAGGCCCCCTTCGCCGGCGCCGAAGACCAGCACCCGGGTGGCGGTGTCGTCCGAGGGTCGCATGCGGCGCTCGAGCACGAGGCGCCACCCGTAGCGGGCCCCGGCCATGAACAGCAGGGCGAGGCAGCCCGCGAGGATCGTGGCGCTGACGGGGATGAGGTAGTCGAACAGGAAGCGGTTGACGAAGGCGATCGACACCGTGGCCACGACCACGCACCGGGTGAGGGCGGCGACCTCCTCGAAGCTGCCGAACCGCCAGCGGCCGAGGTACAGCCCGCCGGCGGTGCCGACCACGACGTGGATCACGATCGCGATGGGGATGATCAGCGCGAGCCGGGCCCAGTCGATCAGCTGGTACTCGAAGTCGTAGCGGAGCAGGGTGGCCAGCACGATGGCGACGGCCCAGGCGACCGCGTCCAGACCCGCCTGGAAGCCGAAGCGGTGGCGGATGAGGAGGCGCCAGCGCGACGTGGCGTCGACCGTGGGGACCGTGCCCGGTTGCGCTTCCACCCGCCTCCTCCCCGTGGTCGTGCCGCCGGCACGTCCGACCGCGAACCCGACCACCCACCCGAGGGGTTAGGCTCGCACGACCCATGTACACGCAGAACGCGTCGTCAGACCGTAGCAACTTCGATCTCCGCGACTCGCTCGCCGTGCTGCGGCGCCGCAAGTGGACCATCATCATCGTGGTCCTCGTCGTGCTCGCGCTCGGCGCCGTGATGTCGTACCGCAAGAGCCCGGTGTACGAGGCGTCGGCCTCGCTCCTGTTGAAGGCCGCGTCGCAGAACTCGGTGCTCGCGGAGACCACCTCGATCGACCCCGAGCGGCGGGTGCAGAACGAGGCGGAGCTGCTGCGGGGCTCGCGCACCGCCGGCGAGGTCGAGTCCCGCCTGGGGTTCGGCGCCGGGGTCAGCGTGGCCGCGGGCGGCGACAGCGACGTCATCGAGATCACCGCGTCGGCCTCGGACCCCGAGCGGGCGGCCCTCGTCGCGAACACCTACGCCGAGGCCCACCGCGACCTGCGCCAGCAGGACGCCCTCGAGTCGCTCTCCGGTGCCCGTCAGGAGGTCCAGCTCCAGATCGACGACATCGACCAGAACGCCGCCCAGCTCGCGCAGCAGATCGCCGACCTCCAGACCCAGCGGTTCAACACGCCCGACCCGGTGGTCCAGGCCGACCTCGACAAGCAGATCAACCAGATCACCCAGAGCCGCGACGCCCTCCTCCGCGGTCGCGACGCCTACGTGAACGACCTCGGCGACCTCGACATCGAAGAGGACCTCGCCCGCCAGAACCCGCCGCTGGAGATCCTGGCGCCGGCGTCGGCACCCGGCTCGCCGGTCTCACCCGACCACCGCCAGGACCTGACCGTCACGTTCGTGCTGGGGCTCCTGCTCGGCATCGCGGTCGCCTTCGTCCAGGAGCACCTCGACGACTCGGTGCGCAACGTGAACGATCTGGCCAAGGTCACGGGAGGCCTGCCCTCGCTCGCCATCATCCCGCGCCACGAGAGCACCCCCGAGGGCGAGATGCCGCCCATCCTCACCGCGACGAAACCGATGTCGCACACCGCGGAGTCGTACCGCTCGCTGCGCACGTCGGTGGAGTTCCTCGCGCTCGAGAAGCGCATGCAGACCATCCAGGTCACGAGCGCCCAGGCCGGCGAGGGCAAGACGAGCACGGTGGTCAACCTGGCGGTGGCCTTCGCCCAGGCCGGCGAGAAGGTCATCGTCGTCGACTGCGACCTGCGCCGGCCCCGCCTGCACGAGTACTTCGGCCTCGACCGCCACCTCGGCTTCACCTCGGTGCTGCTCAACGAGCGCAACCTCGACGAGGTGGTCCGCGTGGCCCCCGGCTTCGACAACCTGCAGGTCCTCTGCTCGGGCCCGCTGGCCCCGAACCCCTCCGAGCTGCTCGGCGGCGAGCGCTTCGCCGAGATCATCCGCAAGCTGAGCACCGACCACACCGTCGTGCTGATCGACTCACCGCCGGTCCTGCCGGTCACCGACGCCCTCGTGCTGTCGCGGGTCGCCGACGCCACCATCGTCGTGGCCAGCTCGGGGGTGTCGAGCAAGCGGCGCTTCGCCCGCTCGGTCGACTCGCTGCGCCAGGTGGGCGCCCCCCTCGTGGGCTCGGTCCTGAACTCGGCACCCCTGGACGTGGCCTACGGCTACGTCGACTACGGCTACGTCGCCTACGGCAACGGCACCGGCTCCGAGTCCCGGCGCCGCGGCCGGCGGAAGCGCGAGAAGCAGCGGGTCTGACCCCGCCATGTGCGGGATCGCGGGAGTGCTCCAGGCCGGCGACCGGCCCGTCGACGCCCCCGTGCTCGAGGCCATGGCCGCGGCCCTGGCCCACCGGGGCCCCGACCAGTCCGGAGTGCTCGCCCACGGCCCGGTCGGCCTGGCCGCCACCCGCCTGAGCCTGCTCGACCTCGGCGAGACCGGCGCCCAACCGCAGGCCGACGGTTCGCGGGCGCTGGTGTTCAACGGCGAGGTGTACAACCACCGCGAGCTCGCCGCGGAGCTGACCGCGGCCGGCGTCGTGCTGCGGGGGCGCTCCGACACCGAGGTCCTCCTCCACGCCCTCGGCCGGTGGGGGGTCGCCGCCACCCTCCCCCGCCTCCGCGGGATGTTCGCGTTCGCCTACGCCGACCTCGCCACGCACGAGGTCTGGCTGGCCCGCGACCGGCTCGGCATCAAGCCGCTCGTCTGGCGGGAGCACGCCGGCACGGTCAGCTGGGCCTCGGAGGCGAAGGCGCTGGCCGCGGTGCAGCCGCTCGAGCCCGACCCGGTGCAGGCCGTGTTCGCGGTCACCGGCCGGCTGGAGCGGTCCGCGCACCGCACCGCCTTCCTCGGCGTGCACCGCCTGCCGCCGGGCCACGTCCTGCACCTCGCGCCGGGTCGCCCACCCCGGGCCACCGCCTGGTGGACGCCGGCCGACGTGGTGGACGAGGGCCTCCACCGCGAGCTCGCCGGCTGCACCGACGACGAGCGGGCCGACCGCCTCGAGGCCCTGCTCGCCGGGGCCGTGGCCGCCACCGCGGTCAGCGACGCCCCGGTCGCGACGTTCCTGTCGGGCGGCGTCGACTCGTCCCTGGTCGCCGCGCTGGCCCGCACGAGCGACCCGACCCCCACCCTCTACACCGCCGACGTGGGCGGCGGTCGCTCCGAGGTCCCCGCCGCCCGCACCGTCGCCGCGCTCCTCGGCCAGCCGCTGACCACCGCCCCGTTCCCCGTGGAGGCGGTGCTCGAGGACTGGGCCCTCGCCACCTGGCACGCCGAGGCACCGCTCGTGACCCACCTGAACGCGCTGCCCTTCCGGCGCCTGGCGGCGAGGGCCGCGGCCGACGGCCGCAAGGCGGTGCTCACCGGCGAGGGCGCCGACGAGCTCTTCTTCGGCTACGGCGAGATCGCCGCCGGGCGCCTGACCGCCCGGGTCGCGGCCCCCTGGCAGCGGGCCCGGCGCCTGGCCGCCCGGCTGCCCGCTCCCCTGGGCCCGGCCCTCGCCCGCCGGGCCACGAGCCAGGCCGACTTCCTGGTGGACCTCGCCGGCGACCGGCGGGGGGAGCACCTCCGCGCCGCGGGCGCCGACGCCTTCGCCTTCCTGCCGCCGGCCGACGCGGCCCGCCACGGCGAGGTGTTCGCCTGGTTGGGCGAGCACCTGCCGACGCTCCTGCACCGCAACGACGCCATGGGCATGGCCGCGTCGATCGAGGCGCGCTTCCCCTACCTCGACGAGGACGTCGTGCGCTTCGGCGTGAACCTCCCCGTGGGCGCGAAGCTCGCGGTGCGGCCCCGGGCGGGCGACCTGCGCCACCCGTTCGTCGAGGACAAGGCCGTCCTCCGGCAGGTGGCGGCGCGCCACCTGCCCGAGGCGGTCGCCCGCCGGGAGAAGGCGGGCTTCCCGAGCCCGGGCCACGGCGAGGTCCGCACCACCCGCGCCTTCTGGTCGGGCGGCTACGTCGCGGACCTCCTGGGCCTGACCGAGCCGACCCTCGACGACCTCGACGCCGGCCTCGACCCCTACCTGGTGGCCAAGCTGGCGTCGGTCGAGGTCTTCGGGCGGCTCTTCGGCCGGGGTGAGCCGCTCGACGTCGTGGGCGAGCACGTGGCGCGATCCGCCCGGTGTACAGACCAGTAGCGTGGCGGGCCGTGGGGAGCCGACCGTGAGCACCGTGGCGACGCCGGCGGTGGACGCCCCGCGCCCGCCCGCGGTGCGCCCGCTGTCCCCCGTGCTGGTGCTGTCGGCGGTCGCGGTGCACATCCCGCTCGCGCTGGCGATGCACGCGAGCCCCACCCTCGCCCGGGGCCAGGCCGTCCTGGCCATCGCCGCGGTGCTCTGGACGATCGCCGCCGCCCGCACCCCCGGTCCGATCGTGGCGGCGGCCGGCTACGTCACCGGCGCCGAGGTCCTGTGGCGCCAGACCCACGCCGGCCTGCCGTGGGAGGCCGGCAAGTACCTGCTGGTCCTCATCTTCGCCGTCGGCATCTTCCGGTTCGTGGGGCGCCTCGAGCGCTGGGCGGTCGTCGGCGTCTTCCTCGCCGCCCTCGTTCCCGGCGCGGTGATCCCGGTCCTCAAGCTCGGCGTGATCGGCGCCATCGACCCGCTCAGCTTCAACCTGGCCGGGTTGGTGGCCCTCGCCGTCGGGGTGCTCTTCCTCTCGCGGGTCGCCGGCCCCTGGGACGCCATGACCCCAGCGCTGTGGGCCTTCGTCGCCCCGGTGGTGGGCGTCGCCGCGATCGCCACGAACGGGGTCCGCACGCTCGGCGTCGACGACTTCTTCAACGACTCGAACTTCCGCTCCTCGGGGGGCTACGGGCCCAACCAGGTCTCCGCCGTCCTCGGCCTCGCCGCCCTCTTCCTCGTGCTCATGGCCTTCCGGGAGCGGCGCTGGTCGCTCCAGGCCGCGGGCGTCGTCCTCGCCCTCTGGCTCACCGGCCAGGCCATGCTCACCTTCTCGCGCGGCGGCGTGGTCAACCTCGTGGTCGCCCTGCTCGTGGCCGTCCCGTTCCTGCTGCGCCGCCGCGAGACCGCCGTGCGCGTGGTCGCCATCGGCATCGCGATCGCCGCGGTCTTCCTCTGGGTGATCGTGCCCCGGCTCGACGACTTCACCGGCGGTGCCCTCGATCGCCGGTTCTCCCGCGGCCGGGAGGCGGAGCGCCGGGCCGAGCTCATCGCCAAGGACTACGAGACCTTCGAGGCGCACCCGGGCCTCGGCGTGGGCGTGGGCCAGAGCGAGTTCTACCGGATCGAGCGCCGCCTCATCGCGTCCCACACCGAGTACACCCGCCTCCTCGCGGAGCACGGGATGCTCGGCATCGTCGCCATGGGCTGCCTCCTCCTCATGGTCTGGTCCGGGTTCCGGCGCCAGGGCCAACCCTTCGGCCAGGCGTGGACCGCAGCGCTCGTGGCCTGGACGGCACTCGAGCTCTCCCACTCGTCCACCCGGCTGGTCGCGATCGCCTTCGCGTTCGCGCTGGCCCAGTACGCGATCGTCGATCCGCCACCCGAGCCCACGTCCGAGGAGGGGGCCGGGTGACCGCGGTCGCCGCCGCGCTCGGCGCGATCGACCGGCCCCTGGTGGTCGCCGAGGTGGCGCAGGCCCACGACGGCAGCCTGGGCACCGCCCACGCGTTCGTCGACGCCGTGGCGCGCGCCGGCGCGGACGCGGTCAAGTTCCAGACCCACCTGGCCCACGCCGAGTCCACCCGTGACGAGCCCTGGCGCGTCCGCTTCAGCCCGCAGGACGCGACCCGCTACGAGTACTGGGAGCGGATGGCCTTCACCGACGAGCAGTGGGCCGGCCTGCGCCGCCACGCCGCCGACGCCGGCCTCGCGTTCGTGAGCTCACCCTTCTCGCTGGAGGCGGTCGCCCTCCTCGACGCCATCGGCGCCGACGCCCTCAAGGTGGCCTCGGGCGAGGTCCCCAACCTCGACCTCGTGGCCGCCTGCGGGGCCACGGGGCGGCCGGTGGTGCTCTCGAGCGGCATGAGCCCGCTGGCCGAGCTCGACGCCGCCGTCGACCGGCTCCGAGGCACCGGGGCGCCGTTCGCCGTGCTCCAGTGCGCCTCGTCGTACCCCTGCCCCCCCGAGGAGGTCGGCCTCGACCAGCTCGCCGCCCTCCGGGCGCGCTACGACGTGGAGGTGGGGCTCTCCGACCACTCGGGGACGATCTACCCGTCGCTCGCCGCCGTGGCCCTCGGCGCCCGGGTGCTCGAGGTGCACGTCACCCTCAGCCGGGAGGCCTTCGGCCCCGACGTGGCGTCGTCGGTCACCACCACCGAGCTCGCCCAGCTCACCGAGGGCGCCCGCTTCCTCGCGACCGCGCTGGCCCACCCGGTGGACAAGGACGCCGCCGCCGCCGCCCGCGCCGACCTGCGCACGGTGTTCACCCGCAGCCTCGTGGCCGCGACCGACCTGGGCGAGGGCCACGAGCTCGCCGCCGCCGACCTCCTGGCCAAGAAGCCCGGCGGGGGCCTGCCCCCCGACGCCCGCGACCGGCTGGTCGGTCGCCGCCTGCGCCGGGCCCTCGCCGCCGACGCACCGATCCACGAGGACGACCTCCGGCCCGAGCCCGACGGGGCGCGCCCGTGACCACCCTCGACGAGGAGGCCGCGGTGCCCGCCGACGACGACCTGCCCGACGGCGCCACCGACGCCACGGACACCACCGACGCCGGCCCGGCGCCGGATCCCGACGTCCACCCCGAGCCGCCCGTCCACGTCATCACCCCGGCCACGGGCTGGATCCACCTCGGCCTGGCCGACGTGTGGGAGTACCGGGAGCTCCTCTACTTCCTCACCTGGCGGGACATCAAGGTCCGCTACAAGCAGACCGCCCTCGGGGCGGCGTGGGCGGTGCTCCAGCCGTTCCTCACCATGGTCGTGTTCAGCCTGTTCTTCGGGCGACTGGCCCAGATCCCGTCCGAGGGCGTGCCGTACCCGATCTTCACCTACGCCGCCCTCGTGCCGTGGACGTTCTTCGCCAACGGGGTCACGCTCTCGTCGCAGAGCATGGTCGGCAACTCGAACCTCATCACCAAGGTGTACTTCCCCCGGATGATCGTCCCCGTGGCGGCGGTGGTCTCCGGCCTCGTGGACTTCGGCATCGCCATGGTCGTGCTGTTCGGGATGATGGCCTGGTACGGCATCTGGCCGACGTGGCAGGTGATCACCCTGCCGGTGTTCCTGCTGCTCGCGCTGGTCACGTCGATGGGCGTGGGCCTGTGGCTCTCGGCCATGAACGTGAAGTACCGCGACATCCGCTACATCGTCCCGTTCCTCATGCAGTTCTGGCTGTTCGCCACGCCGATCGCCTACCCGAGCACTCTCCTCGACCAGCCCTGGCGCACCCTCTACGGCCTCAACCCCATGGTGGGCGTGGTGGAGGGCTTCCGCTGGGCCCTGCTGGACACCCGGACCGCCCCCGGGCTCATCACCTTGTTCTCCGCGGTCGCCGCCGTGGCGCTGCTCGTGACCGGGGCGTACTACTTCCGCCGCATGGAGAAGACCTTCGCCGATGTCGTCTGAGGCGGGCGCCCCGGCGGGGGGCCACGGCGGTCGGCCCCGGCGCGTGTGCGTCGTCGTGACCGCCCGTCCCAGCTACAGCCGCATCAAGACGGCGCTGGCCGCGATCGACGCCCACCCGGACCTCGAGCTCTCGCTCGTCGTCGGTGCCTCGGCGCTGCTCGACCGCTACGGCAGCGCCGTGCACCAGATCGAGGCGGACGGCTTCACCATCGCGGCGCAGGTCGCCATGGTGCTCGAGGGCGAGAACCCCACCTCGATGGCCAAGACCACGGGCCTGGGCCTGCTCGAGCTCGCCACCGTGTTCGCGAACCTCGCCCCGGACGTCGTGGTCACCGTCGCCGACCGCTACGAGACGCTCGCCACCGCGGTGGCGGCGTCGTACATGAACATCCCCCTGGCCCACGTGCAGGGCGGCGAGGTCAGCGGCTCGATCGACGAGAAGGTCCGCCACGCGATCACCAAGCTGGCGGACCTGCACTTCCCCGCCACCGAGCTCGCGGCCGAGCGCATCGTGCGCATGGGCGAGGACCCGGCCGCCGTCGTCGTCACCACGTGCCCGTCGATCGACCTGGCCGCCGAGGTCGCCGCCCGCCCGGCGCTCGACTTCGACCCGTTCGAGCGCTACGGCGGCGTCGGCGCGCCGGTCGACCTGAGCGACGGGTACCTCGTGGTCCTCCAGCACCCGGTGACCACCGAGTACGCCCAGGCGCGCGAGCACGTGGCCGAGACCCTGCACGCGGTGGACGCCACGGGACTGCCCACGCTGTGGTTCTGGCCCAACGTGGACGCCGGCTCGGACGGCACCTCGAACGCGATCCGGGCGTTCCGGGAGGCGCAGCAGCCCGAGCACATCCACTTCTTCAAGAACTTCGCCCCGACCGACTTCCTGCGCCTGCTCGCCAACGCCGCCGTGCTCGTCGGCAACTCCAGCGCGGGCATCCGCGAGTGCGCCTACCTGGGCGTGCCGGTCGTCAACATCGGCTCCCGCCAGGCCGGCCGGGAGCGCGGCCCCAACGTCGTCGACGTGGGCTACGACCGCGAGGCGATCCGGGCGGCGATCGAGGCGCAGCGCGCCCACGGTCCCTTCCTCCCCGACCACCTCTACGGCGACGGGCGCGCCGGCGCCCGCATCGCCGAGCACCTGGCCGTGGCGCCGCTGACCGTCGAGAAGCGCCTGTGCTACTGAGCCTCCGATGAGCCGCGTCCTCGGCCTCGTACCGGCCCGGGCCGGCTCGAAGGGGGTCCCCGGCAAGAACACCCGGCTCCTCGGCGGACGCCCGCTGCTGGCCCACACCGCCGAGGCCGCGCTCGCGGCCACCCGCCTGGACCGGGTCGTCCTGTCCACCGAGGACCCGGCCATCGCCCGGCTCGGCGAGGAGCTGGGCCTCGAGGTGCCGTTCCTGCGCCCCGCCGACCTGGCCGGCGACGCCACGCCGATGCTCGCGGTGGTGCAGCACGCGATCGACGCGCTCGACGGCGCCAGGCCCTACGACGCGGTGTGCCTGCTGCAACCGACCAGCCCCTTCCGGCCCACCGGGCTGGTGGACCGGTGCATCGAGGTCTTCGAGTCGTCCGGGGCCGACGCGGTGGCGACCATGGTGCCCGTGCCGCCCGAGCACAACCCCCACTGGGTCTACGTGGCGGACGCCGACGGGCACCTGCGCCTCGCCACCGGTGAGCCCGAGCCGCTCGGCCGGCGCCAGGACCTCCCCGCCGCCTTCCACCGGGACGGCTCGGTCTACGTGTTCTCGGCGGCCGGCGTCCGGGCCGGCCACCCCTACGGCGAACGGATCGAGGCCGTCGTCCAGGACCCGGCGGGCCTCGTGAACATCGACACCCCCGACGACTGGGCCCGGGCCGAGGCCCTCCTGGAGCGCCACCGCTGATGTGCGGGGTGGCGGGCGTGGTGGGCCGCGGGGCGACCCGGGCCGCGGTCGAGGCGATGGTCGCGCACCAGCGCCACCGCGGGCCGGACGCCCAGTGGGTCGTGGGCGGCCCCGGCGGCTGGCTGGGGTACGACCGCCTGGCGATCATCGACCGCTCGGCGGCCGCGGACGAGCCGCTCACCACCGCCGCCGGGTGCCGCTTCGCGTTCAACGGCGAGCTCTACAACCACGTCGAGCTGCGGGCCGAGCTCGCCGACCACCGCTTCGCCACCCGCTCGGACACCGAGGTCGCGCTGGCCGCGCTGGAGCGGTGGGGCCCGGCCGCCCTCGACCGCTTCGTGGGGATGTTCGCGGGCCTCCTCTGGGACGAGGCCCACGGGCGCCTGCTCGCCTTCCGCGACCGCTTCGGCGTCAAGCCGCTGCACTACCACCTGGGGAGCGACGGCACCCTCACGGTCGCGAGCGAGATCGGCGCCCTCTTCGCCGGCGGCGTCGACGCCCGGGCCGACCCCACGGCGTGGGCCACCTACCTGGCCACCGGCCGGTCCGACGAGGCCACCGGCTCGTTCTGGGTCGGTGTGCACACCGTGCCCCCCGGCCACGTGCTGCGGTGGGAGGGGGGCCACGCCGTCGTCGAGCCCTGGTACGACCTCGCGGCCCGGGTCGGCGACGCCGACGACGCCCGCCCCGCCGGCGAGGTGGCCGACGAGTACCGCGCCCTGCTCGAGGAGAGCGTGCGGCTCCGCTTCCGCGCCGACGTGCCCGTCGGGATCAACCTGAGCGGGGGCGTGGACTCGGCGACCCTGCTCGGCCTGGTGCGCCGGCTGCCCGACGAGCAGGTCACCGCCTTCACCTTCGCCACCGGCGACGACCGCTACGACGAGACCCCGTGGGTCGACGAGATGCTGCGTGGCGTCCCCCACCGCGCCCACGTGAGCGTCTTGACCCCCGGCGACGTGCCCTCGCTGGCCGCCGCGGTGCAAGGCGTGGCGGACGGGCCCTTCGGTGGCCTGCCGACGCTGGCCTACGCGCGGCTCTTCGCCGACGCGCGCGCCGACGGCACCATCGTGCTGCTCGACGGGCAGGGCATGGACGAGCAGTGGGCGGGCTACGACTACTACGACCTGGCCACCACCGGCGGCCCGGTGCCCGTGGTGCAGGGCCTGGTCGACCGCCCGGTCCGGCCCGAGGCGCTCCGGCCCGCGCTCGCGGAGCGGGTGGCCGAGGCCGCGGACCCCGTCGGCTTCGCCGATCCGATCCGCCGCCTGCAGCACCGCGACCTGCTGGCCACCAAGCTCCCGCGGGCCCTCCGCTTCAACGACCGCGTCTCGATGCTCGCCTCGACCGAGCTGCGCGAGCCGTTCCTCGACCACCGCCTCGTGGAGCTCGCCCTGCGCCAGGCGGCCGACCGCAAGCGCAGGGACGGAACGGGCAAGGTCCTGCTGCGGGCCGTCGCCGCCGACCTCCTCCCCGACGACCTGGTCGAGGCGCCCAAGCGCCCCGTCCAGACGCCCCAGCGGGAGTGGCTGCGCGGCCCGCTGCGCCCGTGGGCGGAGGACCGCCTCGAGGCCGCGCTGGCCGCCTTCGGCGGCGACGGCCTCGACCCCGCCGTGGTCCACGGCGCGTGGTCCGCCTTCACGGACGGCGACGGCGAGAACGGCTTCTTCGCCTGGCAGTGGGTCAACCTGGGCCTCGCCGTGGAGCAGCGCCCGGCGGCCTTCGGGGTGGCGGCGTGAGCCTCGGGCGAGGGCGCGGGGGTCCCGGGTGAGCACGGACGTGGTGCTCCTGGCCGCGAAGCGGCTCCACCCGGACGCGACGTCGGAGGGCATCTGCACCGCCCGCACCCTCGCGGCCATGGTGGGTGCCGGCCTCACGGTGGCGGTGGTCACGAGCGACGAGTCGACCGACGCCACCGGGCTGCGTCGTGCGCTGCCCTGGTTCGACGGGCCCCTCGAGCACGTCGACACGCTCCCGCGGCGCCCGACCGGCGGCGTCGGCCGCCGCCTCTGGGCGGGCATCGACCTGGCCGGCACCTGGGTGGACGGCCACCCCACCTGGTACCGCCGCTCGGTCGCGGCGTGGCGGGACGCGCTCGTCGCGGCGATCGCCCGCCACGACCCGGCGCTCGTGATGACCCGTGGCGCCGGCGGTGGCTTCGAGCCGCACCTGGCCGTCGCCCGCCTCGACCCCGAGGTGCCCTGGGCCGCCCACTACCACGACCCCTGGCCCGCGGGCCGTTGGCCCGAGCCCTACCGGCCCTCACCGACCCGTGCCCTCCGCCGCCAGGAGCGGGGCCACGAGGAGATCCTGCGTCGGGCCGACGCCCTCACCTTCCCCAGCGACCGCCTGCGCGACTGGGTCGTCGGCCACGACGCCGGCCGGCGCGCGCGGTCCCACGTCGTCCCCCACGTCCTCGGCCCGGCGACGCCCCCGCCGGGGGCCGACCGGTCGCTGGTGGCGGCCGCCCTCGACCGTCCGTTCACCCTCGTGCACACCGGCACCCTCCTGCGGCACCGCAAGGTCGACGCCCTCCTCGCCGCGGTGGCGGCGTTCACCGAGGGCGACGCCGAGCGGCGGGCGGCGACCCGGCTCGTCCTCGCCGGCCCCGCGACGCCGGGCGCCACCGACGGCGTCGCCGACCTGGCCGACCGCCTCGAGGCCGACGGCCGGCTGTGGCGCCACGTCGGGCGCACCACCCAGGCCACCTCGCTCGCCCTCGCCGCCGGCGCGACCGCCACGGTGCTCGTCGAGGCCGCGGGCCCGGAGAGCCCCTTCTTCCCCGGCAAGCTGGCCGACTACCTCGGGACCGGTCGGCCCGTGCTCGCCCTGAGCCCGCGCGAGTCCGTAGCCTCCGACCTCATGGGGGAGGCGTATCCGCTCCGGGTCGACCCGGACGACCGCGACGGCATCGTCGGTGCCGTCACCACGCTGTGGGAGGCCTGGCGGGCCAGGGCGCTCGACGGCCTCGCACCGACCCCCTCGGTCATCGCCCCGCTGACCCCGACCGCCGTGGGCACGACGGTCGCCACCCTGGTGGCGGACCTGGTGGCGACCCCGGTACCGACGCTCGCCACGGACGCCGCCACCGGCCGACGCCCGGGGGTGGCGCACCCGTGACCGCACCGGCCATCGAGGTCCGCGACCTCTCGAAGTACTACACGCTCGGCCAGACGCTCCAGGGCACCCAGACCTTCCGGGAGGCCGTCACCGACGTGGCCGCCCGCCCCTTCCGCCGCATGGCGCGGCGGGGCGGGACCGACGAGGGCGGCGAGGACGAACGCGCCAGGCGGGCGCACCTGTGGGCCCTGAAGGACGTCAGCTTCGACCTGCCGGTGGGCGAGGTCCTCGGGGTCATCGGGCGCAACGGCGCCGGCAAGAGCACGCTGCTGAAGATCCTGGCCCGCATCACCGACCCCACCGAGGGCCAGGTCGTGATCCGCGGCCGGGTGGGCTCGCTGCTCGAGGTCGGCACCGGCTTCCACTCCGAGCTGACCGGCCGCGAGAACGTCTACCTGAGCGGCGCCATCCTGGGCATGCGGCGGGCCGAGATCGACCGCAAGCTCGACGAGATCGTGGCCTTCGCGGAGGTCGAGAAGTTCCTCGACACCCCCATCAAGCGCTACTCGAGCGGGATGGGCCTGCGCCTGGCCTTCGCGGTGGCGGCCCACCTCGAGCCCGAGGTCCTGCTCGTCGACGAGGTGCTCGCCGTGGGCGACGCCTCGTTCCAGAAGCGCTGCCTGGGCAAGATGAGCGAGGTCGCCGCCGAGGGCCGCACCGTGCTGCTGGTGAGCCACAACATGGCCGCCATCGAGAACCTCTGCCACCGCTCGATCGTCCTGCACCACGGCGAGCTGACCTACATGGGCCCGCCGGTGGAGGGCGTGCGCCGCTACCTGGCCGCGGTGCTCCCCGAACAGGAGGGCGACCTGTCCACCCGGGACGACCGCCGCGGCTCGGGGCGGGCGCGGGTGACCGCCGTGCACCTCCACGACGAGCACGGCGCCCCGATGCCGGTGCTGCAGTGCGGCGCGCCGACGGTGTTCGAGATCGAGTACGAGGCCGAGCTCGACCGGCCCATCCGCAACCCGATCTTCGAGCTGAAGTTCACCGACCAGATCGGCAACCGCCTCTTCACGGTGTCGACCTACCTCGCCGGCATCCACTTCGAGGAGGTGCCCTCGGCGGGCTCGATCTTCTGCGAGGTGCCCCAGGTGCTGCTGCCACCCGGGGAGTACACCTACGACGCCTACCTGATCTCCAACGACGAGCTGTGCGACGAGGTGGAGCGCGCCGGCGAGGTGACCGTGGTCGAGTCCGACGTCTTCGGCTCGGGCAAGGTGCCGAAGAAGATGCTGTACGGGCAGTTCGTCATGCCCCACCGCTGGCACGACCGGCACCCCGCCGATGGCTGAGCCCCGCCCCCACCTGCTCCTGGTGCCGGCGTTCCTCGGGGGCCACGGTGGCCTCGAGAACCACGTGCTCGCCCACGCCCGGATCGGTGCCGAGGCGGGGTACCGGGTCACGGTCGTGACCCCGCGCCCGATCCCGCCGGGCGGCGAGCTCGGCCCCCGGCTCGCCGAGTGGGCCGACGTCACCGATGCCGAGCGGGCCTGGCGGGCCCGACCGTCCACCCGGGTCGTCCGGCTCGTCGCCGGCGCCCGGGCCACGCTCGTCGACCGCCGCCTCCCCGACGCCGACCGGCGGGCGACCCTCGCGCTCGACCGCGCCCGGCCCGCCCTCGAGCGCTTCTGGCGGGAGGACGGCGCCGCGCTGCTGGCCTCGGCCGACGTCGTGTACGCCTACGGCAAGCCCAAGGCCTTCGTGGCCAACCTGGTCGAGGCCGCGGCCGACGCCGGCGTCCCGGTGGCCTACAACGAGATCGCGCAGGTGACCGACGCCTACGCCCGCCGTCCCGACCTGGCGGGCTTCGCCCGGGTGGTGAACCGCTGCGACCGCGTCGTCGTCATGTCCGAGTCGCAGGGCGACGACGTCCGCCGCCGGTTCGGGTACCGGGGCGAGGTGACCGTGGTCGAGCAGTGGGCGGACGAGCTCGAGGCGGACCTGCTGGCGGTGGCGCGGCCCACCACCGCCGGGTCCGACGGGCCCGTCGTGATCGGCTCGCTCTGCCGGCTGAGCCCCGAGAAGGGCCTCGACACGCTGCTGGCGGCGTTCGCCCGGGTGGCCGCCGACCGGCCCGCCGCGGTGCTCGTCGTGGCGGGCACGGGCGCGCTCGACGCCCCGCTCCGGGCCCTCGCCGCCGACCTCGGGATCGCCGACCGGGTCGACTTCCGGGGGTTCGTCGAGGACCGGGTCGACTTCTACCGGGGCCTCGACGCCTTCGCGGTGTGCTCGATCGAGGAAGGTGGGCCGATCACCGGGGTCGAGGCCATGGCCGCCGGCCTGCCGGTGGTGACGACCCCCTGCGGCGCCATGCCCGACCGCGTGCGGGACGGCCGGGAGGGCCTCCGGGTGGACGTGGGCGACGTCGACGGCCTCGCCACCGCACTGACGCGGCTGGTGGACGACCCCGGCACGCGCCGGTCCCTCGGCGACGCGGCACGGGCGCGCTACCGGGACCGCAACACGGAGGCGGCGAACCGGCGGTGCCTCGTGGCCCTCTGGTCCGCGCTCCGGGCCGAGCGGGAGCGGGCCCGCCCGGCGCCGGCGGTGGCGGCGTCGTCGTGAGCACGGCCCGCCTCGGCGACCCGGTGCGACGCGCCGCCCGGGAGGCCCGGTCCCGCTGGCGACGCCAGCGGGTGGTCGAGGTCGCGCTGCCGGGCGGCGGCCGCCTGCGGTGGCGCCACGACGACCGGTACCCCGCGGCCATGGCGGCGGGCACCTACGAGCCCGAGCTCGTCGCCCGGCTGGTCGAGCACGTGCGGCGCGGCGACCACGTGCTCGACCTGGGCGCCAACAGCGGCTACCTGAGCTTCGTGGCCAAGTCCCTCGTCGGCCCCGCCGGGCGGGTCGTCGCGGTGGAGCCCCATCCCGACAACCTCGCCACGATCGCCGACCGCCAGGCCCTCAACCCCGACCTTCCCGTCGAGGTCGTGGCGGGGGCGGTTGCGCCCCACACCGGACGGGCCACGTTGCAGCTCACCCGGAACCTGGCCAACGGCCGCCTGGGCGACCCCACGTGGAGCCACGCCAAGCCCGCCGTCGCCACCTTGGAGGTGGCCGCCCACCGCCTGGACGACCTGGTGCTGCGGGCCGCCCCCACCCTGGTCAAGCTCGACATCGAGGGCGCCGAGGGCGAGGTGCTCGAGGCCTCGGCCGGTCCCGCGGCCTGGCCGACGGCCCCCGTGCTGCTCGTCGAGTACCACGGCGAGGACAACCGCGCCCGGGCCCGGGCGGTGGCGACGGCCTGGGGGTGGACCGCCGAGGACGCCCCCTCCCCCGACGGCCTCCCGGCCGGCCTGCTCACGCTGCGGGGTCCCGGGGCGTGAACCGCCGGGGCGTGAACCAGGAGCGGGGGGCGTGAGCCCGTCGGCCCAGCGCCTGGCGGGCGCGGACGTCGTGCACCTGAGCTTCTCGCCGCCGTTCGCCCCGGGGTCGTACAACTCGCTGGTGCAGGCGCTCGTGGCCCGGCCCGGGCCACCGCACCAGGTGGCGGTCAGCTACTGGGACGGACCCCTCCCGCCCGGCGACCCGCAGGGCACGGTGCTCGTGGGCCCCGCCGACACCCCGCGGGCTTCCGCCGCGGTGCTGCGGCTCCCCGAGCGGGTGCGCCGCCTCGCCTTCGACGGCATGGGGTCCCGGGACCGCATCCGCTACGCCCTGGAGGTCGCGGCGCTGCTCGGCGAGGCGCGACCCCCCGTCGTGGTGGTGTGGGACGACTACAAGCTCGGGTCGTTCCTGCGCCAGCAGGTGCCCGATGACGTCGCCCTGGTGCTCTCGCAGCACGGGCGCAGCTACCACCTCCCCCCGGCCGCCGCCCGCGACGTGTACCGGCTCACCGCCTTCGACGCGGTCATCACCCTCACCCGGTCCTCCTACCGGGCGGACCGGGACCAGGTCTACGCCTACGAGCCGCTCGTGCTCGTGTGCCCGAACGGCGTCGACCCCGAGCGCTTCGCACCCCCCGGCCCGGCCGAGCAGGCCGAGGCCCGGCGGCGGTGGCGCCTGCCCGAGGGCGCGCCGGTCGTGCTGGCCCTCGCCCGGCTCGCGCCCAGCAAGGGCGCCCACCTGCTCGTGCACTCCTGGCCGAGGGTGCTCGAGGCCCGGCCGGATGCGCTCCTCTGGCTCGTCGGCGGGGGTGACCCCGGCTATCGGGAGCGGCTCGGCCGCCAGGTGCAGCGCCTGGGCCTGCGCGACCACGTCCGCTTCGAGGGGGCGGTCGACCGCGACGAGGTGCCGGGGTGCCTGGCCGCCGCGGACCTCTACGCCTTCCCGTCGGTGCAGGACGAGGGCCACCCCCTGTCGCTGCTCGAGGCCATGGCCACCGGCCTGCCGTGCGTCGCCGCGGACTCGCCGGTCGTGCGCGAGCTGCACGAGGGCGGGGTCGAGCTGGTGGCCGACCCCGGCGTCGAGGACGCCTTCGTCGGGCCCGTCGTCGACCTGCTCGGCGACCCCGACCGGTGTGCCGCCCGCGGCCGGGCGGCACGGGACCAGGTCGAGCAGCACTTCACCCTCGACCGGTACCTGGCGGACCTGACCGGCTTCCTGACCCGTCTGGCCGCGTCGCGGGCGGGCCGGTGAGGAGCGGGGTCCACCCGGCCAAGGAGGCCGGCGACCTCCCGGCCTTCGGCGCCCACCGGGTGGTGGTCCCGGTCCACATCCCGTCCCTCGACGGGTACTTCGCCGAGGCCCGGGAGGTGCTCGCCCGCTGCCTCGAATCGTTGCGCCTGACCGCCGCAGGGCGCGTGGCCGTCACCCTCGTCTCGGACGGCTCCTGCCCCGAGGTGGTCGACGACCTCCGGGCGTGCCAGGACGCCGGCTGGGTCGACCAGGTCGTGCTCCAGCACCCGAACCGCGGCAAGGTCGACTCCGTGCTCGGGGTGGCGCGGGCCTCGTTCGAGCCGCTCGTCACGATCACCGACGCCGACATCCTCTTCCGGGCCGGCTGGGTCGACGCCGTCGAGGAGCTGTTCACCACGTTCCCCGAGTGCGGCTTCGCCTCGCTGTTCCCGAGCCCGCCTGGGGCGTTCCACCTGACGTCGGCGACGCTGTTCGGCGCACTGGCGTCCCGTGAGCTCACCGTGGACTCCGTGGTCGACGGCGCCGACCTCGACCGGTTCGCGGCCAGCATCGACCGGCCGGACCTGTTCCCGGACGAGTGGCGCCGCCACCAGCTCGTCGTCCGCCGAGCCGGGGTCACCGCCTGCATCGGCGCGCCGCACTGGGTGCTCACCCTGCGCCGCGACGTGCTCGCGGCCACCCCGCCAGAACCGTCCCGCCGGGCGGTGGGCGGGTCCGAGACCCGGTGGCTCGACGAGCCCGCCGACCGCCTGGGCCGTTGGCGCCTCACGACGAGTCGGGCCTTCGCGCACCACATGGGCAACGTGGTCGAGCCCTGGATGGACGCCGAGCTCGCCGCGATCCGAGCCACCGCGCCCGACCCTGCCGCTCCCGCCGACACCGGCCCGGCCGCACGGGCGGTCGCCCCGGTGGGCCGCTCCCCGCTCGCGAGCCGCCTCCCGTGGGGCCTGCGCACCCGGGTGACCGAGCGCGTGCTGCGACCCCGCCTCGAGCGCCGCGTGCGCCGAGGGCGGTGAGCGTGGGACCCCGGGCGATCGCGCGCCGCCTGGAACGATCGGCACGACGGGTGGCGAACCGCACCGACCCGACGTGGCGCTACGGCGTGAACGTCGGCCCCACCGTGCGCTGGCGGCGGTCACCCGAGCCCCTCGACCCGGACGCCGCCGGCGTGCTGGCCGCGCTCGACCGGGACGGCATCGCCGTGACCGACCTCGCCTCCCTGCTCGGCCCCGACGGCGCCACCGCCCTGCTCGAGGCGGCCGACCGGGCCCGGGCCGAGCACGCGGACCGAGTCGCCGAGGCCCGGGCACGCCTCGCCGCGCCCGATGACGGCACCCAGAAGCCGTTCGTCGTCGAGGTGCTGGGCGGCGCACCGCCGGATCCCGCGAGCCCCCTCGGCCGCTTCGCCCTCGACCCGGCCGTGCTCGGGATCGTCCACGCCTACTACGGCATGCACGTGCGGCTGCGGTACCAGGACGTCTGGCACACCTTCGTGACCGACCGTGCCCCCGTGCAGTCGCAGCTCTGGCACCGTGACCCCGAGGACCGCCAGATCCTCAAGGTCTTCGTCGCCCTCGACGACGTCGACGCCGGCGCGGGGCCCTTCCACTACGCGCCGGGCACCCACGCCAAGGGCGCCGTGCGCCGCCGACCCGCGGCCACGACCCGGGACGGCACCACGCCCCGCTCGGACGACGCCCAGATGGCCGCGGTCGTCCCGCCCGAGCGGTGGGTCACCGCAACGGGCCCACGCGGCACCGTGGTCTTCGCCGACACGCGCGGCTTCCACAAGGGTGGGCACGCCACCGACCGCGAACGGGTGCTGCTCGTGACCCAGTACCTCTCCCGGGGCGCGGGCCGGGGCGGGATCGACACCGGCGCCCCGCCGCCGACCCGCCCGTGAGCACCGGCGACCGGCGCCTGCTCTGGCGGGACCTGGCCCTGCTCTTCGTGCTCCAGGTGGTCGCCCTCACGGCGTTCCGCCTGGTCCTGCCCGACGGCGCGGCCGCCAACGAGGGCTCCGACTTCGACGCGTTCTACCGTCCGGTCGCCGAGCAGATCGCCGACGGACACGGCATCGAGCTCGACGGCGAGCCCGCGACCCGTTACCCGCCCGGCTACCCGCTGGTGCTGGCCGGCGCCTTCGTGCTCGCCGACGTGGTCGGCCTGCCCCGGGCCGACGTGGTGGCGCCACTGACCGTCGTCCTCGCGGCCGTTGCGGGCCTGCTCCTGCACCTCGCGGCGCGACGGCTCCTCGGGCGGCGCCACGCGTGGGTGACGAGCGCGGCGTGGCTCCTGTACCCCCTCACGCTGTGGACGACGAAGCAGCCGAACAGCGAGGTGCCCTACCTCGTCGGGCTCTACGCCGCGGTCCTGGTCCTCGTGCCCCTGCTCGTCACGGGGCGCGCCGGCCCGCGACGGCTCGCCACGGTGGGCCTGCTCCTGGGGCTGGCCGCCATCGTGCGCCCTGCGGGGCTCGTGCTCATCCCCGCGGTCGCCGTCGTGGCGTGGCTGCGGCTCACCGACGGCCTCCGGCGGCGCACCGCGCTGGCCGCGGTCGTCCTGGTCGCGGCGGCGGTCCCCGTCGTGGCCGTGTCGGTCTGGACCTCCGCCCAACAGGACCAGATCGCCGTCCTCTCCGACAGCAACGCCGCCAACCTGGTCGAGGGCCTGAGCTTCGCCATCGACGACCCGGCCGAGGCCCACGACCTGGCGATGCCCGGCGGCCTGCGCGACTTCGTCCTCGACGCGCACGCCCGCGAGGGCGAGCTGCTCCGCGAGGGGACCGCTCCCGACCTGCTGCGCACGACCGCCCGCGAGCGACCGGTCGTGCTGCTGGAGCTCGTTGCGTACAAGGCGGCACGGGCGTGGTACGGGACCGAGTCCTTCCGCTACGAGGGCCTGCTGCTCGCCACCCAGGTGGCCTGGCTCGGCCTCGCCGCCGCGGGGGCGTGGCGGCGCCGGGGCGACGAGGCCGTGCGCTGGTTCACCGCCCTGGTGGTCGCCCTCAACCTGGGGGCCTGGGCCGCGGCGATCGTCGGCCTGTCCATCGTGCGCTACCTCGTGCCCACCGCCGGCCTGCTCGCCCCCCTCGTCGCCGTCGCCCTCGTCGCCGGGGCGCGGGCGATCAGGCGCGGGCGAGCACGAGGTACTGGGCCCCGCCCGGCACCCGCCTGAGGAGCCGCTCCGCGGGCCGCAGGACGGCGAGCGACCGCGGGAACCAGAACCGGGTGGTCGCGGGTCGCACCTCGGCGAACCCCGCGGCCCGGACCCGGCGGCGCGCCGTCGGCACCGACAGCATGACCGCATCACGGTCGAACGGGATCCGCCGCATCACCAGCCGGGCGCCGGGGTTCCAGGGGTTGTTCTCGAACAGCGCGAGCCACCCGCCCGGGTGCAGTGCGGCGCGCAGCGCGGCCAGCACCGAGGGCTGCGCCGCCGCGGGGATGTGGTGGAAGGCCCCGTTCACGTAGCAGAGGTCGAACGGCCCGGCCGGGAGGTCGTCGCCGGCGTGGAAGCGGACGCGGTCGCCACCGTGGACCGACCGGGCCCGCTCGACGGCGGCGGCGGCGAGGTCGGCGCCCACGACCTCGGCGCCGGGGTAGGCCACGGCCAGGGCGGCCGTCGTGTCCCCGGTGCCACACGCGAAGTCCAGGATCCGGGCGGGCGCCAGGTCGTCGGGCAGCTCCTCGGCCAGCCACCGGAGCCGTCCGTCGATGAACCAGGCCTTGTCCTGCCCCGACAGCCGGATGCCCTCGTCCAGCATCGCGTCGTAGTCCTCGGCCCGTTCGAACAGCTCGTCGCCCACGTCAGCGCCCGCCCAGCATCGCGGCCAGCGGCGCCGGCGTGGCGAGCTGGTCGTCGTCGCCGCGGCGCTGCTCGAGGCGCTCGCCGACCAGCACGAGGAAGGCGTCGATCACCCGGGTCACGACGAGGATCAGCGCCACCGTGTACAGCGTGGTCATGGCGATGAAGCGCGACCAGTGCTCGTAGGTGGCGCCCGTGCGGACGAGCTCGACGAAGCTCGGCAGCACGAGCAGCCCCCCGAGGAGCACCAGCCCGAGGGGCACGGCCCAGAACCACCGGCTGGCGAAGACGGCCCGGATGCGGGTGCGCCCCCGCGGGACCCGGGCCGGGGGCATCAGGGTGACGTCGACGATCCGGGCGGTCAGGTACGCGGCGGCGGCCAGGAGCAGTGCGCCCGCCACCAGCAGGCTGCTCACCAGGAACCGGTAGATCATCCACTCGTGGAGCCGCTGGTTCTCGACGTAGAAGATCGTCGGCTCGAGCATCAGGAAGGCGGCGAGCAGGGCGCACAGCGCCGCCGGCGGCACCAGCAGGCGGGCGGGCCGGTAGAGCGCCGCCGTGCGCAGGATCACCCAGAGGAACCGCAGCCCGTCCCGGACCGCCGACAGCTTCGACTCGCCCTCGCGCTCGTGGTACGGCATCGCCACCTCGGCCAGCGTCAGGTCGTCGTCGAGCAGCACCCGGGCGCTCATGGCCGGCGTGAAGTGCAGGCCGTCGGGCAGCGGCAGCAGGCGCGGCAGGCACGAGCGCCGCACCACGCGCATCCCGCTGGCGGTGTCGGACACCTCCTGCGAGGAGACCGCCCGCAGCAGCCAGGCGAAGAGGCGGTTGCCGAGCCGGCGCATCCGCGGCATCTCGCTGCCCTCGTTGAGCCGCGAGCCGAGGACGACGTCCACACCGGCGCGGTCGAGGGTGGCGCAGAGCTCGGCGAAGAAGGCCGGGTCGCAGGTGCCGTCGGCATCGAGGAAGCCGAGCAGGTCGGCGTCGGAGGCCGCCCACGCCGCCTTGATGGCCGCCCCGTAGCCCCGGTTGTGCTCGAACACGATCAGCCGGATCCGGTCGCCGAAGCGGGCCGCCCGCTCGACCGTGCGGTCGGTCGACCCGTCGCTCACGACCGTGACCTCGACCTCGGTGACCGGCGAGGCCGCCACGATCACCGAGCGGGCAGCGAGCGAGCGCTCGACGGTCGCCTCGATGCTGTCCTCCTCGTCGAGCGCGGGGATGGCGATGAGCAGCTTCACGGTTTCCCCGCCACCATCGGCCCAGGATAGGGGGGCCGCCGACGGCGGTCCGGCCGCGCCCTAGAGTGGCGGCGATGCCGGTCCGCTACCTGATCACCGGCGGGTCCGGCTTCATCGGCTCGCACCTCGCCGACGCGCTCCTGGCGCGCGGCGACGAGGTCCTCGTGCTCGACGACCTCTCGACCGGCCGGCTCGACAACCTCGCCGGCGCCCTCACCTCCGACCGGTGCACGTTCGTGCAGGGCTCGGTGCTCGACGAGCTCGCGGTGGACAAGGCGGTCTCGTCCTGCGACGTGGTCGTGCACCTCGCCGCCGCCGTCGGCGTGAAGCTGATCGTCGAGCAGCGCCTCAGCTCGCTCGTCACCAACATCCGCGGCTCGGAGAACGTGATCGAGGCCGCCCACCGCTACCGGCGCAAGATCCTCCTCGCCAGCACGTCGGAGATCTACGGCAAGAACCCGGCCAGCCCCCTGGCCGAGACGTCGGACTCCGTGCTCGGCTCCCCCACCGTGGCCCGCTGGGCGTACAGCACCGCCAAGGCGGTCGACGAGATCCTCGCCTACGCCTACCACGAGGAGCGCGGCCTGCCGACCGTGGTCGTGCGCCTCTTCAACACGGTGGGGCCGCGCCAGAGCCCCGCCTACGGCATGGTCATCCCCCGACTGGTCCGCCAGGCCCTCACCGGCGCACCGCTGTCGGTGTACGGCGACGGCACCCAGACCCGCTGCTTCTGCCACGTGGCCGACGTGGTCACCGCCCTGGTGGCGCTGCTCGACCGCGACGAGGCCGTCGGCGAGGTCTTCAACGTGGGCGCCACCGAGGAGGTCTCGATGGCGACGCTCGCGGAACGCATCATCGCCGCCTGCGAGAGCCCCTCGTCCGTCGAGCTCGTCCCCTACGAGCAGGCCTACGAGCGGGGGTTCGAGGACATGGCCCGCCGGGTGCCCGACACGGCCAAGCTGCACGCCCTCTGTGGGTGGGTGCCGCACCGGACGCTGGCCGACATCCTGCGCGAGATGATCGACGAGGCGGCCCTCGAGGTGGTGCCCGACCGGGGATGAGGGCCGCCGTCCTCGTCGCCGACGGCGTCAGCGCCCGCAACTTCCTGCTCGGGGACCTGGGGTCCCACCTGCACCGCCACGGCCCGTGGACCGCGATCCACGGCCTGCCGGCGTCGTTCGTCGAGGCCGAGGTCCGCCCCGAGGACCGGCCCGACGAGCAGCTCCCGCTCGGCACGTACACCGAGGCGGCGCTGCCGATGCTGCTGCGCTACACGCTGCTGTACGGCCAGATGGAGTTCTCCGACACCACGTCGATGCGCCACAACCTGGCCCGGCCGGTCACCGGCTCCGCCCGCCACCGGGCGCTGCACCGCACCGCCCGGCTCGCCGGGCGCCTCACGGCCGGGCCCCGCCGCCTGGCCGCCGTGGACCGGGCGCACGCCGGCCTCGTCGCGCGGCGTCCCGAGGTCGCCGCCCACCGCGCCGCGCTCGCCGCGGCCGCGCCCGACGTGCTGTTCTGCACCCACCAGCGCCCCCCGTCGGTCGTGCCCCCGGTGCTCGCCGCCCGCTCGCTGGGGATCCCCACCGCCACGTTCGTGTTCAGCTGGGACAACCTGTCCAGCAAGGGGCGCATCGCGGTCCCGTTCGACCACTACCTGGTGTGGAGCGGGCACATGGCCGACGACCTCCGGCGCTTCTACCCGGAGATCCCCGACGAGGCGATCCACGTCGTCGGCACCCCCCAGTTCGACCCCTACGCCGACGAGTCGAGGGCGTGGTCGCGGGCCGAGCTCTGCGACCGCCTCGGCCTCGACCCCGGACGCCCGATCTGCTGCTTCTCCGGCGGCGACCCGGGCAACAGCCCGGAGGATCCCGACCACGTCGCCGTCCTGTGCGGCCTGGTGCGCGCCGGCGAGGTCCCCCGTGACCTCCAGGTCGTCGTCCGCCCCGCGCCGGTCGACGACGGGACCCGCTACGACCGGGTCCGCGCCGAGTTCCCCGAGCTGTGCTGGGTGCCGGCCGAGTGGCACCGGCCACCGGGGGGCGACTGGTCCGAGGCCCTGCCCAGCCGGGCCGACGTCGACCTGCTGGCCAACCTCACCCGTCACTGCGACGTGAACGTGAACCTGGCGTCGACCATGACCCTCGACTTCGGCCTGCACGACCGCCCGGTGGTGAACCTCGCCTTCGACGTGGCCGACCCGCCGCCGTTCGGCCTCCCCATCTGGGAGCACTACTACCGGTTCGACCACTACCGGCCGGTCGTCGAGCTCGGCGCCGCCCGCTTCGCCCGCTCCCCCGCCGAACTGGCCGAGCACCTCCGTGCCTACCTCGCCGACCCGTCCCTCGACCGCGAGGGCCGGGCCGCGCTGGCCGAGCTCGAGGTCGGGGTGCCCGTCGGGCGCTCGGCGGCGAGCATCGCCGACGCACTCGCCGCCATCGCCGGCGGCGGCTGACGGCCGCTACGGCCGCGCCACCGCCCGGGCGACCACCAGCAGGTCGTCGGCCTTCGCCGGGGGCAACGCACGCGAGCCGTTCCACGCGTCCAGCCGCCACAGGGCCGGGAGGGCGATGACGTAGCGGTACGCCCGTTCGAGGCGCCCCCCGCCCGGGAACCAGCCGAGGCCCTCGACCCGCTCCACCCGGAAGTCCCCGCCGCCCTCGATCGCGGTGCGGAGGGACGCCTCGGTGAAGTGCTGGAAGTGCTTCTCGGGCACGCGCCGGTTGGTGGTCGGGGTGGTCACGACGAGCACGCCGCCGGGCCGCAGGACCCGGCGCAGCTCGGCCACGAACGACCCCACGTCGGGTGGCGGCACGTGCTCGATCACCTCCCGGGCGACGACGAGGTCGTACGCCCCGTCGGCGGCGGCGAGGCGCTCACCGTCCTGGACCTCGAAGTGCAGGTCCTCGGCCATGAGGCGGGCGAAGGCGATGGCCCGCTCCGAGAAGTCGACGCCCGTCCACGTGAAGGCGGGCCCGAGGCGGCTCGCCAGCTCGTGGGTGCCCCGACCGTCGCCGCACCCCACGTCGAGGGCGGCGCCGCCGGTGCACCCCGCCGCCCGCACGAGGTCCGCCAGGCGGTCGCTCTTGTGGAGGTAGTTGGCCAGTCCGTGCTTGCGCAGCACCCAGTGGTGCGGGAGGCGGTACTCCTCCTCCTGGAGGGCCAGGCGGTGCTCGGCCTCGGCGGCCACCGGGTCGGCGCCACCGTCCACCTCCGCGTCGGCGCCCCCGGCCTCCTCGCTCACGGGGCCAGCCTGCCCCGCTCGGGCGCGGCGCGTCGAACCGCGCCCCGCCGCCCTCCTACGCTGCCCGGATGGCCTCGGCCGCCCCGACCTTCACGGTGATCATGCCGATCCGCAACGAGGCCGACCGGATCGCCACGACGCTGCGCTCGGTGCTGGCCCAGGACCTGCCCCCCGACCGCATGGAGGTGCTCGTCGTCGACGGCCGCTCGGACGACGACACCCGCGACGTGGTCGCCCGGGTCGCGGGCGACGACCCCCGCGTGCGCCTGCTCGACAACCCGGAGCGCATCGTCCCGACCGCCCTGAACCGGGCCCTGGCCGAGGCCCGCGGTGACGTCATC
The DNA here is from genome assembly GCA_041908445.1 of Acidimicrobiales bacterium. Taxonomy (GTDB): domain Bacteria; phylum Actinomycetota; class Acidimicrobiia; order Acidimicrobiales; family DATDAH01; genus JAEUJM01. Next base: position 16,043 of record JAYRFK010000014.1, on the reverse strand, counting down.
GTCCGGGTCGACGGCCACTGCGCCCTGCCCCCGGGCTACCTGGCCCGTTGCGAGGCGCTGCTGGACGAGACCGGCGCCGACTGCGTCGGCGGCATGGTCGAGAGCCGGCCCTCGGGCGACGGGGTCGTGGCCCGGGCCATCGCCCTGGCCATGGCGTCACCCTTCGGCACCGGCGCCGGGTTCCGCGTCGGTCGCACCGAGGCCGGCCCCGTCGACACCCTCGCGTTCGGCGCGTACCGCCGGGAGGTCTTCGAGCGCCTCGGCACCTTCGACGAGGAACTGGTGCGCAACCAGGACGACGAGTTCAACCTCCGCCTCACCCGTGCGGGCGGCACCATCTGGATGGACCCGTCGCTGCGCTCGCCCTACTGGACCCGCGGCGACCTGCGCTCCCTGTGGCGCCAGTACTTCCAGTACGGCGTGTTCAAGGTGCGGGTCGCGCAGAAGCACCGGGGGGTCGCGTCCTGGCGCCACCTGGCCCCGCTGGCCCTCGTCGCCGTGCTGCTCGGCGGCCTCGGCCTGTCCCTGGTCACCCGCCGGCGCGGGCCCGTCCTGCTGGTCGCCGGGCCGTACGTGGCGGGCACGGCCGCCGCCGCGGTGGTCACCGGTCGCGACGACCCGGCCACCATCGCGGTCCTGCCCGCGGCCTTCGCCACCCTCCAGCTCTCCTACGGCACCGGCTGGCTCGTCGGCCTGTGGCGCTGGCGCCACCGCTTCGGGGGTTAGTCCTCCCGAGCCACGAGGGACACCACCGGGGCGAACTTGCCGTTCGGGCCCCGCTCGATGGCCTCGACCCGCTCGACCCGCACGGTGACACCCGGAAGGCGGTCCTCCAGGCGGGCCACGATCGTCGCCTCCTCGTCGGCGCCGAACCCGGGCGCGGGCACCACCCTCGCCCGCACGCGGTCGACCGCGTCCTGCACGACCTGGGCCTCGCGCACGGGCAGTCCGTAGAAGGCGGGGTTGACCCAGAACTGGCGCCCGCCGCCCGGGGTCACGAGCAGGTCTTGCACGCGACCCTCGACCGCCGGCAGCACGGGCAGGGACCGTCCGCAGGGGCAGCGCTCGCCCCATCGCGGCCGCCGGCCCCGGTCGCCGTTGGCGTAGCGCACGAAGGCGGTGGTGTCGTTGACGAGGCCGGTGAGCACGAGGCGCCCCACCTCGCCCTCGGGCACGGGTCGGCCCTCGTCGTCGAGCACCTCCACCACGCCGCAGTCCGGCCAGGCGTGCAGGGTCCCCGCCTCGCACTCGCTGGCCCCGGCCGCCATCTCGGCCATGCCGTAGGTCTCGCGCACCGGGCAGCCGAAGAAGGCCTCGATCAGCTCGCGTTGGGCCGGCGTCACCGGCTCGGCGTTGGCGACCACGACCCGAGGCCCCGGGGCGGTCAGCCCGGCGTCGAGGCCCGTGCGGGCGAGGAAGGCGGCGGCCGACGGGTACACGACCAGGTGGGTGGGCGCGAAGCGCTCGAGGGCCTCCACGTAGGCCCCCACGGTCGCCGGGGACACGTGCGGGACCGAGAGGTAGAGCTGGCCCAGCGCGAGGTTGCGGACCCAGTAGGGCGGGCGCCGACGGCCGGCCGGGGTGACGAGTTGGCCGCCGAGGATGGCCCAGTGGTCGTGGCGGGACACCCCGTGCCACCGGCGGGTGCGGGCCTCGTGGAGGGCGAAGAACGCCTGGAGGTCGGCGCGTGACGTCCAGACCGCCAGGGGCGAGCCGCTCGTACCGCTCGTCTGGTCCCGGTAGGTGCGGGCCGGGGCGTCGTCGGCGACGAGCCCGGCGGGGTCGTCCGCCACGGCCGCCTTGGCCAGGACGGGCCAGTCGCCCAGCCGGCCCGGGTCCCGGTCCGGGTGCTCGACGAACCACCGGCGGTGGCGGGGCACGGCCGTCGCGGCGTGGGCGAGCACCGCGGCCAGGCGGTTCTCCTGCCACCGCTGCCACCGTTCGCCGTCCCACCCGTCCCGGTCGAGCACCCGGGCGACCTCGACCTCGGACCCGGGGCCGTAGCGCCAGGCCCGCAGCGTCGCCCCCCGGGCCGAGGCGGCGGCCACCTTGGCCGGGTACGGCAGGCGGGCATAGGCGGCGACCAGGCGGTCGCGGCCGGTGCTCACGCGGGCCGGCGGGCCACGCCGACGAGGTGGGTCGTGGCCGGGCGCACCCGGGCGAGCCACGGGTAGAGCGCGGCGGTGGCGGGCCCCAGCCGGCGGGCCAGGGGCGGGAGCACGGTGACGGGGGTGAGCTCGACGGTCCAGTCCGGGAAGCGGGCCGCGACCGCGTCGCGCCCCCAGGGGCGGACCGCGGGGTTGCGGGGGTTCCCCCGGCGGAGGTCGTACCAGAGCAGCGCTCCGCCGGGCCGCACGACCCGGGCCAGCTCCCGGGCCACCCCGTCGGCGAGGGCGTCGTCGAGCAGCGAACTGAAGAGGGTGAAGGCCACGGCCGTGCCGATCGACGCGTCCCGCAGGGGCAGGGCCGAGCCCTCCGCCTGCACGCAGGCCACCGCGGGGAGCCGGACGGCGGCGTCGGCCAACCGCGCCGCGCTGAGGTCCAGCCCCACCCCGCCCCCCAGGTCGAGGCCTGCGGCGGCCAGCTCCTCGAGCACCTGCCCGGTGCCGCAGCCCACCTCGAGCACCGGGGCGGGCAGGTCGGGGAGGACGGGGCGCAACCGCGCCGTGCGCTCCTCGTGGATCGCCCGGTTGCCGGCGTTGGTCAGGTCCCATCGGGCCTGGGCGCCGGCGTCGCGGTCGTACCCCTCGTACACCGCTCGGAGCCGATCCACCTCCGCCGACGATCCGGCCACCGGCCCACGGTAGCCAGGCGGCCGTCGTGGTCGGGCCCCACGCCCGGACGGGCGCGGTCCGGGCCGTAGGATCGACCGACCGCCGATGCCCCTCCACGTCTGCTTCCTCTGCCACGAGTACCCGCCCGAGCCGCACGGCGGGGTGGGGACGGTGATCCAGGCGCTGGCCCGTGCCCTCGTGGCGCGCGGCCACCGGGTCACCGTGCTCGGCGTCTCGCGGACGAACCCGGGCGAGACCGACGACCAGGGGGTGCGGGTCGTCCGCCTGCCCCACGCCCGCCTCCGGGGCACCGGCTTCCTCGTGCACGGCCGGCGCCTGCGTCGGGCCCTCGCGGCCCTGCACCGCGAGACCCCCCTGGACGTGGTCGAGGGCCAGGAGGGCTCCCTCGCCGTGCTCCCCCGCCGGCGGCCCTACACCGCCGTGATCCGCATGAACGGCGGCCACCACTTCTTCGCCGTGACCCTGGGCGGGCGACCGCGGGCGTGGCGGAGCTGGCTCGAGCGGCGGTCCTTCGCCCGGGCCGACCACCTCAGCGCGGTCAGCCGGTACGTCGCCGAGACGACGCGGGAGCTGCTGGGCCTCGGCGACCGCCCCGTCGAGATCCTCCCCAACGGCGTCGACACCGACCGCTTCCGCCCCTTGGACGTGGACGAGGAGCCCGGCACCGTCGCCTTCGTGGGCACCGTGTGCGAGAAGAAGGGCATCCGCCAGCTCGTGGCCGCGATGCCCGCGATCCTGGCGGCGCACCCCGACGCCCGGCTGCTCGTCGCCGGGCGAGACTGGGTGGACGCCGACGGCAGCTTCCGGGCCCGGCTCGAGGCGGGCCTGGACCCGACCACCGCGGCGCACGTCGAGTTCCTGGGCCCCGTCGACCACGACGAGGTGCCCGCCCTGCTCGCCCGGGCCGCCGTGTGCGCGTACCCGTCGCACATGGAGGCCATGCCCCTGGCGTGGCTGGAGGGCCTCGCCATGGGGCGGGCGGTGGTCGCCGGCGACATCGGCCCCGCGCCCGAGGTCGTGGAGGACGGCGTGACGGGGGTCCTGTGCGACCCGTACGACCCCGCCGCCATCGCCGCCGCGGTCGGGGGCCTGCTCGGCGACCCGGCGCGCCGCGCCCGCCTCGGCGCCGCCGCCCGCGCCCACGCCGAGGCCGAGTCCTCGATCACGGCCCTCGTCCGACGCAACGAGGAGTGGTACGAGCGGTGCCGGGGCGGACCGTGACGCGGCGCGCCCCGCGGACCCTCACCATCGTCTCGTCGGCCCCCCACCACGTGTGGGAGGGCCGGCTGTGGTCGCACGAGCCCTACGTCCGCGAGATCGACCTCTGGGGCCACCTCTTCGAGCGGGTGGTGATCGTCGGGCCGACCGAGTCCACGCGCCCGACCGGGGACTGCATCCCGTTCGCGTCGGCCTCCATCGAGCTGCGACCGGTGCCGCCCACCGGTGGCGACGGCCTCGGCCCGAAGCTCCGCCAACTGCTGCTGCTCCCGGTGCTCGTGGCGCGGGTGTGCCGCGCCCTGCTCCAGGGCGACGCCGCCCACGTCCGCTGCCCCGGGAACATGGGCCTGCTCGGGGTGTTCCTCGCGCCCCTGCTGCGCCGCCGCCTGGTGGCCAAGTACGCCGGCCAGTGGAACGGGTTCCCGGGCGAGAAGTGGACGGTGCGCCTCCAGCGGGCGGTGCTGTCGTCGTGGTGGTGGCGGGGACCCGTGACCGTCTACGGCGAGTGGCCCGACCAGCCCGATCACGTCGTGCCGTTCTTCACCTCGGTGCTGACCGCGGACCAGGTCGCCCGTGCCCGCCGGCTCGAGCGGGCCCCCCGGCGGGCGGGTGCCCTCGACGTGCTCTTCGTCGGCCGCCTGAGCGGCCCGAAGAACGTCGACACGATGATCGAGGCGGTCGCGACCCTCGTCCGTGAGGGCCTCGACGTGACCGCCACCGTGGTCGGCGACGGCGCCGAGCGGGGCCGCCTCGAGGCGCTGGCGCGTGACGAGGGGATCGCCGACCGGGTCACCTTCGCGGGTGCGGTCGGCCTCGACCGCGTCCTCGACCACTACGAGCGCGCCGATGCCCTCGTGCTCGTCTCGCAGTCCGAGGGCTGGCCCAAGGCGATCGCCGAGGCCATGACCTTCGGCGTCGTGTGCGTCGGCTCCGACCGGGGCATGGTCCCCCAGATGCTCGGTGAGGGCCGGGGCCTCGTCGCCCCGCCCGGGGAGCCCGGGCCGCTGGCCGATGCGCTGCGCCGCCTCGCCCAGGCCCCCACCGAGGCGGACGCGATGGCGCGCCGGGCCGCCGCCTGGGGGCAGCGCCACTCGCTGGAGGAGCTCGAGGACGCCATCGCCGCGCTGCTCGCCGACTGGTGGGGCACCCCCGTCGGGCGCCACCCGCGCCGGACCGCGGTGCTCCACGTCACCGACACCCTCGAGGCCGGCGGGGCGGAGCGCATGGCCGTGAACCTCGTGAACGGCCTCGACCGGGCCCGGTTCCGCCCCTTCCTGTGCACCACCCGCCACGAGGGCGTCCTCGCCGCCGAGGCCCGCCCGGACATCACCACCCTGTCGCTCGGCCGCCGGCGCCGCCGGGACGACCCCGCGGCCGTCCTGCGCCTCGCCGCCTTCCTCCGACGGCACCGGGTCGACCTCGTCCACGCCCACGGCACGTCGCTGTTCATCTCCGCGGCCGCGCGGCTGCTGGTCCCCCGCACCCGACTGGTCTGGCACGACCACCTGGGCGCCGACCCCGCCACCCGGCTCGACCGGCGCCGCCTCTACCGCCTGGCCGCCGGCCGCGTCGACCGGGTGATCGCGGTGAGCCGGGTGCTCGAGGAGTGGGACCGCGAGGTGCTCGGCTTCCCGGCCGACCGGGTCGTCACCATCCCCAATTTCGTGGTCGACCGCGACCCGGCCCGCTCGACCCCGGCGCTGCCCGGCACCGACGGCCACCGGGTGGCCTGCGTGGCCAACCTCCGCGGCCAGAAGGACCACCGCACGCTGCTCGCCGCCTGGGCCGAGGTGGTCGAGCGGGTCCCCGACGCCCACCTCCTCCTCGTCGGCGCCCCGGTCGACGCCACCGTCGCCGCCGCGGTGGCCGAGGACCTGGCCCGTCCCGGCCTGGCCGGCCGCGTGACCCTCCTCGGCGCCCGATCCGACGTGGCCGACGTGCTCGCCACCTGCGACGTCGGGGTGCTCAGCTCCCGCTCCGAGGGCTTTCCCCTCGCGCTGCTCGAGTACGGCAGTGCCGGGCTCGCGGTGGTCGCCACCGAGGTGGGTGAGTGCCCGACGATCCTCGACGAGGGCCGGGCCGGCCGCCTGGTGCCGCCCGGCTCGCCGGGGGCGCTGGCCGCCGCCCTCGTGGAGGTGCTCGACGACGCCGCCACCCGGCGCGAGCTCGGCGCTCGCCTGCACCGCCGGGTCGGCGAGCGCTACGGCGCGAGCGCGGTGATCGGCCAGGTCGAGGGCATCTACGACGAGGTGACCGGCGCGAGGTCCGCCCGGTGACCGGCCCGCCGCCGGCACCGGCCCCCGCGCCGGTGCGGGTCGGGATCGTGGGGCCGCTGCTGGGCGTCAACCCGGGCTGGGTCACGACCCAGGGCGAGGTGCTCGCCGAACACCTCGCCGCCGACGGCGTGGCCGTGCGCACCACCTCCGGCGTCGTGCCCCGGCTGCGGCGGGCGGTCGACGTGGCCCGGAGCGTCCGGAGCTGGCGCGGCGAGGTGGACGTGGTGGTCGTGCTCGGGTTCAGCGGCCCGGCCCTGGCCCTCACCGAGCTGGGCGTGCGGTCCGCCCGGCGCCTCGGCGTGCCCGTCGTCCTGTGGCTGCACGGCGGCGACCTCCCCGACCACGCCGCCCGCCGCCCCCGACGGGTCCGGCGGGTCCTCGCCGCCGCCGACCGCCTCGTGGCGCCGTCGCCCTACCTCGCCCGCCTCGGCGCGCTCGTGGGCGAGCCCGTCGAGGTCATCCCGAACGTGCTGCCGGCGCCGGCGGACCCCCACCCGCGCACCACCGCCAGGCCGCGGCTGCTCTGGATGCGGACGTTCCACCCCCTCTACCGCCCGGAGCTCGCGATCGACGCGTTCACCCGGGTCCACGCCGCGGTGCCGACCGCCACCCTCACCATGGCCGGCCAGGACAAGGGCGGGCTCGCCGTCGCCCGCCGTGCCGTCGACGCCGCCGGCCTCGGCGCCGCGGTGCGCTTCCCGGGCTTCCTCGACCCGGCCGGCAAGGCCCAGGCCTTCGCGGACCACGACGTGTTCCTCAACACGACCCGCACCGACAACGCCCCGGTGAGCCTGCTGGAGGCCGCGGCGCACGGCCTCGTCGTGGTGTCCACGCCGGCGGGCGGCATCACCGAGCTCTTCCACGACGGGGTCGACGCGCTCCTCGCGCCGGACGCGGCGGGCCTGGCGACGGCGATCGGACGGGTGCTGGACGACGGCGCGCTGGCGACCCGCCTCTCAGCGGGCGGCCTGGCCCTCGCCCGTGCGGCCGAGTGGGGCGAGGTCGGTCCCCGATGGCACCGGCTCCTCGCCGAGGTCGCCGGCCGCACCTGAGGGCTCGACGCGGTGGCGGTCGAGCAGGTCGGCGACCTCGGGGATCTCGCGCTCGAGGCGGTGGTGCAGCCGGGTCACCGAGCGGCGCAGCACGAAGCGCTCGACCAGGGCCAGCAGGACCAGCAGGTCGACCGCCGGCGAGGCGTGGCGCAGGTACCACTGGTCGATGGCCAGCTTCACCGGCACCATCTCGGCCTCGTAGCGCTTGAGGTCGTGCACCGCGAGCCCGGCCTCGAAGTCGTGGATCAGGACCTGGGTGGGGCCGGCGATCCCGGGACGGGCGGTCACCACCGCCTGCCAGCGGGCGTCGTCGAGGTCCACGTACACCGGGGTCTCGGGCCGGGGTCCGAGCAGGGCCATCTCGCCGCGGACCACGTTCGCCAGCTGCGGCAGCTCGTCGAGGCGGTAGTGGCGGAGGCGCCGGCCGAGCGGGGTGACGCGGGGGTCGGCGCCGACGGTCAGCGCCGCGCCGCCGGCGTGCCCGGCGGCGGACTGCACGGTCATCGACCGGAACTTCCCCATCGCGAACTCGACGCCGTCCTTGCCGATCCGCGGCAGGCGCACGACCGCCGGGGGTCCGTCGACGGCTCGGACGACCACCCAGATGAGCCCGGCGACCGGGGCGGTGAGCACCGCCAGCACGCCGGCGACGGCACGGTCGGCGGCCCAGCGGACCCGCAGCCAGCGGGTCACGAGAGCGTGCCTGCGAACACCTCGCAGACGGTGTCCACCTCGGCCACGGTCAGGCCCGGGTGCAGCGGCAGTGAGATCAGCCGATGGGCCATCTCGTCGGCGACCGGTGTGCCCGCCGGGCCGACCTCCGCGTGGGCCGCGAACCAGTCGTACGAGTGCAGCGGCCGGAAGTGGAAGCTGGTGCCGATGCCCGCGGCGTCGAGGGCCCGGAAGACCTCCCGCCGGTCGACCTCGGGGGGCAGGGCGACGGCCAGCAGGTGGTCGGCGTTGCCCTCGTCGAGGTCGCGCGGCACGAACGCGAGGCCGGGGACGCCGGCGAGGTTCTCCCGGTAGCGGTGCACCGCCGCCCGCCGGCGGGCCTGCATGTCGTCGAAGCGGTGGAGCTGCGAGCGGGCCAGGGCGGCGAGGATGTCCGAGAGGTTGGCCTTGTAGCCGGGGCCGAGCACGTCGGTGTTCGCGTCCGGGTCCCACGCGGCCCCCGCCTTGCGGGTGAGGCCGTGGAGCCGGAAGGCGGTGGCGAAGCGGGCCAGCTCGGGGTCGTCGGTGGCGAGCGCGCCGCCCTCCCCCGAGGTGAGGTTCTTGGTGGCGTAGAACGAGAACGCGGCCCCGGCCGTGCCCGTGCCGGCGATGCGGCCGCGGTGGTCGCTGGCGCCGAAGGCGTGGGCGGCGTCCTCGACCACGGGCAGGCCGGCCGCCTCGCAGCGGCGGTGGGCCTCCTCGCTCACCGGGGTACCCCCGAAGTGGACCATGACCACCGCGTCGAGGCCGGTGGCGATGGCGGCGTCGAGGGCCTCGACCGACAGGTTCATGTCCGCGGGGTCGGCGTCGAGCAGCACGATCTGCGCACCGTGGTGGTACGGCGCGATGGCGCTCGCCGGGAAGGTCCACGTGGGGACGCCGACGCGGGCGCCCGGGGGCAGGTCGAGCCAGGCGAAGGAGAGCTCGAGGGCCGCGGTGGCCGACGAGACCGCGATGACGTGGGGGCAGCCGAGGTACTCGGCCAGCTCCTCCTCGAGGGCGGCGGCCTCGGGCCCCGAGGTGAGCCACCCGCTGCGCAGGACGCTCACGACCGCGGCGATGTCGTCCTCGGTGATGCTGGGATCGGCGAGGCCGATGCCCGCCGTCGCCTCCGCCGGTTCCCCCATCGTCATGCGGCCGTCAGCGTACCGGACCGGCTCCGTCCCACTGGCACGCGGCGCCCGTTCATCCACCGGGGCGGGCCAGGTCGGCCACCGCACTGCGCACGCCGCCCGAGAACCGGCGGTAGCGCCCGGCCAGGAGCTCCCGTCCCACCGGCACGAGCCGGCGCGGGCGGGCGGTGGTCAGGCCGGCCCGCACCCGCAGGTGGGCCACCGCGGCGTCGAGCCGTGCCACCACCCCGGCGTGGGCGTCACCGCCGACACGCCCGAGCACGGCCTCGAGCTGGTCGGCCCGTGCCGTCAGCGCCTCGGCGGACGAGGTGGAGGTGCGCCGCAGCTGGTGGGCCACCTCGCCGGCCGTGAGCGGCTCGCGCAGGCCGGTCTGCTGGCCGGCGTGGCGACGGAAGGCGATGAGGGGCTCGGCCACCCGCCCGATGCGCGCCACCGACGCGAGCACGAGGGCGGCCCACCGGTCCTGCAGCATGGGCGAGGCCGCGGCGTCGAGGGCGGCCGGGAACGGGAGCAGGCGGTCGAGGTGGTCCGCCCGCAGCACCATCGCCGCACCGGTGACCACCGAGCGACGCACCAGCAGGCCGAGTGGGTCGCGGTCGAACCGGCGCTGCTCGGCGGCGTCGAAGCCGACGCCCTCCCACAAGGTGGTCGCCACCGCGCGTCCGGCGTCGTCGATCACCGAGCCGTCGCTGAAGGCGAGCGCGAGGTCGTCGGCGGCCATCACGGCGGCGAGGCGCGCCAGCTTCGTCGGGGCCCACACGTCGTCCTGGTCCGCCGAGGCGATGAGCTCGCCCTCGCAGCGGGCGAAGGTGGCGCCGAAGTTCATGGTCGAGCCGAGCCGGCGCCCGTTGACCTCGACCCGCACCGGGAACGGCGCCCGCTCGGCGAAGGCGGCCAGGATCGCCAGGGTGTCGTCGGTCGAGCCGTCGTCGCCCACCACGAGCTCGTGGGGCGGCAGGGCCTGGGCCAGCAACCCGTCGAGGAACGGGCCGAGCCAGCGGGCCCCGTCGTAGGTGCACAGCGCCACCGAGACCGTCGGCTCGCTCACCAGAGCGCCTCGATCTCGGCCAGGAGCCCCGGAGCGGCGACCGCGGTCGTGTGGTGGGCGGTGACCCGATCGGCCCCGGCCGCCCCCAGGGCGGCGCGCCGGGCGGCGTCGGCCAGGAGCTCGCCGAGGGTCGCGGCCATCGCGGCGACGTCGAGCGGCGGCACGACCACCCCCGCGGCGGGCTCACCGGCGCGGAGCAGGAGCTCGGGGACGCCACCCTGGTCGAAGGCGACCACCGGCACCCCGGCCCGTGCCGCCTCCAGCGCGGCGAGCGGGAACGGGTCCTCGCGGGAGGTGAGGGCGAGCACGTCGGTGGCGGCCAGCACCGTGGCCACGTCCCGGCGCTCGCCCACCAGGTGCACCCGGTCGCCGATGCCGCGGGCGGCCACGTCGAACGCGGTCTCCTCCCAGGCCCCCCGCCCGGGTGACCCGCCGACCCACACGAGGTGCGCGTCCGGCACCCGGTCGGCGAGGGCGGCGGCCAGGGCCACGAACAGGTCGGGGCCCTTGCGCCAGACCAGGTCCCCCACCATGGCCACGACCGGCGCGGTGGCCGGGAGCCCCAACTCGGCCCGGAGCGAGGCCACGGCGGTCTCGGTCACGGCCGGCGCGGCGGCGTCCACGAAGCCGTGGTGGACCGCCACCCGGTCCCGCGCGATGCCGTGCGCGGCCACGAGGTTGTCGGCGACCGCCTGCGACACGGCCACGTACCGGTCGGCCCGACCGAGCAGCGCGGCATCGGCCGGCGCCAGCGAGCGCCGCAGGGCGAGCTCCAGCTCGTGGACGTGACCGAGCACGGGCACGCCCGCCACGCCGAGGTGGGGCAGGGCCACGAACGCCGGCACCCCGTTGAGGTAGACGGCATCCGGGCGGGACCGCCCCCGCAGCCCGACCGCGACCCGGCCGCGCTCGACCAGCCGACCGACGGCGCCCAGCCCGAGCTCGCCGGCGCCGACGGCCACGGTCTCGGCCAGCGAGCGCCCGTCGCCCGGCGCCAGCACCCGGGTGGGGGCCACGCGGCGCAGGTCGTCGACCAGCGGCCCGCCCCGCCAGCAGAGCACCTCGGCCTCGACCGCGTCCTGCTCGCGCAGCCAGCGGAGGAAGCGCAGCAGCAGCAGCGGCGAGCCCGTGCGACTGGCCTCGTAGGTCACGAACAGCACCCGGGGGCGAGCGGTCGGGGCCATGGCGCGACGACCCTAGATGGCGGGTGGCCGCCGAGGCGGGTCCGCTAGGGTTGCCGCTCCGCCGACCCCGGGAGCGAGATGGCCAACCCGACCGGGCCGCGCCACGCCATCGTGATCGCCGCCCACGCCGACGACGAGACCCTCGGGTGCGGGGGCACCATCGCCAAGCTGACCCGTCAGGGCTGGCGCGTCGACGTGGTGATCGTCTCCGACGGTGTGGTCACCGCCCGGGGCCTCGAGCAGGACAACCGGGAGGACGCCCGGGCCGCCTGCAAGCTGCTGGGCGTCGACGAGCCCACCTTCCTCGGCTTCCCCGACCAGCGCCTCGACCAGGTGTCCATGGTGGAGCTGAGCAACGCCATGGTCCCCCTCGCCGACGGCCCCGACCTGGTGCTCACCCACGCCACCGCCGACCTGAACCGCGACCACCGCCTCATCGCCGAGGCGGTCAAGATCGCCTGGCGACCCCAGGAACGGGCCGTGTCGATCCTCGAGTTCGAGATCCCGGTCTCCGCCTACTGGAACGGCCAGGTGTTCGCCCCGAACTACTTCGTCGACATCACCGACACCCTCGACGCCAAGCTGGCCGCCCTCTCGGCGTACACGACCGAGGCCAAGGCCGCCCCGCACCCCCGGTCGCCGGAGGGCGTGGCCACGCTCGCCCGCCACCACGGCGGCCACGCCGCGACGCAGGCGGCCGAGGCGTTCCGGGTCCTGCGGGCCTTCGAGGGCCAGCTGCCCTGAGCCTGCGGCCGGGTCAGCCCGGCACGAGCACGTAGACACCACCGCTGATCGAGGTCACGTAGGCGCGGCCGTCGTTGCCCGAGTCCACCGACACGATCTGGGACTCGTCGATGGTGGCGAGGGTGAACTCCTCGTAGCCGCCGTCGGGCGCCTCGCGCAGCCCCAGCAGGGCCTTCGAGCAGAGGTCGGTGAACAGGTAGTTCCCGGCCAGTTCGCTGAACTCGGCGCCCCGGTAGACGGTGCCGCCGATGACCGCGCACCGCCCCTGCTCGTGGTCGTACTCGTAGCTGGGGGGTGTGGGTGGAAGGCGGGTGGGCGACGGCTGCTCGTCGGCGTAGTACTTCTCGCTGCCGGCGTACTGCGGCCAGCCGAGGTTGATGTCCTTGCCGAAGGACTCGTCGACCCCCAGGCGGTTGATCTCCTCGAGGGCCTCCTCCCCGACGTCGGCCACCCAGAGCTCGTTCGTCTCACGGTCGACGTGGATGCGGAACGGGTTGCGCATCCCCATGGTCCAGAGCTCGGGGATGGCGTCCGGCCCGTCCACGGTGTTGCCCTCGGGCACGGTGTACCCGCCGTTCACGGGGTCGGGGTCGATGCGCAGGACCTTGCCGTAGTAGCTCGAGGAGTCGGGCGCCTGGAACGCGCCGGCGCCGCCGTCGCCGGTGCCCACGTAGAGGTGGCCGTCGAGGCTGAACGCCAGCGACCCGCCGATGTGGTTGTTGGGCGGGCCCGGCGGGCGGTCGACGGTGAGGATCTCGACCGGCGGCCCCGCGCTGGCCCCGTCGTCGCTCATGGCGTGGGCGGTGACGACCTGGTCGTGCGCCTTGTCGATGTAGCCGAGGTACAGGAAGGCGCCGTCGGGGGAGAAGGTCAGGGCCACGAGGCCCTCCAGCCCGGCCTGCGCGCTCACGTCGTCGGAGACGTCGACCACGGGCTCGGGGGCGACGGTGTACGAGCCGTCGTCGCCGGGCACGAGGCGCACCACCTGGCCGCCGAGCTGGGTGACGTAGAGGTCCTCGGCGCCGGGCCGCGGCGCGAGCTGGGTCGGGGCCTCGAGGCGGGCGATCTCCTGGAGGGCGTAGGGCGGCGGCGCCTCCGCGGTGAGGGCGTCGACCTCCGAGCGGGGCAGCACCACGAGGTCGCTGCCGGCCGTGTCCCTGCCGACCAGGACGACGGCGGCGGCGGCCAGCAGCGTCAGCACCGCCCCGCCGACCGCCACCAGGATCGGCGCCGTGCGTGGGCGCGGGTCGGCGGGCATCGAGGCGGCAGCCTAGACGGCAGGGGTGCGCACGGATCAGCGGGCGCCGGCCCGGCCGCGGCGGCGCGGCAGGCCCAGCAGGGTGCGGCGGACGGGTCGCCCGGGGCGCTCGGTCCCGTCGCCAGGCGGTCCCGCCGCCGGTGACGGTGTCGGGGGCGGTGGGGGCGGAGGGGGCGGTGGTGGCGGTGGCGGTGGCGCCAACCGGTCGATGGTGGCGGCCCACTCGGGGAAGGCGTCGGCGAACCGCTCGCCCCGCACCGAGTCGCGGTGGTGCGTGACCTCCCACCCGCGGCGCCACTCCTCGTCGTCCCCCGGACGGGACCCCCGCAGGAATTCGAGCACCTCCGCCACCTGGGCGGCCACCACCGGCGGGCAGGCGTCGGGCCGGTCCAGCAGCTCGGCCCGCAGCCGGGCCTCGACCGCTGCCTTGAGCGGCGCCGGGAGGACCTGGATGCAGTAGTGGCGCGGGTAGTGGACGAGGTTGAGGTTCAGGTGGACGGGGGTGAGCGACTCGTCACCGGTGAGCCACCGCACGATCTCGGGCAGGTACCAGAGGTTGAACGGGCTCACCGAGCAGTTGATGCCCACGTGCAGGCGGTCCGTGGTCATCGCCGCGTACCGGCGCACGATGGGCTCGGTGTCGTCCCAGCGGCCCGGCGCCCGCTCGTACTCGAAGCGGGGGCCCACGTCGTCGATGCTGAGGGTCACCGCGACGGCGCCGAAGGCGGGCAGCAGCGCCAGGATGCGCTCGTCGACGACGGTGGCGTTCGTGGTCAGCAGCAGCGTGAGCCGCTCCGGGTGGCCCTCCGCGACGACGAGCTCCAGCAGCTCCCGGTTCTCCTTGGAGAGCATGGGCTCGCCGCCGGTCAGCTCCAGGTGGTCGAGGTGGGGCAGCCACCGCCGGAACACCTCGAGGTTGACGGGGTCACCGGTGATCTTGTTGGCCCGGAAGTAGTCCTTGTTCTCGACCAGGTAGGGGTCGGCGTGCTCCCCCGCCACGGAGAGCTCCTCGCGCAGCCAGAGCGACGAGGCCACCGGGCCGCAGATCCGGCACTTCAGGTTGCAGGCGTTGGTGAGCTTGAGGTCGAGCGCCACCGGGTGGTCGGGCGTGACGTCGTCGTAGTCGGGCGTGGTGTGGATGCCCCGGTCGCGCACGTAGGTCTGGCGGAAGCTCGGGATGCCGGCGGCCTCCTCGTTCCAGCACGACGAGCACTCCGACGGGCGGGCACCGGCCCGGAAGTCCCGCCGCAGCTGCTGCATGGCCGACCCGTTCCACACCTCGTCGAGGTCGCCGTCGCGCAGGTTGGCGAGCTGGTAGGCGCTGTCGGGGGACGGCTGGGCGAACTTGCAGCACGGCCGGGTCGAGCCGTTGACGTCCGTGGAGAGGTTGAGCCACGGCAGCGGGCAGATGCTCTCGGGCACGGGGCCGGCGGGCGGCGTGGGGCTCCCCTCGGACGGCGGCATCGGGGCCAGTGTGTCAGGCCCGCCCGGCCGCGCGGCCGGCACCGTCGTCCGTGCGGGCCGCGAGCACCCAGACGTGATCGCCGTCGGCCTCGGCCGCCAGCCACGCCCGCACCTCGGTGGCGCCGAAGCGCAGGCGCCGCTCCTCGACGCCGTCCGGGTGCACGACGAGCGTCGTCTCGTCCACGGGGCCGAGCGCGCCGCGGAGGGCGTCGGTGAACCCGCGCGTGGGACCGCCGACGAGTCCGCGCAGGTCGGCGCCGAAGACGTCGTCGGCGCCCGGTTCGACCGCACGGACGAGCTGGGCGGCGTCCGCGTGGATCCGGTGCAGGCCCCGGCCGTCGGCCCAGGCCGCGGCCCGCGCCTCGGCGGCCCGGGCCGCGTCGACCGTGCCCGCCGTGGCCCGCTCGGCCACCAGGCCGTCGACCCGCGCCAGGGCCGCCTCCCAGGCGCCACGGTTGCGCCCGAGGGCGGGTCCCCGGGTGGCCGCCTCGGTGTGCAGCGCCCGGGCCACCGCCTCGAGCTCGGCGGTGGGCAGGCCGTGCAGCGCGAGGTGGGGCGGGTTGGTGAGCGTGCTCACCCCGACCAGCACGTCGAGGCGGTCGCCCCAGGCGAGGACCTCGCCGAGCTCGCGCCAGTTCCCCCGCTGGAGGCAGAAGGTGAGCGAGAACCCGCCCCCGTTGCCCCGGGCCGCGGCCCGGTAGCGGTCGATGTTGCGGACCAGCTCGTCGTGGCGCACGCCGACCCGGATGGACGCCACCGTCTCGGCCCGGTACCCGTCCACCGAGATCGAGACGTCGATCGGGAGGGCGCCGAGGAGGCGCGCCACGCGGGGCGACCACTGGGTGCCGTTCGAGGTCACGTAGACGTCCGGCGTGAGGCCGAGCTCGACCAGGCGGTCGAGGACGCGCAGGGGCTCGGCGCCGAGGAACGGTTCGCCCCCGAGGAGGAACACCCGGCGCAGGTGGGGCAGGAAGGCGTCGAGGTCGGCGAAGAACGCGTCGTCGTAGACGGGTGGCAGCGGGGGCCGGCCCTCGCGGTGGACCCGGATGGCCGACGAGAGCTCGCCGTTGCACATCACGCACTGCAGGTTGCAGGCGTTGGACAGGGCGAGCTCGAGCTGGACCGGGTAGGCGGGGTCGAGGTCGGCCACCCCGGCCAAT
>JAYRFK010000013.1:0-61774 GCA_041908445.1 Acidimicrobiales bacterium | reverse complement strand
GGTGTTCACGGGCAGCCCACACCAACCGGCCGGGGCACGCTCTGAGGCCAGAGATCGAAGTCTCAGGCGCCGAAAGTGCTCACCGACCGGCGGGCTCGGAACCAAGTCCTAGCCGACCTGGTCTGCCCCCATTAGGCGCCGGCGGCGCTTCCCTGGACTGATGCGGTGAGGGGGCCGTCGGGGGAGAAGGCGACGCAGACGGCTTCTCGGTCGCCGCTCGTCCAGCTGGACTCGGTGGGCCAGAGGGAGACCATCTGCAGGGGCGAGCTGCCGTAGGCGACGCCGACGTAGGCCTCGAAGGCGATGGCGCACTGGGACTCGGCGTAGCCGGCGACCTGGTCCTCGCCGGGATAGGCGTCGGCGGGGCCCTCGGTGTAGGTCACCACGCCCACGACCTCGCCGTCGTGGCTGGTGGCGCAGTCGGCGACCTGGGTGTCGGTGACCTGGCCCGTCGCACCGGCGGCGAACGAGCTGCCGGTCACGCAGCCGCCGGCGACGAGGTCGGTGACCGGGGTGGCGGTGGCCGCGGTCGTCGCGGTGGTGCCGACGCCGGCCGCGGCCGGGGTGGACGTCGTCGCCGGCGCCGCCGTCGTCGTGGTCGGGGCACCGAGCTCGGTCAGCCAGTCGGGCGGCTCGCTGTCGGCGCAGGCACCCGCGGTGACGGCCAGGGCCAGGGCCAGGGCGAGCAGGGCCAGGGGGGCGCGCACGGGCTCAGAACCCCGCCGGGAGGAGCTTGTAGAAGTTCTCGAAGAACACGTAGAGCGTCACCATGAAGAAGGGGAAGGCGAGGAGGTACGCCGGCCACTTCTTCCAGGCCCGGCCCACGAAGTACGCCGCCAGCCAGATGGCGGCGGCGGCGAAGCCCCAGAGGACGGCCGGGGTCTTGGACACCGGCTCGGTCGACTCCGCCTCGTCCAGCGAGATCTCCGTGCCGCCGGTGGGTCGCTCGAGCCCGTCGGGGGCGGGCACGGGCGCCTCCTCGAGGCGGGCCCGGATGATGATGCGCTCGCGGGCGCTGTACTTCGGGTGGCAGGCGGTGAGGGTGAGGGTGTTGTCGAGCTCGCCGTCCTCGTCGAAGTCGCGGGCCTGGAGCACGTCGGTGCGGTCGGGGGTGACGATCTCGGTGGTCCGGTAGGAGTAGGTGAACTCCGCGCCGGTGACGTACGAGATGATGATCTCGTCGCCCGACTTCAGCTCGTCGACCCGGTTGAACGGGGCGCCGTAGGTGGTGCGGTGGCCGGCGATGGCGGCGTTGCCGGGCTGTCCTGGCAGCGGCGTGCCCATGTAGTGGCCGGGGCCGTCCTTCAGGATCGACAGGTCGACGCCCTCGTAGAAGTACCAGTCCGCGCCGATGGCCGGGATCTGGATGCGGCCCACCAGGCCGCCCTGGGCCGGCGCCGGCGGGATCACCTTGGCGCCCTCGCCCTCGCCCCCGCTGCCCTGGCCGCCGGCGGTCGTGGCGGTGGTGGGCGGGGCCGTCGTGGTCGTGGTGGCGCCGCCGGCCGCGGTCGTCGTGGTCGCGTTCGGGCCCTCGTCGCCACCGGCGAGCTCGCCGGTCTCCTGGTAGGCCTCCGCCTGGGCGTTGAACTCGTCCTCGGCGCTGTTCTGCGCCCCGCGCGTCTGGAGGCCGGTGCCCCAGAGCTGGAACGCGACGAAGAGCAGGATCAGCACGCCGGCGGTCATCAGGACCCGACCCAGCCGCCCGAGGAAGCGGGCCAGCCTCACCCGGGGGCCCGCCCAGGCGCGACGGAGGGGGCGGTGCGGGCCATGGGCGGCGAGGCTACCCGGGGGTCGCGCGACCGTGGCGGCGGACCCCCGGCGGGCGGGGCCGGATGGGACGTTCGGCCCTACCCGCCCACCGGGGCGGCCGCGATCCTCGGAGGGTTCCGCGACGACCCGGGGGAGTCCCTGACATGCGCATCCTGGTGACCGAGACCGACGCCGAGGCGGCCCTGCCCGCCGAGCGCCAGCTCGTGGCGGCCGGCCACGAGGTGGTGCGGTGCCGTGCCGACGACGGCCCGATCTTCCCGTGCGCGGGCCTCGAGCCCGGCGGCTGCCCGATCGAGGGCGGCATCGACGTGGCCCTGACCGTCCGCACCGGCCCGCCCGAGCAGCCGTCGCCCCGGGAGGACGGTGTCGTGTGCGCGCTGCGGCGCCACGTCCCCCTCGTCGTCGCCGGTCCCCCCGGGCCCAACCCCTTCGAGGGCTGGGCCACGGTCACCGTCGACGACGCCGACCTCGTGGCCGCGTGCGAGGCCGCGGCCGCAGCCGACGTGGAGCGGCTCTCCGTCGTGGCCCGGGACGAGGCGGTGAAGGCCCTCCAGCGGCGCGGCCACGAGCCCGCCGGCGTGGACGTCATCACCCACCGCAGCGCCCACCACCTGAAGGTGCAGGTGGCGATGCCCGAGGCGGTCTCGGACCGCGAGGCGGACGCGGTCGCCGTGGCGGTCGCGGACCGTCTCCGGGCGGTCGAGCCGACCATCGCGGTGATCGACGTCCGGCGGGCGTGACCAAGGACCCTGGCCGTCCCCGCCCGACGGCGCGACCCTGCAGCCATGACCGAGAACGCAGCAGAGCAAGAGTTGGCCGCGGAGCTCGACGATCTCGAGCGAGAAGCGGTCGATGGTGACGGTGAGGACCTCCGGGCCCAGGTCGAGGCGCAGCTCCAGAAGTGGCGCCAGTGGATCGACGAGCTCGTCGTCCAGGCCGACCTCGGGCGCCTCGACGTGCGCGACGACCTCCGCGAGCTGGTCCAACGGCTCGAGAACTCGTACCTCGCCCTGAAGAACGAGGCCGAGAAGGCCGTCGACCGCAACCAGGGCCGCGGCGAGCAGGTGCAGAAGGCCGCGACCGAGGCGGCGGGTGACCTCAAGGACGGCCTGGTGAAGGCCAGCGGTGACCTACGGCGCGCGGCCCGCTCGGCTCTCGACCAGCTGAAGAAGGCGAGCTGAGCGCCCGCGGATGATCGTCGGCGACGGCGGTCGCCGACCAACCGATCTCGGCCCTCGGGCCGTCACTTCACGTCGGAGGGTGGCGGTTCGAGGGCCGTCTTCGCGTCCCGCACGCTGTCGCTGAGCGGGCCGGCGGTGTCGACCTCGACCGCCTCCGGCCACGGGGCGAACGCCGCCGCCATCCAGTCCGCGACGGCGGGGGTGGCCTCGGATGGGTCGGTGCCCGCCGCGGCGCGGCGTCGTACCCGCTCGCGGCACCGGTCCTCCGGTGCGACGCACCGCAGGGCGTCGAGCCGGGCGCCCACCGCGTCGGCGAGCGCAGCGGCCTGACGCCGCTGCGCCGGGGTGCGCCACGAGGCGTCGAGGATCACCGAGTCGCCCGCGCCGAGCACGGCCCGGGCGCGCTCGAGGAGGGCCGCGTAGACCCGGGCGGTGGCCTCGGGGGCGTACGCGCCCTCCTCGATCCCGTCCTCGCGGGTCCCGGCGGCGTGCTCACCGGCGCGGAGCCCGAGCTGCCGGCGGACCTCGTCGCTGCGCAGCACCTGCCACCCGGGGGCGTCGCCCAGGGCACGGGCGAGCGTCGACTTCCCCGTTCCGGGACTGCCGCCTACGAGCACCAGCCGGGGCTCGGCCCGGCGGAGGTGGCTCATGGCCAACGCGAGGAAGCCCGTGGCGGTGGCGGCTTCGGCGGCTGCGGCCGCCCCCTCGCCGCCGCGCTCGTCGTCCGCACCGCCGGCGAGCTGGTCGGCCCGCATCGCGTGGACGAGGCACCGCACGATCGCCCGCTGCGCCACGTAGAGATCGCCGAGCGAGGCGGGGTGCGCCTCGCCGGAGGCGCTCCGGTAGGTGGCCCACAGGTGTTCGGCGAGGTCCGCTCGGCCGAGGTGCTCGAGGTCCATGGCCAGGAACGCGACGTCGGCGACCACGTCGCCCCACCGCAGCGAGTCGGCGAAGGCCAGGCAGTCGAGGATGCGGGGGCCGTCGTCGAGGCAGAAGATGTCGTCCGCGAGCAGGTCGCCCTGGCCGTCGCACACGTGCCCGTCGGCGATGCGGCCGGTGAGGAGTGGCGCCCGGGCGCTCAGGTAGCGGTGCGCCAGGTCGCCGACGAGGGCGAGCGCCGGTGCTCGGGTACGGCCGAACCCGGTGTCGGCCAGCCCGGCGAGGTCGTCGTCCCAACGGCGGGCCAGCGCGGCCGGCGCGGCCGCGGCGTCGATGGCCGGCGAGCGGTCGGCCCCGGCGTGGAACGTCGCCATCACCCGCGCCACCGCGGCGACCTCGTCCCGACCCCCGCCCGCCCGGGCCAGCGTGGCGAGGCGGCGGGTGGGGTCCAGGCGCCGCATCAGGACCAGGTGGTCGCACACCTCGCCGTCGGGCCCACGGACCTCGGCCACCCCGAGGTAGACGTCCGGGGCGAGGCGACGGTTGAGGGCGACCTCCCGCTCGGCGTCGAGCCGGCGCCCCTCCACCGTCGAGTGGTCGAGGAAGTCCGTGCGCAGCGGCTTGTAGCGCTTGATCGCCAGGTCCCCGTCGAACAGGACCGTCGAGATGTGGGTCTCGGCGACCGCCGCGGGCCCGCGCACGGGGTGGTCCCCGCGTCCGGCCCCGGCGGGCGAGGCCACCGTCAGCCGCGGTGCTCGCGGTCGCGACGTTCCGAGAGGCGGGCGGCGTAGACCGCGGCCTCGGTGCGCCGGCTCATGCCGAGCTTCGAGAGCAGGTTGCTGACGTAGTTCTTGACCGTCTTCTCGGCCAGGAACATGCGCTCACCGATCTGGCGGTTGGTGAGGCCCTCGGCGATGAGGTCGAGGATCTTGCGCTCCTGGGGCGTGAGGCCGGACAGCTCGTCGTCCTCGGGCGAGCGCAGGCGCTCGAGCACCTTCTGCGTGAGCGACGGGTCGAGGAGCGACTCGCCGGCCCCCACCCGCCGGATGCCGCCGACCAGGTCGGTGCCCTTCACCTGCTTGAGCAGGTAACCGGAGGCGCCCGCCATGATCGAGCTGAAGAGGGCCTCGTCGTCGGCGAAGGAGGTGAGCATCAGGCACTGGATCTCGGGGTGCTTGGAGCGGATCTCCCGGCACACCTCGATGCCGTCGCCGTCGGGCAGGCGCACGTCGAGCACGGCCACGTCGGGGCGGGTGGCGGGGATCCGGCCGTAGGCCTCCTCGGCCGTGCCCGCCTCGCCCACCACCTCGAGGTCGTCCTCGGCCTCGAGCAGGTCACGGAGCCCGCGCCGCACCACCTCGTGGTCGTCGAGCAGGAAGACGCGGACGGTCATTGCACCAGTCTGCCCCAACGACCCCCATTTCGAGGGTTCCTCGACTTCGTCGCCGGCGGGGTGGGGGCCGTACGCTCTGGGTGTGGCGTCCGCAGTGCCCTCGATGATGCAGGAGCTGCTGGACGCCGTCGGCGCCATCGGCACCGATCTCGACCTGCCCCGCATGCTCGAGCGCATCGTGGCCGCGGCGGCGGAGCTGGCCGACGCCCGCTACGCCGCGCTCGGGGTGCTCGACGACACCGGCACGGCGCTCGACCAGTTCATCACGGTCGGGCTGTCCGACGACGAGATCCGCGCCATCGGCCACCTGCCGAAGGGCCACGGCATCCTCGGCCTGCTCATCGTCGACAAGGAGCCGATCCGCCTCCCCGACCTCACCCAGCACGCCGACAGCTACGGCTTCCCCGCCGACCACCCGCACATGGGGTCGTTCCTCGGCGTGCCGCTGCGCGTCCGCGACGAGGTGTTCGGCAACCTCTACCTCGCGGACAAGCGCTCGGGCCCGGAGTTCACCCAGGTCGACGAGTTGCTGGTGGTGGGCCTGTCGGTCGCCGCAGGCGTGGCCATCGAGAACGCCCGCCTCCAGGCCCGTGTGCAGGAGGCCGCCATCGTGGAGGACCGCGAGCGCATCGCCCGCGACCTGCACGACACCGTCATCCAGCGCCTGTTCGCCACCGGCCTCTCCCTCCAGGGGGCGATCCGCAAGGCCGAGGTGCCCGAGGTCGCCGAGCGCATCGAGGCCGCGGTGGAGGACCTCGACCTGACGGTGAAGCACATCCGCACCGCGATCTTCGGGCTCGAGTCCTCGCGGGGCCGGTCGGTCAACGGCACCCGGGCGGAGGTGATGGCCCTCTGCCGCGAGGCCGCCGGCCCGCTCGGCTTCGAGCCGCGGGTCACCTTCGACGGCCCCATCGACGCCAGCGTCCAGGGATCGCTGGCCGTCGACCTGCTGTCGGCGGTGCGCGAGGTGCTGAGCAACGTCGCCCGTCACGCCCACGCCAGCCGGGTCGACATCCGCCTCCAGGCCCTCGACGGCTCGCTCAGCCTGAGCGTGGTGGACGACGGCGTCGGGCTGCCCGACGACCTCTCCGCCGCCGGGCACGGCCTGCGCAACCTGCGCGAGCGCGCCGAGCGCCACGGGGGCAGTTTCCTCGCCCTGCCGGGGGTGCCCACCGGCACGCGCGTCGAGTGGCAGGTGCCGCTGACCTAGCCCGGTCCCGCCGGGTGGGGCTCAGACCTGGGCGTCGACCGGGGCGTGGGCGGGCAGGCGGCAGCCCGCGACCACGTCGGTGGGTACCGCGAGGTGGCGGTCGCGCGTGCCGTTGGTCCACCAGCCACCGGGTCGGAAGCCCAGCTCGGCGCGGGCCACGTCGGCGGCGTCGACCAGCTCGGACACGTCACGGGCCACGCCGGTGACCACCACGCTCCAGCCCCACGGCTCGCCGGTCCCGAGGGCGTCCACCTCGAACGCGACGACCGCGTCGGTGGTGGCCCGGTGCAGGCGGCTGCCCTCCGCGGTCCGGAAGATCACCTGGTCGCGCCAGAGGCGGTAGTCGACGGGCACCACCACGGGCAGGGCGCCGACGGTGAGGCCCACCCGGCCGACCTTGGTGGTGCCGAGCAGGCGCAGGCACTGGGCCCGGCTCAGGGGCTCGCCGCCGCTCTGCTCGAAGTCGATGGGGTCGAAGACCGTCCGGGTGACGTGGTCCTGGTGGTCCACCCGGTGCAGGGGCTCGTCGACGGCGTGCTGGCGGACGGTCTCCTCGAGCACCACCACCAGGTCGTCCTCGGGGGCGGCGCACCGACTGGCCCAGGCCGCGAAGGGGCTCGACAGCGGCGTGCCCGCCAACACGAGGGGGACCCCCTGCTCGACCAGCCGGAGCACCCGTTCCTCGTACCAGGGCAGGTTCGAGAGGGCATGCCCCGGGACGAACAGCACCACGTCCACCGGCTGGGGGCCTGCGTTCGCCGGCCCGCCGTTCCACCCGAAGGGTGAGTCGGCGTCGGGGGAGACGTGGCTGACCGTGTGGCCGGTGCGGGCGAGCGCCATGGTGGCCTCGCCGATGGCGTCGGCGTCGGCCCCGACGAGCAGCACGTGCAATCGGTGCGTGCTCATGCCGCCGCCTCCTGCGGAGCAGGGATGACCGCCACCGGACCGGGCGCGTGCTTCGCGCAGTAGGCGCTGACCGAGCCGAGCAGCAGGCCGACGAACCCGCCCCGACCCCGGGAGCCGACCACGAGCAGGTCGGCGTCGCGTGCGAGCTCGAGCAGGACGTGGCGGGGCTGGCCCTGGACCGCCTCGGCCTTCAGGACCACACCGAGGCGGTCCGCCTCGGCCGTGAAGGGGGCCACCACCTTGGCGAGGGTGGCGGCCGCGCCATCGGCGAGGGCCTCGACGTCGACGGGTAGCGGGTCGAGCCCCAGGGCGCCCGTCGAGGGCAGCTCCCAGGCGAGGACGGCGTGGACCTCCCAGTCGTGCGCGACGGCCTCGTCGAGGGCCCACGCCAGGGCCCGTGCCGCGCCGGCGGAGTCGTCGATACCGACCACGACCCTGCCCCCGTTGTGCCGCTCACTGGCCACGCTCCGACGCTACGGATTGGCGTTGCGACCGGGCAGGGCCGAAGGTCCCGAAACGATCGCCGCGCCCGACCGCGCCGAGATCGACCGGGGCTGCGCTTGCTGGTGTGAGCGCGGCGTCCGTAGCCTTCCCATGGTCCCATGGAGCCCGTCGTCCACCTCCGCGCCGCGGTCTCCCTGCTCGGGCGCTTCCCCGCGCTCGCCGGCGTCGACCTCGACGTCGGGCGGGGCGAGACCGTCGTGCTGCAGGGGCCGAACGGCGCGGGCAAGACCACGCTGCTGCGGCTCTGCGCCGGCTTGGCGCCGGTCACGTCGGGCACCGCGGTGGTGCTGGGCCACGACCTCACTCGGGACCGCAAGGGCGTGCGCCGCCGCGTCGGCCTCCTCGGCCACCAGACCCACCTCTACGACGAGCTGACGGTGGCCGACAACGTCACGTTCTGGGCCAAGGCGGTGCGAGCCGACGCCGACGACGCCCGTCGGGCCATGGCCCGGCTCGGCCTCGACGGCCGCCTCGCGACCGTGCCGGTCGCCCGGCTGTCGGCCGGTCAGCGCCGCCGCACCGCGCTGGCGGTCCTCGTGGCGCGCCGCCCCGAGCTCTGGCTCCTCGACGAGCCCCACGCCGGCCTCGACCAGGACGGTCGCGACCTGCTCGACGGGCTCATCGGCGACGCCACCGCCGCGGGAGCCACCGTGATGATGGCCAGCCACGAGCTCGACCGGGTGCAGGGCCTGCGCCCGCGTGTGGTCCACATCGCCGGCGGCGCGGTGGCGGGGGACGAGCCCGCACCGGCCGGGGCGCCCGCCGCCGAGCCGCCGGCGGTGCCCGAGCCCGCCACCACCGCAGGGGAGGGCGCCGGTGCTGCGTGACGCCGCCCTCGTGGCGGGCAAGGACCTGCGCCTGGAGTGGCGCTCCCGGGTCGCGACCAACCAGGTCATGCCCTTCGCCGTCCTGGTGCTGATCCTCTTCGCCTTCGCGCTCGACCCCGACCGGGGCGTGCTCACCCGGGCGACCCCCGGTCTCTACTGGGTCACGGTGCTCCTGGCGTCCCTGCTGGCGCTGTCGCGTGCGTTCTCGGTGGAGGCGGCCGACGGGAACCGGGACGCGCTGCGGCTCTCAGGGCTCGATCCGGCCGGGATCTTCCTGGGCAAGGCCGCCGCGGTGGCGGCCGAACTGCTCGCCCTCGAGGCCGTCCTCCTGGTCGGCGTCATCGTCCTCTACAACGCCGACGTGTCCGGCCTCGGCCTCCTGGTCGTGACCTGCCTGCTCGCGACCGCGGGGCTCGCGGCCGCCGGTAGCCTCTACGGCGTGCTCGCCGCCGGTGTGCGGGTCCGGGAGACCCTGCTCCCGCTCCTGCTCCTCCCGGTGGCGGCCCCCGTCCTCATCGGGGCGACGCGGGCGTTCGAGGCCGCGTTCTCCGGCACCACGGGCGAAGGCTGGTCGTGGTGCACCCTGCTCGCCATCTTCGCCGCCGTCTACACCGTGTTCGGGGTGCTCGCCTTCGGGCCCCTCCTGGAGGAGTCATGACCATAGCAACGCCGGAGGCGGCGGTCGAGGCCGACGGGCCGACGAGCACGTCCTCGCCCTTCACCCGGGTGCTCGGCATCCTGTGCCTGCTCGGTGTGGCCGCCCTCCTCGCCTTCGGGCTGGTGTGGAGCGGCCCCGACGTCGTCCAGGGCGACTCGGTGCGCATCATGTACGTCCACGTGCCCGTCGCCATCGTCGCCTTCCTCGCCTTCGGCGTCACCGCCTTCGGCAGCGCCATGTACCTGTGGCGCCGGTCGCAGTTCTGGGACCTCACCGCCGGCG
Source organism: Acidimicrobiales bacterium (assembly GCA_041908445.1). Lineage (GTDB taxonomy): Bacteria > Actinomycetota > Acidimicrobiia > Acidimicrobiales > DATDAH01 > JAEUJM01. Next base: position 52,164 of record JAYRFK010000013.1, on the reverse strand, counting down.
CCTCCGCCGAGATCGGCGTCGTCTACACGTCGCTCACGCTCGTGACCGGCATGCTCTGGGGCCGGCCCACGTGGGGCGTCTACTGGGTGTGGGACGCCCGCCTCACGACCACGGCGCTGCTGCTCGTGCTGTTCCTCGGCTACCTCGCCGTGCGCCGCCTGCCCGCCGAGCCCGACGTGCGGGCCAAGCGGGCGGCCATCGCCGGCCTCATCGCCTTCGTGGACGTGCCCATCGTCCACTACTCGACGGTCTGGTGGCGGACGCTGCACCAGGGCCCGACCATCACCCGGCTCGACCCCCAGATCGACGGCCTGATGCTGTTCAGCCTGATGCTCGGGATGGTCGTGTTCCTCGGCATCTACCTGTGGCTGCTCGTGCACCGCTTCCGGGTCGCCTACCTCGAGGCCCAGGTGGAGGACCGCGGCCTCGACGTCGCGATCGCCGAACGCCGGGCCGAGGGCGCCGCGCCGGTGCCCGCCCCGGGCCGCCTCGTGACCACGGGGGACGAGCGATGAGCCACGCCGGCTACGTCGCCGTCTCCTACGGACTGGTGCTGGGGGGCACCGCCGTCTACGCCGCCTGGATCCTGGTGAAGGGCCGGCGTCTCAGCCGCCAGGTGCCCCCGGAGGACCGACGATGGCTCTGACCCCACCGCCCCCGCCGCCCGCGGCGACCGCCGACGAGTCCGACGAGGACCTGCCGCCGGTCGACCTCACGCCGCGCGCCCCCCGGGCGGGCGGCAAGCGCCGCCTCCCGGTGATCATCGCCCTCGTCGTGGTGGCCGGCGCGCTGGTGTTCATCGCCGTGCAGAGCCTCGGCTCCGCCTCGATGTTCTTCTACAACGCCGACGAGGCGGTGGCCCACAGGGACGAGCTCGGCGACCGTCGCTTCCGGCTCCAGGGCACGGTCGAGGAGGGCTCGGTCCGACAGACCGCCGACAGCGTCGAGTTCGTGGTGTTCTACGGCGGGTCCGAGGTGGACGTCGTCCACCAGGGCGACCCGCCGGAGCTGTTCCAGCCGAACATCCCCGTCGTGCTCGAGGGGAACTGGGACGGCGAGCACTTCGCCAGCGACCGGATCATGGTCAAGCACTCGTCCTCCTACGCGGAGGACAACCCCGACCGCCTGACGCCCGTCGACGCCCCGAGCGACGACGGCGAGGTGGACGGGGGCAACGGGGGGTCGTCGGGGGCAACCGGGTCGTCGGGGGACGACGCCGCGACCACCCCGTGACCCGCCGATGAACGTCGCCCTCGGCTCCGCCGCGCTGCTCTTCGGCCTCGGGGCCTCCGTCCTCGGCGCCGGCACCCTCGCCGTCGGCCTGGTCAAGGGCCGGCCCCGCCTCCTCCTGCTCGGTCGCAGCTACGCGCTGCTCGCCTTCGTCGGCGCCCTGGCCGCGTTCGTCGTGATGGAGCGGGCGCTGATCACCCGCGACTTCACCGTCGCCTACGTGGCCGAGAACGGCAGCACGAAGACGCCGGCGCTGTTCAACTTCGCCACCCTGTGGGCCGCCCTCGAGGGCTCGATCCTGCTCTGGGCCCTCATCCTGACGGGCTACCTGATGGCGATGATGCGCAAGTTCCGCCACCGCCAGACCGACCCCCTCGTGGGCTGGGCCAACCTCACGATGCTCGTGGTCTGCATCTTCTTCTTCGGCCTGATGGTGACGGTGGCCCGCCCGTTCGTGCCCTTCGACCCGACGCCGGGCTTCGACGGGCCCGGGCCCAACCCGCTGCTGCAGAACCACATCCTCATGGCCTTCCACCCGCCGATGCTGTACCTCGGCTACGTCGGGTTCACGGTGCCGTTCGCGTTCGCCATCGCCGCGCTGGCCACCGGCCGCCTCGGGGAGGGCTGGCTGGTCGAGACCCGGCGCTGGACCCTGTTCGCCTGGGGGTTCCTGACCGTGGGCATCGTCCTCGGGGCGTGGTGGTCCTACGAGGTGCTCGGGTGGGGCGGCTACTGGGCGTGGGACCCGGTCGAGAACGCCTCGTTCCTGCCGTGGCTCACCGGCACCGCCTACCTGCACTCGGTGATGGTCCAGGAGCGGCGCGGGATGCTGCGCGTCTGGAACCTGTCGCTGCTGTGCGCCACCTTCGCGCTGACGATCCTCGGCACGTTCCTCACCCGGTCGGGCGTACTCGACTCGGTGCACGCGTTCACCGAGTCTGGGATCGGCCCGGCCATCCTCGGCTTCTTCGCGCTGATCGTGGCGGTCACCGTCGGGCTCATCGCCTGGCGGGGCGACCAACTCCGCTCGCCCGGTCGCATCGACTCGCCGGTGTCACGCGAGGGCGCCTTCATGGCGAACAACCTGCTGTTCGCGGCCTTCGCGTTCGTCGTGCTGCTCGGCACGGTCTTCCCGCTGCTCGTGGAGGCGGTGAACGGCGACCGCATCTCGGTCGGCGTGCCCTACTTCAACCGCATGACCATGCCGATCGGGCTGACGCTGCTGTTCCTGATGGCGGTGGCCCCGGTGCTGCCCTGGCGCAAGGCCAGCGGCGAACTGCTGCGCCACCGCCTCTACTGGCCGATGTGGGTGGCCACCGGGTCGCTCGTGTTCGCGGTCGCCGTCGGCGCCCGGGGCGTCGCCCCGCTGCTGGCGTTCTTCCTCGGTGGCCTGGCGGCCGGGTCCGCCCTCCGCCAGATCGTCCTCGCCACCCGCCGCCAGGGCTGGCGGGGCCTGGTGGGTCGGGCCAACGGCGGGATGATCGTGCACCTCGGCGTGGTGCTCATCGCGGTGGCCTTCGCCGCCAGCCAGAGCTTCGCCCACCAGGGCGAGTTCCGGCTCTCGCCCGGCGACACCGCCGAGGTGGGTGGCCACACGGTCGAGTACCTCGGCGTCGAGACGGTCGAGCACCCCCAGAAGGTCGTGGTGCGGGCGCGCGTCCGGGTGGACGGCGACCGGGTGTTCACACCGGCGCTCAACCGCTTCCAGTTCGGTGGCCAGGCCATCGGCACCCCGTCGGTGCGGGTGGGCCCCACCGACGACGTCTACCTCGCCCTGCTGGCCCTCCCCGGCGAGCAGGACTCGGTGACCGGCACGACGGGCCCGGGTGCCGCCACGGACCAGGCCCCGGGGGACGACACCTCCGCTGACGGGGCCGCGGCCGGGGACGTCCCGGCGGACGCGATCCTGTTGCGCGTGATCGTCGAGCCGCTCATCGTCTGGCTCTGGATCGGTGGGGGCGTCATGGCCTTCGGCACGATCCTCGCCGCGTGGCCCGGCCGTCGCCGCCGTCCCACCGACCCGGTCTCCGCGCCGATCGACCTCGCCACTGCCGGCGACGGGCCCGCGGACGGGCCCGCCGGGGACGCCGAGCCCGAGCCGGCCGGGGTGGGCGCGTGAGCGGGCCCGACGCCACGGCCCGCCACGGCCGGGTGCTCGATCCGGAGGTGGCCGCTCCCACCTCGTCGCCGGCGGACGCCGACGCCGATGCCGCGACCGGTGCGGGCGCCTCGGGCGACGACCCGGGTGCCGTCGACGCGGGGGGCGCCGACCGCCGCCGCGGCCCGATCTTCTTCCTGGCCATCGGCATCGCCGTCGTGCTGGCGGTGTTCATCGGCGTGCTCGCCACCCGCGACCCGTCGTCGGACCGCACCGCGGACAGCCCCCTCGTCGGCCAGGTGGCCCCACCGATCACCGGGTCGTCGCTCACCGACGGGCAGCCGTTCGACCTCGACGCCCTCCGGGGCCAGTGGGTCGTCCTGAACTTCTTCGCCACCTGGTGCGTGCCGTGCCGCACCGAGCACCCCGAGCTGCTCTCGTTCAGCCGGCGCCACAGCCAGATCGGCGACGCCTCGGTGGTGAGCGTCGTCTTCGACGACGACCCCGATGCGGTCCGGCAGTACTTCGAGGACAACGACAGCACCTGGCCGGTGATCGACGGCACCGGTACCGGGGTGATCCTCGACTACGCGGTGGCGGCGGTGCCCGAGTCGTTCATCATCTCGCCGTCGGGCTACGTCGTCGCCAAGGTCACCGGCGGCGTCACCAGCGTCGGCCTCGACCAGCTCATCGCCGACCTCTCGGGTGAGCAGCCCGGCCCCTCGGGGGGCAACAGCGCGACGACACAGGCGCCGGGGACCGCCACCCCGTGAGCGCCACCGTCGAACCGACCGAGGACGTGCCGGTGCAGGAGGTCGCGGTCGAGGCCGAGCCGGCCGCCGGGGCCGAGGGCGGTGCCGGCGAGCCGCCCGCCGCGCGCCGCGACTGGTCGGCCACCCGCTGGGTCTGGGTGGTCATGGGGCTGGTCATCGTCGCCGCGCTCTTCGTGGGCACCCGGCCCGACGACACGCCGCGGACGAACGAGGAGCGCGCCCACGCCCTGGCGGACGGCCTCAAGTGCCCGACCTGTCGCAGCCAGTCGGTGGCCGACTCCGACGCCCCGGTCTCGAAGGAGATCCGGGCCGAGATCAACCGGCGCATCGAGGCGGGGGAGACCGACGAGGCCATCCGGGACTACCTCGTGGGCCGCTTCGGCACCGACGTCGTCCTCACGCCGTCGGCGTCGGGCGTCACCGGTCTCGTGTGGGTGCTGCCGGTGGTGCTGGTCGTCGCCGGTGGCGTGGCGCTCGGGTTCGCCTTCCGCCGTTGGCGGCGCCGCTCCCCGGTCACGGTGACCGACGCCGACCGCGCCCTCGTGGAGGAGGCCCGTCGCGCCCGCGGGTCCGACCCTGCCGACCACGGCGACGGCGACGGCGACGACGCGGCCCCGGCGACCGCCGGCACCGGGGAGGGCGACGGGGAGCCCGCCCCGTGAGCGCCCCGACCGCCGCCGACCGGGCCGCCCTGCTCGAGGAGCGCGACTTCCTGCTCGCCTCGCTCGACGACCTCGATCGGGAGCACGCCGCGGGCGACATCGGCGACGACGACTACCACGCCCTCAAGGACGACTACACCGTGCGCGCCGCTGCGGTGGTGCGTGCCCTCGACCGCCACGACGCCGAGGCGCTCGCGGCCGACGCCGACCGGGTGGGGGGCGGCGGATCCCGCGGTGGGCGGATCCGCACGGTGGCGATCAGCGCCCTCGTGGTGGCCTTCGCGCTGGTGGTGGGCTTCGTCATCGCCGACAACTTCGGTACCCGCACCTCGGGGGAGAGCATCACGTCGGCGGGCCCGTCGAGCAACCGCGAGAAGATCGCCGAGGCCCAGCAGCTCGAGGCCAGCGGCGAGGCCGACGGCCTCGCCGAAGCCGCCCGCCTCTACGACGAGGTGCTCGAGAGCGACCCGGAGAACGTCGACGCGCTCACCTACAAGGGGTGGCTGCTCGTGCGGGCCGGCCTGGCCGAGGGCATGGACCTGCTCGACCAGGCCATCGCCCTGCGCCCGGGCTACGCCCCGCCCCACGTCTTCAAGGCGGTGGCGCTGCGCAACCAGGGCGACCCGGAGGGCGCACTGGCGGAGCTCGACCAGGTCGACACCACCCAGCTGTCGGCCTTCGCCGGCATGGTCACGAACCTGCGCCAGTCGTTGGAGGAGCAGGTGGCCGGCGGCGGCACCACGGCCACCACCGCCGCGCCATGATGGCGGGGTGAACGCGCCCGTCGGACCGCACCGCGGAACCCTCAGCTGATGGGGCGCACGGTCCGGCTCGGAGGCGGCCAGGGGTTCTACGGCGACGGCCACGGGCCGGTCGAGGACCTGCTCGCGGCCGGGGTCGACTACCTGGTGTGCGAGGCGCTCGCCGAGCTGACCCTCGCGATCCTGGCCAAGGACCGCCTCCGCGACGAGTCCCTCGGCTACACGCGCGACCTTCCGCTGTACGTCGCCCAGGCCGCGCCGTACCTGCTCGACGGCCGCACCAAGCTCATCACCAACGCCGGCGGGATCAACCCGATCGCCGCCGGGCGGGCGGTCGCGCAGTTCGCCCGGGAGGCCGGGGCCGGGGGGCTGCGCATCGCCACCGTGGTCGGCGACGACGTGCGGCCGCGCGCCGCGGAGCTCGGGCTGCCCGGCGACGCCCTGTTCGCCAACGCCTACCTGGGGGCCCGCCCGATCGTGGAGGCCCTCGCCGACGGCGCCGACATCGTCATCACCGGCCGGGTCGCCGACGCCTCGCTCTTCCTCGCCCCGCTCGTCCACGAGCACGGGTGGGCCTGGGACGACTGGGACCGTCTCGCCGCCGGGGTCACGGCGGGGCACCTGCTGGAGTGCAGCGGCCAGGTGACCGGTGGCAACTACTCAGGCGCGTGGTGGGAGAACCCCGACCCGCTGCGGGTCGGCTTCCCGATCGGCGCGGTCGACGAGGACGGCTCGTTCGTGGTCTCCAAGCCCGAGGGCACGGGCGGGATGGTCACCTTCGACACCGTCCGCGAGCAGCTGCTCTACGAGGTCCACGACCCGTCCCGGTACCTGAACCCCGACGCGGTGGCCGACTTCACGGCGGTGACGCTCACCGACCTCGGCGACGACCGGGTCCGGGTGAGCGGGGCCCGGGGCGGTCCGCCCCCGGCCACCTACAAGGGCCTGGTGTGCACCCCCGCGGGCTGGGCCGGGGAGGCCCGCTTCGGGTACTCGTGGCCCGACGCCGAGGCGAAGGCCCGGGCGGCGCTGGCCTTCGTGCGCCGTCGGGCCGAGGGCGCGGGGCTGCCCATCGAGGAGTGGCACGAGGAGTACTTCGGCCTCAACGCGTACGGCGGCGACACCGTCGACCTGAGCGAGCGCGCCTCGGGCGGCCACGAGCCCCCCGAGGTCATCGGTCGGCTGGCCTGGCGGGCCGCGGACCGCGAGGTCGTGGCCGCGGTGGGGCGCGACGCCGGCGTGCTCGGCCTCTCCGGCCCGCCGACCATCACCGGCACGGGTCGTGCCCGCGACGGCAAGCCGACCCAACTGCTCGCCGTGGAGCCGTTCGCGGTCGACCGGGCGTCGGTCGACGCCGGCGTGCGGGTCGACGTCACCGTCCTCTGACGAGGACGCGCCGGGACCCGGCGGCCCTGCCGGCGCCACGCCCCGCTCCCGGACGTGGTCGGTGCGCCGCCCGTGCGCACGGAGGCCACGCGGGCGGATCCGTCCCTCGCGACCCCACCGGCAGGGATTAGGGTTCGCGGCGAACCACCCCCCTGGGCGGTCCCGCCCGCCCACCTGGTGAAGGAGACACACCCATGTCCGATGCCCCGCCGCCGCCCCCGGGTCCCGATCCGAGCAGCGTCCCGCCCCCGCCCGCCGCGGCCTACCAGCCGCCCCCGGCGGCGCCCTACCAGCCGCCCATGGGTGGCCAGGTCCCAGCCGTCGGTCCGGACGGCACCCCGCTGAAGTCGAAGATGGTCGCCGGCCTGCTCGGCATCTTCCTCGGCGGCTTCGGCGTCCACAACTTCTACCTGGGCAACACCAACAAGGGCATCATCCAGATCGTCGTCACCCTGGTGACCTGCGGCCTCGGTGCCATCTGGGGCACCATCGAGGGCATCTTGATCCTCGTCGGCAACGAGAGCTTCTCGACCGACGCCGAGGGTCGCCCGCTGACCGACTAGCGGTCGGCGCCCGCCCACCGCTCGAGGTGGTCGTCAGGGGGCAGGCAGGTACTGCCCCCTGACGAACCGCCGGCCGTCGTGGGTGAGCACCCAGGTCGAGCCCTTCTTGGCGTCACGGCCGCTGGCGTCCATGCCTTCGCCGATGAGGTGGTTGACGAGGTCCGGGATGACGTCGCCGTGGCTGCACAGCGCCACGTCGGCGTCCCCCAGGTCGTCGAGCAGGGCGCGGGCCCGGCGCACCGGCGTCCCCTCCAGCAGGGCCGGCGCCTCCTCGACGACGAGGCCGAGGTGCGACGCCAGCGGGTCGAGGGTCTGACGGCACCGCACCGCCGGGCTCGTCAGCATCCGGGTGATGCCGCGCCCGCCGAGGAGGTCCACCAGGCCCTGCGCCTGCCCGAAGCCCTTCTCGGTCAAGGGCCGCAGCAGGTCGTCGTGGGCCCACTCGTTGCGGGGCAGGGCGTCGGCGTGGCGGATGAGGAAGACGGTCACGGGTGGCGGGGAGCCGGACGGTCGGTCGGCATCGCCGGAGAGGGTACCGGCGGTGTGGCGCCAGGGTGACACCCGGCCGCCGGATCCGTGTCGCCCGAATAGGGTGATCGTCGTGCCCCGGATCCAGCTGCGCGACCTCTGCGGGGCCCGCTCGGGCGACAAGGGCGACATCAGCGACGTGTCGCTCTTCGCCGACGACGAAGCCGCCTACGAGGCCATCCGGGCCGAGGTCACCGCGGCGCGGGTGAAGGACCACTTCGGCTCCCTCGTGCAGGGCCCGGTCGAGCGCTTCGAGGCACCCAACGTCTGGGCGCTGAAGTTCGTCCTGTACGACGCCCTCGGCGGGGGCGCGCCGCGCTCGCTCCGGGCGGACAACCTCGGCAAGACCTTCGGCGCCAACCTGCTGCGCCTGTGGATCGACGTGCCCGACGAGGTCGCCGCCGGCGCCCGCCGGCGCCGCGCCCCGGTCCCTCGCTGAGCGCCCGCGGCGCGGGCTCAGGCGCCGCCGAGGGCGCGCAGATCGGCGATCACGCGGGGAAGGGCGCCGAGGAGCACGTCGACGTCCTCGTCGGTGGTGCTCCAGCCCACCGAGACCCGCAGCGACCGGTGGGCGTCCACGCCCATGGCCTCGAGCACGGGGGACGGCTCGAGCGACTCGGACGAGCAGGCGCTGCCCGAGTGGGCCGCCACGCCGGCCCGGTCGAGGCCGAGCAGCACCGCCTGGGGCTCGATGCCGTCGATGCCGAAGCAGACGAGGTGGGGCGCCCGCCGGTCGAGGTCACCGTAGGGGTGGACGCCGGCGAGACCCGGGTCCGTGGCCACGGCGGCGAGCACCCGGTCGGTCAGACGGCGGGAGTCGGCTTCTTCGGTCGCGAGTCGGTCGTCGGCGGCGAGGGCGCCGCAGGCGGCGCCGAAGCCCACCACCGCGGGCACGTCCTCCATGCCGGCGCGGCGGGCCCGCTCCTGGTCGCCGCCGAGCAGCAGGGGGCGGAGCCGGAGGCCGCGGCGCACGAGCAGCGCGCCGGTGCCCGGCGGCCCGCCGAACTTGTGGGCGCTGAGCGACAGCAGGTCGGCGCCGAGGGCGCCGAAGTCCACGGGCAGGTGGCCGTTGGCCTGGGCGGCGTCCACGTGCACCAGCACGCCGCGCTCGCGGCAGCCGGCGACGACGTCGGCGACGGGCTGGAGGGTGCCCACCTCGTGGTTGGCCCACTGGACGTGCACCAGCGCCGTGTCCGGGCGGATGGCGGCCAGCACCTCGTCGGGGTCGACCCGGCCGGTCCCGTCGACGCCGACGGTGGTGACCTCGCCGGCACGGGCGGCCGCCTCGCGCACCGCCGAGTGCTCGACCGCGGGCACCACCTGGTGGGGGCCCCGCTCGCTCGCCCCGAACACGGCGGAGGCGATGGCCTCGGTGCCCCCGCTGGTGAACACCACCTCGCGCGAGCGCGCCCCGAACAGCGCCGCCACCTGCTCGCGGGCCTGCTCGACGGCGACGCGGGCGGTGAGGCCCTCGGCGTGGATGCGGCCCGGGTCACCCAGGGCCGCGGTCAGCGCCCCGGTCATGGCCGCCACCACCTCGGGGCGCGGCGGCGCCGTCGACGCGTGGTCGAGGTACGCCCGCCGGCTCACGGCCGGGTCACTCGGCGACGGCGGTGACGCAGCGCTGGTCGCCCATGGGGAGCGACGCCTCGGTGGCGGGCGACGTCTCGCCGTAGAGGGCGCCGAGCATCCCCTTGACCATGCCGCGGTCGACCGCGCAGATCACCGGGTGCTCGACGGCGGCGTCGCCGAACGGGCAGTGCTCGGAGACGAGGCGCAGGCGCCCGTCCCGCTGCTCGGCCCGGGTCGCGAAGCCGTGGGCGGAGAGGGCGTCGGCCACCGAGTGCAGGGCGGCCCGGAACGACCGGGGCTGGTCGTTGCCGGCGCCCAGCGACTCGGCCATGGCCTTGCCGTACTCGATGCCGACCTCCTCGGCCATCTGCTGCGCGGCGTCGGGCCCGAGCAGCTCGAGGGCCCGACCGAGCAGGGTGACGAGCACGTCGTCGTGGCGGACCGGCACCTCGAGTGGCATGGCGTCGGAGGTGACCTTGTAGTGCTTCGAGGGACGGCCGGCGCCGCCGTGCTCGCTGCGGGCCACGGCGACCTCGAGGTAGCCGCCGGACGCGAGCTTGTCGAGGTGGTGGCGGGCCACGTTGGCGTGCAGCTCGAATCGCTGCGCGACCTCTGCCGCGGTCACGCCCTGGGCGTGCTCGCGGGCGAAGAGGTAGATGTCGCGCCGGGTCGGGTCGCCGAAGGCCGAGGTGATGGCGGTGACCGCCGACGCGAACTCGGTGGCGGTGAGGGCCGCTCGGTCCACGTCGGTATTCTACCTATCCGCGTAGGTGAAATCCCCCGAGTCGACGGAGACGACAGTGAACCACGAGACGCTGCGCAGCCGAGCGGAGCTGCGAGATCCCCGAGACTCGGATCCCGAAGGGGCGCAGGCGTTGGAGGCGCATGGCCGGCATGTCTGACCTCGCTGCCGTCCGTGCCGCCCTCGACGCCGTGCTCGAGCCCGAGCTCGAGCGCTCCCTCGCCGACCTCGGCCTGGTGCGCGGCGTCGCCGTCGACGGGGGCCGGGTCCACGCCGTGGTCGCCCTGACCACGCCCGAGAACCCCACCGCCCCCGAGCTGGCCCAGCGCATCACCGACGCGGTCGGCGCCGTCGAGGGGGTCACCGGCATCGACATCGAGTTCTCCGTGCTCACCGACGACGAGCGCGAGGCCATGCGGCGGCGTCTCCTCGGCGACCCGCACGCCACCGCCGGCAGCCAGGACGCCCACGGCCACGCCGAGGGCCGGGCCATCCCCTTCGCCGAGCCCGGCTCGGCCACGCGGGTCCTGCTGATCGCGTCCGGCAAGGGCGGGGTCGGCAAGAGCTCGGTCAGCACCAACCTCGCCGTCGCCCTCGCGGCGCGGGGCCGCCGCACCGCCATCGTCGACGCCGACGTGTGGGGCTTCTCCATCCCCCGCATGCTCGGCATCCACCGGCCGCCCACGCTGATCGACGAGATGCTGGTGCCGCCCCGGGCCAACGGCGTGGCGTGCATCTCGATGGGGTTCTTCGCCGACGAGAGCCAGCCGGTGATCTGGCGGGGCCCGATGCTGCACAAAGCCCTCGAGCAGTTCCTCACCGACGTCTACTGGGGCGAGCCCGACTTCCTCGTGGTCGACCTGCCCCCGGGCACCGGCGACATCTCCATCTCGCTGGCGTCGTTCCTGCCCCAGAGCGAGGTCTACGTGGTGACCACGCCGCAGCCCGCGGCCGAGCGGGTCGCCCAGCGCGCCGCCTTCATGGCCCAGAAGGTGGGCCTCGAGGTCAAGGGCGTGATCGAGAACCTGTCGTGGTTCACCGGTGACGACGGCAAGCGCTACGAGCTCTTCGGTGCCGGGGGCGGTGCCGACCTGGCCGGCCGCCTGGGCGTGCCCCTCGTGGGCCAGGTCCCGCTGGTCCCGGCCCTCCGCCAGGGCAGCGACGACGGCGAGCCCATCGCCGCGGTCGACCCCACCAGCGAGGCCGGCAGGGTGTTCACCGAGATGGCCCGGGCCATCGACGAGGACCTCGCCCCGACCAAGCGCCGCCACCGCGAGCTCCGGATCGTGTGATCGGCGGGTTCCCGCCTAGCATTCGAGCCGTCGCCGACGGGCTGGAACCGCGCCCGGACGGCCCCGACCCCGCCTGACCCGCCTGACAGAGGATGACCATGGACGTTCGCATCGGTGTGACCTACAGCCCCAAGGAGATCGACCTCGATCTGGGCGACGACGTCGACCGGGCCGCGCTGGCCAAGGACATCGAGGCCGCCCTGGGCAACGAGGCCGGTGTGCTGTGGTTGACCGACAAGCGGGGCCGTCAGGTCGCGGTGCCGTCGACCAAGGTCGCCTACGTCGAGATCGGCAGTCCCGAGGACGAGCGGCGGATCGGCTTCGGGGCGGGCTGACCCACCTCGGATGAGCACCTGATGCCCGCTGCCGCGGTGCCGCTGCTCGATCGGCGGCTCCTCTTCGTCACCGGCAAGGGGGGTGTCGGCAAGACCACCGTCGCCTCGGCCCTCGGGGTCCTCGCGGCGCGCCAGGGCAAGCGGACCCTCGTCTGCGAGTTCGACGCCAAGGGGAACCTGGCCGACTTCTTCGGCTCCGACCCGACGAGCTTCGCCCCCACGGAGGTGCTGCCGGGGCTCTTCGCCATGTCCATGGACACCGAGGAGTCCCTCAAGGAGTACCTGCGCCTGCAGATCAAGCTGCCGCTGCTGGCCAAGATCGGCCCGCTCGCCCGCACCCTCGACTTCGTCGCCAACGCCGCTCCCGGCGTGAAGGAGATCCTGACGGTCGGGAAGGTGGCGTGGGAGGTCAAGGAGGACCACTACGACCTCGTGATCGCCGACGCCGCCGCGAGCGGCCACGTCGTGGCCCAGATCTCGGCGCCGCAGGCCATCGGCGAGCTGGTGAAGGTCGGCCTCATCCGCGAGCAGACCAGCTGGCTGAGCGACATCCTCGACGACCCCGCCACGACGGGCGCCGTGCTCGTGTCGGCGCCCGAGGAGATGCCGGTCAGCGAGACCCTCGAGCTGGCCGAGCGCATCCGCTCGGAGACCAACGTCGACATCGCCGCCGTGGCCGTCAACCGGGTCCTGCCGGAGCTCTTCGGTCGGGGTGAGGAGGCGGTCTTCGAGGCCCTGGCCGATCCCGCCGAGCGCGAGCGCCTCGATGCGATCGTGGGCCACCCCACCGAGCCCCTGTTCGACGCCGCCCGGCTCGCCGTGACGCTGCGCCGCACCCGGGCCGAGCACCTCGACCGCCTGCGCCGGGACCTGCCCGCCGACATCCCCCTCGTCTACCTGCCCGAGCTGTTCAGCCGCAGCCACGGGTCCCGGGCCACGCACCAGGTCGCCGAGGCCCTCGGCGCCGAGCTGGGGTTCGACGCCTGATGGCGGCCAAGGCCAAGGCGACCACGCCCCCGCCGCCGGCGACGTTCGAGCAGCTGCTCGCGACCCGCGAGATCGTGGTCACCTGTGGCTCCGGTGGCGTGGGCAAGACCACCACCGCGGCGGCGGCCGGCGCCATGGCCGCCGTCCACCTCGGCGGCAAGGTGCTGGTGCTCACCGTGGACCCCGCCCGCCGGCTGGCCACCGCCCTCGGGCTCGAGCAGTTCGGCAACGTCGAGACCCAGGTGCCGGCGTCGGCCTTCGCGGAGGCCGGCGTCGAGCCACGCGGCGAGCTGTGGGTCGCGATGCTCGACATGAAGGCGTCGTGGGACGACCTGGTGCACCGCTACGCCCCGGACGAGGAGACCCGCGAGGCGATCCTCGCCAACCCGCTGTACCAGAACATCACCGGCAAGTTCGTCCAGAGCCACGACTACATCGCCATGGAGCGGCTCTACGAGATCCACGTGTCGGGCCGGTACGACCTCATCATCGTCGACACCCCGCCCACCCGGAACGCCATCGACTTCCTCGAGGCGCCCGAGCGCATGGCCGACTTCTTCAGCAGCCGGTTGCTGCGCTGGCTCACCGCCCCGGCCCGGTCCCGGATCCTGAGCACCGCGTCGAAGCCCTTCTACTCGATCGCCGACCGCATCCTCGGCTCGCAGTTCCTCCAGGACATCGCCGACTTCTTCCTGCTCTTCCAGACCATGTACGACGGGTTCGTCGAGCGGGCCCGCTCGATCGAGCGCACCCTCGCCGACCGCTGCACGACCTTCGTGGTGGTCAGCACCCTCGACACCGCGCCCGCCCGGGAGGCGGAGTTCTTCATCGAGGCCCTCGCCGAGCGCGACCTGCACCTGGGGGCGCTCGTGCTCAACAAGGTGCTGCCCGAGTTCCTCGTCGACCCCGAGGCGGGGACGATGGCCGAACAGGTGTGCCGCGACAGCCGGGCCATCGCGGAGCGGGTCGTGGCCGAGGGCGTCGCGGGCCAGACCGACGTGGCCCAGGTCGACCGGGTGCTCACCGAGGTGGCCGAGAGCTTCGTGAACTACCGCGTGGTCGGCACCCGGGAGGCCGAGGAGGCGGCCCGGCTCGGCGAGCGCCCCGCCCTGGTGGCCAAGGTGTCCTACCTCGAGTCCGACGTGCACGACCTCGGCGGCCTCCTCGACCTCGGCGAGCGGCTCTGGTCGTGAGCCGCGGGCTGGTGGCGGGCGGCCACCCCGCCGTGGCGGACGCCGCCGCGACGGTGCTCGAGCGGGGCGGCAACGCGTTCGACGCCGTCGTCGCGGCGGGATTCGCGGCGTCGGTGGCCGAGCCCACCCTGTCGAGCCTGGGCGGCGGCGGCTTCCTCCTCGCCCGCACGGCCGCGGGCGACGCGACGCTGTTCGACTTCTTCGTGGACACGCCCGGCCGGGGCCTGGAGGCCGGCGCCGTGGAGCCCCACTTCGTGCCCGTGACCATCGCCTTCCCCGGCTCCGACCAGGTCTTCAACGTGGGCCGGGGCTCGGTGGCTGTGCCCGGGTGCCTGGCCGGCTACCTCCACGTGCACGAGCGCCTCGGCGTCCTGCCCCTCGCCGACGTGGTGGCGCCGGCGGTCGACCTGGCCGCCGGCGGCGTGGTCGTCTCCCCCATGGGGGCCTCGCTGGTCGCCCTGCTCTGGCCGATCTTCGAGCAGGCCCCGGACACCCACGCCCTGTTCGCCCCGCACGGTCACGCGCTGCGACCCGGTGAGCGCATGGTCAACCCGGACCTCGCCGCCTTCCTCGACCGGCTCGGCCGCGAGCCGGGCCACACCTTCCACCACGGCGAGCTCGCCGAGGCCTTCGCCGCGGACCAGGCCGGCGGCGGCGGCCTCGTGACCGCCGAGGACCTCGTCGCCTACCGGGTGGTCGAGCGCGAGCCGTTGGCGGTCGGGTACCGGGGCCACCGGGTGCTCACCAACCCGGCGCCGTCGTTCGGCGGCACCCTCGTGGGCCTCACCCTGCAGCTGCTGGAGGACGGCGGCTCGCTGCCCGAGCGGGGCACGCCCGACCACGCCGTGGCCCTCGTCGAGGCCATGGTCGAGACCGACCGCCGCCGCGCCGCCGGCGCGGCCGGCGCCCGCCCGCAGGCGACCCGAGGCACGACCCACGTGAGCGTGGCCGACCGCCACGGCAACGTCGCGTCGATGACGACCTCGAACGGCGAGGCGTCCGGCCACCTCGTGCCGGGCACCGGGATCCTGTTGAACAACATGCTCGGCGAAGACGACCTGCACCCCGACGGCTTCCACGCCGCGCCGGCGGGGGAGCGGGTGGCGTCGATGATGTCGCCCACCGTCGTGCTCGACCCCTCGGGCGACCCCCGCCTCGTGGTCGGCAGCGGTGGGTCGAAGCGCATCCGCACGACCATCGTCCAGGTGGTGAGCGCGGTGGTCGACCACGGGGTGCCCGTCGAGGCCGCCGTCCCTGCGCCCCGCCTGCACTGGGACGGCGACCTGCTCCAGGTCGAGCCCGGCTGGTCGCCGGCGACGGTCGCCGCGCTCCGTGAGCGCTGGCCCGTCAACGAGTGGGCCGAGAAGAACCTCTACTTCGGCGGCGCCCACGCCGTGGTGCCGAGCGGCCCGGTCGGCGAGGGCCGCGCCGCCGGCGACCCCCGCCGCGGCGGCGCCGCCGCCACCGTCGCCGGCTGAACCCGCGCCCGGTGCCCGGCGACCCGGTCCGCGCCGCCGTTCCCCGGGCACGACCGGTCGGGCAGGGGTAGCGTTCGCGGGTCCGGGTGGGACCGGGGGCGATCGGGGGGCCGAGGCTCGGCCCGATCGAGGAGGCGAGACATGGCGTATGGCGTGATACTCCGCTTCGAGGGCGTGGGGGTGGACGAGTACTGGGCGGTCAACG
This sequence comes from Acidimicrobiales bacterium, assembly GCA_041908445.1. Taxonomy (GTDB): domain Bacteria; phylum Actinomycetota; class Acidimicrobiia; order Acidimicrobiales; family DATDAH01; genus JAEUJM01. Next base: position 36,359 of record JAYRFK010000013.1, on the reverse strand, counting down.
ACCAGCTCGGCGTCCGGCGCGACGGCACGGGGGACTGGCCCGAAGGCCTGCACACCCACCTCGGCGGCCCGACCGAGGGCGGCCTGGTGGTGACGGAGGTGTGGGCCTCGAAGGCCGACCAGGAGGCGTTCATGGCCACGCGCCTGGGTGCCGCCCTCGGCTCGGTCGGGGTGCCGCCGCCGGCGCAGGTCATCGAGTTCGAGGTCGACAACCACCAGGACCCCGGCCGCTGATCCCGTTCCTCCAGCAGAAACGCGCGGTACCACCGCGCGTTTCTGCTGGAAGAAGGGCGGGAAGCGAACCACACCGCTGAACTGTCCAGGTCCACCCGCACCCTGGTGTTGGGCGCTCGACGGCGGCCGCGGCCTGACGCCTACCATCCGCCGGCGTGCCGCCGGACCGCCTCGAGCGCCTCTCCGACCTGCTCTTCCTGCTCCTGGAGAGCGACCGGCCCCGCTCGCGGGCGGAGGTCACCACGGCCCTCGGGCGGCAGTCGACCACGGCCTACCCGGCCGGCGACAGCGGTGAGCGGGCCTTCTTCCGGGACCTGGCCACCCTCCGCGAGGCGGGCATCCCCCTCGTCGAGGCGGACGACGCCTACTCGATCGACAAGGCGGCGTACTACCTGCCGGACCTGCGGCTGTCCGAGGAGGCGCAGCTCGCGCTGAACCTGGCCGCGACCGCGGTCGCCTTCGACGGGCGCACCTGGAGCACCTCGGCGGCGTGGAAGCTCGGCGGCCTCGTCAGCGGTCAGGACCGCCTCGCGGTGGTGGCGTCGCAGGACCACCTGCCCGCGCTGTTCGCGGCGTGCGCCGACGGGCGGCGGGTGCGCTTCGAGCACGGCGGCAAGGGTCGGGTGGTGGACGCCTGGGGCCTGCTCCTGCGGGAGGGCTACTGGTACCTCGTGGGCTGGTACGCCGCCGGCGACGGCTGGCGGTTCTTCCGGGTGGACCGCATCACCGGCGAGGTCACCGACGCCGGCCCCGTGGAGCACCCCGAGCCCGAGGGCTTCGACGCCGCGGCCGCCTTCCCCCACGATCCCAAGCTGGTGGGCGGCGACGAGCCGGTGACCGCGCTCGTCGAGGTGGACGTGGTCCTGGCCGGCAAGGTGCAGGCCGAGCACCCCGGGGCCCACGTCCCCGAGCGGCGCGACGACGGCAGCATCGTCATCGAGCTGGCGGTCACCAACCGAGCCGCGTTCCGGTCCTGGCGCCTCGGACTGCTCGACCACGCCCGGGTGCTCGGGCCCGAGGCGCTCGTGGCGGACGAGCGGGCCTGGCTCACCGCGATCGTGGACGGGGCGGCGTGACCCGCCCCGCCGTCGCCGACCGGCTCCCGCGGATGCTGGCGGTGCTCGCCTACCTGCACCGGGAGGGGTCGGCCTCGGTCACCGACCTCGCCGCCCGCTTCGGGCTGTCGGTCGAGCGGATGCGCGCCGAGCTCTCCCTCCTGTCGGTGTGCGGGGTGCCGCCGTACGACACCATCGACGTGTTCGTGGACGGCGACGAGGTGGGCACCGGTCGCCTGCCCGCCTTCGTGCGCCGGTCGCTCCGGCTGTCGCGGGCCGAGGGCCTCGCCGTGCTCACCGCGGGCGAGTCGCTGCTCGCCAGCGGGCTGTTCGAGGCCACCCCGCTGGACGAGGCCCTGGACGCGCTGGCCACGGCGCTGGGCGTCGACCGCCGCGACGTCGAGGTCGTGGTCGACGTGCCCCCGTTCCGTGAGGCTCTCCGCGAGGCGGTCGAGCGCCGCGAGACCGTCGACCTCACCTACTACTCGCTCTGGCGCGACGAGGTCGACGACCGCCGGGTCGACCCGTTGCGGGTCGCCCTGGTCGACGGCGAGTGGTACCTCGACGCCTGGGACCACGGCCACGACGAGGTGCGCAAGTACCGGGTCAGCCGGGTGCGGGCGGTGCGGGCCACGGGAGGCACCTTCACCCGGGCGGTGACCCTGCCCGACCCGTCGTCCTTCGAGGCGCCGGCCGACGCCACCGCCGTACGGGTGCTCCTGCCGGCGTCGGCGGCCTGGGCGGCCGAGGCCTACCCGGCGGACGAGGTGCGCCGCCACGACGACGGCTCGGTCGAGTTGGCCCTCACCGTCGTGGGGACGACCTGGCTCGAGCGCCTCATGCTGCGGGCCGGGCCGGACGCCAGGGTGCTGTCGCCGCCGGAGTTGGCCGACCTGCCGGCGCGGGCGGCTCGTCGCCTCCTCGACCGTCTGGCCGACTGAGCGGGCCCTCGGCCGGCCTCGGCTCCCGATCGGGCCGCGGGTGGCCGCCGGCGTCGAGGGGACCGAGCCGTGTGCCCGTGAGCCCGTAGTGGTCCGCGAGGGCGAGCGTGGCCCGGGCGTCACTCGCCACGTAGCGGCGCAGCGCCTCGGGGGAGAGCTCGTGGAGCCGGGTGGGATCGGGCTCGAGGCACTCGATGCCGTGGCGGGCGGCGAAGGCCTTGAGGCGGGCGGTGCCGACCGACCGGTGGGCGAGCGGCCGCAGCTCGAGGTAGGCGTCGACGTGCTCGTGGTCCCACCAGCGCCCCCGGTAGGCCGACCGGTGCCCGGGGGCCGGCCCGTGCGGGAGGGCGAGTCCGGGGTCGGGGTCGATCACGAGGTGGAGGGGCACGGCGGCGACGGCGGCCCGGTCCACCAGGAACGGCAGGTCGAAGGAGCTGCCGTTCCAGGTGACGAGCAGGCCGGGGGCGAGCCGGGCGAGGAAGCGGTCGGCGTCCGCCAGGAGCGCCCGCTCGGGGCCGGTGAAGGTGCGTGACCAGCCGCGGCCCGCGACGCCGATCGCGGTGATCCGACTGGTGCGGGGGTCGAGCCCACCGGCGCTCGTGTCGGTCTCGATGTCGAGCGCGTAGGCGGGGGGCGGGGCGGGGTGGGGCGGGGTCACCGGGGCCTCCTCGTGGCCGATGCCGCACCGTACCGACGGCCTGTGACGGGAATCGCGCCGCGGGGTGCTACACCATGCGACGGAGGAGGCACGACATGGCGTACGGCGTGGTGTTGAGGTTCGGCGAGGTCACCGAGGACCAGTACTGGTCGGTGAACCGCGACATGGGCGTGGACGAGGACGGTCTGACCGGCTGGCCGGAGGGTCTGATCTCGCACACCGCCGCCTTCGCGGAGGGTGGCTTCGTGATCTCCGAGGTGTGGGCGTCCAGGGACGACCAGGAGCGCTTCATGGCCGAGCGGCTCGCGGGCGCGCTCGCCGCCAACGAGGTCGGTTCCCCGCGCGAGGTCCTCGAGCTCGAGGTCATCAACTACCAACACCCGGGCTGAGCGGCCGGGTCCCGCCCGTCGACACGGGCGGGCTCACAACGGGGAGAGGATGAGGTCCTCGGCGAGGTCGGCGGGGGCGGCGGCGAGCTCCCAGCGGCCGCCCCGCTTCTCGAAGCGCCACCAGCGGCCGTCGCGGCCGAGGCGCAGCTGCACGTCGATGGCGGGGATGGTGAGGCGGTTCTCCCGGGCGGCGACCGCCCCGTAGCGCTTGAGGGCGGCGCCGACCGCGTCGCGGGCCGCGCTCATCACCAGCGGGTCGGCGCGCCACGGCGGCTCGGTGAGGGCGTCGAGGGCGGCCGCCCCGCCGAGGCGCCACGCGCCGGCAAGCTGGCGCTGGTCGCGGTCGTTGCGTCCGCTGACCGCGACCAGGGGCGCCCACCGCTCGGTGCCGGCCGCGCGGGCGGCCCGTCGGGCGAGGTCGGCGTCGGCGGAGCCGTCCAGCCCGGCGTGGCCGTCGCCGCGGGCGATCGCCCAGGCCCGCTCGACGGCGTCGGCGGCCAGCTCGTGCAGGCCGGTGGCGGTGAACGGGGCGTTCGCCGGCGGGTCCGTGGCCCACGGTGCAGGGCGGCTGGGTGCCGGTCGTGGCGCCGGCGGGCGGGGCGCCGGGGCGGGGAGCCAGGTCCAGGCGTCCGCGGCGGCGACCCCCGGGTCGGCCTCGACCGGCGGCACCGCGGTCGACGCGTCGCCGGTGCCGGGCCGACCGTCGCCACCTGCCCGTCGGCGGCGCACCTCGGCCAGCACGGTGTCCCGGTCCCGGCCCCGCAGCAGGAGGAGGGCGAAGGGGTCGTCGTCGAGCAGGTCGGCGGTCAGGTAGCAGAGGGCGGCCACGTGCTTGCAGGGGTTGGCCCAGTCGGGGCACGAGCAGTGCGAGCGCAGGTCACCGGCCACGGGCAGCAGGTCGACGCCCGCGGCGTGCGCGTCCTCCAAGATCCCGGTGTCGAGCTCGCCGTCGAGCAGTGCGGCGGCGTGGCCCACCTTGGCCGCCACCGCGTCGAGCAGGCCGTCCCACTCGTCGTCGCGCAGTTGCCGCACCTCCAGGCGCACCCGGTAGGGGACCGAGCGGCTGCCGTGCACGAAGCCGGTGACCTCGCCGGGGGCGAGGGCGAGGCGCTCGGCCCGGTCCTGGCGGGCGTAGGTGCGGCCCCGGGGCAGGCGGTTGGGGTCGAGGCGGGCGCGGTGCTCCAGCGCGTCGACCCACGCCGCGCCCCACCACGTGTTGCCGAACGTCCGGCGGGGCGGCATCAGCCCTCCCCAACCCGGGATTCCTTGGTGAGAAACCCCCTGTCGGGGGGTTTCTCACCAGGATTTCCGGCGGTTGGCGCGGCGAGGCCGGTGTCGCCGGCGACGCTGAGGCGGACGAGGTCGGCGAGGGCGGCGTCGTCGAGCTCGGAGATCCACCCCTCGCCGCTGCCGACCACGACGTCGGCGAGGGCCCGCTTGGATTCGAGCAGGGCGGCGATGCGGTCCTCGACCGTGCCCTCGCAGATGAGGCGGTGGACGGTGACGGGCTTGTCCTGGCCGAGGCGCCACGCCCGGTCGGAGGCCTGGTCCTCCACCGCCGGGTTCCACCAGCGGTCGTAGTGGACGACGTGGCTCGCCCGGGTGAGGTTGAGCCCGGTGCCGCCGGCCTTGAGGGAGATCACGAAGGCGTCGGCCTCGCCGGCCTGGAAGCGGTCGACCAGCTCTTGGCGCCGGCGGACGCCGAGCGACCCGTGGAGGAAGAAGGTGCGCAGGCCGTGGCCGCTCAGCTGCTGCTCGAGGAGGCGGCCCATCTCGACGTACTGGGTGAAGACGAGGGCGGCGGCGTCCTCGTCGGCCACGATGTCGAGCAGCTCGACCGCGGCGTCGAGCTTGCCGGAGCGCGCCTCCAGGGGACCGTGCTGGTGCAGGTACTGCGCAGGGTGGTTGCAGACCTGCTTGAGGGCGGTGAGCAGCTTGAGCACGAGGCCCCGGCGCTCGATGCCCTCCGACGCCGCGATGGTGGCGAGGGCCTCCTCGGTGACCGCCTTGTAGAGCGACGCCTGCTCGACGGTGAGGGGGACGACGCGGTCGACCTCGGTCTTCGGCGGCAGGTCGGGGGCGATCGTCGGGTCGCTCTTGCGCCGGCGCAGCAGGAACGGCCGGGTCACCCGGGCCAGGGCCTCGGTGGCGTCGGGGTCGCGGTAGCGCTCGATGGGCAGCGCCACCGAGCGGCGGAACGGCTCGAGGGGCCCGAGCAGGCCGGGGGTGGTCCAGTCGAGGAGGGCCCACAGCTCGGTGAGGCGGTTCTCCACGGGCGTGCCGGTCAGGGCGAAGCGGGCGTCGGCGGGGAGGCGGCGCAGGGCCTTGGCCGTGCGGGCCAGTGGGTTCTTCACGGCCTGGGCCTCGTCGGCCGCGACCAGGCCCCAGTGCACCGCGGCGAGGGCATCCGTGTCACGGCGGACCATGCCGTAGGTGGCGACGACGAGCTCGTCGGGGGCGAGGTCGTCGAGGTGGCGGCCGGCGCCGTGGTAGCGGCGGACGGGGACCCCGGGGGCGAAGCGGGCCGCCTCGCGCTCCCAGTTGGCGAGCACCGAGGCGGGGCAGACGACGAGCGTCGGCCGCCCGGGCGCACGGCCGTCCTCCACCGACTCCTGCCGGTCGCCGTCGGGCGGGTGGCGGTGGAGGTGCACGGCGAGCAGTTGGATGGTCTTGCCGAGCCCCATGTCGTCGGCGAGGATCCCGCCGAGGCCGAGCGCGGCCATCTCCGCCAACCAGGCCACGCCCCGGCGCTGGTACGGGCGCAGGTCGGCCTCGAGCCCCGGTGGGGCGGCCAGCGACCGGGTGGGGTCGAGCGCGGCCAGACGGGCGGTGAGCTCGGCCAACGGCCCCTCGATGGCGACGTCGAGGGGCTCGCCGTCGACGACGAGCTCGCCGCCGAGGCCCGCGGCGAGCACCTCGCCGGCACGGAGTCGCCGGCGGTCCCGCAGACGGGCGAGGCGGTCGGGGTCGGCCCGGACCCAGCGTCCCCGGAGGCGCACGACGGGCCGCTTGGCCTCGGCCAGGGTGGCCAGCTCGGCGGCGGTGAGCTCCTCGCCGTCGAGCGACGCGGTCCAGCGCAGGTCGAGGAGGTCGTCGAGGGAGAAGCCGGTGTCGACCACTCCGGCCGGGCTCGGCGTCGGCGTGGCCACCGCCCGCAGGTGCAGGGCGTCGACCAGCTCCTTGGGCCAGAGGACCTGGACGCCGGCGGCGGCCAGGTCGTCGACCGCGGGCCCGAGCAGGTCGTCGGCCTCCTCGTCGGTCAGCTCGAGGGCGCCGGGCCGGGCCTCCTCGAGCAGGCGGGTCAGCGGCGCCCACGTGCGGGCGCCGCGCCGCAGGGCGAGCAGGAGGTCGCGCTCGCCGTCGGGGAAGCGGTCGGCCAGTGCGTCCGGCGCCCGCCACAGGTCCTCGGCGTCGACCACGAGGCCGGCGTCGGTGGCGCTCTGGAGCTGGAGCACGGCGAGGAAGGGGTCGTCCTCGGTGAGGGGCGGCTCGAGGCGGAGGGCGACGACGACCGAATCGGCCGACGGCCGCAACCCGTGGAGCCACTCGGCGGCGGGCCCGGCGATCGGGGGCGTCTCGTCCCGCGCGGCGAACGCGGGGTGGCCGGCGGCGGTCGCGGCGCCGGCGGTGCGGGGGAGGAGGTCGGCCACCGCGTCGAGGAAGGCGCCGGCCGCGGCCTCCGGCGAGGCGACGCGGAGCGGGCCCCGGCCCTGCGTGGCCAGGGTCACGGCGTGGGCCTCGGGGGGCAGGGCCCTGGCGAGCTCGGCCCGGCGACGCAGATCGTCGGGGTCGAGCGGGCCCAGGCGCCAGGCGTCGTGGCCGGTGGGGCTGGCGCCGGGCTGGAGGCGCCCACGGGCGACCAGCTCGACGGCGAGGCGCGTCGCCGCGGCCCAGACCGGGAGCGACCGTCCCGCCGCCTCGTCGGCGGGCAGCTCGACCAGCTCGTCGAGCACGTCGGCCAACGGCACCCGGCGGGCCCGCACCCTCCGACGCCGCGCCCGACCGCCGTCGCCGGGGCCCGGCACGCCCAGCTCCACCTCGGCGTCGGGCTCGAGGCGGCGGGTCGTCGACCGGTCGCCGGCGGCGCCCGGGGCGGCCTCGTCGAAGGCCCAGAGGGCGAGCCAGGAGTCCCGCGGCGGCTCCGCGGCCACGAAGGTCGCGGCGACGCCAGGACCGGCGAGCTCGTCGAGGGACACGGGTGCCATCGTCCTCCGGACGCTATCGACCCCCGCCCCGCTCGCCGCCCCCGCTCAGGTCGAAGGCCACCCCATCTGGTCACGGATTCGCGAGGTGGGACCTCGCGTTTCCGTGACCAGAACGGACGGTGGGAGGACGGCTGGGGGGGACCGACGAATCAGTCGTCGCGGTCGCGGTGGGGGCGGCGGGTCGACGCCGGGCGTCGGAGGGGGCGGGGGAGGGGGGCGCCGGCGGGCGCCTCGACCCGGTAGACCTCGCCGGGCTTGCCGCCCTCGGGGCCGGGGGGCCGGGTGGTGCCGGTCGGTGCCAGCAGGCCGGACCGCAGCATGTGGCGGCGGAAGTTGCCGGGGTCGAGGGCGGTGTCCCAGCTGGCCTCGTAGACGGTGCGCAGCTCGGAGAGCGTGAACTCGGGGCCGACGAAGGCGGTGGCCAGCGACGTGTGCTCGAGCTCGTCGCCGAGGTGGGCGACGGCGTCGCGCAGGATCTGCTCGTGGTCGAATGCCAGCGGCCGCCGGTCGGAGGAGAGCACCTCGGCCACCGGCACGAGCGCGGCGTCGGCGGCATCGCCCCCGGCCCGCAGCTCGTCGACCCGGCGCAGCACGGCCAGGTAGGCGACGGTCACGACGCGCATGCGGGGGTCACGGCCGGGGTCGCCGTAGGCGCCGAGTTGCTCGAGGTGGGCGGCGGCGTCGACGCCGGTCTCCTCCTGGAGCTCCCGGTCGGCGGCCTCGGCGAGCGACTCCTCGGGCTTCACGAAGCCGCCCGGCAGGGCCCAGGCGCCGGCGTAGGGCTCGCCGTCCCGGCGCACGAGCAGCACGTGGAGGCGCTGGTCGACGAGGGTCACCACGACGATGTCGACGGTGACCGCGAAGGGCGGGAAGTCCTCGGGGCGGTAGCCGTCGGGTCGGGAGCCCGGTGTCACACCGCCAACGTACAACCAGTACGAGTCAGGTTGGCACTTTCTGGATCGCCGGTTACGGTCTTCCTGACTAATAGTCACTCCGACCAGAACTGGAGCCGCCCATGGCCGATCCCACCCCCGCCGCCGCCCCGTCCGAGTCCACCGCCCCCACCCCGCCGCCCTCCGTCGACCCCGTCCACACCTGGTTCCTCCTCGACCGCTCGGGCTCGATGAGCTCGCTGCACGGCGCCGTGGTCGACGGATTCAACGAGTTCCTCTCGGGCCAGAAGGCCAAGGCGGGGGCGGCGCTGCGCCTCACCGTGGTGCAGTTCGACGACCAGGACCCCCACGAGGTCGTGGTCGGGCCGGTCGACCTCCACGACGTCGGCCCGCTCAAGCCCGAGCAGTTCCAGCCCCGGGGCATGACCCCGCTCTACGACGCCGTGGGCCGGCTCATCGCCGCCGCCGAGCACGAGGTGGCCACCCGGGCCGAGTGGGGCCTGCCCGCCGAGGACGTCGTGGTCGTCATCTTCACCGACGGCCTCGAGAACGCCAGCCGCGAGTGGGACCAGCGCCGGGTCTTCGACCGCATCCGGGCGAAGCAGGCCGAGGGGTGGACCTTCGTCTTCCTCGGCGCCAACCAGGACTCCTACGCCACGACCCGGCACGTGGGCGTGGCCGCCACCCACACGTCGAACTTCGCCGCCAGCCCGGTGGGCGTGAAGGCGGCATGGGGCTCGGTCGACCGCAGCGTGGCCAGCTACCGGACCAAGTCGACCCGTGCCCGGGTCGCGCAGCGGGCCGACTGGTTCGAAGGCGTGAAGGAGGCCGAGGAGGGCGACCCCGGCGCTGCCCTCTGACGCAGCTGGGCGCCGGCGCGTCCGTCCCCGCCGTCAAACCTCGTTCTGGTCACGGATTCGCGGCAGCAGCGCCGGAATTCCGTGACCAGAAGCGCGGTTTCGGGTGTCGCGCCGAGGCGCCGGCGTCAGGCGGAGGCGGCGGCGGTGCTGGCCCGGTCGGCGGAGGAACGGCGCGCGATCAGAAGGTGCTCTGGCCGTCGATGGCGTCGAGGACGAGCTGGGTGCCGCCGCTGGCCAGCAGCGAGACGCCGATGGCGGTGAGCAGGATGCCGGCGATGCGCTCGAGGGTGCCGCGGGAGCGGTCGGTCAGGCGCCGGTCGAGGCGACCGGCCGCGAAGAGGGTGATGCCGGTCAGCGCCGCATAGGCGACGCCCGCGACCGTCACCGAGACCCGCCCGCCGATGCCGTCGGCCTGCGCCGCGAACGACACGAGGATGCCGAAGGTCGTGCCGCCCACGGTGAGGGGGAAGGTCACGGGCGTGAACAGCACCCGCCGCCAGCTCTCGCCCTCGGCCGCGGGCCCGGCGTCGGCGTCCAGGGAGGGCGAGCCCTCCTCGTCCGCGCCCGCCGCCACCTCGGCGGTCGCCGCCGCCAGCGCCGGGTCGGTCAGGCCCCGCATCATCGGGATGCTGGCGTAGAGCAGGGCGATGCCACCGGTGACCGACAGCGCCGCCGTGCTGAGGCCGAGCAGCTCGAGCAGCGGCTCGCCGATCCAGATCGCCGCCAGGGTGAAGACCAGGACGTAGGTGAACAGCCCGATGGCCAGCCGGGTGCGCTCGGGCACCGGCAGGCGCCCGACGATGGGCAGGTACGACGACAGCGCCGCGATCGGGCTGTACAGCGCGAAGAGGGTGAGGAAGAGCAGGACCCCGAGGTCCACGGAGTCGCTCACGCTGCGGCCCTAGAAGTCGATGGCGTCGCGCGCCAGCGGGCAGGTCATGCAGTGCCCGCCGCCGCGGCCCCGGCCGAGCTCGGCGCCCACGATGGTGATGACCTCCACGCCGGCCTTGCGCAGCAGTGAGTTGGTGTGGGTGTTGCGGTCGTACGCCACCACGACGCCGGGGCGCATGGCCACGAGGTTGTTGCCGCTGTCCCACTGCTAGCGCTCGGTGGCGTAGACGTCGCCGCCGGTCTCGATGACGCGCAGCTTCTCCAGCCCGAGCGACTCGGCCACCACGTCCACGAAGGGCTTGTTCTCGGCGACGACCTCGACCTCGCGCCCCGACTCGTCGGGGTAGATCGAGAAGGTCTCGATGCCGTCCACGATGGGGGCGTGGGCGGTGACGATGTCGCGGTCGGCGAAGGTGAACACGGTGTCGAGGTGCATGGCCGCCCGGAGCTTCGGCATGCCCGCCACCACGACCCGCTCGGCGGCCTCGTGGTCGAACAGGGCCTTGGCCACCTGGGTGATGGCCTGGCGGGAGGTGCGCTCGCTCATGCCCACGAGCACGACGCCGTTCCCCACGGGCATGACGTCGCCGCCCTCGAAGGTGGCCAGGCCCCAGTCCCGCTCGGGGTCGCCCCACCAGACCTGGATGCCGGCGTCGGCGAAGTCCGGGTGGAACTGGTAGATCGCCTTCATCAGCAGGGTCTCGTCGTGCCGGGCGGGCCAGAACAGCGGGTTCATGGTCACGCCGCCGTAGAGCCAGCACGTGGTGTCGCGGGTGTAGAGCGTGTTGGGCAACGGCGGCATCAGGTAGTCCCGCACGCCGGCGTGCTCGCGGGCGAGGGCGAGGTAGGGGGTGCGGAACTCGTCGGGCAGGTCGTCGGTGGCGAGGCCACCGATGAGGAACTCGGCGAGCTCCCGGCTGTCGATGCCGTCGAGGAAGGACCGCGTCTCGTCGACGAGGCCGAGCCCGACCTCGTTGGCGATGATCTTGCGGTCGAGCAGCCACGTCTTGGCCTCGGGGATGTCCATGGTCTCGGCCAGCAGGTTGTGGAGCTCCACCACCTCCACGTCCTGCTCGCGCATCTTGGCCATGAAGTCGAAGTGGTCGCGCTGGGCGTTCTGCACCCACATGACGTCGTCGAAGAGCAGGTCGTCGCAGTTGGTGGGGGTGAGGCGGCGATGGGCCAGGCCCGGCGCGCACACCAGGACCTTGCGCAGCGTGCCCACCTCGGAGTGGACGCCGTAGGGGATGGTCTCGTCGGACATCGGGGCCTCCGGGAGGGGGTCGGTGGGGGAGATCGGGACGATCGGGCAGATTGGGGCGATCGGGGAGCGGGACGGGTGGGTCAGATGGTGATGGCGCCGGTGGCGAGGGCGACCACGCCGGCCACGGCGCCGACGATCGAGACCGCGAGGATCACGAGCTCGGGGCGGCTGAACAGCTGCCGTCCCTGCTCGCGGCGGGCCATGACGAACAGGATCGTGCCGGGGGCGTAGACGATGAAGGCGACCAGCAGGTACTTGGCGCCGGCGGCGTAGAGCAGGAAGACGGTGTAGAGCGTGGCGAGGCCGGCGACGAGCAGCTCGCTGCGGCCGGCCTCCTCACGCTCCCGGCGGGCGATCTTCAGGGCGAAGCCCGCGGCGAGCAGGTAGGGGATGAGGCTGAGCGCCGAGGTCATGTTGAGCATGAAGTCGAAGGCGTTGTCCGACACGAGCACGACGAGCAGCACGACCTGGATGAGCGCGGTGGTGAGCAGCAGCGCCGCCGCCGGCGAGTCGGCGGCGTTCGTGCGCCCGAGGAACCCGGGCATGTCCTTGTCGCGGGCGGCGACGAAGAGCACCTCGGCCGACATGAGGGTCCACGCCAGGTAGGCGCCGAGCACCGACACGATCAGGCCGATGCTGATGAACACCTCGCCCCACGGCCCGACCGCGGCCTCGAGCACGCCCGCCATCGACGGCTGGCGCAGCTCGGCGATCTGCTCGCGGGGCAGGATCCCGTAGCTGACGATGGTGACGCTGGCGAAGATGGCCAGCACCGTGACGAAGCCGAGCACCGTGGCCCGGCCCACGTCCTCGCGCTTCTTGGCGTAGCGGGAGTAGACGCTGGCGCCCTCGATGCCGAGGAAGACGAAGACGGTGGCGAGCATCGTCCCCCGCACCTGGGAGAAGAGCGACCCGGCGCCCTCGCCCGAGAGGTTGTCGACCAGCACGTCGACGTCGAGGTAGGCGATGGCCAGGACGATGAACACCAGGATCGGGATCATCTTGGCCACGGTGACGATCTTGTTGATGGCGGTCGCCTCGCGGACGCCCCGCAGCACGAGGGCGGCGAAGATCCAGATGGCGACGCTCGACAGCGCCACCGCGGGGACGGTGTCACCCTCGCCCAGCCAGGTGAAGATGCCGCCGAGGGTCGACATGATCAGCACCCAATAGGTGACGTTGCCGACGCAGGCGCTGGCCCAGTAGCCGAAGGCGGAGAAGAAGCCGAGGTACTCGCCGAAGCCGGCCTTGGCGTAGGCGTAGACGCCGGCGTCGAGGTGGGGCTTGCGCACGGCCAGGGTCTGGAAGACGAAGGCCAGCATCAACATGCCGGCGCCGGCGATCACCCACGCGATGAGGGCGCCGTAGACCCCGGTCTCGGTGGCGAAGCGCCGAGGCAGCGAGAACACGCCGGCGCCCACCATGGAGCCGATGACCATGGCGGTGAGGGTGACGAAGGTGAGCTGCGCAGGGCCGGCGCCCTCGGCGGGGGCCTGGCCGTCCGCCGTCTCGGTGACCTCGGCGGCCCCGCCGGTGCCGTCGGTGTCGAGGTCGCTGGTCGACTCGCTCATGGACCGTGGTGTCGCTCGGAACCCGCCCCGGTCGTTGTCACCGGTCGGTACCCTAGCCACCCGACCGCCGGCCTCCCGGGTCCGGCGAGGGGCCGATCCATGCAACGCAGATCACGAGACCGTGGTCGCCCCTGACCCCGCCACCGAGCGCTGGGGCCTGCGCCTGTCCATCGGCGTGGCCACCGCCCTTGGCGGGCCGGCGCGGCCGTGTCGTGGCTGCTGCCGGCCGTGTCGCGGGTGGTGGGCCCCGGCGGCGGGGCGGGCCGGGCCTGAGCGCGCCGGCGCTCAGTTCGCCGCGGTGAGGACGAGGGTGATGGTGCCGTCCTCGCGGAGCAGGGTGAGGGTGGCGCCGGCGACCGACATCTGGGCGGTCTCGTCGAGGGCGGAGAAGAGGGCCGCCTCCTGGTCCATGATCCCCTCGGGGGACTCGCAGGCCCGCTGGGTCGAGGCCATCGGGCCGATGCTGAGGGCGTCGCCCTCGAGCTGCCAGTCGCCGCTGCCCTGGTTGCAGCCGGTGGTGGCCGAGACGGTGCCGTCGTCGTCGAACGCGACCGTGGGCTCGGTGCCGTCGATGGGGCCGGTGACCGCGTTCGGCGTGGCCAGGTTCACGACGTCCCAGTCGCCGACCAGGGCCTGGTAGCGGTCGAGGGCGTCGAAGGCGAGGCGCACGTCGTCGGGGCCGGTCAGCACGAGGCGGTCGTCGGGCAGCTCGATGCTGTCGGCGGCCTCGAGGGCGGCGAGGAACGCGTGGTTGGCGTCCATCAACGGCTGCTCGCAGGCGATGAGGGTGCCCGCCAGCGGGCCGATCTCGACCGAGTCGCCGTCCAGCACGAACGCGCCGGAGTAGGAGTTGCACGGCCCGACGCCGTTGGCCTGCTCACCGTCGACGTTGAGGGTCGCCGAGGCGCCGTCGGGCAGGTCGACCGAGCTGTCGCTCGCGTCGAGCACCCACTCCTCGGCCTCGAGTTGGGTCTGGAGGTCGGGTAGGCCCTGGGTCTCGGCCCGCGTGTCGCCCTCGTCGTCGCTGCCGCAGGCGGCGAGGCCGGTCGCGGCGAGCAGCACCAGCAGGGCGAGGGCGGAGCGGAGGCGACGGGCCATGGGCCGGGACTGTACTTATCGGGTTACGACGAGGGTGGGTCGGGGTAGCGTCGCAGCGTGCTCCGCCTCGTCGCCTCCGCCACCATCGCGCTGATCGCCGACGCCCTCGGCCTGCTGGTGGCCGCGATCGTCGTCGACGGCATCGGCATCAGTGTCGTGGGGTTCGTCGTGGCGGTCGTCGTTTTCGCGGTGGTCGACCTGCTCGTGCAGCCGCTGTTCCGCCAGCTCGCCTTCAAGCAGGCGCCGGCGTTGATCGGCAGCAGCGCCCTCGTGGCCACCATCGTGAGCTTCGTGGTGACCGCCACCTTCACCGACGGACTGTCGGTGAGCGGCTCGACGGCGTGGTTCCTCGGGCCCCTCGTGGTCTGGGCCGTGGCGATGCTGGCCCAGTTCCTGCTCCCCTTCGTGATCTTCAAGAAGACCCTGGCCCGCGCCCGCGCCGAGCGCGGCTGACGGCCCTTCCCCGGGTTCTGGCGTCGGGCGTGCCCGCGGCGGCGCGGCCCCACCGTGGTCCCCGCATGGAGAGGCGCTCGTTCTGGGACCACCAATGCGTCACCAGTGTCCCGACTGTGGTCCCAGAACGGGCCGAGGGCGGGGCAGGCGTCACGCGGGCGCCGATGACGCCAGATCGTGGGACGGGGTGCCGGCGGAGGCCCGTCAGGCGGCGCGGGTGGCGCCGAGGACGATGGTGCCCTGGCTGTCGAGCAGGGTGAGGCGGTCGGGCGTGGCGTCGAACGTTTCGGCCTGCTCGAGGCCGGCGAGGATCCGCGCCTCCTGGCGCATGACGCCTGCGGGGTCGAGGCACGCTCGCTCGGTGACCGCCACCGGTCCGATGCTGATCGACTCGCCGTCGACCTCGTAGGGGCCACCCCCGGTGTTGCAGCTCGTGTCGACCGCCATGGTGCCGTCGGCGGCGAAGGTCAGGGTGGGGCTGGTGCCCTCCCGGACGCTCACGATCGCGTCGGGCTTGGCCACCTCGACGATGTCCCAGTCGCCCAGCACCTGCTCGGTGGGGTCGACCGCGGTGAAGGTGAGGGTGGTGTCGTCGGCGCCGGTGAGCACGAGGGTGTCGCCGTCGACCTCGGCGGTCTGCGCCGCCCGCAGCGCCGCCGTGAAGGCGTCCTGGGCGTCCATCAGCGGCTGGTCGCAGGCCATCATCGTCTCGGCGAGGCTGCCGATCGTCACCGACGACCCGTCCACCTGGATCGAGCCCCGGTAGGAGTTGCAGGGGCCGACGCCCGACACGGTCCCACCGTCGACGGTGAGGGTGGCAGCGGCGCCGTCGGGCAGGTCGATCGAGCTCCGGTCGGCGTCGAGCACCCACTCCGGCCCGGTCAGCGAGCCGGTGACGGGCGCCGCCGCCTCGGTGGTGGTGGTGCCGTCGCCCGAGCCGTCGTCGCTCCCGCAGGCGGCGAGCAGGCCGGCGACGAGGGCCAGGAGGACGGCGGCGGCGGCGAGGCGGCGGGTCACGGGCCGAGGGTATCCAGGCGGGTCCGCCCCGCCATGGCGGCCCGCCGCTCGGCCGAGGCACACCGGGAGGTGCCGTACCGTGGCGGGATGAGCGACGGGGTCGGGCACGACGACGGGCGGAGCGCGGGGCAGGTGTTCGACGCCGAGGTGCGGTACACGAGCGACGGGGTGCCCCACATCCGGGCGGGGGACTGGGGCGGCATCGGCTACGGCCAGGGGTGGGCGTGCGGGCGCGACCAGCTGCCCGCCATCGCCGACCAGCTCATGAAGGTGCGCAGCGAGCGGGCTCGATGGTTCGGCGCCGGCCGCGACGGCGCCCACGTGGCCAGCGACCTCGGCTACCTCGCCCTCGACGTGAGGGGCCGGGCCGCCGTCTTCCGTGACGCCCAGTCGCCGGAGCTCCGCGCGCTGATCGCCGGCTACGTGGCGGGCTACAACCGGGCGGTCGGTGAGGCCCAGGCCGCCGGCTCCCTGCCCGACTGGTGCGCCGGCGCCGCCTGGATCCGCCCGGTCACCGAGCTCGAGTTCTACGCCCACCTGGTGGACGTCTCGCTGATGGCGAGCGGCCGGAACCTCGTCGGCCTCATCGGCCGCGCCGAGGCACCCGGGCCCGACGGCCCGGTCGCCCCGTCCCCCGTGGACGCGCTCGGCGGTGGCGGCGGTGCCGCCGGCGACGGTGCCAGTAACGGCTGGGCGGTCGGCGGCGACGTCACGGCCTCGGGCCACGGCATGGTCCTCGCCAACCCCCACTTCCCCTGGTACGGCGAGGCCCGCTTCTGGGAGTGCCACCTCACCATCCCCGGCGCCCTCGACGTCTACGGCGTGTCGCTGCTCGGCACGCCCGGCGTGCAGATGGGCTTCACCGAGGGCGTGGCGTGGTCCCACACCTTCTCGTGCGGGAACCGCTTCACCGTCTACCGCCTCGACCTCGTCCCCGGTGACCCCACCCGCTACCGCTTCGGTGACGACGAGCGGGCCATGACCTCGGCGACCCACCGGGTCGAGGTGCGGGCGGAGGACGGATCCGTGGCCGAGGTCGAGCGGACGCTCTGGCGCTCGCACCACGGGGCCATGCTCAACCTGCCCCTGCTGGGCTGGGGCCTCGAGCAGGGGTTCGCCTACCGAGACGCCAACCTCGACAACACCGCGGTGCTCGAGCAGTTCGCCCGCATGGACCAGGCCACCGACCTCGACCGGTTCCAGGCCGCGTTCGCCGACGTCCAGGGCATGCCGTGGGTCAACACCCTCGCCGCCGACCGCTCGGGCCGGGCCTGGTACATCGACGCCTCGGCCACCCCGAAGCTGAGCGCCGGCGCCCAGGCCCGCTTCGCCGCCCGCATCCGCGACGACCTCGTCGCCGCGCTGCTCTTCGAGAACCGGGTGGCGCTGCTCGACGGCAGCGACCCCGACGACGACTGGCTCGACGCCGACCCCGAGGGCGGCGGGGCCCGCTCCCCGGGGCTCGAGGCCCACGGCGAGCTGCCCCAGGTCGAGCGGCGCGACATCCTCGTCAACGCCAACGACTCCCACTGGCTCACCTCGCCGGCCGAGCCGCTGGAGGGGTTCTCGCCGCTGCACGGCCTGGAGCGCACGCCCCTCACCCTGCGCACCCGCCAGAACACCGCGCTGGCGGCGTTCCTCGCCGAGCGGGGCGGCGTCACCCGCGACGACCTGATCGCCACGCTGTTCGCCAACGAGAGCCTGAGCGCCGAGCTGCTCGTCGACGCGGTGGTCGAGCGATGCCGGGCCGCCGGGACCGTGACCGTGGAGGGCCACGACGCGGACCTCGCCGCCGTCGCCGACGTGCTGGAAGCGTGGGACCGGCGCTACGACCTGGGCTCCCGGGGCGCCGTCCTGTGGCGGGAGCTGGTCAGCACGTTCCCGCCGGCCGAGCGCCACGACGCCGGGCCGCTGTTCGCCGAGGGCTTCGACCCGGCCGACCCCGTGGCCACCCCGCGGGGCCTGGCGCCCGCGGCCGCCGACCTCGCCGCCGACCCCGTCGTGCACGCCGCCGGCCACGCCGCCAGGGTCCTGGCCGCGGCCGGGGTCGCCCTCGACGCCCCGCTCGGCGAGGTGCAGTGGGTCATGCGGGGCGACGAGCGGGTGCCCGTCCACGGTGGCGGCGAGGGCGAGGGGATGATGAACGTCCTCAGTCCCTGGGGCGCGCTGGCGCCGATGTCGCTGGAGCCCGTGCCGCCCAAGGCGCTGGCCCTCCCCGGTCGAGAGCGCACCGGCCTCGCCCCCGGCGGCTACCAGTGCGACTACGGCGTGAGCTTCGTCATGGCCGTCGAGCTCACCGACGACGGCCCCGACGCCGTCGGGCTGCTCGCCTACGGGCAGACCGGCGACGCCCGCCGCCCCGAGCACCGCGCCGGCGCCGACGCCTTCGCGGCCAAGCAGGTCCGCCCCCTCCGGTTCGCCGACGCCGACATCGCCGCCGCCCTGGCCGACACCGTCCTCCTGTCGGGCACCCGTCGGGCACCTGAGTAGCCTCCGGCCGTGGACACCCGGGCGGGCGGCACGCTCCAGGACGTCGTGATCGTCGGCGCGGGGGTGGTCGGCTGCGCCATCGCCCACGAGCTCAGCCGCTACCGCCTGCGGGTCACCCTGGTCGAGCGGGCCACCGAGGTCGGCTTCGGCACGAGCAAGGCCAACAGCGGGATCATCCACGGCGGCCACCACGCGAGCCCCGACACGCTGAAGGGCCGCCTCGAGTGGGCGGGCAACCAGCTCTGGGACGGCCTGTGCGCCGAGCTCGGCTTCGGCTTCGCCCGGGTCGGCGAGCTGACCGTCGCCCTCGCCGACGAGGACGAGCCGGCGCTCGACCGGCTCGTGCGCCACGCCGAGGCGAAGGGGGTCCCCGGTGTCGAGCGCTGGAGCCGCGAGCAGGTCCTGGCGGCCGAGCCCGCCCTGAACCCCGAGCTGGTGGGCGCCGTCCACGCCCCCACCACCGGGGTGGTCAACCCCTACGAGGCGTGCTTCGGCCTCGCCGAGAGCGCGGTCGCCAACGGGGTGACCCTCCGCACCGACCGCCCGGTGCTCGGCCTCACCCCGCTCGCGGCGCCGGGAGCGGCCGCCGACGGCGAGGAGGGCTGGGCGGTCGAGACGCCGGACGGCGTCATCCCCACCCGCTTCGTGCTCAACGCCGCCGGCGTGTCCTCCGACGTGGTCGCCGCCCTCGCCGGCGTCGGCGACTTCACGATCCACGCCCGCAAGGGCGAGGAGTACCTGCTCGACAAGCGCCTCGCCGGCCTCGTCCGCCGGGTGATCTACCCGTGCCCGTCGCCCACCAGCAAGGGCACGCTGGTCATCCCGACCTACGACGGCACGATCATGATCGGGCCGACCGCGGACGAGGTCGACGAGCGCGACGACCTGGCCACGTCGACCCCCGGGGCCGACCGCATCCTCGCCGCGGCACGTCGCCTCGTCCCGGGCATCAGCGAGCGCGACGTGATCGCCCAGTTCGCGGGCATGCGGGCCGTGCTCGACGACGAGGACTTCCTCATCGGCCCCACCGCCGCACCGGGCTTCCTCAACGTGGCCGGCATCCAGTCGCCGGGTCTCACCGCGGCCCCCGCCATCGCGGTGCACGTGGCGGGGCTGCTGGCCGACCTCGGGCTCGAGCTCGACCCCCACGGCGAGCCGCCCCGGATCGCCCCACCCGTGCGGTTCGCCCACCTGGACGACGACGAGCAGGCTGCGCTCGCCGCGGCGGAGCCGGGTTACCGGCGGATCCTCTGCCGGTGCGAGTTCGTCACCGAGGGCGAGGTCCGTGAGGCGGTCCACCGGGGCGCCCACACCCTCGACGGCGTCAAGTTCCGCACCCGGGTCGGGATGGGCCGCTGCCAGGGTGGGTTCTGCACCGACCGCTGCCTCGAGGTGCTGGCCACCGAGCTCGACGTGCCCTACACGTCCCTCACCAAGCGGGGTGGGGGGTCGTGGCTGGTGCTCGAGCGTGACGACGTCGAGGCGGGCCTGTGATCGACGGGCGACCGCTGGCGCTGCACGACCGCTATGACGTCGTCGTCGCGGGCGGCGGGCCCGCGGGGCTGGGCGCCGCCCTCGCCGCCCGCCGGGCGGGGGCGGAGCGGGTCCTCGTGGTCGACCGTGAGCCGGAGGCCGGCGGGATCCTGCTGCAGTGCATCCACGCCGGGTTCGGCCTGCACCACTTCGGCGAGGAGCTCACCGGCCCCGAGTACGCCCACCGGGTGCTCGAGGAGGCCCTCGACGACGGGGTCGACGTCCTCTGCGACGCCTACCTCCTCGACCAGCACCACGACCGCGTCAAGCTGCTGTCGGGCGAGCACGGCGTGGCCCACGTCGACACCGGCGCCACGGTCCTCGCCATGGGCGCCCGCGAGCGCACCCGCGCCGCCATCCGCATCCCGGGCGACCGACCCGCCGGGGTGTTCACCGCCGGCCTCGCGCAGCGCCTCGTGAACCTCCGGGGGGTGCTCCCCGGGCGGCGGGTCGCCATCCTCGGCTCGGGCGACATCGGCCTGATCATGGCGCGGCGCCTCACCCTCGAAGGCGTGGAGGTCGTGGGGGTGTTCGAGCTGCTCGCCCACGCCAACGGCCTCAGCCGAAACATCGTCACCTGCCTGCAGGACTTCGACATCCCCCTCCACCTGTCGACGACCGTCGTGGGGATCCACGGTCGCGACCGGGTCGAGCGGGTGACGGTGGCCCCCGTCGACGAGCACCTCGCCCCGCAGCTCGACCGGGCGTGGGACGTGGACTGCGACACGCTGCTGGTGTCGGTCGGGCTCATCCCCGAGAACGAGCTGTCCCGGCAACTGCGGCTGCGCCTCGACCCGGTCACCCAGGGCCCGGTCGTCACCAGCACCATGGAGACGTCCCGGGACGGGATCTTCGCCTGCGGCAACGTGGTGCACATCCACGACCTGGTCGACTACGTGAGCGACGAGGCCGCCCTGGCGGGCGCCGCCGCCGGCCGCTACGCCACCGGTCACCGCGACGCGGCCGACAATGTGCGCCTCCAGCCCGCCACCAACGTCGCTTACTGCGTGCCGCACACCGTGTCGAGCCACCGGGAGCAGACCGTGTACCTGCGGGTCCGGCAGCCGCTCGACCCGGCGCTGCTGCGACTGAGCACGCCCGACGGCCGCACCGTGCACGAGCGCAAGCTGCGCTACGTCGTGCCCGCCGAGATGGTGAGCATGAAGCTGCGGCCCCGGGTGCTCGCCGACTTCCACGGCGACGCCCTCCAGGTCGAGGTGGTGCCCCGGTGACCGCCCCCGACGACCGCGGCGAGGCGGCGGGGGAGACCGTCACCCACGGCTACCTCTGCATCGGCTGCCCGCTGGGGTGCCGGCTGGAGATCGACGAGGGTGCCGACGGCGACATCGTCGAGGTGCGCGGCTTCAGCTGCCGCAAGGGCCGGGAGTACGCGGTGCAGGAGCACACCGACCCCCGACGCCTCGTCACCACCACGGTGGCCGTCGAGGGGGCCCGCGTGCCCCGCCTGCCGGTGCGCACGGTCGACGCCGTGCCCAAGGACCTCGTGGTGGACGTCTGCCGGGCCCTCGCCGGCGTGCACCTGCGCGCCCCGGTCGCCCTCGGCGACGTGGTGCTCGCCGACGTGTGCGGCACCGGCGTCGACGTCGTCGCCACCCGGGCCATGGCCGAGCACCCCGGCTGACGGTCGCGCCACGCCCCTTCTGGCTCCCGATTTCGGTGCCAGGGCACCGAAATCGGGAGCCAGTACGGGTGGCGTCCCTACGCCGGCTCGACCTCGACGGCGAGGGCGGTCATGCGGGCCATGCCCGACAGGGGCTCGATGCCGTCGGGGCCGTCGGCGGTGAGCACGTTGGCGTTCACGCCGGCGTGGGCGCGGGCGACGGTGAGCCCGCCGGCGCCGGCGTGGCCCCACCCGTGGGGGAGCGACACCACGCCGGGCATGAGGTCGTCGGTGACCGCGACCTCCACCTCGACCTCGCCCGCCTTCGAGCGCACCAGGGCCCGGCCGCCGTCGCGCACGCCGGCGGCGTCGGCGTCCTCCGCGGTGAGGTGCAGGCGGTTGGTGGTGCGGTCGCCGCCGACGAAGGGCTCGGCGTTGTGGGTCCAGCTGTTGTGGCTGTGGCGCTCGCGCCGGGTGATGAGGCGCAGGCCGGTGTCGGTGCGCTCGGCCTCGAAGTCGGCCTCCAGCCCGGCGGCCGCGGCCACGAAGTCCGGTGGGGCGAGGTGGACCTTGCCGTCGTCGGTGAGCACCCGCTGGCCGAGGAACTCGCCGCCGGCCACGTCGGGCAGCAGGACGCCGTGGGGGTGGCGGCGCAGGCTCCGCACCGGGTGGCGGGCGACCGCGAGCACCAGGGCGAGGAGGCGGGCTTCGGACACCTCGGCCAACCGCCCGATCCCGGGCAGGCGGCGAGCCCGGCCCAGCACCCACGAGAGCCCCCGGCCGGGGGCGCCGGCGCCGAGGCCCGCCCCGCAGGCATCGGCCAGGCGGGCGAAGATCCACGACTCCTCCCGCCGCTCGCCGGCGGGCGGCACCACGGCGTCGCTGTACTGGAGCCACGGCGCCACCTGCAGGCCGGCGAAGGCGTGCACGAAGGGGACGTCGGGCCGCTCCAGCCACGAGCACGCCGGCAGCACGTAGTGGGCGTGCTCGGCGGTCTCGTTGCGGAACAGGTCGATGCTCACCACGAGCTCGAGCTCGTCGAGGGCGGCGGCCAGGCGCTCGCCGTTGCCGACCGAGAGCACGGGGTTGCCCGCGGACACGAACAGGGCCTTGACCTGGCCCTCGCCCGGCGTGGTGATCTCGTCGGCGAGCAGCGACGCGGGGAAGGTGCCGAGGATCGCCTCGAAGTCGCCGACGCGCGAGCGGGCGTCGCTCACGCCCAGCCCGGTCGCCTTCGACTGCTTCTGGAAGTCGAACGGCGGCGTGCGCACGAGCGCCCCGCCGGCGCGGTCGAGGTTGCCCGTGACGGCGTTGATGACGTTGAGCAGCCAGAAGGTGAGGGTGCCGTGGGGGCCCATGTTCACGCCGGTCGAGCAGTAGAGCGACGCCCCGTCGGCGGCGAGGTAGTCGGCCACGAGCTCGCGCAGGTCGGCGGCGGCCACGCCGGTCACCGCCTCGGTGCGCTCAGGCGACCAGTCGGCCACGACCGCGGCGAGGTCGCCGAACCCGGTGGTGTGGGTGTGGACCAGGGCCCGGTCCACGGCACCTTCGGCCAGCACCACGTGGAGGAAGGAGGCGAGCAGGAACACGTCGGTGCCCGGCCGGATGAAGAGGTGGTCGCCGACGGCCCGGGCGGTCTCGGTGCGACGGGGGTTCACCGACACCACCCGCCCCCCGCGGTCGACGATGGCCTTGAGGCGGGCCATGGCCCGGGGCACCTGCACCACCGACATCTGGGAGATGGCGGGGTTGGTCCCGATGAGCACGACGAGGTCGGTGCGGTCGAGGTCGGGGATGGGCTGGAGCAGCTCGTGGCCGTAGAGGCGCTTGGCCACCAGGTACTTGTTGGTCAGGTCCTGCGAGGCGCTGCTGTAGGACTGCGTCGTGCCGAGGCCCGCGAGGAAGGCGTTGAAGGCCACGGCGTGGAACGCGCCGAAGGCGGCGGGGTTGCCGAGGTAGCCGGCGATCGAGTCGGGGCCGTGCTCGGCCCGCAGCGCCCGCACCTTGGCGCCGATCTCGTCGAAGGCCTGACCCCACGAGATGCGCTCCCACCGGTCGCCGACCCGCTTCACGGGGTGGTCGAGGCGGTCGGGGGAGTGGTGCAGGTTGGCGAACTTCAGGCCCTTCACGCAGGCGAAGCCCTCGGAGGCGACGTGGTCCTTGTCGGGGTCGAGGCGGACCACGCGGTCGCCCTCGGTGGTGGCGAGCAGGCCGCAGCCCGCCTCGCAGATGCGACAGAACGTCGGCGTGACGGTCGGCTCGGCCATGGCTCCCCTGGTCCCCTCGTCCACTCGGGTGCTCGTCGCCGCAGCTGCGGCCGGCGGGCGGTGGCGGGCGGGTTCCCCCGCCCGGCGCGAGCCTACGGCCCGAGCACGGCCGCCGACCGGCCCGGTACGGTCCGGCGATGGCGCGGTGGCGGATCGACACGGAGCGGGCCTCGGCCCGGGTCACCTTCTCGCCCGGCATCCCGGGTCTCGGCATCACCGTGAAGGGGCTCTCCGGCGAGTTCGACCTCACCCTCGGCGACGACGGCCGCCCCGACATGCGCGTGCCCATCCGGGGCGAGTTCGCCTTGGCGCTCGCCGACCTCGACACCGGCCCGCTCACGAAGGTCAGCCGGTCGCTGCTGGCGAGCGGCGACCAGATCCCCATCCGGGGGACGATCCGCGACGTCGCCCGCACCCGGGGCCACGACCACGACGAGTTCGGCTTCACCGTCGACGTGGCCATGCGGGGCGAGACCCACTCGACCGACGGCCTCGGCAACAGCGGCGTGCTCGAGGGCGACCGCCTGCGGGTCGAGGGCAGGACGACCGTGAACCCCCGCGCCGTGGGCGTGCCGGTGCCCAAGATCCTCCGGGCCCGCGGCCACATCGTGTGGGACCTCGCCCTGGTGCTCCTCGAGGTCTGAGCCGGGTGACCTTCGGCCCTGCCCCCGCCTGCGGGTCCGTGCGAGCATCCGGTCGAAGAGCCACGTGCGAAGGGGTTCGCGATGCCCACGCCGACACTGGTCGATGCCGATGTCCCCCGGGGACGGGCCCTCCACCTCGTCGACCTGGAGAACCTCCTGCAGGGCACCCACGAGGACGCCGGTGTGGAGGACGCCACCTGGGCCCTGAGCCGCTTCTGCCGGAAGGCGGACTGGCATCGAGACGACCTCGTCGTGGTCGCGGCCAACCCCGGGCTCCTGGGCCGGATCGCCTACGACCTGCCACGCGGCTGGCAGAAGGTCGCCGCCGCGGGCGCCGACGGCGCCGACCGGGCCCTGCTCGAGCGGGCCGAGCCGGGGCTGGTCCGGCACCGGTTCTACCGCCTGGTGGTGGGCAGCGGCGACGGCATCTTCGCCGACCTGGCCGAGGCCGTGCGCGACGCCGGCGGCGAGGTGTGGGTCGTCGGCGTCGGTGGGCACGTCTCGCGTCGACTGGCCCGCTCCGCCTCGACGCTCGTGCTCCTGGACGAGCCTGCGGCCCCCGGGGCGGTCCGCCGCTGCCGGCACGATCGGGTCGATCGGCGGCCGGTCACAGCGGCGCGGTACCCACGGGCATGAGCGGCGACGAGACGGCTCCCGAGCGTCCCCCGGGGCCATCCCCCGAGGACGACGACGAGCCGTTCACGATGCGGTTCACCGTGATCGCCCGCACGGCGGGCCGGGTGCACCTGGTGAGCGAGGGCGGCGGTGCCCTCTTCGCCCACCCGGCGGTCGGCGAGGACGTGTGGCAGGCGGCGCTGACCGAGGTCCCGCCTGCCTGGGAGATCGTCGACCTGGATGCGGTGGAGGACGGGGCGGAGCGGCCCGTGACGTCGTCGGACCCGCCGTCTGGCCCTCGCCGGTGCCGTCGGCCTCCTGCCGGTTGAGGCCTCCGAGGGCTGAGGCTGCGGCCGGACGCCGGCGCCTCGCGCTACGGCTCGGGTGCGCGCCGGGCCGTGCCGGGCGTCAGATGCGCTCGAGCGCGGCGCCGTCGAACAGCGCCTCGACGCCGAGGGCGGCGGCGTCGGCGGCCAGGTCGGCCTCGTCCGGCGCGGACAGATCCCCGGCCTGGGCCGCGGCCAGCACCGGCGCCAGCAGGCGGGCGTCGCTCGACGAGTTGAGGAACACCCCCGGCACCGAGAGCACGAAGCGCACGGCCCGGGCGATGGCGTCCGACTCGTCCGGCGGGAGCGGCTCGTACCAGGAGAAGTGCGGCGTGCCCTCGTCGGCCCAGCGCCGGCGGGCCACCGACTTGATCATCTGCACCGCCACCCGGCGCTCGGCGCAGGTGGCGAGCAGGGCCTCGACCTCGGCCCGGTAGGCGGCGTCGAGCGACAGGGCGTGGTTCCAGGGCAGCAGCACCGAGTCGTAGTCGAAGCGCGCCAGGCTGGCCCGGTGGCGGGTGGCGATACGCGTGCCGTGGCCCGTCACCCCGATGAAGCGCACGAGGCCCTCGTCGCGGGCGGCGACCAGGGCCTCCAGCGCGCCGCCGGGGCCGTGGGCGACCTCCCACTCGTCGGGCTCCACCAGGTTGTGGAGCTGGATCAGGTCAACCGAGTCGACCCCGAGCCGCTCGAGCGACGCCTCCAGTTGGGCCCGCGCGCCGTCGGCGGTGCGCTCGTCGGTCTTGGTGGCGAGGAAGAAGTCGTCCCGGTGGCGGGCCAGCCACGGCGCCAGGCGCAGCTCGGCGTCGCCGTAGGAGGCGGCCACGTCGAGGTGGTTCACCCCGGCCTCCTGCAGGAGGGGGAGCAGGGCGTCGGCCCGGTCCTGGGTCATGGCCCACAGCGCGGCGGCGCCGAACACGACGCGACTGCTCTGGTGGCCGGTCCGCCCGAACGGCTGGCGATCGATCATGCCCTGCTCCTTCCCCCGGGTGTGGCGACCCTACGCCCGTCCGGCGAGGCCCGAGGCGCAGCCCCTCAGGGGGTGGGCTCGTCGAGGCCGAGCACGGCGACGAGGCCCTCGCAGTCCTCGACGGTGACCGTCAGCGCCGAATGCGGCCGCGGGCTGAGGGTCGCCCGCACCCGCTCGTGGAAGTGGACGCACACGCCGCGGTCGTGGTTCGTGCCGAAGGTGAGGCCGTCGTCGGCGAGGGACTGGCGGGCCCCCACCGCGGTCCACCACCGGTAGCCCTCGGTGACGTGGCCGCCCTTGACGTTGTCCAGCGGCGTCTCGAGGTGGAGGAACCCGAACGAGGCCCGGAAGGAGCCGTCGCCGACGCGCACGCCGTCGCGGCCCGGGCGGGCGCCGAAGGGCAGCCACATGGCCGCGAAGCGCCGGTCGAAGCGGTACGGGAAGAAGGTCTCGGTCACCGGCGCCGGACGCTACCGCCGGGCGGGGGGCCGCGCCCGGGGCCGCCCGATCACGGTGCGACGGTGGTGGCCGGTGGCTCGGTGACCGGCGGGGTCGTCACCGGGGGCGTGGTGACGGGCGGGCTGGTGACCGAGGGTGTGGTCACCGGGGTGTCGGTGGCCGTCGTCGGGGTGGTGGTCGCGGGCGACTCGTCGTCGCCGCTGCGCAGGATCAGGAAGCCGATGGCCAGCGCCGCCAGCACGAGCACGACGGCGAGGACGATCGGGAGGGCCGAGCTCTTCGGGGGCGGGGGGGCCGGGTCGGCGCCCGCGCCGACGGGGGCCCGAAGCTCGCTGCCGGGCACCGGAGGGATGGTGGCCTGGGTCGGGTCGGGCGCGACCTTGAGGGTGACCCCGCCGCGGGAGACCGCGTCGGTCCACATCGAACCGTTCCAGTAGCGACCGTCGGCCTGGCCGAACGGGTCCCGGTACCAGCCCGGGGCCGGGCCCGGCGGATAGGCGCTGCCCGACATGTTCAGACCTCCTGGAGACCTCTGCGGCAGAACGCCGCGCATCCACGCTAGGGCGACGGTGCTCCGCAAGCCGTGATCCCGGGCACGAGAGCGGCGTGGTGCGGTAGAAAGCGGCCGCAACGGGGAGGGAGGTCGATCGATCGATGGGCGACGGGACCGGCGACGCCGTGTGGGACGGACAGGCGTGGGTCCATCCCGCCACTGGCCAGGTCTGGGACGGCAGCCGCTGGCTCGCTCCGCCACCCACCTCCACGGGGACACCGCCGCCGCCACCGCCATCGCCTCCACGACCGGCGGCCGGCGGCCCCGTCGCCGCCCCGACGGTCGCGCCGGTCGGGCGGGGCGCCGTGTTCGGGCACGTGCTCTGGCGGGTCGTCGTGGCGTGCGTCGGGGGTGGTGCAATCATCGGCACGCTCGTCGTCCTCGCCTCCCTGGCCTTCCCCGACGACGCGGGCGACGAGTCGTTGTCGATCGTCGTCGTCGGGCCGATCTTCGGGGCGGTCCTCGGCGTGTTCCTCGCCGTGGTCGCCGGTCCCCTGATCGGCGGCGTGTGCGCCGCCGCGCTCGTGCCGTACCCGGGCGAGCGCCGGGCCCGGCTCGTCACGCGCGTGCTCGGGGTGGGGCTCGTGGCGCTGTTCATCCCCCTCCTCTTCATGGGCGCGGTGCCCGACGTGGGGGTGCTCGTGATCATCGGCGCCATCTGGGCCGCGGCGGTGGCGGGGGCGTGGTTCCTCTCACCGTGGGTCGTGCGCTGGTACGTGCGCCGGATGGAGCCGGCCGCGGCGACCGGCGGACCACCCGCGCCGCCGGCCGCCCTCGAGCCCTTCTAGGACCCGCCGGTGAGCGGGCCGTGGCCCGCAGCGCCCGAGGGGCCACGCGGTGGTGGCCGGCGGCAGCTCACCGCTCGTCCGGGCGGAGCATCTGGCCCTCGGGGCGGAAGGTGACGCTCAGGCGCGCGCCGGCGGCGCAGACCTTCGGGACGCAGTGGTCCCAGGTGCGCTGGCACGTGCCGCCCATCACGAGCAGGTCGCCCTCGCCGAGGAGGAACCGCAGCGAACGCCCGCCGCCCTTCGGGCGCAGGAGGAAGGGCCGCCGCTCGCCGAGGGACAGGATCACGACGAGGGCCTCCTCGAGGTCGCGGGCGATGCGGTCGCCGTGCCAGGCCACGCTGTCGTGGCCGTCCCGGTAGAGGTTCATCCAGCACGACGGGAACGTGAACCCGTACCGCTCGCCCAGGGTGGCGGCGACCCGGTCGAGGGGCGGGTGGGCGGCGAGGTCGGCGGCGTCGAGCCCGACGGTGAGCCGGGGGTCGTCGACCAGCTCGCCGTACATCGGGCGGTTCCGCTGCTTCCAGGGCAGCTCGGCGACCAGGTGGACGAGGAGGTCGTCGGCGCCGGCGAGCCAGTCGGGAGCGTGGTCGACCCAGGCGCCGTGGGCCAGCGCCCGGCGGTGGATGGGGGAGTCGAGGACGCCCTCGCCACGCGCTGCGAGCAGCGACCCCTGGAAGGAGATCACGGGTGCAGTCTAGTCGAACACCTGTTCGTGCACGCACGGACCGGCGCGGGTAGGGTCCGCGCCATGGAACAGCGCCTGTCCCTCGTCACCCTCGGCGTCGCCGACCTCGACCGGGCCCGGGCGTTCTACGAGGCGCTCGGGTGGCAGGGCACCGACGGTGGCGACGTCGTGTTCTTCCAGGCCGGCAGCATGGTCGTCGGGCTGTGGAGCCGGGCGTCGCTCGCCGAGGACACCGGCGTCGAGGACACCGGCGGGTGGGGCGGCATCACCCTGGCCCACAACGTGCGCTCCCCCGAGGAGGTCGACGCGGTGCTCGCCGAGGCCGAGGCCGCCGGCGGGCGCATCGGCCGGCGCGGCGACGAGGCCTTCTGGGGTGGCTACACGGGCCTGTTCTTCGACCCCGACGGCCATCCCTGGGAGGTCGCCCACAATCCCGGGTGGACCATCACCCCCGACGGCGCCACGCGGCTCGCGGGCGCCGACTGAGCCCACCGGCCGGGGGACGCCGGGGCGCGTCGCCGTCCGCGTCGTCCGCGAAGGCCAGCCGTAGGCTGCCGCCCATGCCGAGCCTCGCCGACCTGGCCAGCCGCCAGACGTCGCTGGGCGAGGACGACATCGCGCACCTCCAGCGCCTGGCCGCGAGCTGGGGCCTGCTCGCCGACCTCTGCTTCGCCGACCTCCTCCTCTTCGCCCCGGTCGCCGGTGACGGGGTGGAGAGCGACGACGAGCGCTTCGTGATCCTGGCCCAGATCCGGCCGACCACGAGCCAGACCCTCTACCGCAGCGACTGGGTCGGGGTGACCGTCACCGCCGAGGAGCGCCCCCAGGTCGCCCGCTCGTACCGGCTCGACGAGCTGATCGAGGGCGAGCTCGAGATCTCGGCCCTCCGGGGCGAGCGGGTCCGGGTCCAGTGCATCCCGGTGCGCCACGACGGTCGCATCCTCGCGGTGCTCACGCGGGAGTCGACCCCGTCGATCGGACGGGCCCCCGGCGAGCTCGAGCGCACCTACGTCGAGCTCTTCAACCGCTTCGCCCGCATGATCTCCGCCGGGGACTTCCCCTTCGCCGACGAGCACAGCCGCAGCGAGGAGAACCCCCGCGTGGGCGACGGCACGATCGTGCTCGACCGTTCGGGGCGCATCGAGTTCACCTCGCCCAACGGCGTCTCCGCCCTGCACCGCATCGGGGTCCACGCCACCCTCGAGGGCCGCCACCTGGCCGAGCTCGGCCTCGGCGACGACGTCGCCCACATCGCGTGGGCCTTCGCCATCCCCGTCACCGAGGAGATCGAGCGGGGCGCCGGCATCACGGTGGTGATCCGCTGCATCCCCCTGATCGAACGGGGAGAGGTGTCGGGCGCGCTCGTGTTGCTGCGCGACATCTCCGAGCTGCGCCGCCGGGACCGCCTCCTGCTCTCCAAGGAGGCGACCATCCGGGAGATCCACCACCGGGTGAAGAACAACCTCCAGACGATCTCCTCGCTCCTGCGGCTGCAGAGCCGGCGTCTGTCGAGCCCCGAGGCCCGCGCCGCGGTGGACGAGTCCGTGCAGCGCATCCAGTCCATCGCCCTCGTGCACGACATCCTCTCCCGGGAGGCCGGCGAGGTCGTCCCCTTCGTGGACATCCTGCGGCCGCTGCTGCGCATGGTCGAGGAGGGCCTCCTCCCGTCGGACAACCGGGTCCACTTCCGGCTCGAGGGCGACGCCGGCGAGCTACCGGCCACGGTGGCCACGCCGCTGGCCATGGTCATCACCGAGCTCCTCCAGAACGTGGTGGAGCACGCCTACCCCCCGAGCGAGCATCCCGTCTCGGGGGAGGTCGTGCTCAGCCTCGGCTACCGCGGCGGCAAGGAGCTCGTGGTGCGGGTCACCGACGACGGCGCCGGCCTGCCCCCCGGCTTCACCATGGAGAGCTCGACCGGGCTCGGCCTGTCGATCGTGCGCACCCTCGTCGAGACCGAGCTGGACGGCCGCATCTCGATGCACAAGAGCGACTCGGGCCCCGGCACGGTCGTCGAGCTGCACATCCCCGTCGCCCGGACCTGGCCCGAGGCCGTCCGTGAGGCGGCCCGCACCGTGCCGCCGCCGCCGTGACCCGGACCGGGGCGGAGGAGGCCGGCGACGGGTGCCCGGACGCGACACGACCCCCCGTCACCGGGGGGTCGTTGCGAGGGTGCGGCGCCGAGGGGGGAGTCGGCGCCGCCGATCTGGAAGGGGCTCAGCTGGCCTTGCGGCGACGGGCGAGCCACGCCTTGCGGAGCTTGCGGCGCTCCTCCTCGGAGGTGCCGCCCCACACGCCGGAGTCCTGGTTGGTGGCCAGGGCGAACTCGAGGCACTCGGCCTGGGCGTCGCACTCGCCGCACACGGCCTTGGCCGACGCGATCTGCTCGATCGCCGGACCCGTGGTGCCCACGGGGAAGAAGAGGTCGGGATCGGTGTCCCGACAGGCGGCGTCGACGCGCCAGTCCTCATTTTCCATGGTCACCGGCAGGGTAAGAGCCACGGCTCCTCCAAGGAGTCGATCACACGTTCGTGATTTCGTTCACATGCCGTCACCACGCGGTACAGCGGCGTTGATGCGGCGGGGACGGTGCGCACCTTACCGCCCGGTAACAACAGTAGCAAGCACTTTTTCTCCGAGAGTTCACATGCCCGTCGAACCCTCGAAATCCCTTGTGGGACAAGGGGTGAATGCTGTTCACCGAGACCAGGAGAACCACGTTCTGTGACGCTTGTCATCGCGCACCGCGGCGCCTCGGCCGCCTATCCCGAGAACACCCTCGCCGCCTTCGCCGGCGCCCGCGACCTGGGCGCCGACGGGGTGGAGCTCGACGTCCGGCGGGCCGCCGACGGCGCCCTCGTCGTCCTCCACGACGAGGCCCTGCCCGACGGGCGGCTCCTGCACACCCTCACCCGGGCCGACATCGACCCGGTCGTGCCGTCGCTGGCCGAGGCCCTCGACGCCTGCGAGGGGATGGCGGTCAACGTCGAGATCAAGAACCTCCCGACCGAGGAGGACTACGACCCCTCCCTGGCCGTCGTCCCCCAGGTGGTCGAGGAGCTGCGCCGGCGGGGCGACCCCGAGCGGTGGCTGATCTCCTGCTTCGACCTCGCCACGGTCGATGCGTGCCACGAGCTCGCCCCCGAGCTGCCCACCGCCTTCCTCGTCCTCGACCCCAAGGGCGCCGAGGCCATCGAGGTCGCCGCCGCCCACGGCCACCGTGCCATCCACCCGTGGGTGCCCTTCGTGGACGAGGCCTTCGTCGAGCACGCCCACGCCGCCGGCCTCCTGGTGAACACCTGGACGATCGACGACCCGGCCCGCATCGTCGAGCTCGCCGCCTTCGGCACCGACGGCGTGGTCACCAACGCCCCCGACGTGGCTCGCGCCGCCCTGGACGAGGGTGTCGTCGAGCGCGCCGAGGGGTGA
Source organism: Acidimicrobiales bacterium (assembly GCA_041908445.1). Taxonomy (GTDB): domain Bacteria; phylum Actinomycetota; class Acidimicrobiia; order Acidimicrobiales; family DATDAH01; genus JAEUJM01. Next base: position 4,451 of record JAYRFK010000013.1, on the reverse strand, counting down.
GCGGGGGCCGGCTCAGGCCGGCATGACGAGCCGCAGCGCGTCCGGCTCGTGGCGGAACTCGAGCTTCTCGATCTCACCGAGGTAGTCGCCGTCCACCTGGTAGGGGAACGGCCCGTACCCCTTCACCGTCAGCGCGGACACGTCCGGGCGGTAGTCGATGAGCTTCGACGACCGCAGCCGGGCGCCCGAGCCCAGCGCCGACGCCATGATGCTCAGGAACGGCAGCGTGCGCATCGAGCGCACCGTCACCGCGGTGAGGGGCCGGTCGAGGGTGGCGTCGGGGGCGAGCTGGAACGGCCGGTTGCCCACGTAGGTGTACGGGTTCGTGTTCAGCACCACGGTCATGTAGCCGTCGTCGACCACCGATCCGTCCGCGTGGTGCACCGAGAAGTGGGGCCGGCTGCGGTCGTAGTGCCGGGCCCAGGTGTCGAGGCCCGCGTACGCGAACAGGGCGTGGCCCGCGTAGCGCTTGAGCGCGGCCCGCCGCTCGACCTGCGCGACGAGCGCGGCGTCGAAGCCGATGCCGACGTGGAACACGAAGTAGCGGCCGTTGACCACGCCGAGGCCGATGGGCTCGATGCGGCCCGCGTCGAGGCTCTCGAGGAGCAGGCCGGTGGCGTCGATGGGGTCGTCGGGCAGCCCGAGCTGGCGGGCGAAGACGTTGGTGGAGCCGCCGGGGAGGGGGGCGAGGGCGCACTCGGTGCCGGCGAGGCCGTTGGCGGCCTCGTTGAGGGTGCCGTCGCCGCCGAGCACCACCACGACCTCGGTGCCGGCCGCCGCGGCGCCCATGGCGAGGCGGGTGGCGTGGCCCCGCCGGGTGGTCTCGGCGAGGGTCACGTCGTGGTCCGCGCTCAGCGCCTTGCGGATCACGACGCGCGCCCGGGCGGTCACCGACGAGGCCGACGAGTTGACGAGGAGCAGGACCTTCACGAGGGGGCCGACCCTATGCGAACCGGATGCCGAGGGCCGCCGGTCGGAGCGGAGAGCGGCCGGGGGCTGCGCAGCGGAGCGGAGCAGCGGCACCGTTGAACCGGATGCCGAAGGCCACCCGACGAAGGAGGGTGAAAGCCAGCAACGATTTGTCGGCCTGCGCGCCCAGGGCCGACAATCGAGGCCATGAACGTCGTTGTCTGCGTGAAGCAGATCCCTGACCCGGCCGAGCCCGGGCAGCTGGATCCCGAGACCAAGACCCTGAAGCGGGACGGCAAGCTCATCCTCGACGAGTCCGACTCGTACGGGGTGGAGATGGCCCTCCAGCTCGTCGATGCCGCCGGTGGGGGCGAGGTCACCCTCGTCTCCATGGCCCCCAACAACGAGGTCGGCGGCCTGCGCACCGCCCTCGCCATGGGCGCCGCCAAGGCCATCCTCGTCTCCGACCCGGCCCTGGCCGGCTCAGACGCGCTGGGCACCGCCAAGGTCCTCGCCGCCGCCATCAAGCGCGCCGAGCCCGACCTGGTGCTCACCGCCACCGAGTCGTCCGACGGCTACACCGGCACCGTCCCCGAGCAGGTGGCCGGGCTGCTGGACCTCCCCTCGGTGACCTTCGCCAAGCACATCGAGGTCGGCGACGGCAAGGTGTCCGTCCAGCGCCAGACCGAGCAGGGCTACGACGACGTCGAGTGCCCGATGCCCGCCGTGGTGTCCGTCACCGCCGGCGTGGTCGAGCCCCGCTACCCCTCGTTCAAGGGGATCATGGCCGCCAAGTCGAAGCCGGTCGACGAGCTCACCGTGGCCGACCTCGGCCTCGACGCCGGCGCCGTCGGCTGGGCCGGTGGCCAGCAGGAGATCGTCGACGTGTCCGCCGCCGAGGCCCGTGAGGCCGGCGAGATCATCGAGGACGAGGGCGAAGCACACCTCAAGATCGTCGAGTTCCTCGACCAGCTCAAGGTCCTGTAGGAGGGCACTGACATGGCACTTTCCACCGTCTGGGTCCTCGCCGAAGCGCGCGACGGCAAGGTCCTCCCCATCACCCTCGAGATCCTCGCCAAGGCGCGGGAGCTCGGTGGCACCGTCGAGGCCGTGTACGGCGGCGACGGCGCCGAGGTGGCCGCCGAGCTCGGCGCCCACGGCGTCACCAAGGTGCACGCCACCGGTGACCTCGCCGGCGCCCTGCCGGGCGTCCCGGTCGCCGCGGCCATCGCCGCCGCGGTCGAGGGCGGCGCCGCCCCCGACCTGATCATGTTCGGCACCACCTACGACGGCCGCGACGTGGCCGGCCGCCTGTCGGCCAAGCTCGACCGCACCGTCATCACCAACAACGTCGCCATCACGGCCGACGGTGACTCGATCGTCGTGGTCGAGCCGGTGTTCGGTGGCTCGACCAACGTCTCGACCAGGTTCTCGGGCCCTGGCCCGCACCTCGCCCTCTTCCGGCCCAAGTCCTTCGAGGCGGCCGAGAGCGGCGGCGGCGCGGCCGAGGTGGCCAGCCTGAGCGTGCCCGACCTGGGCGGCTCCGGCGGCGCCACCATCACCGAGCGCCACGTCGAGGAGCGCGAGGGCCCGTCCCTCGACGAGGCCGCCGTGGTCGTCTCCGGCGGTCGTGGCCTGGGCGAGGCCGACAAGTACGACATGATCGAGACCCTCGCCAAGCTGCTCAAGGCCGCCCCGGGCGCCTCCCGCGCCATCGTCGACGCCGGCTGGGTGCCCTACTCGTACCAGGTGGGCCAGACCGGCAAGGTCGTGAAGCCCACGGTGTACATCGCCGCCGGCATCTCGGGCGCCACCCAGCACATGGTGGGCATGAAGGGCTCGAAGAACATCATCGCCATCAACAAGGACGCCGAGGCCCCGATCTTCTCGATCGCCGACCTGGGCATCGTGGGCGACGTGCACAAGGTGCTGCCCAAGCTCATCGAGGCCCTCCAGGCCCGAGGCTGACGCACCACCCCTGACGTTCCGGACGGGGCCCCGGCGCGGCGGCGCCGGGGCCCTGCCGCGTCCGGCCGGCGATCTCGCGGGCCGCGGAGGCCGGGGATGGTGGCTCGACCCGACGCGGCGTCGGCGGCCGTTACCGTGGCCGCCGTGGCCCGGGGGGAGTGGACGAACTGGGCGGGCAACCAGCGCTGCCGGCCCGCGGCCGTGGAGCGCCCCCGCACCGAGGACGAGGTGGTCGCGCTCGTGGGCAGGGCGGCCGCCGAGGGCCGGCGGGTCAAGGTCGTGGGGAGCGGCCACTCGTTCACCGACCTCGCCACCACCGACGGCGTGCTCGTGGACCTGCGCCACCTCGTCGGCGTCGTCCGCTTCGACGCGGCGCGGTGCCAGGTCACGGTCCGGGCGGGGACGACGCTGGCCGAGCTGAACCGGCGGCTCGCCGAGCGCGGCGTGGCCCTGCCGAACCTCGGCGACATCGCCTACCAGACCGTCGCCGGCGCCACGTCCACCGGCACCCACGGCACCGGCCGGCGCTTCGGCAACCTGTCGACCGGCATCACCGGATTCCGACTCGTCGACGGCCACGGCGACGTCCGGGTCGCGACGGCGGAGCGGGACCCCGAGCTGCTCGCCGTCGGCCGGGTGGGGCTCGGCGCCCTGGGCGTGCTCACCGAGCTCACGCTGCAGTGCGTGCCCGCCTTCAACCTGCACGCGGTGGAGGAACCGCAGCGGGTGGACGCGGTGCTGGCCGACTGGGAGGAGATCTTCGACCGACACGACCATTTCGAGTTCTTCTGGGTACCGAACACGGGATGGGCCCTCACGAAGCGCAACGACCGCACCACCGAGGGCGTCCAGCCGCGGCCGCGCTGGGTCCGGTGGCGGAACCAGGTCCTCTACGACAACCTCGCCTTCGGTGCCGCCAACCGGGTGGCGCGATGGCGCCCTTCGGCGACGCGACGGCTCGGCCGCGCCCTCCCGTCGGCGGGCCGGGTGGAGTACACCGAGCCGAGCGCCCGGGTCTTCGCCAGCCCCCGGCTCGTGCGCTTCTACGAGATGGAGTACGCGATCCCGGTGGCGGCGGTGCCCGAGGCCCTCGACCGGGTCCGGGCCTTCGTGGCCGAAGAGCAGTTGCCGCTGCTGTTCCCGGTCGAGGTCCGGGCCGTGGCCGCCGACGACATCCCGCTGAGCCCGGCGCACGGTCGCGACACCGGCTACCTGGCCGTCCACGTGTACCGGAGCATGCCCTTCGAGCGGTACTTCGAGGGGGTCGAGGCGATCATGGGCGGGTACGGAGGGAGACCCCACTGGGGCAAGCTCCACTTCCTCGACGCGGCCGACCTCGCGCCCCGCTACCCCCAGTGGGAGCGCTTCCAGGCCGTCCGCGACCGGCTGGACCCCGACCGTCGGTTCGCCAACGCCCACCTCGAGCGGGTCCTCGGCGCCTAATGGGGGCAGACCAGGTCGGCTAGGACTTGGTTCCGAGCCCGCCGGTCGGTGAGCACTTTCGGCGCCTGAGACTTCGATCTCTGGCCTCAGAGCGTGCCCCGGCCGGTTGGTGTGGGCTGCCCGTGAACACC
>JAYRFK010000012.1:0-32643 GCA_041908445.1 Acidimicrobiales bacterium | reverse complement strand
CTGAGGGGAGCGCACCGGTGGCTGACCGCACGCCCCTTGGTTACCCGCGCACGTAGACGGCGATGCCCTCGGTGTTGTAGGTGCGCTCGAACCCGAGGGCGAGCATGCCGTCGTGGAAGAGGCGGCGGTCGTCGTCGTCCCAGCCGAGGGTGGCGGCCTCGTCGAGGATCACCACGTCGACGTCGTCCGCCGCGGCCCGCCGCACGTGGGGGTGGTTGCCGACCTCGAGGTCGTAGAGGCGGTCCCGTTCGGCCAGCAGCGGCAGGAGCGCGGGTGACGCCCGCACCGCGGCATCGTCGCTGATCAGGTCGGCGACGTGCAGGCGGGCGCCGTCGGCCGCGTCCTGGTGGCCGAGGTCCCACGGGTGGCGGTAGGGCGAGGTCGCCGCGTCCCGGATGAAGAACACCATCGAGGCCAGGAGCAGGGCCCCGAGGACGCGGCGGTCCACCCGCACCCGGTCGATGGTGCGGGTGCCGATCTTGCTGAGGGCCATCGCGGTGGCGACGAACACGAAGGCGGTCATGGCCACGTTCTGCTCGACCCTCGGGGCCCGGGCCTCGCTGGCGTTGGCCACCAGGTAGAGCAGTTCGAGGGGCAGCACGGGCAGCAGGTAGCGGGGGGCGAGGACCGGCAGGAAGAGCACCGGGGCGAGCAGCAGCACGAGGAGCGCGAAGTTCTCCTCGGCGGTGATGTCGCCGATCACCGAGAGCGGGTGGGCGAGCATCCCGGTGGCGACGCCGAGGGGCGAGGAGCCGTAGGCCGAGAACGCGCTCTCGTGCACGAACCCGCCGTCGGCGTAGTAGGGCTGGATCACGAAGAGGGCGAGCAGCACCCAACCGAGCCCGAACGCCGCCGTCAGCGCGCCTTCGCGGCGCTTGCCCTCGATGGCCAGCAGCCCGCCGAGGCCGGCGACGACGAGGCCGAGGTCCGCCCGACAGGCCACGACGAGCACGACGCAGAGGGCGAAGAGCCGCCACCGCGACGACAGGGCGAACAGGGTCGCCCAGAGCAGGGCGGGCAGGGCGAGGGAGGCGAGGTGGAAGTCGGCCTGGTTGATGTTGTGCAACGCCGGGTACAGGCCGTAGGCGACGAGGAGGATGACCGCGGCGCCGGCCCGGAGGCGGGCGGTCCGGCGGGCGATCCGCCACAGCGGGACGACCCCGAGCGCGAGGGCGGCCGCCTGCACGAGCAGCAGGAACGGCACCGCGGGGACGAAGCGGGTGATCCACGCCAGCGGGTAGAACACGAAGCCGGCCTGGTCGGCGAGCAGGTGGCTGCCCGTGATGGTCACGAAGGGCGGGTCGCCCTGGTTCACGAGCCAGGCGCCCTGCAGGTAGGAGGCCAGGTCGGCGCCGCCGTCGAGCGAGCGGGCGCGCCCGAGCGCGAGCGCGCCGAGGGCGAGGAAGAGCACCAGCGCCGTGACCCAGGGCACGAAGCGATCGCCCGATTCACTGTCGAGGCGGGCCTGCCAGCGCAGCGCGAGGTGGTCGAGCCGCTTCTGGAGCTGCTGGATGCGGGCCGGCGCCGCCGGGGCGGGCCGTGTGGCGGTCACGTGGGCTCGTCGCCGTCGAGCTCGACCGGGTCGATCAGGTGGGCGCCGCCGTTGCGGACGTTGTTCACCTCGGTGCTGACGGGGTGGAGCGTGATCAGCTCGGAGGGCGCCGGCACGAGGAGCCCGCCCAGCAGGTCGAGGTCCGAGACGTCGCGGTCGAGCCACGTGTCCCAGGCCGCCGGGGGGAGCACGATGGGCATGCGGTCGTGGATCGCCGCCATCTTCTCGTTGGCCGCGCCGGTGATGATGGTCACGCTCGGGAAGGGGTCGCCGTCGCCGTCCGGGCCCCGCCAGATCTCCCACAGGCCGGCGACGGCGAAGGGCGCACCGTCGACGCGCTCGACGTAGTACGGCTGCTTGGTCGGGTGGCCGGGGCGCTTGTGCCACTCGTAGAAGCCGTCCACCGGGATGATGCAGCGGCGCTTGGCGAAGGCCCGCTTGTAGGCGTTCTTCTCGGCCAGGGTCTCCGCCCGGGCGTTGATCATGCGGTTGCCCACCTTGAGCTCCTTGGCCCAGAAGGGCACGAGGCCCCAGTGCACGGGCTCGAGGCGGCGTACGCCCTCCCGAGTCTCGAGCACGGTGTACACGTCGGTCGTCGGGGCGACGTTGTAGTTCGGCTCGAGCACGGTCTCGCTGACCTCCTCGACCCCGAAGTACTGCGCGATCTGGTCGGGCGGGGTGGCGCTGACGAACCGGCCGCACATCGTCCCGAGGCTAACCGGAGGGCGAAAAGCGCGGTTCCCGACAGGTGTCGCCCGAGCAGCCGCGGAGCTCGACGAGCAGGCGGGCCAGCTCCCGTTGGACCTCGGCGTAGGCGGGGTCGCCGTAGGCGTTGTCGAGCTGCCAGGGGTCGGCGGCGAGGTCGTAGAGCTCCCGACCGCCCTGCTCGTACTCGACGTAGGTGAAGCCGGGCACGCGCACGCCGTCCCAGTGCGGGATGCCCGCACCCTGCTCCTGGGGCCCGTTCTGGAGGTAGACCGCCCGGTCGTCGGGCGGCGGGCTGGGGTCGGCCACGATCGGCAGGAGCGACTCGCCGTCCTCCGGGAGGCTGCCCTCGACGCCGGCGAGGTCGAGGATCGTCGGCGCGAGGTCGATGTTGGCCGTCACCTGCGGCGCGGTCGCGCCGGTGGGGAACCCGGGGCCTCGGATGATCAACGGGACCCGGATCGACTCCTCGTACGGGAGCGACTTGGCGTCGCGGAAGCGGTGCTCGCCCTGGAGGTAGCCGTTGTCCGAGGTGAACATGATCACCGTGTTGGCCAGCTCACCGGTCCGGTCGAGGGCGTCGACGATGCGGCCGACCGCCTCGTCCACGGCCAGCAGCGACTCCAGCGCCCGCTGGTGGTGGGCCTGGACGGTGATCTCGATGACCGGCAGGAACCGGCCGTTGAGCTGCACGTAGATCGGCTTGTCGGACACGTCCTCCTCGTTGAACGAGGGCGCCTGGTCGGCGGTCCACCAGTCCTGCTCGAAGGTCCCGGCGTGGCGGGGGGCCGGCACGGCCTCGAGGTCGGGCTCGTCGCTGTGCTCGGGCTCGGCGACGTGGGGGGCCAGGGTCCAGAAGTTCAAGAAGAACGGGCGGTCGCCCTCCGCCAGGCGGTGGATCTCCTCGACGGCCCGGTCGGCCATGACGTCGGTCTGGTAGTCCTCGGGCGCGTGGCCGAACTGGTGCAGGGTGCCGCCGTCGTTGACGGTGTAGCCGAAGTACCGGAACGTGCTCGGGTCGATGGTGCTGAACCAGCGGTCCCAGCCCGGCGGCACCTCGGTGCGGTCGCGGGTGCCGTAGCGGTAGAGGTAGTGGCCGACGAAGTCGGTGGCGTAGCCGGCCCGCTGGAGCCACACGGGCAGGGTGTTGCGGTTGTCGAGCTGGTAGTAGCCGCCGTCCGGCCCGATGTTGTCGACCACCCCGTGGTTGAACGCGTACTGCCCGGTGAGGAACGTGGCACGGGAGGGGCAGCAGAGCGGGAAGCTGGTCACGAAGTTCGTGAAGTTCGTGCCCTGCCCCGCCAGCAGCTCCCTGGTGCGGGTCATCACCCGCAGCTGCTCGACGGTCTGGTCGTCGGTCATGATCACCACGACGTTGGGCGCGGCGGGGTCGGCCTGGGGCACGGTCGCGGTGCTGCGCTCGGCGGGGGCATCGCTGCCACACGCCGACGAGATCACCACGAGCGTGACCAGGACCAGCACCGCCCTGAGGATCCGGGTTCGAGCTCGCACGGGAGTGGCGAATCTAGCGGCGCCACCGGCGCGGCTCACGTCGGGCTCGGGTCAGGCCACGCGGCCGGGCCGCCGCGCTCCCGAGCCGCCGCGCCGCGCGACCGTGGCGGCGTACGGTGGTGGCCATGCAGGCACCGGCGGGACGGTCCGCATGAGCCCGCCGCCGGTCATCGACGGGTACACCGACCTGGTGCTGCTCGCCCGTGGCGGGTTCGCGAGCGTCTACCGCTGTCGCCAGGCGCGGTTCGATCGCACCATCGCGCTGAAGGTCCTCGAGGTCGAGGAGCTCGACGAGAGGGACGTGGCCCGGTTCGAGCGGGAGTGTCGCGCCATCGGCGCGGTCTCGGGGCACCCCAACGTGGTCGCGGTCCACGACTCGGGCGTCGACGACGGCCACCCCTGGATCGCGATGGAGCTGTGCGAGGGGGGCTCCCTCGCCGACCGGGTGCGGCAGGCGGGCCCGTTGCCGTGGCCCGAGGTCGTGACGATCGGCGTCGCCGTGTGCGGGGCGCTGGGCACCGCCCACGGCGTCGGCGTCCTCCACCGCGACCTGAAGCCCGAGAACCTGCTCGTCGACCGCTTCGGCGAAGTGAAGCTCGGTGACTTCGGGATCGCTGCGATCGAGGGAGCGGCCCGCACGACCGCGGGCGGCGCGAGCTTCACCGTCGCGCACGTGCCGCCGGAGATCCTTCGCGGCGAGCCGCCGGACGAGCGCTCCGACGTCTACGGGCTGGCGTCGACCCTCGTCACCCTGCTCCTCGGCCGGCCGCCGTTCTCGGGCGCCAGCGGCGAGAGCGTGGCCGCGACCATGAGCCGGATCCTGACGGACCCCGCTCCTCCGCTCCCGGACGTGCCCGAGGCCCTCGCCGGGCTCTTGCGCGAGCAGGCGCTGGCCAAGGACCCGGCCCGGCGCCCTCGGACCGCAGCGGCGTTCGGCACCGCGCTCCGCCACATCCAGACGTCCAACGGCCAACCGGCCACCCCGCTCCTCCTCGAGGCGGCGGGACGCCCGCCCGCCGGAGCGGCTCCTCCTGATCGCGATCAGGAGACCGTGCACCTCCCGCACCGACCACCGCCGGACGTCGCTGCGGGGCCGGCGGGGGCACCCCTGGACCCCGAGGCCCGGGACGGGGGCGCCGAGACCGGCGGCCGGCGGCGCGCCGTCGGCCGGTGGTGGGTGGCCGCCGCCGTCGCCCTGGTGGTGCTCTCGGGGCTCGTGGTCGCCGCACTGCAGCTCTCGGGCGACGACGGATCCACCGCTGGCGAGGCGGCGACCGGCGACGAGGCGGCGACCGGCGACGAGGGGGACGACGGCGGGACCGGGCTGGACGGGCCGGTGACCATCTCGACCGGCGGGCCCAGCACGGTCGTCACGGCGACCGGTGACACCGTGTGGACGAACGGCATCAACGAGACGCTGCGGATCGACGCGGCGACCCGGTCCGTCGCCGCCGAGGTCGCGGTCGGCGAGTTCCCCCAGTCGATCGCGGTGACCGGGTCCGACGTATGGGTGGCCAACCAGAGCGGACGCTCGCTCTCCCGCATCGACCCGGCGACCGACACGGTGATCTCGACCATCGAGCTCCAGAAGAAGCCCCGCTCGCTCGCCGCCACCGACGACGCCCTCTGGGTCGGGACGGGTGGGGCGGAGGGCAACGTGCTCCGGATCGACCCGAGCACCGAGGAGATCGTCGAGCAGATCGACATCGGCGCCTTCCCCGACGCCATGGACGCCACCGAGGACGACCTGTGGATCACGACGACCGAGGGCGTGGTCCGCGTCGCCACCGGCACCAACGAGGTCGTGGCCACCGTCGCGGACATCGACCTGGGCAAGGCCGTGGTCGCCGACGGGGACCAGGTGTGGGTCGCCGGCAACTTCGACTTCGAGGCGATCCTGTACCGGATCGATCCCGAGACGAACACCGTGCTCGCCGCGGTGCCCATCCCGAACGCCCCGCGGGGGGTGACGATCGCCGGCGGCCGCGTCTGGGTGTCCAGCTTCGAGGAGGACGTCGTCACCCAGGTGGACGCGGGCACGAACCAGGTCGTCGGCACCGTCGAGGTCGGGAACGCGCCCCAGGGCCTCGCCGCGACGGACACGATCGTGTGGGTGGCCAACTCGGACGGCGAGTCGGTGACCGGTCTCCCGGTCGACGGGTGAGGCTCAGGCGGGCGGGTTCGGTCGGGTGGTGAAGGCGACCTGCCACTCGGTGGTCGTCTCCTCGTCGATCCAGAGCTGCCACACCAGGCGCTGACCGGCCGGGAACGGGACCGCCCCGAGGTTCACCGCCAGGGCCAGGTCGATCGGGGTGCCGTCGGGGGTGCCGGCCGGGCGGCCGACCTCGAAGTCCCCCGCCACCACCAGGGGCTGGGCGCCGCTCGGCCCGGCGAGCAGGACCTGGCGGCCGTCGGCGTCGAGGAGCTCCATGCGCCACTGGTGACGCCGGTTCGTCTCGTTCCACGGCACCTCGATCTTGAGCGCGATCGCGAAGTTCGTCGGCCCGGGCCCGGTCACGGACCAACCGCCGCCGAGGATGTACAGCTTGTTGTCGATCGCCTGGGCGGCGTCGGCGAGCAGCAGGGTCACGCGCACGGGGCCAGGCTACGGCGGCGGCGCCACTCCCCCGGTGCGACCGTCAGGCGGGGGGCGGCGGGGGCGGGTCGGGCAGCGACGCCGGGTCGGCGCTCTGCTGGCCGTTGGCGAGGACCACGTCGGCGGTCCAGCGCCCGCCGTCCCACCAACGTTGGGCGAAGCGCCCGGTCGGGTCGGCGTACCACCGCCCGGCGGCGCTGAGCGGGCGGGGCCCGACCACGGTCGCCGTCCCCGGCACGGCCATCACCGCGGCGGGCCCGAGCGGCCGCCGCGTCGCCCGGGTGGCGAACCAGAGGACCAGCACGAGCGGCACGACGACGACGAGCAGCACGAACAGGATGATCATCAGCTCGGGCGCCCCGACGTTCACGGCGTCATCGTCGCACGTCCCCGGACGCGCCGCAGGGGCCATCACTGGCCCCTGCGTTGCGGTGGTCGGGCTGCCGGGATTTGAACCCGGGACCTTCGGTCCCCCAGACCGACGCGCTAACCAAGCTGCGCCACAGCCCGTTCTGGTGAGGGGATGACTCTAGCGGGAGTCAGCGCGGAGACTCGACACGGAGGCCTTCGGCCTCCGCGGCTTCGGCCAGGCGGGTGTCGTAGGTGACGACGGCGTCGAGCTCGTCACCGAGGGCGAGGGCCGTGGCGAGGTGGATCGCGTCGAGGGTCCGCAGGCTCGCGTCGCCGACCTTGGCCGCGTCGGTGAGGAGCTCCTCGTCGATCTCCACGAGATCCACCTCGTCGAGCAGGAGGTGGGCGCGTGCGGGTGCGCGCAGATCGCTGCGTCGAGCGGCCCTCGGCACCTCGGCGCGGGCCAGCACGGACGAGTACTGAGCCGACGCACGAGCGAGGAACCGTCTCAGTGCCTCGGTCTCGGCCTCTTCCTGGACCAACTTCACCAGCGCGGAGGAATCGAGGTACAGGGACAGCTCACCGCTCATCGCGACGCAGTTCCTCGAGGACCTCGCTCAGGGTCGGCTCGCCGGGGGGCGCCGCGGGGAGCGGTGGGACCCGGAGCGGATCGCCACCGCCGACCTTGAGTCGCCCTTGGGCGATGAGACGTGCTCGGGTCGAGCCGGTCGGCACCGGCACGAGCATGGCCACGGGTCGCCCTCGATCGGTGATCTCGATCGACTCGCCGCGCTCGGCGAGGCGGATGTAGTCGCTGGCCCGCTGGCGCAGCTCGCGGATGCCGATGCGCTTCATGTGTCACTTGTAGCACTTGGAGCCGCTGGAGCCAACGGTCGTCCGAGTGGGCGCCGGCAGGTCAGATGTGGTGGGCGAGCCAGCCGACGCCCTGGACGAGGCGCCAGCCCAGGTAGATGACGAAGACCACCAGCAGCAGCTTGAAGTGCCAGGGCAGGTGGGCCTTGCTGTCGCGCTCGTCGCCGGTGTCGTAGAGGGTGCGCCCGCACGTGGGGCAGGTGCCCCCCGCCGACAACGAGGTCGGGGTGTAGTACTTGTCGCAGTCCTCGCAGAACGGCACGGGGCGAGCCTCTCAGACCGGGGGGACGCCGTGGCGTCGGTCGCTGAAGTGTCGATCCTTGGTGCGGGCGCGGTCCAACCGGCGCACGATCTCGCCCCGCAGGTCGCCGAAGTCCACCACGGCGTCGACCACGAGCTCGGACGCGAGGCGGAAGATGTCGACGTCGGCCTCGTAGAGCGCCCGCTCCCGGGCCACGAAGGCCTCCCGCTCGTCGGGGTCCTCGATCTCGGCGATCTTGTTGGCGTAGACGGCGTTCACGGCCGCCTCCGGGCCCATCACCGCGATCTTGGCCGTGGGCAGGGCGATGGTGGCCTCCGGCTCGAAGGCCGGGCCGGACATGGCGTAGAGGCCGGCGCCGTAGGACTTGCGCACGATCACCGACACCTTGGGAACGGTCGCCTCGGAGATGGCCGTCACCATCTTCGCCCCGTGGCGGATGATCCCCTGGCGCTCGACGTCGGTGCCCACCATGAAGCCGGGCACGTCGGACAGGAACAGCAGCGGGATGTTGAAGGCGTCGCAGCACCACACGAACCGGGCCGCCTTGTCCGCCGAGTCGACGAACAGCACGCCGCCCTTCTGCAGCGGGTTGTTGGCCACGACGCCGACGGGCCTGCCGTCGAGGAGGCCGAGGCCGCAGATCAACTCGGGGGCGAACAGCGGCTTGATCTCGAAGAAGCTCTCCTCGTCGACCAGGGCGTCGATCACGTCGTGCATGTCGTAGGCCCGGCGCTCCTCGTCGGGGACGAGGTCGGTGGTGAGCTCCCGGGCGGGCGGGACCGCCTGGTACACGGGCGGCTCGTCCCGCCAGCGGTCGGGGAAGTACGAGAACCAGGCCTTGGCCTGCTCGAGCGCGTCGGCGTCGTCGACCGCCAGGTTGTCGCCGCAGCCGGAGACGGTGGCGTGCATGCGGGCGCCGCCCATCTCCTCGAGGGTCGTGTGCTCGCCGATGACCATCTCGGCCATGCGGGGCGAGCCCAGGTACATCGAGGCGTTGCCCTCGACCATGACGATGATGTCGCAGAACGACGGGATGTAGGCGCCGCCGGCGGCCGAGGGCCCGAACAGGCAGCAGATCTGCGGGACCCGGCCCGAGAGCTTCACCTGGTTGTAGAAGATGCGGCCGGCGCCGCGACGGCCGGGGAAGAGCTCGACCTGGTCCGTGATGCGGGCGCCGGCGGAGTCGATCAGCCAGAAGATGGGCAGCTCGTACTGCAGCGCGAGCTCGGTGGCCCGGACCATCTTCTCGACGGTGCGGGCACCCCAGGAGCCCGCCTTGACCGTCGGGTCGTTCGCGACCACCACGACCGTGCGCCCGTCGATCTCGCCGGTGCCCGTGACCACGCCGTCGGCGGGCAGGTCCGCCGCCGACGTGTTGGCGAGGAGGGCGTCCTCCACGAACGTGCCCTCGTCGAGCAGGATCGCCAGGCGGTCGCGGACGAAGAGCTTGTTCTGGCGGGCGAGCTTGTCCCCCACCTTGGCCACGTTGCCCGCGAGGGCCCGCTCGGTGGCCGACGCCAGCAGCGCCCGGTGGTCGTCGGCGTCGTACCCGGGCTCGCTCACGAGGGGAATGGTGGTCGCTGCGCCCGCCCCGCCGCTACTTCCTCGCGGTGGGTGGCCACGGTGAGGCGCCCCGCTACGCCCGGCGGATGGCGAGGATGGCGACGTCGTCGGTCAGCGGCCCGCTCGAGAAGTCCCGGGCGGCCTCCAGCAGCGACTTGCACAGCACGTCGGGGGCCACGCCCGGGTCGCGGCGCAGCGTGTTGGCGATGCGGTCCTCGCCGAACAGCGTGTCGCCGTCGCGCGCCTCGGCGAGGCCGTCGGTGTAGAGCAGGCAGAGGTCGCCCGGGTCGAGCGGGATCTCCCGGGAGTGGTACGTGCCGGCGGGGTCGAGCATCAGCAGGGGCCCCGTCGAGCGCAGCGGCCGCACCTCGCGGTCGTGCCAGAGCCACGCCGCCGGGTGCCCGGCCGAGGCGAAGCGCAGCGTGCCCGCCTCGGTGTCGAAGACCAGCACGCACGCCGAGATGAACTCCTCGGGGCGGTCCATGGCCGACATCTGGGCGTTGAGCTCCTCGAGGGCCTGGGCCGGATCGCGGAACTGCCGGAGGAACACCCGCAGCAGGTACTTGGCCTGGAAGGCGGTGATCGACGGCTCGATGCCGTGGCCGGTCACGTCGCCGATCACCGCGGCGATCCGGGTCGGCGCCACCGGGAACACGTCGTAGAAGTCGCCGGCCATGAGCCCCGTGCCCGCCTGGTACACACGGCCGAGCTCGAAGCCGGCCACGTCGGGGAGGTCGTCGGGCGCGAGCCGGGCCGCCCAGCGGCGGGGGGCCAGCTCCTCCTGACTGAGGACCTCCTGGGCCCGCCGCTCGAGCTCGCTGCGGCTCTGCACCAGCCGGGCGTCGCGCACGAAGTTGCGGCCGAAGGCGAAGGTGAACACGACCGTGACGAGCACCGCACTGAACAGCACCACGGGCAGCACCCGCTGCGGCGGCTGCGCCGCGGTGGCGCCGCAGGCGATCGCGAGCAGCAGGTACAGGACCGTGGTGTGCAGGTCCTTGCGGTAGTCGCCCAGCGCGATGGTGGTGGCGTCGGCGTCGCCGGAGGTGGCGACGACCCGCCGCCAGACCTTGTGGCGGTGCCGGGCCGAGCGCCCCCACACGAGGGCGGCGACGAGACAACCGAGGGCGGCAACCGCCAGCAGCGTGGTCGTCATGAAGAAGACGAGCGTAGCCCTGGGCCTTTCCCGGGCGAATGAAGAAGCGGTTACAGCTCCGCGTCGACCGTCGCCGGGCCGCCGGGCCGCCGGCCGCGGAGAGCGGCCGGGGCGGGCGTCACTCGGAGCGCTTCCGCACCCGCAGCTTGATCGGCGTGGCGCCCATGTCGAACGCCTCGCGCAGGCTGCGCTCGAGGTAGCGCAGGTAGGTCGGCGGCAGGGCCTTGTTGGCGAAGAGGGTGAAGGTGGGCGGGTCCACCGCACCCTGGGTGGCGTAGAGCACCCGGCCGCCGTGCGGGGCGGGCTGGGCCGCCTGCGCGGCCCGGATGGCGTTGTTCACCTGCCGGGTGGGGATGCGGCGGTGGTAGTCCTCGATGGCCTCCGACAGCGCGGGCAGCAGCTTGTGCACGCCCTTGCCGCTGAGGGCCGAGATCTTGAGGACCGTCGCCTCGCCGAGGAAGTGCAGCCGGCGCTCCATCTGGGCGGAGATCTGGGCCCGCTGCTCGGCGTCGAGGGTCTCCCACTTGTTGAGCAGCACCACGACCGGGCAGCCGGCGGCGTCGACCCGCTCGGCCAGCCGCTGGTCCTGGTGGGTCACGCCCTCGGTGGCGTCGATGACGAGCAGGGCCACGTCGGCGGTGTCGACCGACTGCAGCGCCCGCACCATGGAGAAGTACTCGGTGCCCTCGTCGATGCGGCTCTTGCGGCGCATGCCGGCGGTGTCGATGAAGCGCACCGGGCCGTCGCCGGTGTCGACGATGGTGTCGATCGAGTCGCGCGTCGTGCCCGGCATGTCGTGCACGACGGCGCGGTCCTCGCCGATGAGGCGGTTGAACAGCGTGGACTTGCCCACGTTGGGACGCCCCACGATGGCCACGCCGAAGACGCGGGGGCTGCCGTCCTCCCCCAGCACCGGGGAGACCTCCGCGGGCTCATCCTCGGCGGGAGGGAGGACGTCGACGAGGGCGTCGAGCAGGTCGCCGGTGCCGCGACCGTGCAGCGCGCTCACGGGGTACGGGTCGCCCACGCCGAGGCGGACGAACTCCCAGATGCCCGGTTCGCGGCCGCCGTCGTCGACCTTGTTGGCCACCACCAGCACCGGCGCCTTCGAGCGGCGCAGCAGCTCGGCGACGCGGGCGTCCTCCTCGACGATGCCGAGGGCGGCGTCGACCACGAAGAGGATGGCGTCGGCGTCCTCGATCGCCCGCTCGCTCTGGCGGCTCACCTTGGCGTCGAGGTCGGTACCGCCCGGGAGCCACCCGCCGGTGTCGACGAGGGTGAAGGCGCGGCCCCGCCACTCGGCCACGACCTCCTTGCGGTCCCGGGTGACGCCGGGCTTCTCCTCGACGATCGCCTCGCGGCGGCCCACGATGCGGTTGAGCAAGGTCGACTTGCCCACGTTGGGACGGCCCACGACCGCCACGACCGGAAGGGACACGTTCAACGCTCCAGTGCGGCCCGCAGCGCGAGCCCGTCGGTGGGGACGACCTCGACCGGGAGGGGGAGGTCGGCCGGGGTGGTGCCGTCGAGGAAGAGGCCCCGGGTCAGGCAGACGTCGGGCAGCAGGTAGCGGTGGCCGGCGGGCTCGGCCGCCAGCACCCGCTGCAGGTCGGCGCCCACGAGCAGGCCCGTGACGCCGACGTTGCCCCCGAAGTACTCGTTGGCGACGGGGATGACGCGCACGTCGTCGCGGCCGAGGCCGGCGACGAGCGGCTCGAGCACGGCCGCGCCGAGCGGCCCGGTCAGGATGCCCACGGGGGCGTCGCGGCGGGGGCCGATGGTCAGCCCGCTCGACGAGGGCGCTGCGCCGCCCGGGGCCGTGCGGGGCGCCCGGTAGCCCTCGGCGGGGGCGCCGTCGACCTCGGCGAAGAACCCCGCCTGCGGGCCGGTGGCCTCCTCGACCAGGCCGCGGAACTCGAGCTCGAAAGTGCGGGCCATGCCCACGCCGTCCTCGTGCATCGGGAAGCCCTCGTAGGCGTCGGCCTCGGGGAAGGGCCGGCCCGCCAGCAGGTAGTACTCGTCGGCGGCGAACACGAGGCGCCGGCCGAGCACCGTGCGGTAGACGTCCTGCCAGTCGTGGACGGTGTCGACCACCGCGGCGGCCTCGGCCACGGTGTGCGGGCGCATGCGACCTTCGGGGGCGAAGCGGCTGATGCCCAGGGGCACCACGCAGAGCGTGGCCAGTTCGGGGTAGCGGTCGAGCACGCCGGCGAGGGTGTCGTCGAGCACGGCACCGTCGTTCACGCCCGGCAGCACGACGACCTGGCCGTGCACGGTGACACCGTGGTCGAGCAGGGCCCGCAGCCAGCGCAGGCTCGTCGCGCCCCGCCGGTTGCGGAGCAGGTCGACCCGCACCTCGGGGTCGGTGGCGTGGATGCTCACGTGGAGCGGCGACAGGCCCTCGGTGACGACCCGCTCGAGGTCGGCCTCGGTGAAGCGGGTGAGGGTCGTGAAGTTCCCGTAGAGGAACGAGAGCCGGTAGTCGTCGTCCTTCAGGTAGAGGCTCGTCCGCAGCCCGGGCGGCAGCTGGTAGATGAAGCAGAACTCGCAGTGGTTGTCGCAGGTGCGCACCTGGTCGAACAGCGCCGAGCTGACCTCGGCGCCGAGGGGCCGGCCCTCCTCCTTGGTCACCTCGAGCTCGAGGGTGAGCCCGCCCCGCAGCACCTCGAGGTGGACCTCGGCCTCGTCGGTCAGCACCCGGTAGCGGATGACGTCGCGCGGGGCCTCGCCGTTGAGGGCGACGATCTCGTCGCCGGGCAGCAGTCCGGCGGCCTCGGCCGGCGATCCGGGCGCGACGGCCTGCACCCGAGCTCCCGACATCACTCCAGCCTAGGGGCGTGGACCCGCCGCCCCGGCGGTCGGCCCGCACCTCCGGGCCTCGGCCCTACGCTGAGGCCATGGCCGTCGACCGGGTCCTCCTGTGCGCCCCCCGGGGCTTCTGCGCCGGCGTGGAGATGGCGATCAAGGCCCTCGCGTGGATGGTCCGGGCCTTCGAGCCGCCGGTCTACTGCTACCACGAGATCGTCCACAACCAGAAGGTCGTCAGCCGCTTCGAGGACATGGGCGTCGTGTTCGTGGACGACGTCACCGAGGTCCCGCCGGGCGCCCCGCTGATGCTGAGCGCCCACGGCTCGGCCCCCGAGGTCGTGCAGGCCGCCCGGGACAACGGCGGCTACGTGGTCGACGCGGTGTGCCCCCTGGTCACCAAGGTCCACCACGAGGTCAAGGTCCGCGCCGGCAAGGGCTACCAGATCGTCTACGTCGGCCATGAGGGCCACGAGGAGGCGGTCGGCACCATGGCCGTCGCCCCCGACGCGATCCACCTGGTGGAGACCGAGGAGCAGGTCGCCGCCCTCCCCGACTTCGACCAGCCCGTCGCCCTGCTGGCCCAGACCACCCTCAGCCACCGGGACTGGGACGGCGTGAAGGAGGCCACCCGGTCCCGCTTCCCCGAGACCTGGATGCCAGGCCGCAGCGACCTCTGCTTCGCCACCACCAACCGCCAGTCCGCCCTCGGCCAGATCGCCGACCGGTGCGACACGACCATCGTGATCGGGTCGGCCAACTCGTCCAACACCCGGGCCCTCGAGAAGCTCGCCCGCGACGCCGGCTGCCCCCGGGTCCTGCGGGTCAACGGCGTGGACGAGGTGCCCGACGACCTCACCGGCACGGTCGGCGTCACCGCCGGCGCCTCCGCCCCCGAGGAGCTGGTCGAGGCCATCATCGCCCACCTCGCGCCCGTCGAGGGCGTGGAGGAGGTGCGCTACACCGACGAGGACGAGTACTTCCCGCCACCGCGCAGCCTGCGCGACCTCATCGACGCGGTCGACCTCGTCGCCACCCTCACCCTCGGTGGCCCCGTGGCCGACCGACCCGGCCTCAACGACCGCCAGACCAAGGCCAGCGACGTGCTGGCCGCCCTGCCCACTTCGCGCTGAGCGGTCCCAGCGGCCATCCTGGCGGGCGTGCTGCCCGTCACCGCCACCTCGATCCGGCTCTTCCTCCACGTGGTCGCCGCCACCGTGTGGGTCGGCGGCCAACTCACCCTCGCCGGCCTCGTGCCCACCCTGCGGTCCCTGGGCGAGGACGCCCCCAGGGCGGTGGCCCGGCGCTTCAACCGCATCGCCTGGCCGGCGTTCGCCGTGCTCGTGCTCACGGGCGTGTGGAACGTGGTCGAGGTCGACGTGGCCGACACCAGCATCGAGTACCAGATCACCCTGTTCCTGAAGCTCGTCGTGGTGGCGGCGTCGGGCATCAGCGCCGCCGCCCACATCGGCGCCAAGAGCAAGGGGGCGCTCGCCTTCTGGGGCGCGCTCAGCGGCCTCAGCGCCATCGCCGCGGTCTTCTTCGGCATCCTCCTGACCGTCGGCTGAGCCGGATCGGAGCACGCTGCGGGGCGCAGCGTGCAGGAGTGCTGTGGGACGATGGACCTCATGGCTGCCACCTTCACCCGCATGGACGAGTCGACCGCCGAGGAGTGGGCGGCGATCGGCGCCGAGACGTCCAAGAACCAGGTCCGGGTCGCCGAGACGGTGCTCGGGCTGCTGCGCTCGCTCGCCGACATCACCGACGGGTTCGCCACCGACCAGCTGACCCACGGGCTCCAGACCGCCACCCTCGCCGAGCAGGCCGGGGCCGACCAGGAGGTCATCGTGGCCTCGCTGTGCCACGACATCGGCAAGGCCATCAGCGTCCCGAACCACCCGGAGATCGCCGCCGCCATCCTCAAGCCCTACGTGCGCACCGAGGTCTACGACATGATCCGGGTCCACCAGGACTTCCAGGGCCGGCACTACTACCACCACTTCGGCGGCGACCCCGACGCCCGCGAGAAGCACCGCGACAGCCTCAGCCCCGAGACCTTCACGCTGGCCGAGCGCTTCGCCGACGAGTGGGACCAGGTCGCCTTCGACCCGAACGGCGAGACCGAGCCCCTCGAGCACTTCGAGCCCATGGTCCGCGAGGTGTTCGCCCAGGCCAAGCTGTTCTAGGCGGCGCCCGTGAGCGCGTCGCCCCGGCGCGTCGCGATCAGGCGAGGAAGGCGAACCAGAGGCTGGCGCCGGTGGCGGCCACCGCTGCGCCCAGCGAGCCCCAGACGAGGGGGCGGCTGACCCGGCCGTCCTCCTCGGCGGGGAGGCGCCGGCGCACCCGCTCGAGGGTGCGCTCGGCCCACGGCACGTCCTGCGCGAGCAGGCCGAGGCCCAGGGCGACGGTGAGCCAGCCCGGGCCCGGCAGGGCCAGCATGGCCAGGCCGGCGAGCAGCAGGAGCGACCCGGCGGTCATGCGGACGAGCCGTATCGCGATGTGGGCCCGGGCCTTCTGCTCGGTCTCCTCGCGGGCACCAGTCGCGTACTCGGCCTCGATGGCCGCCTCGCGCCAGCGGTCGCGGGTGGCGTGCTCGGGCGTCTCCTCGTCGGGGCGCTCCCCCATACCCGCAGCCTAGGGACGCCGGTTGGGCTTGCCCACCCGCTCCTGGGAGCGGTCGAACAGCTCCTGGATCTGCTCGCGCAGCTCCTCGGTGAGGTCGCGCACGGCCTTGCGGGACACCCGGCCGGTGGTGGACGCCGGCGGGTAGATGGGGGCGCCGATGTCGATGGCCAGCTTCACCGGGCGGATGCCCTTCGCGCCCTTCGGCATCGCGTCCTCCGAGCCGCCGATGCCGACCGGCACGATGGGGATGCCGGCCTTGCACGCCACGTAGGCGGGGCCGTCGTGCATCTCGTCGGGCAGGAGCACCGGGCCGGTGCGCCGGGTGCCCTCGGGGAACATCACGATGGGCTCGGTGCCCGAGGCGATCTCGAGCGAGAGGCGCATCGCCTCGCGGTCGGCGACGTCGCGCCGGACGGGGTAGCCCCCCATGGACGAGAAGAACCAGGCCGACACGCGGTACTTCCACATGGTGTCCTTGCCCATGTAGCGCATGCGCCGGCGGGTGCAGGTGCAGACCACGACGGTGTCGATGTTCGACCGGTGGATGGGGGCGAGGATGAACGAGCCCGAGGTCGGCACGTTCTCGCGGCCGTGGACCTCGAGGCGCCAGAACAGGTAGGAGAACCCGGCCAGCACCGCCCGCACGAACGCATACATCGCCAGTGCCGCACGGGTCGGGGGGGCGCTGTGGCGGTGGGCGCCGTACTTCTCGCTGCGGGCGGCCTCCGCGGCCGCCTCCGTGGCGGCGGCCGCCTCCGACGCCTCCGACGCCGCTGACGCGTCCGGCCCGCCGGTCTCGGCCGCCGCGCGCTCGTCGCTCACGACGGGACCTCGCCGCCGGCCTCGGCCAGCAGGCCGAGCAGCTCGTCCACGATCTCGTCGATGCCCTTGTCGCTGGTGTCGACCAGCACCGCGTCGGCGGCCTCGGCGAGCGGGCTGTCCTCGCGTCCCTGGTCGAGGGCGTCGCGGCGGGCGATGTCGCGGGCCACGGTCTCGTAGTCGAGGTCGGCGACCTCCTTCGAGCGCCGGGCCGCCCGCACCTCCGGCGAGGCGGTCAGGTACACCTTGAGGCGGGCGTCGGGGAACACCACGGTGCCGATGTCACGCCCCTCGATGACGCCGCCGCCGTGGCGCTCGGCCCACTCCCGCTGGCGGCTGCGCAGCTCGGCCCGCACGGCCGGGTTGGCGGCCACGACGCTCACGGCGCGGGTGACCTCGGGCCCGCGGATCTCGATGCTGGCGTCGACGCCGTCGACCACCAGGGTGCGGTCGCCCACCTCCATCTCGAGGTGCTCCATGAGGTGGGCCACGGGCTCGGCGTCGGCCGGGTCAATGCCCCGGCGCAGCGCGGCGAAGGCCACCCCCCGGTACATCGCGCCGGTGTCCAGGTAGGTCAGGCCGAGGCGCTCGGCCAGGGCGCGTCCGACCGTGGACTTGCCCGACCCGGCGGGCCCGTCGATGGCGATCACCTGCACGTGTGCCTCCCTCCCCTTGCCGCCACCGCGACGGTCACGATCTTGTCAGCGTTTCGAGGTCCTGCTCGAACCCCGGGTAGCTGGTGGCCACGACCTCCCAGCCCTCGACCTCGGTCTCGCCCTCGGCCGCCAGGGCGGCGATGGCCCCGGCCATGGCGATGCGGTGGTCGCCGTGGGACGTGACCCGCCCCGGCTGCAGGCGGCCGCCCCCGGCGACCACGAGCTCGTCGGGCAGCGCCTCGACCCGCGCCCCGAGGGCGCCGAGCTCCGAGGCCACGGTGGCCAGGCGGTCCGACTCCTTGACCCGCAGCTCCCCTGCACCGAGGAACCGGGTCGGCCCCTCGGCCACGGCGGCGGCCACCGCCAGGATGGGCACCTCGTCGACGAGGCCGGGGATCTCCTCGGGCGCGACCTCGGTGCCCCGCAGCTCGGCGTACCGGGCCCGCACGTCGCCGGTGGCCTCGTCGACCTCGAGGTCGGCGCCCATGCGGGCGAGCACGTCGAGGAAGCCGTTGCGGGCGGGGCCCACGTACACGCCCTCGACCGTGACGTCGCTGCCCGGCACCAGGCAGGCGGCGACGACCCAGAACGCCGCCTGGCTGGGGTCGCCCGGCACGGCCACGTCGGCGGCGGTCAGCGGTCCCGGCCGCAGGTGCACCGAGGACGTGGCGTCCCCGCCCCGCTCCACCCGGACGTCGGCGCCGAACGCCGCGAGCAGCTCCTCGGTGTGGGCGCGGGTCTCGAGCCGCTCGCGCACCACGGTCTCCCCGTCGGCGGCGAGGCCCGCGAGCAGCACCGCGCCCTTCACCTGGGCGCTGGCCACCGGCAGCTCGTAGTCGATCGCGGTCACCGCGCCGCCGTGCACCGTGAGGGGGGCCGTGCAGCGGTCGCCAGTGCCCTCGATGGTCGCCCCCATCCGGCGCAGCGGCACCGCCACGCGGTCCATGGGCCGCCGGCGGATCGAGTCGTCCCCGTCGAAGCGGGTGGCGCCGTCCAGCGCCGCGCACACGCCCATGAGCAGGCGCAGGCCCGTGCCCGAGTTGCCGACGTCGACCACGGCCTCGGGGGCGCGCAGCGTGCCGCCCGTGACCCGCACCGCCCCGTCGGCGCCGACCACGACCTCGGCCCCCAGCGCGGCGATGGCGTCGCGGGTGTGGGCCACGTCCTCGCCCGAGGAGAGGCCGGTGACGGTGGAGGTGCCGTCGGCCAGCGCGGCCAGCAGCAGCGCCCGGTGCGAGATCGACTTGTCGCCCGGCACGCGCACCCGGCCCCGCACGGGGACGGGCCCCGCCACCGCCAGCGTGCTCACGCCTCTTCCAGCGGACGCAGGGCGACGACGTACTTGCGGCGCTGGAGGGCCTCGGCCAGGCGGGGTGCCTCGGCCGACTCGACCAGCAGCAGCATGACGCCCTTGTCACCCTCGGCGGAGTGGGCCAGCTCGAGGTCGGCGATGTTGATGTCGAGCTCGGTGGCGAGGGTCGTCACCTCGGCGAGCGCCCCCGGGCGGTCGGGCACCGGGATGCGCAGCTCGGTGAGCTGGTCCGGCCGGGAGAACCGCACGGGCAGGTTGGCCCGGGCCGAGCGGGCGGTGCGCAGCCGCTCCAGCAGCGCCTCGCGGTCGCCGCCCGCCACGATGTCGCGCATGGCGCCGAGCTCGCCGATGAGGCGGTCGAGGGTGTCGACGATGGCGTCGCGGTTCTCGGCGCAGATGTCGGGCCAGATGCCGGGGTGGCCCGCCGCGACCCGGGTCATGTCCCGGAAGCCGCCGGCGGCGAGGCGCAGCAGGGCCCGGTGGTCGGCCGAGCGCTCGTCAGCGAGGGCCATGAGCGTGGCCGCGGTCAGGTGGGGGACGTGCGAGACGATGGCGACGAGGGCGTCGTGGCGGTCGGGCGGGATGGCCACGACCTCGGCCCCGAACGCCGACACGGTCGACCGCACGGTCGTGTAGGCGGTCTCGTCGGTGCGGTCGTCGGGCGTGAGCACCCACACCGCGCCCTCGAAGAGGTCGGGCCGGGCGCCGTCGACGCCCTCCTGCTCGGAGCCGGCCATCGGGTGGCCGCCCACGAAGCGGGGGTCGTCGAGGGCCCGCACGATCGGCCCCTTGACGCTGCCGACGTCGGTGACCACGCCGTTGCCGTCGGCCAGCACCACCCGGGCCAGCTCGGCCACGGCGCCGACCGGCGTGGCCACGAAGGTGATGTCGGCCTGGGGGTCACGGCCGATCGCGTCGAGCGCGCCGAGCTCGAGGGCCCGCTCGGCCCGCTCCCGGTCGAGGTCGAGACCGCTCACGTGCCAGCCCTGGCGACGCAGCGCCATCCCGATGGAGCCCCCGATGAGGCCCGTGCCGACGAGTGCGGCGCGACCGGCCATCGCAGATCAGTCGGGGAGGTCGTCGCGGAGGCCGCGCGCCCCCTCGAGGTACACGTGGTGGAGCTCGGACCGCGGCGTGTCGCTCTCGAGGTGCATGAGGACGCGGACGCACCAGGGGGTGCCGCCGTCGATGCTGAGCTCCTGCGCACAGAGCAACGGCACGTCGCCGAGGCCGAACTTGCGGGCGGCCTCGGCCGGGAAGGCCGAGTGGATGTCCGCGGTCGCGGTGAAGATCACCGAGACGAGCTGGTCGTGATCGATCGCGTTGCGCTCGAACATGGCCTCGAGCAGGGCGATCACCCGGTCGTGGAGGTGCTCCCGGGTGTCCTCGTCGATGGTGGTGGCGCCACGGAGGGCTCGCACGGGAGACACGGCGGACCAGCCTACCGGCGGGGGCCCGAGCGACGGGACGCCCGGTCGCCGCCGTCGTCCTCGTCCTCGTCGGGCGAGAACGCGGCCAGCCGCAGCTCGTGGACCTCCTCGCCGGTGAGGTGGCGCCACTCCCCCGGCGCCAGGGTGCGGTCGGTGAGCGGCCCGATGCGGGTGCGCACCAGGCGCACCACCGGGTGGCCCACGGCCTCGCACATGCGCCGCACCTGGCGGTTGCGGCCCTCGTGGATGGTGAGGCGCAGGAGGTGGTCGCCGAGCAGCGACACCCGGGCGGGGGCGGTGAGGCCGTCGTCGAGCTCGACGCCTTCGCGCAGGCGCCGCAGCGCGCCACGGCTCGGCGTGCCCTCGACCTCGGCCAGGTACTCCTTGTCCACCCCGAACGACGGGTGGGTCAGGCGGTGGGTCAGCTCGCCCTCGTTGGTGAGGATCAGCAGACCTTCGGTGTCGAGGTCGAGGCGGCCGACCGGGTGCACCCGCGGCTCGGCGGGGACGAGGCCGACCACGGTGGGGCGGCCCTGGGGGTCGTCGGCGGTGGTGACGACGCCGGCGGGCTTGTTCAGCAGGTAGTGGACGAGGCCGGGGCGCACGCCGACCACCACCCCGTCGACCGCGACCTCGTCGGCCTCCGGGTCGACCCGGTCACCGAGGAACGCCACCTGGCCGTTGATCGTGACCCGCTCGTCGGCGATCAGCTCCTCGCAGGCGCGCCGGCTGCCCAGCCCGGCGCGGGCCAGCGCCTTCTGCAGGCGCTCGCGGGGCGGGCCGGGCTCAGTCGCCGTCACCGGGGACCACCCCGGGGTCGGCGGGCGGGGCGGCAGGCGGGTCGGCGGGCGGGGCGACGGACGGGCCGTCGGACGGGTCGGCGGGCGGCTCGGCGGGCGATTCGTCGGACAGCGCGGCGACCTCGGGCAGCGGATCGGGGCGCAGGCCCGCCTCCAGCGCCTCCACAACCCGGGCGTCGGGCACGAAGTCGCCCAGGGTGGGCAGGTCGTCGAGGGTGTCGAGGCCCAGCTTCTCGAGGAAGAGCTCGGTGGTGCCGAACAGGATCGCCTGGCCGGGGCCGGCGTCACGGGCGGTCTCGTCGATGTACCCGCGCTGCTGCAGCGTGCGCATCACGCCGTCGACGTCCACGCCGCGAATGGCCGAGACCTGGGCCCGGGAGATGGGCTGCTTGTAGGCGACGATGGCGAGGGTCTCGAGCGCCGCCGCCGACAGGCGGGAGGACTGGCCCTCGAGCACGAAGCGCTCGACGTAGGCGGCCAGGTCGGGGTGGCTCTGGAAGCGGTAGCCGCCCGCCACCTTCACGAGGGTGAAGCCGCGCTCCTCGGCCTCGTAGGAGGCCACCAGCTCGGCGCACAGCTCGTCCACGCGGTCGGGCGACACCTCGAGCAGCTGGGCCAGCAGGTGGGGCTCGACCGGGCGGTCGGCGACCATGAGGATGGCCTCGACGGCGCGCGCCGCCTCACTCGCCACCGCTCAGCCCTCGTAGTCGTCGATGGCGGCGAGCCGCGCCGTCACCCCGCCGGGCTCATCCTCGCCCACGGCGCCGATCCAGCTGATGCGGATGTCGCCGAAGCTCTCGACCTGGTCGAGCTCGACCCAGCCCTGCTTGAACATCTCGAGGATGGCGAGGAAGCGCAGCACCACCTCGAGGCGCTCCACGAACGACTGGGTGAGCGAGCGGAACGAGATGGTGCCCATGCGGGGCAGCTCCTCCATCAGCTCCTCGACCGCCTCGGCCACGCTCATGCGGATGGGCGCCACGTGGGTGAGGTCGATGCGCGGCTGGGGCTTGGGGGTGAGCGCCCGGAGGCAGGCGTCGCGCAGCGCCTCGGCGGTGACGCCGGCGAGCAGGTCGGGCGCCACCGAGAGGAAGCGCTCCTCCATGCCCGCGGTGCGGGGGTAGGAGCGACCCGCTTCGCTGGCCAGGCGGGCGAGCACGACCGAGGCGTCCTTGAAGGTCTTGCACTCCAGGAGCCGGGCGAGGAGCAGGTCGCGCTCCTCCCAGAGGGCCAGCTCGTCGTCGAGGTCGAGGTCGTCGTCGCCGGGCAGCAGGCGCCGGGACTTGAGCTCGACCAGGGTGGCGGCGATGAGGAGGAACTCGGTGGCGATCTCGAGGTCGAGCGTGTCCATGCGCTCGAGCTCGAACAGGTAGGCGTCGACGATCTCGGTGAGGGTGATCTCGTAGAGGTCGACCTGGTCGCGCAGGATCAGGTGCAGCAGCAGGTCGAACGGGCCCTCGTAGACGGGCGTGTGGACCTCGTACGAGCCCGAGGCGGTGGTGGCGGCGTCGCCGGCCGGGGCGTCGGTCGAGGTGGGGAGCACGATCCTCCGACTCTAGAGGCCGCGGCACGGCGCTCCGTGCATGGGAAATCGGGTGCGGGCCGGCCGCCGGCCGCTGCGTATCCTCGGCCCCCATGGCCCGCATCTTCTCCGGCATCCAGCCCACCGGCGACGTCCACCTCGGCAACCTGCTGGGGGCGCTGGTGCACTGGTCCCGGGCCCAGCACGAGAACGACTCGGTCTACTGCGTGGTCGACCTCCACGCCCTCACGCTCCCCCACGACGCCGCGGCGCTGCGGGAGTCGACGCTGCGCCTGGCCCGCCTCCTCGTGGCCGTGGGCCTCGACCCGGACGTGTGCACCCTCTTCGTGCAGAGCCACGTCCACGAGCACGCCGAGGGCGCCTGGTTGATGGAGTGCACCGCGTCCTACGGCGAGATGAAGCGCATGGTGCAGTTCAAGGACAAGTCCGAGAAGGCGGACTTCATCTCCACCGCGCTGCTCACGTACCCCGCCCTGCAGGCCGCCGACATCCTCCTCTACGACACCGACGAGGTGCCGGTGGGCGAAGACCAGCGCCAGCACATCGAGCTCGCCCGCGACATCGCCCTGCGCTTCAACCACCACTACGGCGAGACCTTCGTGGTCCCCAAGGCGGTCGTGCCGCCCGCCGGCGCCCGGGTGATGGACCTCCAGGAGCCCGCGAACAAGATGTCGAAGTCGGCCGACACCGCCGCGGGCACCATCCTCGTGCTCGACGACCCGGCTGTCATCACCAAGAAGGTGAAGCGGGCCGTCACCGACACCGAGTCCGAGGTGCGCTACGACACCGCCGAGAAGCCGGGCGTGTCGAACCTGCTCTCCATCCTCGCTGCATGCACCGGCCGCACCCCCGAGGAGGCGGCCGCCGGGTACACCCAGTACGGCCCGCTGAAGGCCGACACCGCCGAGGCCGTGGTCGAGCTCCTCCGGCCCATCCAGGCCCGGTACCACGAGCTCGAGGCGGACCCCGGGGCCATGGTCGAGATCCTGGCCAAGGGCGCGGCCAAGGCGCAGGCCGTCTCCTCGGTCGTGCTCGACCGGGCCAAGCGCAACGTGGGCCTGCTCCCCCGCTGAGCCGGCGCCACCCGGCGCTCGCCCACCAGGACGCTCAGCCCCGGCCGAGCTCCTTGCGGAACCAGTGGTGGCCGTAGGGCTCGTCGTTGAAGGCCGGCACCTCCACGTAGCCGGACGAGCGGTACAGGGCGATGGCCTCGGGCAGCGCCCGGTTGGTCTCCAGCTGGGTCGCCGGCGCCCCCTCGGCGGCGGCGAGGCGCTCGAGCTCGGCGAGCAGGCGCCTGCCCAGCCCGAGGCCGCGGGCCGCCGGTGACACCCACATGCGCTTGATCTCGGCAGGCTCGGCGCCGTGGAGCTTGAGGACCCCGCAACCGACGGGCTCGTTCCGCCGGCGGGCGAGCACGAACCGCCCGCGCGGCGCGCGCATCTCGTCGACCTCCAGCGGGAGCGCCGCCTCCGGGTCGTACCCGGCGTCGAAGCGCTCGTCGAGCTCGGCGAAGTAGCGGCGCAGGCAGTGCTGCGCGTCCTCCTCGGCGGGATCGACCACCGCCAGCCGGAGGTCGTCGGTGGCGCCGGTCACGGCGCCTCGCCGAGCAGGGCGCTCATGCCGGCAGTCGCCGTTCGAGCCAGGCACCGGCGCGCTCGTAGCCCAGGGCGACGGTGAAGGCGGTCGTCGCGTCGTCCTCCAGCGCGGCCGCCGGCGCCCGGACCCGCCAGTACCCCTCGCGGCGGGCACGGTTCTCGAGGGCGGCGACGAGGCGGGTGCCGACGCCGAAGCGCCGGGCGGTGGGCTCCACCCAGACGTGGTCGAGCCGCGCCCACGGCCCGCCCGGCAGGCGCAGCGCGCCGCCTCCGACGAGGTCGTCACGGTACGTCGCCGCGAGCAGCACGCCCCGGGGCGGCCGGCGGTCGACCACCGCGCCGCCGAGCGCGGGTGCCGCCGCGGTGAGGGCCTCCCCCAGCGGGTGGTCGGGGTCGACCACCTCGATCAGCAGGACGATGTCCTCGCGGTGCTGGCGCGCCGGCCGGCGCAGGCCCGAGGCGTTGAGGCGACGGACGAGCACGCGGGCGTCGACGGCCTCGGCGCCGAGGGCGATGGCCTGCTCGCGGGCGTCGGCGGGGACGTCGTAGTGGTCGCCCTGGAACGCCCGTCGGGGGATGCCGAGGCGGTCGGCGAACGCGTGGAGCTCGTCGTAGCTCTCGTCGCTGACCAGGTGGGCCCAGCGCCGGCCCCGCCAGGGCCACACCGCCTGGTCCACGAGCACGGTCACCGATGGGCCCCGCTCACTCGTCGGCGGCGGCGAGCACCTCGCCGATCTCGTGGGGGACGGTCCAGTCCTCGGGCGGCTCGTGGTGCTCGAGCGCCCACGCCACGGTCAGCGGGTCGCTGCCCGCCAGGGTGAGCGCCTCCGAGCCGAGCTTGGGGTACTCGGCGTAGAGCCCGATGCGGCGCCACAGGCCACGGGTCTGGGTCCATGCGGCCACGCTCTTCTTGCCCGCCAGCCAGATCGTCGTGGTGGCGATCACCCGGCCGTAGGTGCGCAGGTGGGCGTCGTTCTTGCCCACGTCGTGGAGCAGGGCGGCGGCCATCACCGGCCGGGGGGCGTCGGGACCGAGGGTGGCCTCGACGCGGCGGGCGACCCGCACCGCGTGGCGCTGGTCGGGGTTCGACATCTGCCGCCAAAGGCCGACCTCGCCGGGCAGCAGGTGGGACTCGGCCCAGTCGCGGTCCGCCGAGGGCGGTGCGCCGGGCCGCAGCGACCCGAAGAACCGCCGCACGTTGTGCCACAGGTCCATCAGCGATCACCGCCGGTGACGTGCCGAAGGCGCTCCGAGGGACGAGGAGCCGGATCCCCCACGGCGACGTGGCGGAGCGGAGCGGAGCCGCGGCACCGACGCACCGGATGCCGAAGGCGCTCCGAGGGACGAGGGGCCAATGTTACGCGTGGTCGATGCAGAACCGGGTGTGGGGCATGGCCTCGAGGCGGGCGTCGGCGATGGGGTTGCCGCACGCCTCGCAGGTGCCGTAGGTGCCCTCGTCCAGCTTGGCCAGGGCGGCCTCCACGTCGGCGAGCTGGGCCAGCAGCGGACCCGCCAGCGCCTGGGCCTCGCCCATCTCGGCGGCCACCTGGCCCGAGTCGGCGAAGTTCTCGTCGTAGCTGAGGCTGGTGTCGGTGCCGGGGACGAGCTCGCCGAGCTGGCCGCGCAGGTGCGCCTCCTCGCGCTCGAGCTCGGCGCGGATCTCGGCGGTGAGGGACTCGTCGACCACGGGGAGAGGCTACCGAACCCCGGCCGGAGCGGCGCGCCGGGTTCCGGCCCGGGCCCGGGGGTGGGCGGCGTCGTAGACCTGCCAGAGCCGCTCGGTGGAGACCTTCGTGTACACCTGGGTGGTGCTGATCGAGGCGTGGCCGAGCAGCTCCTGGACGGCCCGGATGTCGGCACCGTGGTCGACCATGTGGGTGGCGCAGGAGTGGCGCAGGACGTGGGGCGACAGGTCGGTGAGGCCGACCCGGGCGCCGTAGGACTTCACGATGTTCCAGGCCGACTGGCGACTGAGGCGTCCGCCGCGGCGGTTCAGGAGCAGCGCCTGCTCGTCGTCCCGGCGCCGCCAGTGGGCGGGCTCCCACTCGGGGCGCCCGCCGGGTGCCAGCCAGGCCTCGATCGCGGCCCGGGCCGGGCGGCCGACGGGCACGACCCGCTCCTTGGCCCCCTTGCCGAAGGCCCGCAGCAGCGAGGCGTCGAGGTCGAGGTCGCCGAGCGACAGGCCGACCAGCTCCGAGATCCGCAGGCCGGTGCCGTAGAGCACCTCGAGGATCACCCGGTCCCGACGAGCGGCCGGGTCGTCGCCCTCCACCGCCTCGAGCAGCGCCGTGACCTGGGCCTCGCTCAGCGGCTTGGGGAGCCCGGCGGGCACCGACGGCGGGTCGAGATCGGCGGCGGGATCGACGGGGAGCAGGTCCTCGCCGGCGAGGAACCGGTGCATCGTGCGCACCGCCACCAGTGCCCGGGCGATCGACGCCTCGGCCCGCCCGGATCCGCGCCGGTCGGCGACGTAGGCCTGCACGTCGTCGGCGGTCACCGCGCCGAGCGCGTCGATCCCCCGCCCGTGCAGCCACGCCCAGTAGGCCCGCAGGTCGCGCCGGTAGGCGGCCAGGGTGTTGGCCGAACGCCCCCGCTCCACCGCCAGCCAGGTGAGGAACTCCTCCGCTTCGAGCGGCAGGGGCGGCACCTCGTCGTCACCGGCCATGACGCGAACGCTACGCGGGGCGCCTCTACCATCCGATGGATGCCCGTGCCCCGCCTGCTCGCCGCCGCCACCCTCGTCGCCGCGCTCACCCTCGCCGGCTGCTCGAGCAGCGGCGACGACACCGCCACGGACGTCTCCACCGCCGGCGCCAGCACCACCGTGGCGCCCGCCGCCACGGTCACGACCCTGGTGGCGACCACCACCACCGCGGCGCAGAGCCTGCCGCCCGGCCAGGCGCCCACCACCCCCACCGACCCGACCGCGCAGCAGGCCGGCCAGCGCCTGGTGGACGCGTGGGTGCTCGGCGACATCAACGCCGCCGCGGCGGTCGCCGGCAGCGACGTGGCCAACGCCCTCTTCTCGTACCCGGCCCCCCAGGAGGTGCAGTCGCTCCCCTGCCGCGGCTCCGAGACCGTCTACGGCGCCACCGAGTGCGACTACAGCGACACCGCCGGGACGATCACCCTGCTCATCGAGGGCAACGCGAGCAACGGCTACCGGGTCACCAACGTGGGCTTCGTGCCCGCCGAGGACCTCACCACCGCCACCAGCGCCCCCTGACGGGCACCGCCCGCGCCCGGGGCGGGCGAGCGGTGGGGGTCAGCGCAGCCCGAGGCGCTCGCGTGCGAGGGTGAGGCCGATGATGGTCTTGGCGTCGAGCAGGCGGCCGTCGGCGACCATGGCGGGCACGTCGGCGAGGGCGACGCGCTCGATGGTCATGTGCTCCTCCTCGATGCCCTGGGTGTCGCGGCCCACCTCGGTGAGGTCGAGGCCGAGGAAGACGTGGGACAGCTCGTCGGAGAAGCCCACCGAGTTGTAGAAGCGGGCGAGGGGCTCGAGCCGGCCGGCGGCGAGACCGACCTCCTCGGCCAGCTCCCGGCGCGCGGTGGCCTCGGGTGGCTCGCCGGCGACGTCGCGCTTGCCCGCCGGGATCTCCAGCAGGTGCTCGTCGACCACGGCCCGGTACTGGCGGACGAGCACCGCCTGGCCGTCCTCGGTGACGGGCACCACCGAGACCGCCCCGGGGTGGTGGACCAGGTCCCGCTCGAAGGTCGTGCCGTCGGGCGCGGTGAAGGTGCCCTGGGCCAGGCTGATGATGGGGCCCCGGTAGAGCTCACGCTCGGGGCCCTTGGCGAAGGGCGCCGGCGGGTCGCCCCCGGCGTCGCTCAAGAGGCGGCGCTGACCCGCGGCGCCTCGGGATCGAGGTCGAACAGGTGGGGCTTGCGCCCCTCCGCACGGGCCACCGCGGCGCCCACGAACTCGCGGAACAGCGGCGCGGGGCGCTCGGGCCGGCTCTTGAACTCGGGGTGGGCCTGGGTGCCGACCCAGAACGGGTGGTCCTCGACCTCGATGAACTCCACCAGGCGCCCGTCGGGCGACGAGCCCGAGCACACGAACCCGCTGCCCTCGAACCGGCTGCGGTAGCGCGGGTTGAACTCGTAGCGGTGGCGGTGGCGCTCGGACACCACGTTCTTCCCGTAGGCGGCCGCGACCTTCGAGCCCGGCAGCAGCTCGGCGATGTACGCACCGAGGCGCATGGTGCCGCCCTTCTCGGTGACGTCGCGCTGGCTCTCCATGAGGTCGATGACCCGGTGGGGCGAGGCGGGGTCGAACTCGCTCGAGTTGGCACCCTCGAGGCCGAGGGCGTTGCGGGCGAACTCGATGGTCATCACCTGCATGCCGAGGCACAGGCCCAGGCACGGGATGTCGTGCTCGCGGGCGTAGCCCGCGGCCGCGATCTTGCCCTCGATCCCCCGCTCGCCGAAGCCGCCGGGGATCACGATGCCGTCGAGCTCGCGGAGGCGCCCGTCGGCCAGCAGACCCTCGACGTCCTCGGCCTGGATCCAGTCGAGCTCGATGTCGGTGCCGTGGTGGAAGCCGCCGTGCTTGAGGGCCTCGACCACCGACAGGTAGGCGTCGGGGAGGCTGACGTACTTGCCCACGATGCCGATCTTCACGGCACGGCCGATGCCGTCGATGCGGTTGACCAGGTTCGTCCACTCGGACAGGTCGGCCTCGCCCTCCTCGAAGCGCAGCAGGTCGCAGACCACCCGGTCGAGGCCCTCCTCGTGCAGCACGAGGGGGATCTCGTAGAGGCTGCGGGCGTCGGCGGCGTTCACGACCGCCTCGACCGGCACGTCGCAGAGGTTCGAGATCTTGCGCTTGAGGTCGTCGCTGATGGCGGCCTCGCTGCGGCACACGATGGCGTCGGGCTGGATGCCGCGGCTGCGCAGCTCGGTGACGGAGTGCTGGGTGGGCTTGGTCTTCTGCTCGCCCGACGGGCCGATGAACGGGACGAGGGTGACGTGGATGTAGCAGACGTTGTCCCGGCCGATGTCGAGCCGGAACTGGCGGATGGCCTCGAGGAACGGGAGGATCTCGATGTCGCCCACGGTGCCGCCCACCTCGGTGATGACGACGTCGACGTCGTCGGTGGCCAGCCGGGAGATGCGACCCTTGATCTCGTTGGTGATGTGGGGGATGACCTGGACGGTCTTGCCGAGGTAGTCGCCTCGGCGCTCGGCGGCGAGCACGGCCGAGTAGATCGAGCCGGTGGTGGCGTTGGAGTCCCGGGTGAGCGGCTCGTCGATGAAGCGCTCGTAGTGGCCGAGGTCGAGGTCGGTCTCGCCCCCGTCGTCGGTGACGAACACCTCGCCGTGCTCGAACGGGTTCATGGTGCCGGGGTCGACGTTGATGTACGGGTCGAGCTTCTGCATGGTGACGCGCAGGCCCCGGGTCTTCAGCAGCCGGCCCAGCGACGACGCCGTCAGGCCCTTGCCCAACGAGCTCGCCACGCCCCCGGTCACGAACACGTGCTTGGTCACCGTCTGCCTCCCGAATCGCTCACCGAAGGGACTCCACTCCCGGACTGGACTCGCCGGGAACGGCGGCACCACGTAGCCAGAACGGTGGTTCGGGTGGTCGGGCACTGCCGACTCGGAGAGGCCTTGGCGAAGCTACCATGACCCGGCCCGGAACCGGTGCACCCGCCCGGGATCCCCGTGGATCCGCCGGTTCCGACCGCTCCCCGACGCCCGACGCGAGCCCACCGTGACCACCTCCGCCCCTCCCGACCGCACCCGCCTGCCCGTGGACGGGCGCGCCGAGCGCCGCCGCGATGTCGCGATCCTCGCCCTCGTCACGGTCCTGTTGCGCCTGCCGTCGTTCTTCGCCACCCGCCACGTCACCTTCGACGACGGGGTCTTCGGCGCTTCCACGGTGGCCATGCGCCACGGTGGCGCCCCCTTCTCCGAGGTGTTCTCCAGCCAGGGTCCGCTGTTCCTGCCCCTCCTGTGGGTGGGTGACCTCGTCGGCCTGCACACCCTGAACGGGCCCCGCCTCACCATGATCGCCTCGGGCCTGGTGCTCGTGGCCGTCGTCTACCTCGCCGGCCGGGAGGTGAGCGACCGCCTCGGCGCGCTCGTCGCCGGCGGGCTCGCCGCGGTCACCGGCAGCGCCTTGGCGGTCACCGGCTCGCTCGCCGCCGACGGCCCCGCCATGGCGTTCGCCGCCTCGGCGGTCCTCGTCGCCCTGCGCTACCGCCGTGACCCGACCACGGCCAGGGCGGTGGTGATGGGCCTGCTCCTCGGCGCCGGCCTGTGCGTGAAGGCGCTGGTCCTGCCCGCCGCGGTCCCCGTCGGCCTCATCCTGCTGTTCGGCCGCCGGCCGTGGCACTGGGTCACGGCGGTCGGCAGCGCGGTGGCCGTCGGCCTCGTGTCCTCACTGGCCTTCGGCTTCGCCGACGTGTGGGACCAGTCGGTGACCTACCACCTCGACGCCCCCGGGGGCTCCGAGCCCGTCGCCAACCTCACCAAGCTCGTCGACACCCTCCTGACGAGGGATCCGCTCCTCGTGGCCCTCGGGGTGGTCACGGTCGCGGCGGTGGTGGTCCGCCGCCGTCGGGGGGAGGCACCGGCCGCCCGGCCCGAGGGCGACCACCCGCTCGCCGAGGCCGAGCCCGCACGCCGCCCCGCCCTCGGCCTGCTGCTCGGCCTGTGGGCGGCCGCCATGTTCCTGATGCTGGTGGCCGAGCACCCGATGTGGCGACCGCACGTGTCCGAGCTCGTCCCGCCGCTGGCCCTGCTCGTCGCCCGCTACCGCCCCGCCGGCAAGCCCCTCTGGATCACCACCGCCGTCGTGCTCCCGCTGTCGCTCGTGTTCGCGTGGGGGGCGATCACCCCGCTCTGGTACACGGGCGACGAGGCCGACGTGGTGGCCGAA
This sequence comes from Acidimicrobiales bacterium, assembly GCA_041908445.1. Taxonomy (GTDB): domain Bacteria; phylum Actinomycetota; class Acidimicrobiia; order Acidimicrobiales; family DATDAH01; genus JAEUJM01. Next base: position 1,602 of record JAYRFK010000012.1, on the reverse strand, counting down.
CTGCGAGCGCTCCCCGACGGCGCGCTGGCCATCAGCGACGAGCCCGGGCAGGTCTGGCGGGCCGGCCACCGCACGCCCGACTGGCTCGTCGACACGTCGGTGCTGCGGACCGACTCCGACCGCCCCTCGCTCTGGATCACCACCGACACGGTCATGGACGACGCCGAGCGCCCCGAGGTCTGCGCCGTGGTGCTCTGGACCCCCCGCTTCCGCGAGGAGATGGAGGGCCTCGACGAGCGCCTCGTCGACGCCGGCTACCACCTCGAGGCGACCTACTCCCTCGACCGCCGGCTCTACCTCCGCGACGACTGCAACCCCTGAGCGGCCACGCCGCCCGCCTCAGGAGGCGACGGCGACCCGGGCGGTGAAGCCGGTGTTCGGCGCCCGGTCCTGGGCCACGGCGGCGCTCGGGGACTTCACCCGCTCCGTGTGGGCGAACACCCGCACGTCCTGGAGGGTGCCGAGGCAGCTCCGCGGCACGACGACGATGACCCGCTGGCCGTCGACGACCGGTGCGGCGAGGTCGCCGTCGCCGCTCCAGCAGACGGAGTCGCCGCCCGGGTCGGGCTCCGCTCGCACCTCGACGTCGAGGCCCCCGCCGTTGTTGGCGATCCACACCGTGCGGTCGGTGGCGCCCTCGAGGTTCCAGACGAGCAGACCGACATTGCCGCCGCCGTTCAACGGCAGGTATGGGGTACCGGCGTAGGTGGCGATGAGCTTCACGCTCGCCGGCTTGTTGACCACCTTGAGCTTGACCAGGTCGCAGCGGGGCCCGCCGGAGCCCTGCCCGCTGACGCAGTCACCGGTGCGATCGGTGCGCACCAGCGGCGACGCTGCCAGCTCGGGCGCGCCGGCGCCGTGGGCGGGCACCGCCGCCGCCGCCAGCACCACGGCCACGACGGCCAGGAACACGTGCGATCGCTTCATCGGGTCCTCGCTCCCCCTCCGCCGAGCCATGAGGCCCGCTGCCCCTGTCGGCGCGCCCAGATCCTCGCCGGGGCCGGGGCGGTCGGTCAAGGGGTGGGTCCGGGGAGGGCGGGGCGAGGCCCCCGGCGGCGGCTCGCTCAGCGCCCCTCGGCGGCCACCTTCAGGGCCTCGAGGGTCTGGCGCATGCCGTCGCGGTTGTGGGCCTCCCGGTCGGCGACGCCGGTGGCCAGGCGGCCGAGGACGGTGATCAGGGTGCCCCGCTCGTCCGTCCACGACTCGGTGACCGTGCAGGTGCCGGCGGCCTCGTCTCCGGCGAACGTGTAACGCCAGAGCGACACCTTCATCCCGGCTGCGCTCGTGCGGAAGGCGAAGGCGGCGCCGGGCTCGGCCTCGACCACCTCGTTGACCGACGACCAGCGCCGGCTCCCCCGCTGGTTCTTCCCTTTGAAGCGGGCGCCGACCTCAGGGCCGCTGGCCCCACCGGTCCACTCGCACGCGACGTTCTCCGGGCTCCACTCGTGCATCCGGGTCACGTCGCTGACCATTAGTCAATAGCATGGTACGCATGACCAGAGCAGCGGTGTACGCCCGCATCAGCCAGGACCGCACCGGCGAGGCCGTGAACGTGGGAGAGCAGCGGGAACGCTGCATCGCCCGCTGTGCTGAGCGCGGCTG
>JAYRFK010000011.1:0-36142 GCA_041908445.1 Acidimicrobiales bacterium | reverse complement strand
TCGGAGATCGACGTGAACTTCGACGAGGCCGGTCAGTACACGCTCGTCTGCCACGAGTACTGCGGCATCGGGCACCAGACCATGTTCATGACCATCGACGTCGAGTGAGCGAGCGCAGATGACCGACACCATCGACACCCCCGCCACCCCCGACGTCCCCGAGGACGGCGCCGAGCCGATCATCGGCACGGAGACCCAGCGCAGCCGCTGGTCCATCGACATCCCGGGCGTGCGCCAGGCCGACCTGCGCGCGGTCAAGTGGCAGCTCTACCTGAGCCTCGTCGGGCTGTTCCTGGGCCTCAGCATGGGGCTCCTCCAGGCGTCCGACCGCGGTGACTTCGTCCTCGAGGACGTGTTCAACCGCTCGATCAACCTGTACGACGCGGTCGGGCTCCAGAGCTACTACCAGGGCCTCACCATCCACGGCGTCACCCTGGCGCTGGTCTTCACCTTCACCTTCAGCAACGCCTTCATGTCGCTCACGACCATGAAGTCGCTGAAGCGGCCCCTCGCCTCGGCGGTGCTGCGCGACGCCTCGCTGTACCTGGCGTGGACCGGCGTGGCCCTGGCCGCCTGGTCGATGCTGGCCAACAAGGCGACGGTGCTCTTCACCTTCTACCCGCCGCTCCAGGCCACGCCCGCCTTCTACATCGGCGCCGTGTTCCTGGTGGTCTCGACCTGGTGCACGCTGGCCAACCAGCTCCTCACGCTCCGCCAGTGGCGCCGGGACGGCCACGAGGGCGAGCGCATCCCGCTGCTCGCCTTCGTCTCCATCATCACCGAGATCATGTGGTTCCTGGCCTCGATCGGCATCGCCATCGAGGTGCTGGTGTTCGTGCTGCCCTGGTCGCTCGGCCTCACCGACAGCATCGACCCGCAGTTCACCCGCATCCTCTTCTGGTTCACCGGCCACCCGATCGTCTACTTCTGGCTGCTGCCCGTCTACGTCTCGTGGTACCTGTTCCTGCCCGAGCAGGCCGGCAAGGCCCGGGTGGCGAGCGACGGGCTCGTGCGGGTGGTGTTCCTCGCCTTCCTGCTGCTGCTGCCGGTCGGCATCCACCACCAGTTCACCGACCCGGGCATCCCCTTCACGTCGAAGACGATCTCGTGGATGCTCACCTTCTGCATCTTCTTCCCGAGCGTCGCCACCTTCTTCTCGGTGATCGCCTCGCTGGAGAACGCCGGCCGGAACCGGGGCGGCAAGGGCCTGCTCGGCTGGATCTGGAGGCTGCCCTGGGGCGACCCCGCGGTCTCCGGTCAGCTGCTCGCGGGCATCGGCTTCATCCTCGGGGGCGTCAGCGGCCTCATCAACGCCAGCTACACGGTGAACATGGTCGTGCACAACACCGCCTTCATCGTCGGCCACTTCCACCTCACGGTGGGCACGGCGGTGGCGCTGTCGATCATGGCCATCTGCTACTGGCTGGTGCCGTACCTGACGGGCAAGAAGCTCTGGGGCCGGCGCCTCGCCGTGGCCCAGACCTGGCTGTGGATCGGCGGCGTCTTCCTCTTCTCCCGCGGCCAGATGCAGGGCGGCATCGCCGGCATGCCCCGCCGCACCAACATCAGCGCGGCGACCTACGTCGACCGCTTCACCCCGCCGCTCGACGGCGTCGGCAACATCATGAAGAACTGGGACGTGGCCGACGGCCTCACCGCACTCGGCGGGACGATCATGTTCCTCAGCGGTGTCTGCTTCTTCATCGTGATCCTGGGCACGATCTACTCGAAGCGCCAGGTGGCCGAGGTCCAGCGCATGCCCGTCGCCGACGAGCCGTTCCACCCGGTCAGCCAGTCCTGGCCGATCCTCGATCGCATCGGCCTCTGGTCGGCGATCGCCTCGGGGCTGGTGCTCGTGATCTACGGCGAGGTGTTCTTCCACTACCTGCCGCTGGAGCTGATCCCCGGCGGTTTCCGGGTCTGGTAGGCGGGCCCGCCTGCCCCCGAGTCCGAAGCGACTCGGCCCGCCCGGAACCCCCCGTTCGGGCGGGCCGAGATCGTTCACGGCCCGTTCACGGAACCACCCGGTAGCGTCCGATCGTGCCGACCCTGAACCCCCGCCCCGGTGATCGTGACGTGGCGGCCGCCGCCGCGGCCCTCGCCGAGCGCCTCCCCGAGCCCCTCCGACCCCTCGCGGCGGTGGCCTACAACTACCGCTGGGCGTGGGCCGACGACGGGCCGGGCCTCTTCGGCGCGCTGGACGAGGAGCGGTGGGCCCGCGTGGGCGGGAACCCCGTGCGGCTGCTCTCCGAGGCGTCGACGCAACGCCTGGAGGAGGCGGCGTCCCAGCCCGAGATCGTGGAGCGCACCGCCGCGCTCGCCGCGCTGGTCGACGCCGACCTCGCCCGCCCCTTCGCGGGGGCCATCCCGCCGGAGCGGCCCGCCGCCTTCCTCTGCGCCGAGTTCGCGGTGCACGCGTCGCTCCCGATCTACTCGGGGGGCCTCGGCGTCCTGGCGGGCGACATCCTCAAGGAGGCCAGCGACCTGGCCCTCCCCGTCGTCGCCGTCGGCCTCATGTACCGCACCGGCTACTTCCACCAGCGCCTCGACACCACGGGCTACCAGCACGAGTTCTGGCTGGACTCCGATCCGGAAAGGCTTCCGTGCGTGCCCCTCACCGACGATGCCGGCGGGCCGTTGAAGGTCGCCGTGCCCGTCGACGACGAGGACGTCATGGCCCAGGTCTGGCGGGCCGACGTGGGGCGCGTCCCGTTGTACCTGCTCGACACCGACTGCCCCGAGAACTCCACGGTCGGGCGCTGGATCACGTCCCGCCTCTACGAGGGCATCGCCTCGGTGCGCCTGGCGCAGTACGCCGTGCTCGGCTTCGGCGGCGCCATGGTGCTCGAGCGCCTCGGCATCGACCCGTCGGTGTTCCACATCAACGAGGGCCACCCGTCGCTGACCCTCGCCCAGCTGATGGGGCGGGCCCGCCTGTCGGGCCAGTCCTACGACGAGGCGTGGGCGGGCGCCCGCGAGCGCCTCGTGTTCACCACCCACACCCCCGTCCCCGCCGGCAACGAGACCTACGACCCCACTGAGGCGCGCGAGATGCTCACGCGCGTCGCCGCGGTCACGGGGGACGCCGACCGCTTCCTCGCCACCGGCCGGGTCGACCCGGCCGACCCCGAGGGCCGCATCGGCATGACCCCGCTCGCGCTGCGCGGCGCCCGCTCGACCAACGGCGTGAGCCGCCGCCACGGCGAGGTCGCCCGCGACATGTGGCAGCCGCTGTTCGGCGGGCCCACCGAGGACGTCCCGATCACGCACGTGACCAACGGCGTGCACGTCCCCACCTGGCTGGGCCCCGCCATGAAGGAGCTCTTCGACCGGCACTTCGGCGCGGGCTGGATGACCCGCGCCGACGACCCGGCCACCTGGGCCGCGGTCGACGACATCCCCGACGAGGCCCTCTGGGAGGCGCGCACCGAGAGCCGGGCCCGCCTGGTCGGGTTCATCCGGGAGCGCTCCGCCAGCGACCGCCTGCGCCGCGGCGAGCCCACCGCCTACGCCGAGGCCGCCCAGGCCGGCTTCGACCCGGGCCGGCTCACCATCGGCTTCGCCCGGCGCCTCGCCGCCTACAAGCGCCTCAACCTGCTCACGCTCGAGCCCGAGCGGGGCGTGCGGCTCCTCACCGGTGATCCGGGGGTGCAGTTCCTGTTCGCGGGCAAGGCCCATCCCCTCGACGAGGGCGCCAAGCAGATCCTGGCTCGGACCTTCGAGATCAAGGGTGTGCCCCGGGTGGCGGACCGCGTCGCCTTCCTCGAGGACTACGACCTGTCGTTCGCGCCGCAGCTCATGGCCGGTTGCGACCTCTGGATCAACGTGCCCCGCCCGCCCGAGGAGGCGAGCGGCACCAGCGGCATGAAGGCCGCGCTGAACGGCGCGCTCAACCTCTCGGTGCTCGACGGCTGGTGGGCCGAGGCCTACGACGGGGGCAACGGCTGGGCCATCGACGGCGAGACCGACCCCGACCACGACGCCCAGGACCACCGCCATGCCCGGGCGCTGTACGACCTGCTCGAGCAGCAGGTCGTGCCGCTGTTCGACGACCGCGACGAGCACGGGATCCCGCGCGGCTGGCTCGCCATGGTGCGCCACAGCCTCAAGACGAACGGCCCCCGCTTCTCGGCCACCCGCATGGTGCGGGAGTACGCCGAGCGCATCTACCCGGCGGCCCCTCCGGCCTCATGAGCGCAGCTCGGTCGCGCCGGGGCACCCCCGGCCGCGTGGTGGTGGAGCACGTGGCCCCGGCGGTCGACTGCGGCCGGTTCCCCGTCAAGCGGGTCTCCGGCGAGGCGGTCGTGGTGACCGCCGACTGCTTCACCGACGGCAAGGACACCGTCGCGGGCCGGCTCCTGCACCGACCGCCGGGCGGCCGCTGGACCGCCGTGCCCCTCGAGCCGCTCGGCAACGACCGCTGGACCGCCTCGTTCACCGTCGACCGCCTCGGCGTCCACCGCTTCACCGTCGAGGCGTGGGTCGACCCGTTCCGGTCGTGGCTCGTGGGCGCCCTCGCCAAGATCGCCGTCGGCCAGGACGTGGCCGTCGACCTGCAGATCGGTGCCCGGATGGTGACCGAGGCCGCCGACCGCGCCTCGAACCGGGCCGCCGATCGGCTGCGGTCGACCGCGGCCCCCCTGCTCGCCGGCGACGCCGAGGCGTTCGCCGCCGATGCCGAGGCCGTCGCCCGGCTGATGGACGCCCTGGTGGACCGCAGCGCCGCCACCATCCACCCCGAGCGCACCGTCCTGGTCGAGCGCGAGCGGGCCCGCTACAGCACTTGGTACGAGCTGTTCCCCCGCTCGACCGCCCCCGAGCCCGGCCGCCACGGCACCTTCGCCGACGTGGCCCGCCGGGTCCCCGAGCTCGCGGCGCTGGGCTTCGACGTCCTCTACCTGCCGCCGATCCACCCGATCGGGGTCACCGGCCGCAAGGGGCGCGACAACGCGCTCACCGCCCGTGCCGGCGACCCGGGCAGCCCGTGGGCCATCGGCGCCGCCGGGGGCGGCCACACCGCCCTGCACCCCGAGCTCGGCACGCCCGCCGACTTCCGCGCCCTCGTGGCCGAGGCCGCCCGCCACGGCATGGAGCTCGCCCTCGACCTGGCCTACCAGTGCTCGCCCGACCACCCCTGGGTGACCGAGCACCCGCAGTGGTTCCGCCACCGCCCGGACGGCAGCATCCAGTTCGCCGAGAACCCGCCGAAGCGCTACGAGGACATCTACCCGATCGACTTCGACACCGCCGACCGCGACGGCCTCTGGGCCGCGCTGAAGGGCGTCGTCGACCACTGGATCGGCGAGGGCGTGCGCATCTTCCGGGTCGACAACCCCCACACCAAGCCCTTCGCCTTCTGGGAGTGGCTGCTCGCCGAGGTGCGCGCCGAGCACCCCGACGTCCTGTTCCTGGCCGAGGCCTTCACCCGCCCGCGGGTGCTCGAGCAGCTCGCCAAGCTCGGCTTCAGCCAGTCCTACAACTACTTCGCCTGGCGCAACGCGGCCTGGGAGCTGCGGGAGTACTTCACCGAGCTCACCACGACGGAGCTGCAGGAGTACCTGCGCCCCAACGTCTGGCCCAACACGCCGGACATCCTCACCGAGCAGCTCCAGCACGGGGGTCGGGGCGCCTTCCAGGCCCGCGCCGTGCTCGCCGCCACCCTGGCGGCCTCCTACGGCGTCTACGGCCCCGCCTTCGAGCTCTGCGAGCACGAGCCCCGCAGCGCGGGCAGCGAGGAGTACCTCCACTCGGAGAAGTACGAGATCCGTGACTGGGACCTCGACCGCCCCGACTCGCTGGCGCCGCTGCTCGGCCGCCTGAACGCCATCCGCCGCGCCCACCCGGCGCTGCAGACCAACCGCACCCTGCGCTTCCACGACGTGGACGGCGACGAGCTGCTCTGCTACTCGAAGCGCACCGACGACCGAGGAGACGTGGTGCTCGTCGTGGTCAACACCGACCCCTTCCACGCCCGCTCGGGCATCGTGCACCTCGACCTCGCCGAGCTCGGCGTCGAGGGCGGCCCGTTCGAGGTGCACGACCTGCTGAGCGACGCCCGCTACCGCTGGGACGGCCCCGACAACTACGTGGCGCTCGACCCCGGCACGATGCCCGCCCACGTGTTCGCGGTCGGCACCGCCGTCCCGCCCGGGACGCCCGCGTGAGCCCGTACGGGCCGGGGCGGGCCCCGGCGCCGCTGCCGCCGCTGCCCGCGGGCACGGACGCGCCCGACTGGTACCGCGACGCCATCATCTACGAGCTGCACATCCGCGCCTTCCAGGACAGCGACGGCGACGGCATCGGCGACTTCGACGGTCTCACCAGCCGGCTCGACTACCTGCGCGACCTCGGCGTCAACACGATCTGGCTGCTGCCGTTCTACCCGTCGCCCCTGCGCGACGACGGCTACGACATCGCCGAGTACCGGGCCATCAACCCGTCGTACGGCACCCTCGCCTCGTTCAAGCGCATGCTCCGCGAGGCCCACCGCCGCGACCTGCGGGTGATCACCGAGCTCGTGATCAACCACACCTCCGACCAGCACGCCTGGTTCCAGCGCGCCCGGCGCGCCGCCCCGGGCAGCCGCTGGCGGGACTGGTACGTCTGGAGCGACGACCCCGAGCGCTGGTCCGAGACGCGGGTGATCTTCCACGACACCGAGACCTCCAACTGGACCTGGGACCCGGTCGCCAACGCCTACTTCTGGCACCGCTTCTACTCCCACCAGCCCGACCTCAACTTCGACAACCCCGAGGTCCACAAGGCGGTGTTCGACGCCCTCGACTTCTGGCTCGACCTCGGCGTCGACGGCCTGCGCCTCGACGCGGTCCCCTACCTCTACGAGCGCGACGGCACGAACTGCGAGAACCTCCCCGAGACCCACGCGTTCCTGCGGGACCTGCGCCGCCACGTCGACGAGCACTACCCCGACCGCATGCTGCTGGCCGAGGCCAACCAGTGGCCCGAGGACGCGGTCGAGTACTTCGGCGACGACGAGGGCCCCGAGTGCCACATGTCGTTCCACTTCCCCTTGATGCCCCGGCTGTTCATGTCGGTGCAGATGGAGGACCGCTTCCCGGTGGTCGACATCCTCGACCAGACGCCGGGCCTGCCCGGTGGCGCCCAGTGGGCCATCTTCCTGCGCAACCACGACGAGCTGACCCTCGAGATGGTGAGCGAGGAGGAGCGGGACTACATGTACCGCGTCTACGCCCACGACCCGCAGATGCGGATCAACGCCGGCATCCGCCGCCGCCTCGCCCCGCTGCTCGGCAACGACCGCCGCAAGATCGAGCTGTTGAACGGCCTGCTCCTCGCGCTCCCCGGCACGCCGGTCATCTACTACGGCGACGAGATCGGGATGGGCGACAACGTCTACCTGGGCGACCGCGACTCGGTCCGCACGCCCATGCAGTGGTCCCCGGACCGCAACGCCGGGTTCTCCACCGCCAACCCCCAGAAGCTCTACCTGCCGGCGATCATCGACCCCGAGTTCCACTACGAGATGGTCAACGTCGAGGTCCAGCAGGCCCACGAGAACTCGCTCTACCGCTGGATGCGCCAGATCCTGCACGTGCGCGCCCGTCACCCCGAGTTCGGCCGGGGCACGCTGCGGATGCTCCTGCCCGACAACCCGCGGATCGTCGCGTTCGTGCGCTCGTTCGGGGACGAGCACGTCCTCGTCGTGGCCAACCTCGCCGGTTCCGCCCAGTACGCGGAGCTCGACCTGGCCGAGCACGCCGGCGCCCGCCCCATCGAGCTGTTCGGCCGCACCGAGTTCCCCCCGGTGGGTGACCTGCCCTACCTGGTCACCCTCGGCCCGTACGCGTTCCACTGGTTCTCGCTGACCCGCCAGGAGACCGACGCCCCCGTGCAGGGCGCCGCCACCGGCGGCCCGGTCCCCACCGTCGAGCTCGACGGCTCCTGGGCCACGATCTTCGACGGCGCCAAGCGGGCCGCGCTCGAGCGGCTCCTGCCCGCCCACCTCGCGCAGCGCCGTTGGTTCCCGGGCAAGGGGCGGGCCATCAGCACCGCCCACATCATCGACGTCGTGCACCTCACCACCCGGGGGTCGGCGGTGCCGTCGTTCCTCGTGCTCGTGCGGGTGCAGTTCCGCGAGGGCGAGCCCGCGACCTTCGCGATGCCCCTCGCCATCGTGGGCGGTGACCGCGCGGACGCCCTGCGCGCCGAGCTCAGCCTGGGCGTGGTGGCCGAGCTGCGCCACCCCGACGGCGAGACCCGCGTGCTGAGCGAGGCCATGTGGGAGCCGCCCGCGGCCCGGGCGCTGCTCGACCGGTGCCGCAGCCGCCGCCCCCGACCGGGCGAGGCGGGGCAGCTCCTCGGCTCGCCCACGCCGGCGCTGCGCCGGGTCGCCGATGAGCTCGCCGACCTCGACGTCACCACCCTGCGTGCCGAGCAGAGCAACACCTCGGTGCTCGTGGGTGACCAGGCGATCTTCAAGGTGTTCCGCCGCATCGAGCCGGGCGCCAACCCCGACCTCGAGGTCTCGCGGTTCCTGAACGACCAGGGCTTCCCGCACGTGCCGCCGCTGCTCGGCGCCGTCGAGTACCAGGTCGGCACCCACGAGCCGGCCACCATCGCCATCCTCCAGGGCTTCATCCCCAACGAGGGCGACCTGTGGCAGCACAGCATCGACGCCCTCAGCCGCTTCTACCGCGAGGCCTACGACGAGCACCCACCCGCCGACCTCCCGACGGGCCACCCGCTCGACGTGGTCGTGGGCGAGCTGCCCGAGGTCGCAGCGCGCTCGACGGCCGCCCACCTCGAGGTGTGCGAACTGTTGGGTACCCGCACCGCCCAGCTCCACCGCGCGCTGGCGGCGCCGACCGACGACCCCGCCTTCGGCACCGAGGACCTCTCGCTGCTCGACCAGCGCTCGCTGCACCAGGCCATGCGCAGCCAGGCCGCCCGCACCCTGGGTGCGTTGCGCAAGCGCCTCGGCGGCCTGCCCGAGGACGTCGCCGTGCAGGCCGAGGCGCTGCTCGAGGGCGAGCTGCTCGAGCGCTTCAAGCCGCTCCGCGAGGCCCGTCTGGGCGGCCGCCGCATCCGCACCCACGGCGACCTGCACCTCGGCCAGGTGCTCTTCACCGGCCGCGACGTGGTGTTCCTCGACTTCGAGGGCGAGCCGCTGCAGTCCATCTCCGAGCGGCGGCTGCGCCGGGCCCCCTTGCGCGACGTGGCGGGCATGCTGCGCTCGTTCCACTACGCGACGCTCGTGGGCCTCCAGCGCGAGGAGGAGCGCGGCCTGATCGCGGCCGGCAGCGACGCCGCGCTGCGCGCCGTGACCTGGAGCCGGGCCTGGTACCGCTGGGCGGCCTCCCGCTTCCTGCACGCCTACCTGCGCGAGCTGGGCGACAGCGACGTGCTGCCGGAGGACCCGGCCGCGCTGCGCACCCTGCTCGACGCCTTCGTGCTGGAGAAGGCCGTCTACGAGCTCGGCTACGAGCTCGGCAACCGCCCCGACTGGAGCTGGATCCCGCTGTCGGGACTGCTCGACACGCTCGCCGCCGGCGACGGCCGGTGACCGGGGCACACCGGTGAGCCCGTCGGGCGCGGCGCTGCCCGCCGGCCTGGCCGAGCTGGCGTGGGGCGCCGGCGTGGCCACGAACTACCACGACATCGCCGGCACCCGCCGCGAGGCCACCGCCGAGGTGCTGCGCGGCGTGCTCGCGTCACTGGGACTGCCCGCCGGTGACGATGCCGAGGTGGCGGCCTCCCACCGGGAGCTCCACCGCCGGGCGTGGGGCACGCCCGTGGAGCCCACGACGGTGTGCTGGGACGGCCGGTCGCCGGCGGTCGACGTGCGCCGGCCCGCCGCCCACGCGGCGGCACCCGTGGAGCTGCTGGTCACGCTGGAGGACGGCAGCGAGCGGCGCGCCCTCGTGCCCGCCGACCGCTTCGCGGAGCTGGCCCGCGCCGACCTCGACGGCGTGGCCCACGTCGCCCAGCGGGTCCCGCTCGGCGACGACCTGCCCCTCGGCGCCCACCGGGTGACCGTGGCCGGGGTCGGCCCGGCCGGTGCCGACGTCGTCGGCCACGTGCTCGCCGCCCCGATGCTCGCCCCCGAGCCCCGTCGGGGCTGGGGTGTCTTCGCGCCGGTCTACGCGCTGCGGCGCGGCGGGGCCCCGCGGGTCGGTCACCTCGGCGACCTCGGCACGCTCGCCGACTGGGTGGGTGGGCTCGGCGGCGACCTGGTCGGCACGCTGCCCCTGCTCGCCACCTTCGACGGCGACGCCAGCCCGTACGCCCCGGTGTCCCGCATGGCGTGGAACGAGCGCCACCTCGACCTCGCTGCGCTCCCGGAGGCCGACGGCGGTCCGGACGGCCCGACCGTCACCGGGGTGCCAGTGGTCGGCGCGGCCGACCGCCTGATCGACTGGGGCGCCGAGGTGACGCGCGTGCGGGCCGCGCTCGCCACCATGGTCGGCCGCCTCTCGGACACCCGGCGCGCCGACCTGGACGCCTTCTGCGCCGCCCGTCCGGTCGTGGACGAGCTGGCCCGATGGCGGGCCGAGGTCGAGGCCCACGGGCCGCCGGCGCCCGGTCGGCCGCCCACCGCCGACGCCCCGGACGCGGTGCTCCGCCACCGCTACGCCCAGTGGGCCATGGAGACCCAGCTCGCCGGTCTGCGCGCCCGTCTCGCCGGTCGCGGCCAGTCGCTCTACCTGGACGTGCCCCTCGGCGTGCACGGCGAGGGCTTCGACGTGTGGCGGTCGCCCGACCTGTTCGCCCGCACCGTGGAGGTCGGCGCGCCTCCCGACGAGTTCAACCCGGCCGGGCAGGGGTGGGGCTTCCCGCCGATGCTGCCGACCGCCTCCCGCGCCGACGGCCACGCCTACCTGCGGGCCGGGCTGGCCCACCAGCTGCGCCACGCCGGCGTCGTCCGCATCGACCACGTCATGGCCCTGCACCGGCTCTGGTGGATCCCCGGCGGCGGCTCGGCCGCCGACGGCGCCTACGTGCACTACCCCGCCGAGGAGCTCGCCGCGGTCGTCACCCTCGAGGCCTGGCGCGCCGGTGCCGTGGTGGTCGGCGAGAACCTCGGCACCGTGCCCCCCGAGGTCGACCGCCTCATGGGGGAGCACCGCCTCCTCGGGATGTACGCCACCCAGTTCGAGCTCGACGCCGCCCCCCACGCCCGCTGGGCCCCGCCCGGGTCCGTGGCGGTGGTGAACACCCACGACATGGCGCCCTTCGCGGCCTTCTGGGCCGGCCTCGACGACGAGCGCCGCTCCTACATCCTCGAGCAGCTCACTCGCGACGGCGCCGCCCCCGACGGCGCCGACCCGGAGGACGTGCTGGCGGCACTGCTCGGCTGGCTCGGGCGCACCGACGCCGCCTCCGTGGTGGTGAGCCTCGAGGACCTCTGGGGCGAGACCCTGCCCCAGAACGTGCCCGGGACAGGGCCCGAGGTGCCGAACTGGCGGCGCCAGATGGCCCGCACCCTGGACGACGTGGCCGCCGACGCGGCCCTGGCCGCCCGGCTCGCCCCGTTGCGGGCCACCCGCGGCAGCGCGACCGACGATCGGGTAGGAGCGACGAGATGAGCGACGCCACGACCGACCTCGGCCTGGGCCCGGACGACCTCTGGCAGTTCAACGAGGGCACCCACGCCCGGCTGTTCGACCACCTGGGCAACCACCCCGCGGCCGGTGGGGGCACCCGCTTCGCCGTGTGGGCCCCGAGCGCCGAGGCCGTCGCGGTGGTCGGTGACTTCGACGGGTGGGGCGGCGGCGGCCACGAGCTCGCCCCGTGCGGCGACTCGGGCATCTGGGCCGGGAGCGTCCCCGGCGCCACCGAGGGCCAGCGCTACAAGTACCGCGTCCGTCACCACGGCCGGGAGCTCGAGAAGGCCGACCCGATGGCGCAGCGCGCCGAGGAGCCACCGGCGACCGCGTCGGTGATCGGCAGCGGCGAGCACGAGTGGCGGGACACCGCCTGGATGGCGTCGCGCGCCGAGCGCCACGCCCTCGACGCGCCGGTCTCGGTCTACGAGGTGCACCTCGGCTCGTGGCGTCGGCCGGACGGGGCGCTGCCGAACTACCGCGAGATCGCCGAGCCCCTGGCCGACCACGTCCTCGCCCAGGGCTTCACCCACGTCGAGTTCCTGCCCCTCATGGAGCACCCGTTCTACGGGTCGTGGGGCTACCAGACGACCGGGTACTTCGCGCCCACCGCCCGCTACGGGACGCCGTCCGACCTGATGCACCTCGTCGACCACCTGCACCAGCGGGGCATCGGCGTCATCTTCGACTGGGTGCCGTCCCACTTCCCCGAGGACGCCTTCGCCCTCGGTCGCTTCGACGGGACCCACCTCTACGAGCACGCCGACCCCCGCCAGGGCTTCCACCCCGACTGGAAGAGCCTGATCTTCAACTACGGCCGCAACGAGGTCCGCAGCTTCCTCATCTCGAGCGCCGTCTACTGGCTCGACCGCTTCCACGGCGACGGCCTGCGGGTCGACGGCGTGGCCTCGATGCTCTACCTCGACTACTCCCGCAAGGCCGGCGAGTGGATCCCGAACGAGCACGGCGGCCGCGAGAACCTCGGTGCCATCGCCTTCCTGCGCCAGCTCAACGAGACCGTCTACCGGGAGTGCCCCGGCATCCAGACCATCGCCGAGGAGTCCACCGCCTGGCCCATGGTCTCGCGCCCCACCTACCTCGGCGGCCTCGGGTTCGGCTTCAAGTGGGACATGGGGTGGATGCACGACACCCTCGCCTACTTCGCCCGCGACCCCATCCACCGGCGCTGGCACCAGCACGACCTGACCTTCCGGATGGTCTACGCCTTCACCGAGAACTTCGAGCTGCCGCTCTCCCACGACGAGGTCGTGCACGGCAAGGGCTCGCTGCTCGGCCGCATGCCCGGCGACGACTGGCAGCGCTTCGCCAACCTGCGCCTGCTGCTCGGGTCGATGTTCGGCCAGCCCGGCAAGAAGCTGCTCTTCATGGGCACCGAGATCGCCCAGCAGCGCGAGTGGGACCACGACAGCGAGCTCGACTGGTGGCTCCTCGAGCAGCCCGGCCACGCCGGGGTCCAGCGCCTCGTCGCCGACCTAAACGCCCTGTACCGGGCCACGCCGGCGCTGCACGAGCAGGACTGCGACCCGGCCGGCTTCCAGTGGCTCGTGGCCGACGCCGCCGAGGACTCGGTGCTCGCCTACCTGCGCCTGTCCACGCCGGACGAGGACGGCTCGGTCGACCAGGTGCTGGTCGTGGCCAACCACACGCCCTCGCCCCGCACCAACTACCGGATCGGCGTCCCCTGCGCCGGTCGCTGGGACGAGGTGCTCAACAGCGACGCCGAGGTGTACGGCGGCAGCGGCTGGGGGAACTTCGGTGGCGTCGAGGCCACCCCGGTGCCGGCCCACGGCCAGCCCCACTCGGTGAACCTCACCCTGCCGCCCCTGTCGGTCTGCTTCTTCCGCTTCGCCCGCTGACCGCCGCCCGACCCGACCATCACCCCGCCGGCGAGGTCGCCAGCGGGTGACGGACGGCCCCGCTGGGTAGGGGCGGGGCCGTGGACGCTCTCCGACGCACGAGCGAGGTGGCCTGGCGCGTCCTGGTGGTCGCCGCCGCCGTGGTCCTGGCCGCCGGCCTGCTGTGGCGGCTGCGGATCGTGGTGCTGCCCGTCTTCGTGGCCCTGCTGGCCTGCTCGGTGCTGGCGCCGCTGGTGACCGGGCTCGAGCGGCGGGGGTGGCGGCCGGCGGTGGCCACGGCGACGGTCTTCTTCGGCGCGGTGCTGGCCGCCGTCCTCGTCCTCGCCCTCGTGATCCCGCCGACGGTCGACCAGCTCGCCACCACCGGCGACGCCATCGAGCGGGGCCTCGACGACGTCGAGGACTGGCTGGTGAACGGCCCGCTGGACCTGCACCGCTCCGAGGTGCGCGACTACACGCGGGACCCGGGCGGGAAGCTCGCGGAGCTGGCCCAGGAGTCGTCGTCGACCATCACCGCCGGCCTCGTGGTCGTGGGGGAGACCCTCGCCGGGGCGCTGCTGGCCGCGGTGCTCACCTTCCTCTTCCTGAAGGACGGCCGGCGCATGCAGGCGTGGGCGCTCGACCACGTGCCCCGCGGCCGCCATGAGGTCGTCCGCGACTGCGCAGCGGCGGCGTGGTCCGCCCTCGGTGGGTTCCTGCGGGGTGCCGCGCTGCTCGGCGCGGTCGAGGCGGTCATCATCGGCGGCGCGGTCTGGCTCGTGGGGGCGCCCCTCGCCCTGCCGGTGGCGGTGTTCACCTTCGCCGGCGCCTTCTTCCCGATCGTCGGCGCGATCGCCGCCGGCGCGCTCGCCGTGGTGGTCACGCTGGCGACCGTGGGCCTGACCAAGACCCTGATCGTGCTGGCCGTGGTGATCGTCGTGCAGCAGCTCGACGGCGACCTGCTCGCCCCGCTGATCTACGGCCGCTCGCTCCAGCTCCACCCCGTGGTGGTGCTCGTCGCCCTGTCCGCCGGCGGCGTGCTCGGCGGCATCGTCGGTGCCTTCCTGGCCGTCCCGCTGGCCGGCGCCGCCGTCGGGATCGGCGGCGTGCTCTGGGCCCGTCGGGCCGAACCGCCCGACGACCGGCCCGACGAGTCGGCCCCGGACGCGGTCGTCGGCGCCGAGCCCTCCTGACTCAGCCTGCGGTGCGGCGCAGGATCAGGGTGGTGCGGCCCTCGACGCCGAGGGTGTCGCCGGGCTTGACCGCCGGCAGCTGCCGGTCGGGATCCCACGTGTCGATCTCGACGGCCCACTGGCCGTCGTGGAGCGTGTCGGGGAGGCGCACGTCGAGGCGGTCGTCGTGGGCGTTGAAGACGCAGAAGAAGTCGTCGTCGGTGATCTTCTCGCCGCGGGGCCCGGGCGACGGGATCATGTCGCCGTTGAGGGCCACGCCGATGGTGCGGGCGAAGCCGACGTTCCAGTCGTCGTGGGTCATCTGGTGGCCGTCGGGTCGGAACCAGCCGATGTCGGCGATCGTGCCGCGGTCCCCGTCGACGAGCGGCCGGCCGTCGAACCAACGCCGCCGGTGGAACACCGGGTGCTTTCGGCGCAGCTCGATGAGCCGCCGGGTGAAGGCCAGCAGGTCCTCGTCGAACCGCGACCAGTCGATCCAGGAGACCTCGTTGTCCTGGCAGTACGCGTTGTTGTTGCCGCCCTGGGTGCGACCGAGCTCGTCCCCGGACAACAGCATGGGCACGCCCTGCGAGAGGAACAGGGTGGTGAGGAAGTTGCGGCGCTGACGGGCCCGGAGCTCGAGGATCGCCGGGTCCTCGGTGGGGCCCTCGGCGCCGCAGTTCCAGGAGCGGTTGTGGGCCTCGCCGTCGCGGTTGTCCTCGAGGTTGGCCTCGTTGTGGCGGTGCTCGTACGACACCAGGTCGTTCAGGGTGAAGCCGTCGTGGGCGGTGACGAAGTTGATGGAGGCGTAGGGCCGGCGGCCCGTGGTGGCGTAGAGGTCGGAGCTGCCCGTGAACCGGTAGGCGAACTCGGCGAGGGTCTGGTCGCGGCCCCGCCAGTAGTCGCGGACCGTGTCGCGGTACTGGCCGTTCCACTCCGACCAGAGCGGCGGGAAGTTGCCGACCTGGTAGCCGCCCTCGCCGACGTCCCACGGCTCGGCGATGAGCTTCACCTGGCTGACGACCGGGTCCTGCTGGATGAGGTCGAAGAACGCCGACAGGCGGTCGACGTCGTGGAGCTCTCGGGCGAGGGTGGCCGCGAGGTCGAAGCGGAAGCCGTCGACGTGCATCTCCGTCACCCAGTACCGGAGGCTGTCCATGATCAGCTGCAGCACGTGCGGGTGGCGCATGTTCAGCGTGTTGCCGGTGCCCGTGTAGTCGACGTAGCGGCCGGGGTCCTCGGGGCTGAGGCGGTAGAACGCTTGGTTGTCGATGCCCTTCAGCGACAGTGTCGGCCCGAGGTGGTTGCCCTCGGCCGTGTGGTTGTAGACGACGTCGAGGATCACCTCGATGCCGGCCTGGTGCAGCGTGCGCACCATCTGCTTGAACTCGCGGACCTGGCCGCCGGTGTCGCCGCTGGCGCTGTAGCCGTTGTGGGGCGCCAGGTAGGCGATCGAGTTGTAGCCCCAGTAGTTGCGCAGCCCGGCCTCGACGAGCGCGTGCTCGTCGACGAACTGGTGGACGGGCTGGAGCTCGACCGCGGTGACGCCGAGGCGCAGCAGGTGGTCGATGGCGGCGGGATGGGCGAGGCCGGCGTACGTGCCGCGCTGCTCCTCGGGGATGCCGGGGTGGGTCCTGGTGAACCCCTTGGTGTGCATCTCGTAGACGACGGTCTCGTGCCAGGGGGTACGGGGGTGGCGGTCGTCACCCCAGTCGAAGTACGGGTTGGTGACGACCGAGAGGGGCACCGAGCCCCGGCTGTCGAGCTCGCTCTGGGTGCCGTCGGGGTCGTCCTCGGTGTGGGAGAACACCGACGCGTTCCACTTCAGGCGACCGCACACCGCCTTGGCGTACGGGTCGAGCAGGAGCTTGTGCGGGTTGCACCGGAGGCCGACCTCGGGCGCCCAGGGGCCGTGGACCCGGAAGCCGTAGCGCTGGCCGGGCTCGATGCCGGGCACGTAGGCGTGCCAGCACAGGGCGGTGACCTCGTCGAGGTCGATGCGGGTCTCCTGGCCCTTCTTGCCGAGGAGGCAGAGCTCGACGCGCTCGGCGACCTCGGAGAACAGCGAGAAGTTCGTGCCCGACCCGTCGTAGGTGGCCCCGAGGGGGTACGCCGCACCGGGCCACACGTCCATCCCGGCAGGGTAGACGGTGCCGGGTTCGCGGTCGCCGGGGGCACGGGCCGGGCCCTCGCTGGGTAGGGGCCCTGGGACCGCAACGGAGGGAGTCCCCGCCATGACCGCCATCAGCGACGTGAACGCCGAGCCCTGCGCCACCTGGGTCGAGCGTCAGCACGAGCGCCTCGAGGAGGCGTCGGACACGAGCCCGGCGAACCTGCGGCTCGAGGACGGGGTCGGCGCGGTGTTCGGAGGCAGCATCGGCCTGGTGGGCGGCCTGGTGGTCGCCGCGATCGTGCTCGCGCCGGCCGTGCCGCTGCCGGTCGGGACGGCCGCACTCGTGTTGGTCGTCGGCGCCCTGCTGGGCGCGATCGCCGGCTCGCTCATCGGTGGCGTGACCATCGGTCGCCGGGCCCACGAGGCCGAGGCCGAGTTCGCTGACCTCCGCGCCCATGCCTGGGAGGAGCCGCCGGTGCACGCCGTCACGGGCCCGATGCCCGTGGAGCACGGCGGTTCCGTCTTCGTCGACGACGTCGGGGCGTAGCGGGGGCGGCGCCCTCGGCGTGACCCGGAGGTCACGCTCAGGCGACTCGGCGCCACGCAGCGCGGTCGATACCGTGGCGCCATGCGACGCACGCTCCTCGCCCTGGTGGCGACCCTCACGGTCCTGGGCGGATCCCTCGTGCTGTCGGGGGGCCCCGCCGGCGCCGGCACGTCCTGCGGGACGGGCCTGGTCGAGGTGCGGGGCCGCGTGCGTGACGCGGCCACCGGCCAGCCGCTGGCCGAGACCACGAGCATCAACGTCCACCCGCTCGCCGGCGGGATCGACGACGGCGAGGGCACCGGCCCCGACAGCCGGTGGAGCACCTGCCTCGCTCCCGGCGACTACCAGTTCGACTTCACCGCGGACCACCATCGCCACGAGTGGTTCCACGACGCGACGACGGTCGGCGCGGCCACCACGGTGGGGGTCGCCTTCCCCGGGCCCGTCGTCGTGAACGAGTCGCTCACCCCGAAGGGCCGGGTCCTCGCCGGCCGGGTCACCAACGCCGCCGGCCAGCCCAAGTTCGCCAGCGTCGTCATCTGGCGGCTCACGTCGGTGGGTTGGCGCGCCATCGACGGCATCGCCAACGACCTGCCCTCGGGCGCGTGGTCGTTCCGCGTGCCGATGACGGGCCGCTACCGGGTGTCCGCCGACGTGGACCACCACATCTCGGAGTTCTGGAACAACAAGCCCCGGCTCAGCCAGGCCACGACCATCAACGTCACGTCGGCCACGACGTTCGTCTCCGGCATCAACCTGAGCGTCGCCTACTGCACGACGTCCGCGGACATCTGCCAGCCGCCGGGCTTCTTCAGCTGATCGCCGCAGCCGTTCGGCCGTGACGGCCGGTCACGAGCCGTCGACGTCGGCGTCGGGGCGCGTTGCCCCGAGGATCTCGTCGAGTCGGAGCACACCGGTGATGGTGACGATGCCGGCGAGCCGGCCGTCGTCGAGCACCGGCAGGGTGTCGACTGCGGCGTCGGACATGGCTCGGACCGCCTCCTCGAGGTTCCAGGACAGCTCGCCCGTGGGCCAGTCGCGGTCGGCCACCTCGCCGGTGGCGCGCGCTGGTCGCTCGTCGACAGGCACGTCGCGCACCGCCTCGACCGTCAGCATGCCGACGTACCGGTGGTCGGCATCGACCACCGGCACCTCGAGCGCCCGGCTGAGCATGAGGTGGTGGGCCTCGAAGTCGGCGAGGTCGACGTCGGCCGGCGCCGCGAGCACGTCGGTCTCGAGTGCCACGGTGACCGGGAGTCGTAGCCGCCGCTCGAGGTGGCCGGCGCGGCCGGCGGCCTGGTACTTCGAGACCGACACGTCGCCCATGACGAGTTGCGAGGCCACGGACGCGATCAGTCCGGGCACCACGAACCCGGGCCGGCCCGTCGTCTCGGCCACGAAGACGACACCGGCCAGTGGGGTGCGGTAGCCGGCACCGAGGAACGCCGCCACGCCGATGAGGGGGAACAGGGTGGTGTCGTCGTGGACGACGGTCGAGAGGCCGTCGCCGAGCACCGCGCCGGCGATGACCAGCGGCACGAAGAGGCCGCCGACGCCACCCCCGCCCACGGCGGCCGCGGTCGACAGGAGGCGGATCGTGAACAGCGCGCCGACGAGGCCGAGCGCGTGACCCGGCTCGGTGACCCACTCCAGGGTCCGGTAGCCCGAGCCGGTGGCGAGGGGCTCGTCGAAGAGCCGGTCGGAGGCGACCGCGAGTGCGGCGATGAGCCCGCCGGCCGTGAGCACGCGGGCCCACGCGGGCGTCGTCGTGGACAGTTCCTTGGCGCGGCCGATCAGCCAGGCGAACACACGGGCGCCGACGCCGCAGAGCAGACCGAGGACGACCGCGCCACCCAGCTCGCGCAGGTCGAACGGGGGCGAGCCCTCCACCGAGAAGAGGGGCTCGGTGCCGAGCAGGGCGACGGCGCTGAGGTAGCCGGTCGCGGCCGCGAGGAGCGCGGGGAGGAGCATGCGGCGGGCGTTGTCGTCGCGGTAGGGCGACTCGAGGGCGAACACGGCGCCCGTGGTCGGCGCCTTGAAGATCGCCGCCACGCCCGCCGCGGCGCCGGCGACCATCAGCACCTTGTTGTCGGTGCGGCTGCCCGAGCGCCGCCGGACTCGGTCGAGCAGGGTGCCGATCGACGCGCCGAGGTAGAGCGAGGGGCCTTCGAAGCCCAGGGCGCCGCCTGTGCCGAGGGTGGCCACGCCGCCGAGGATGCGAGCGGGAAGGGGCCGCAGGTCGAGGGCCTGGCCCCGATCGTGGAAGTTGCGGATGTACTCGTCGGAGGTCGCGGCCGATGCCCCCCGGCCCACCGTGGCCAACACGATCGCGGTGGCGGCGAGGCCGGCGGTGGGGATCACGGCCTGGGCCCACAGCGGCAGTGTGAGCACCCAGTCGAAGATCGTGCTGCGGGTGACCCACTCGAAGCCGGCCACGCACACGCCGGTGAGCAGCCCGGTGAGGGCGGCCAGCACGAGCAGACGCTTGGACGGCCCCGCGGTCAGTGAGCTGCGGGTGGGCCGCAGCCGGCGCCCTGCGGTGCGCAGCTCGCCCATGGTCGGTCGGTGCATCAGTCCCAACCGAGGTACCACTGCTGTTCTGGCACCTCACCGGCGGCCTCGGCGAACGCGGTCAGTGCACCGGTGAGGGCCGTGCGGTCGTCCTCGGCGAGGCGGTCGACGATGGTCCGCAGCGTCCGCCGGCGGTGGCGGGCGACCTCGGCGACGATGCGGCGGCCCCCGGCCGCGATGCGCACCTCGACCTCGCGCCGGTTGTCCGGCACGGGGCGGCGCTCGATGAGCTGCTTGCGCTCGAGGCGGTCACACATGCGGGTGGCGGTGGACGGGACCACCTGGAGCTCGGCGGCCAGCTGGGCCAGCGACTGCGGGCCCCGCCCGTGCAGCACGACCAGCGCGCGGTACTGCGGGAGGGTGACCTGGTCCTCGATCGGGGCGAGGGACGCGGCGGCGATGCCGACGAGCACCCGCGAGGCGGTCAGGACCGCATCGGTGACCTCGTCGAGCGTCTGCTCGGTCGCTCTTTCTTGCATGGTGCAAGTGTTGCACCATGCAAGTGAGTCGGGCAACCCGGCACCGGCGGCTCTCGGGTCGGCGTGGGGCGCGGCATGATCGCGGGGTGCGCAGCCGACGGGCGGTGGTGGTGGTGGTGGCCCTTGGGGCGGTCGCCCTCGTGGCCGCGGCGGCCTGTGGCTCGAGCGGCGGGGACGGCGGCGGTGGTGAGGGCGCCGGCGCGACGACGACCACCGGCGTGACCACACCGGTGCCGCCGTCCGAGAGCTGCTTCTGGTCGGACGCGGTCACGGCCGCGGCGAACAACACGCAGTACCCCGACAGCGGCGCTGCCTACTGGTTCTCGTCGTACACGCTGCCCGAGGGCGCCACGCTGCGGCTCCACGGGGTGTACCCCCACGCCCGGTACGCCTCGTTCAACGCCTACGGGCCCGACCCCGACACCGGGGTGGACGGCGTGCCCGTGGCGGCGGTGGCCGATGTCGACCTCGCCCCCGACGAGGGCTCGTCCAACCCGTTCGTGGTCGGTGCCGACCGCACGGTGGCGGCCCGCGCCTACACCCTCGACGTCGTCGCCGCCGGGGAGGCCGGTGGGGCGGGGGCGGGCTCCGGATCGACCGTGCTCGACGGCGGTGCCGCCGAGCAGCAGCTGATCTACCGGGTGTACGTGCCCGACGACGGCCGCGACGTCACCGGCGACGGCGGCCTGCCCGAGGCCGAGCTCGTGCTGGGCGACGGCACCGTCCTCACCGGTGAGGACGGCTGCGCCGAGCTCGGGGTCGACACCGAGCTGCACACCGAGGGCCTGCCCTCGCTCGACGAGGCCACCTACCGCGACCTCGTGGCCCTCGGGGACCCGGCGACCCACCCGGCCTTCGACCCCGTCGAGTGGCACGCCTTCTTCAACACCCGCCACGCCCTGCTCTCGACCTTCTACGCCCACACCGCCCAGGAGCCTGCGCTGGCGGGCGTGGACGCCACCGAGGTGGGCGGCTTCTACAGCAACGCCGACAACGCCTACGTGGTGGCCGCCGTGAACCGGCTCCTCGGGCCCGACCCCGACGGCCACAACCTGCTGGTGCTCGAGGGCACG
Source organism: Acidimicrobiales bacterium (assembly GCA_041908445.1). Classification (GTDB taxonomy): domain Bacteria; phylum Actinomycetota; class Acidimicrobiia; order Acidimicrobiales; family DATDAH01; genus JAEUJM01. The sequence continues at coordinate 14,746 of JAYRFK010000011.1, read as the reverse complement.
GCGCCGACCACCCCGGCCACGTTCGACGGCGAGCCCACGATGGGCGAGGGCGAGGTCCGCTACTGGTCGCTCTGCCAGAACGAGAGCCCGGTGACCACCCGGGTCTCGGGCTGCCTCTACGACGAGCAGGTGCCGACCGACGAGGAGGGCCGCTACACGATCGTGCTCGGCCTGCCCGAGGACCGGCCCGACAACGCCACCGAGGAGTGCGGCGTGGCCTGGCTCGACTGGGGGCCGGGCGACGGCGTGAGCCGGGAGACCGCCGGCACCCTGCTGCTGCGCAACATGCTCCCGGCCGACGACTTCGCCGCCGCCATCCAGCGGGTCGACGCGCCGGGGGAGGAGGCCGCCGTGCTCGGCGAGCACCTGCCCACCGGCACCTACGTGACGCCCGACGGGTTCGCCGACCGGGGCTGCCCGGCCGGCTGACGGCGCGTCTGATCCGTCGCGCTAGGCGGCGGGCTCGGTGCGGCGGTGGACGTCGCGCGCGGCCTCGCCCATCCGGGCGAACGCGGTGCGGTCCTCGTCCCAGGTGCGGCCGGCGAAGTAGAGGACGACCCGCGAGGCGGTGCCCTCGTAGCGGTCGACGAGCGCGTCGGCCAGGCCGTCCCACGTCGACTCCACCGTGAAGTGGGCGAGCACCTCGTCGTCGAGGATCTCCGGGATCGCCCCGAGGTCCTTGGCCTTGAGCGCCGCCTGGAGTCGCGGTGTGGTGCCCTCCCGGTCGAGCTGCTCGAACAGGTAGGCGTAGTTCGGCGTCGAGCCGTAGAACGCGATCTGGAAGCGGGCCGCCTCGCGGCGGGGCGCCCGCTCCTCCTCGGTGTCGCCCACCACGGTGAAGGCAGGGACGTGGACGGTGAGCTCGTCCGGCGAACGCCCCGCCTTGGCGGCGCCGGCGGCGAGGCTCGGCCCGACCGTGCGCTCGAGGTAGGTCGGCGTGTTGAGGGGGTGGATGTGCACGCCGTCGGCCACCTCGGCGGCCATGCGCAGCATCCACGGGTTCACCGCGGCGATGTCGATGGGCGGCGCGGGCACGGTGATCGGGCCCGGCGACCACTCGCGGGGAAGGAGGTCCATCGACCAGTGCTCGCCCTCGAAGCGGAGCCGCTCCTCGCCGGCGAACGCCCGGAAGATGGCCCGCAGCGCCTCCACGTACTCCCGCAACCGGGGCCCGGGCGGGTCGAACTCGGCGGCGTAGCGGCGCTCGATGTGGGCGCGCACCTGGGTGCCGAGCCCGAGCCGGAAGCGCCCGCCGCTCACGTCGGCGAGCTCCCAGGCGTTGGAGGCGGTGATCATCGGGCTGCGGGGGAAGGCGACGGCGACGCCGGTGGCCAGGTCGAGTTCGGTGACGAGCGCCGCCGCGGCGGCGCTCAGGTAGGCGGTGCGCCCGGCCTCGGTGATGGTGAGCCCGGCGAAGCCGGCGGCCTCGGCGTCCCGGGCGATCTCCTGGAAGCGGCGCAGCGGCTGGGCGTTGACGAGGGCGTCGACCTTCATGGCCGGCGACGTTACCGGCGGCGCCCGGACCCGCTCGTCGGGCGACCGCCACGTCCCCCTCGCAAGCTCGTAGATTCGGGCTGGTCGAGCCGTCGGGGAGGGACACCGTGAGCCAGGACGTCGCGAGCCACTACGCCGACGCCGACTCGTTGGCCGAGTCGATCGCCGCCGCGCTGCGTGCGGCCGGGATCGATCCGGCGTCGGCCAGCACGGCGACCCTCGCCGGCGTCGACGAGTTCCACATCGGGGGGAGGGACGCGACGCTCGCGCTGGCCAGGAGCCTGGAGGTCGGCGCCGGCACCGAGGTGCTCGACGTCGGCTCCGGGCTCGGCGGCGCCGCCCGGACGGTGGCCGAGGCCTTCGGCGCCACGGTCACCGGGATCGACCTCACGCCGGCGTTCTGCGCCGCGGCGAACGAGCTGTCCCGATGGACGGGCCTGGACGACCGGACGACGTTCCGCGTCGGCGACGCCTGCGCGTTGCCGTTCGACGACGACCGCTTCGACGCGGTGATGACGATCCACGCCCTCATGAACGTCCCGGACAAGCCCGCCGCCTGCCGTGAGGCCCGACGAGTCCTGCGACCCGGCGGGAGGTTCGCCGTCTACGACGTGCTCCAGGGTGAGGGTGGGGACGTCCTGTTCCCCGTCCCGTGGGCCCGCGAACCCTCGATCAGCCACCTCGCGACGCCGGCGGCGATGCGGGACATGCTCGCCTCGGCCGGCTTCGAGCTGCTGGACGAGGTGGACTCGACCGAGGAGAGCCTGGCCTGGTTCCGCGCGCTGTCCGCACGTCTCGAGCGGGACGGTCCGCCCGCGGTCAGCTTCGGCGTCTTCCTCGGCGACGACTTCCCGGAGATGGCCGCCAACCAGGTCCGCAACCTCACGGAACGACGCATCCGGACCGTCCGCTACGTCTGCCGCGCGTAGGAACCGCCGCCGGGTCCGCGCGACGGCCACGTCGGCGGCGACGCTCCGGGCACCACCGCCCCGGCGCGGGCATGATCGGGGTCGTGAGCGACCTCGTGACCACCGCCCCCGCCTTCGTCGCCATGGCCCACCGGCTGGTGTGGGCCACGGTGGCGACCGTCGACGAGTCGGGCCGGCCCCGCAGCCGCATCCTGCACCCGATGTGGGAGTGGGACGGCGAGGCGCTGGTGGGCTGGATCGCCACCGGCCCGACGCCGATCAAGCGGGCCCACCTCGACCACAGCCCCTACGTGTCGGTGACCTACTGGTCGCCCGAGCACGACACCGCCACGGCCGAGTGCGCCGCCGAGTGGGTGCTCGACGACGCCGGCCGCATCGCGGGCTGGGAGCGCTTCAAGGCGGCGCCCGAGCCCGTGGGCTACGACCCGGCGATCGTCCCGGCCTGGGCCGACGGCCCGACCTCCGACGCCTTCGCCATCCTGCGCCTCGACCCCTGGCGCGTCCGGGTCTTCCCGGGCAGCGTCCTGCTCGGCCAGGGCGGCGAGGTCCTCACCTGGGCGGCGTGACCGGTCAGGGCACGACGACGACGAGCGCCCGCGGCAGGATTCGAACCTGCGACACACGGTTTAGGAAACCGATGCTCTATCCCCTGAGCTACGCGGGCGGGGGTTGAAGAAAAGGTGGCAGAAAAGGTGGTGCGGCGGCGACTTTCGGCACCTGGTGCGGTGCCAGCCGGGGTCGGCCGGCCCGTTGCGCAGCCTACGAGGGCGCTCGAGGTGTGGCTGCCGGGTTCCGGGCGCGGCTCAGCCCCGGGGGTTTCCCGGGCGGTGCGTTAGGCGGCGTGTTCGAGCAGGGGACCGGCTCGCCGGTGTTCGGCGAGGGTCAGCGAGTTCGTCATGAGGGCGAACCCGAGCAGGTTGAGCCACTGGCGGCGGTGACCGACCGAGTGGGCGCGACGCAGGTGGAGGGTGTCGTCGAGGGCCCGGTTGATGGACTCGGCGTCGTTGCGTTGGCGGAACAGCCCGTCGAAGTCGGGGTCGGTCGGCGGGATGGGTCGGACGTTCTCGGCCCGGTTCAGCTTGCGGGCCCGGTCCTCGTCGTTGCCGTGGAGACGGACGGTGACCTGGCCACCGTCGGGGAGCCGGTAGTCGTTGTACCAACGGAATTTGCCGCTTCGATCGTGCTTGCGGTGGGTCCGGATGCGTGCGAGCGGGATGAAGTGGAGCTCGCCCTGGTCGTCGAGTTGGCCGACGCCGAGGGTCCCGCCCCGGGCGTACAGGTTCACCGCCTTCCCAGCGACGGTCTTGGTCTCCACGAGGGTGGTCTTCTCGCGGCGTTGCTCGGCGGGGTTGCGCCGCTTCTGCTTCGAGCCCGCTCTGGCCGCGGTGACCCGGTTGACGGGGACGAGCCCGAGGTCACGAAGGACGGTCTGGTGGTGGGTGCCCCGCAGCGCCGTGTCGTACACGACGGCCTGGGCGCCCGGCGTGTGCGGCGCCGTCCGCTTCAGGCAGGTCATCGCCGCGGCGGCTTCGCCGCCGGGTTCGGGCACGAAGGCGGCGTCGAGGATGATCCGGGAGCGGACGTCGGCGCCGCGGGCGGCGAGCAGGACGAACTTGGTGCCCCAGGCGGTCTCGCCGGTGCCTTCCCAGTGCAGGCCGGCGTCGGGTTCGGCCTTGAGTGGCTTGAGCTCGCCTGTGGCCTTGTCGAGTTTCGCGTCGCCGGGATGCGCCCGGTAGAGGGGGGTGATGACCTTGCCGTCCCCGTAGAGCGACCGCGTCGGGTGCGGATGGGTCCACGATCCCGGGCCTTCGGGGTCGAGGAGCCCGATCTGTAGGGCCTGGTCAGCGGCCGCAGACCGGTGGATCTCGCCGAGCTGGTCCTGGACGAACCCGAGGGTGAGGTACCGGGAGCGCAGGTAGAGGTAGTGGTGGCGGCGCATGGGCCGGCGCGGGAGCCGCACACCGGTGCGTTTGGCCACGAGCCGCTGGACGAGCCGCCAGACGAGGCGGTGGGAGAGCTCGGCTTCGACTTGACGGGCCGACCCATAGACGGAGATGAGCGCCTCGTAGACGATGACCATGAAGTCGGGGTAGTCCCGGGGTCGTCCTTCGCCGGGGATGTGCGGCGGGATGGCCTGCGCCAGGTGGTAGGTCTCAGGGTTACGCAGGATGGCCTCGACGCGCGTGAGGGCGCCGACGCCCCGCGCCGACTCAGCAGGCACGCCCGGCGGGGACCTCGAGGCCGATCAGCCGGGCGGTGCGGTCCAAGCTGCGCATCCCCAGATAGACCGTGGCGTCCTCGAGCCGGCCGGTCTCGTTGTACACGCGGCGGCCCGCCCACGCCACGACCGACACGGGGCGCACCCTCGGGTCGTCGCCGAGGCCCGCGCGGGCCAGGGTGACCGAGATGGCGATGCACGACGCCGCCTGCTTCGACTTGTCCGACCCGTCCCCCTCGTAAACCATCGGCTGGGACGGGCCGCCGCGCAGCCGAGCGAGGCGCCGTCCGACCTGGGGGACGCCCCACTCGGTGAGCTCCACCCGCCGGGGCATCGCGGATCGGCACCCGGCCACCTCGAGACCGGGGCCGTCCACATCAACATCGCCCACGGTGACCTTGGCCAGCTCGCCAGTACGCACCCCGGCCTCGGCCAACGCCCAAGCGGTGGGGAGGCGGGTGCCGTCGAAGTCGTACATCGACGCCGCCCGACACCGCTCCACCTCCCCATCGGTCAACGGGCGAGGCGCCGGCGGCCGCCGCGCCGGCAACCCGAGGTCCATGGTCGGGTCGGTCTCGACCACCCCGATCTCCCGGCCCGCCCGGAACAGCATCCGCACCGCACACCGCCGCAGGTGCCGCACCGTTGCCGACGGCCGTTGACCCTGGGTCGTCGGCGCATCGACGAACTCGTCCACCATCGCCCGGTTCGCGGCCCGCAGGTCGCCGATGCCGTGCCCGGCCGACACGAAGGCGGCGAACCGTTCCATGAGCTCGACGAGCCGCTCGAAGCTCTGCTCGGTCACCGAGCCCTCAGCCACCAGATAGGCAGCCACCGCATCCACCGCCGATGCGGGACTCAACCCCGCAGGCGCACGCGTACCATCACCCATGTCGAGACCTCCAAACAGGTCTTGGCCAGGCCCCGGGGTGTTCCAGCACCGCCGGGGCCACTCAGTTGTAGGTTCTCAACACTACCTGTTCTGTTGAGGACCTACAACTAGGATTACTCGGGTGGGCCGGACCGTGGACCTCGACGACCTTGTCGACGCCGTTGGAGTCGCCGAACTGCTTGGCCTGAGCAAGGCGACAGCCGTGAGTGTGTACCAGCGGAGGTACGAGGACTTCCCCGCGCCGGTGTTGACTTCCTCCGCAGGCACGTGTCAGTTCTGGCACCGAGCCGACATCGAGGCATGGACTGCCCACCGGCGTCGCGCTGAACGCTGATGTTCTGGTCTAGTCACGGTCCCACCCTGGGTTACACGTAGCTGGTTGTGTGATCGTTCCGGATGGGAGAGGCAATGGCGTACGTGCATGTCGCCCTGCGAGCTGCGGTCATGGCCGTGCCCTTCCTCGTCGCCTTAGTCATGTGGGGGATCACCTACGATCCTGACGCCGATGCGAATCTCGCGGTCGCGATCGCTGGTGCCGCGTTGTCCCTCTTCGGCTGTCTGCTAGCGCTCGTGTACCTGTGCTTCGGCTGGTGGCGTGTCGCTCGGCATCGGTAGCTGATCACCGAGAACCAGACCCGTCACGAGGTTGTGTAAGCAGCGTTACGGGCGCGTCGAAGCGGCTCAGGACCGACGATCGTGTCGATCGCCGTAGTGGCTCCCGCGATGACGGACTGCGGTCGCGTATGGATCGCATCAGGCGAATCTGACGAGCCCTAGCTGGGCCGCTGGCCATACCTTTAGGGCGGAGGCGGAAGGAGGACGGGATGCCTATGGCCTACAGCGATAAGCAGATCGAGGAAGCGGTCAGCCATGTCCAAGGCGAGTGGATGCTCCTTGCCGACATGGCGTCGTTGCTTCCTCAGGGTCGAGATCGGACCCTGGCCGAGGTCGCGGCGCTGGAGGCGACCTTCGTGCATGCACGATGTCTGGTCAACTTCTGCAGCGGGGGCTATGCGGGGAACCGCAACCCCGCCGACATCCAGCCAGCGAACTTTCTGGGGGTGGACTGGTGGCCGCGGGACGAGCAGTTCGATCGAAAGCTGCGGGGCCGTCTCCGTCTGGTCAACCAGCCGTGCAGCACCTGTCGTGGCAGCGTGTGCTGGACAAGGAACCTGTGATCTGGTCGGTCGGCTTCCTTGCCCATGAGGTGGACTGGGCGATGCGATTGTTCGTCGAAGAGCTGAAGACGACGGATAGCAGGTGGTTCGATCGGTTTGCGTTGCAGGGGCAGCCCGTGAGGGAACGGCTCCCCGCGCTGGATCAACCGGCGGAGACGAAGGCCCACCTGGCGCCCGCCCGTCCCAACCCGATCCCGCCCCGTGCTCCGTAACGCAGGCCCCGAGGGGCTGGCTGCCCGACCCGGTCGCCGCGCTGGTGTCGGCATTCGCCGCGACGGATCCTTCGCTTCCGACGTTGTGGAGCGATGCGAGAGTGCGGTGGGGGTGGCTCGTAGGCGATGACGACGGCTCGCAGGCTGTTCCAGGGCTGCTGGGACCGAATCGATCGGGCCGAAGCGCACGCGTCTGCCGTGCTGCGTTCGTGGAACGCGTTCATGGAGGAAGGCGAACACGGCCCTTACGACACGTCGCTGGTGCACTACGGCAACGGCGACCACGTGCTCTACATGGAACAGGTCATCCCGACGCCGACCGAGATTGGGTTGCTCCTCGGCGAGTGGCTGTACCTGCTGCGCTCGGCGCTGGACTCCTGCGTCTACGACGTGGCGATCCACGACAACGGCAACGCGGATCCGCCACCCACCCCGAACGCGCTCGAGTTCCCGCTGTGCGCCTCAGAGGAGGTGTGGAAGCGAAGCCAGCACAGAATCAAGCCCCTCAACGAGAAGCACCGCGACTGGGTGCATTCGGTTCAGCCCTACCGGAGCGCGCGCAGCCCCGAGTCGACCCTGCTCTACTGGCTGAACGAGCTCGCTCGGATCGACCGGCACCGCACGCTGCACGTGATGGGCTCTGTCGTCGCTGAAGCCAATCCGTTGGTGTGGGCTCCGGACTCGACGTCCATCCTCTTCGAGGACCGCTCCGATCTGCCGATGCCGTTGGTGGGTCGTACCGAGTTGGCCCGGTTCACGGTCGTCCCCTACAACGACGGCGACCAGGTCACCGCGGACCCCAACTGCGGCATCGACCCACAGATCATGGAGTGGGCGACACGCAATCCCGATCCCGAGGTCTGGCGACAGCTCAATCTGGGTGATCGCCTGTTCCACATCCGCCAGTTCGTGGCGGCGATCGTCGGGAGATTCGAGCGGGACTGCCTCGGCTCCACCCGATTCCCATACCTCAACCCGGAGCCCCCCGCCGATCACAGCATTGTGGCGGGCGATGCTGCCAACTCCGATGGGTCAGCTCCGTGAGCATGAGGGTGCCGAGAAGTCGTCTGTGGCGTTGACTAGGGGAAACGCCTGAGGCTCGAGAGCGGCGAGGGTGGCGCAGGAGTTATGGTCGCCGGCTCGTGGATCTGGTTCCGTCGATCCCTCCCTTGGTGTTGTGCCGTTTCGGGTGGCTGTTCGCCTCAGGCGATGACCGTGATGCGGAGATCCTGGCGTTGCGGCACCAGGTCCTGGTGCTCCAACGCCAGGTAGCCCGCCCGCGGTTCACTGAGACCGACCGCACCGTCCTGGCCCTGCTCTCGGGGGTGTTCGACTGGACTCGGCTGGCGGAGGTGTTCTTGATCGTGCAGCCGGCCACGGTGCTGGGCTGGCACCGCCGACTCGTCGCCCGCCACTGGACCCGACCAGCCAGGCGGGGACGGCCGCCCGTCGAGACCGACCTCCGTCGGTTGGCGGTGGGGATGGCGCGGGAGAATCCGACGTGGGGTTATCGGCGTGTCCATGGCGAGCTTTGCCGGCTCGGCTACCGGGTCGCCGCCTCGACTGTGTGGAAGGTCTTGCGCGGTGCCGGTGTCGACCCGACCCCGACCCGCACGGGCCCGAGCTGGGCAGCGTTCATCCGTTCCCAGGCCAAAGCGGTGATCGCGACGGACTTCTGCTGTGTCGACAGCGTCACCCTCCGCCGGCTGCATGTCCTGTTCTTCATCGAGGTCCACACCCGGCGGGTTCACCTGGCCGGGATCACCACCAACCCGACCGGCGCCTGGACCACCCAAGCGGCCCGAAACCTCCTGTACGACCTGGCCGACGGGTTCCGGTTCGTGGTCCACGACGGCGCCGGCCAATACAGCGCCGCGTTCGACGCCGTCTTCGCGGCAGCGGGGATCGAACCGATCACGACCCCGCCGCGGGCGCCGCAGGCCAACGCCTACGCCGAACGGTGGGTACGGACCCTGCGCCACGAGCTGCTGGACCGGACCCTGATCTGGAACCAGCGTCAACTCCGGCTGCTGCTCGAAGAGTACGTCGACCATACAACGCCCACCGCCCCCATCGCTCACTCGACCAGCACGCACCCGACGACGCCGACGTCGTCGAGCCCGCCGCGGTCGGCCGCGCCATACAGCGGCACTCCACGTGCGCCGGGCTCATCAACGAGTACCGCCACGCAGCCTGACTGACAACACCGCGCACAACCCCAACGGCCCGAGCCGGGCTGACCACCCGCGCTCTGTCCGCCCCGCGGCAGACTCCAGCGCCTACCGCAGCTGCAGGCGACGTGGCCGCTCTTCACCTACCCGAGGCGCACCCCTCGTCCTCCGCGGCCAATCCCACCGTCGACGAGTTCTCGGCACCCTCAGGTGCGGTTCTACGAGCGCCGGGGGGTGTTGCCGACGCCGGAACGGCTGGCGTCGGGCTACCGGATCTACACGCCTGCGACGGTGGCGCGGGTCCGGTTGGCGCGACGATTGCAGGCGCTGGGGCTCACGCTCGATGAGGTGATCGAGGCGCTCCATGTCGCCGACAGGGGTGACGCGACCTGTCGGTCCGAGCGGTGGCGCCTGGAGGGGGTACTCGTGCGGATCGCCGCCCAGGTGGCCGAACTTCAGGCGACCCGGCGAGAGATCCGTCGAGTGATGACAGCATGCGACAGGGGCGAGTGCGTGTTCACCGACGCAGGCGACGCACTGGATCCGGCTTGACCTTCGAGTAACTCAAACCCCTACCGTTCGCAGATGTCGGTTGCCCGGTCGCTGCTCCTGTTCGTGCTCGCTGCCTTGGCGGAGATCGGCGGAGCCTGGCTGGTGTGGCAGGGCGTCCGTGAGGATCGCGGCTTGATCTGGATCGGCGCCGGGATCGCCGCCCTCGGCGCCTACGGATTCGTCGCCACCCTCCAGGACGAGAACGACTTCGGTCGGATCCTCGCCGCCTACGGCGGCATCTTCGTGGCCGGGTCCTTGGCCTGGGGGATGGTCGTCGATGGTTTTCGCCCCGATCGCTTCGACTACGTCGGCGCGTCGATCTGCCTGGTCGGTGTCGCTGTCATCATGTACGCCCCCCGGTAGCCAGATCGAGATTCGCGCTTGACCTTCGAGTCGACTCGAAGCCGTACCGTTGGCCGAGATGACCACGACCTACCAGATCGCCGAGGTGGCCCGCCGTAGCGGCTTCCCGGCCACAACCCTGCGCTACTACGAAGACGTCGGCCTGGTGGCTCCTGTCGACCGCACCGCCGCCGGCTACCGGCTCTATGACGACCAGTCGCTGGCCAGGTTGGCGTTCGTCGCCCGGGCCAAGCAGCTCGGGTGCACGCTCGAGGAGATCACCGACCTGGTGACCGCCTGGGAGGGCGAGCGGTGCGAGCCGGTCCAGGCGAGGCTCCGCCACCTGGTCGAGGCGAAGCTCGCCGAGTCCCAAGACCGGCTCGTCGAGATGGTCGCGTTCAGCGCCCAGCTCCGCGAAGCCGCTGCCGCCCTGAACGACCACACCCCCGACGGGCACTGTGATAACAACTGCGGCTGCACTGCCGAGCCGGCCTCGTCTGCGCCGACGGTAGTGCCGCTCACCGCCAAGCTGGCCATTGCCGACGTTCCGCCAATCGCCTGCACCCTCGGCGCCGCTGACATTCCGGGCCGGTTCGATGCCTGGCAAGAAGCCCTGGTCCCCGTGATGGCTCGCACCGGAATCGACTACGGCGTGCGGCTCACCTTTGCCCCCAGCACGTCAATGGCTGAGGTTGCCGACCTGGTGGTCGCCGAACAGGCGTGCTGCATGTTCTTCCAGTTCGCGATCACCGTCGATGATCGGGGCGCCGCCCTCGAGGTGACCGCGCCCGCCGATGCCCAAGAGATCGTCTACTCACTGTTCGGGGTGGCGTCATGACCGGCACGTCGGCCAAACGGGACGGGTTCGGCCTCGTGGGGCTGGGCGTCGTGGCCTGTGTCGCGTGTTGCGCAGGCCCGATCCTTGCGCTGCTCGGCGGCCTCACCATCGCCGGGTTGGCCAGCACCCTCGTGATCGGGGTCGCTGGTCTGGCGGTCGCGGTTATGTCAGCCGTGGCCTGGCTTGCGGTCATGTAAGGGACATCGGCACCGTGGATCCACCACGGGGTCGGGGTCCCAGGGTTGCATGGTCTTCCCGGCTGGTTCGGGTGGCGGCGTCGAGAAGTGGTCTGGGGGAGCGCTTTCGGGTGTTGGCCCCGTTCGTCTGATTGCCGTGCCTGGCTGGCCACGGATGCCCCGGATGAGGGAAGTGGCTTGATCCTTCGAGGTTGGAGCCGGTTGCAGCACATGAGTGGGAGCCGCGGTTGGCGGTGCTCCCTTGGGACCGTGGCCCGGATGCGTCGCTTCTGCGGGCGAGCCGGTGGGAACCGACACGACCTGAGGAGACGAGATGGCGACGAGACGGCTGGTGGGGATCGATCTGGGGATCGCGTCTGCGCACACGGTGCGGGTGCTCGACGAGGCGGGCCAGGTGGTGGCCAAGCGCAAGGCGTGGCCGACCGCCGAGAGCCTGACCGGGCTCGAGACCGCGGCGTTGGCGGGTTGCCCGGAGGGCACCCGCCTCGAGGTGGTGATGGAACCGACGGGCCCGGCGTGGCTGCCGGTTGCGGTGTTCTTCGACGCTCGGGGCCATGTGGTGCACCGGGTGAGCTCGGCCAAGGCCGCGGATCTGCGCCGGTTCTTGTCGCGTCACACCAAGACCAACGGGATCGACGCGGACACGTTGGCGCGCCTGGCGCTGGTCGACCCGGCCGGTCTGCGGCCGCTGGTGTTGCCCGGCCCGGAGGCGGCGTCGTTGGATCGGCGGGTGCGGGCGTGTGACCGGCTCACCCAGACCGGGGCGCAGCACAAGCGCCGGATCCGTGACCTGGTCCGTCAGGTGATGCCGATGACACCGCTGGGTGCCGACATCGGCGCCGCCGACCTCGCGGTCCTCGAGCGTTACGCCGATCCGAACACCCTGGTCAGGGCGGGCGTCAAGCGGCTCACCACGTTGATCGCCAAGGCGTCGCACAACCACCAGGGCGCCGCCCGGGCCGCCGAGTGGCTCGCCGCCGCCGAGGCGTCGATCGACCTCTACGCCGCCCACCCGGCGGTCGCCTATGGGGATCTGGCCGCAGAGATCGCCACCGAGATCCGCCTGCTACGCGCGGTCCAGTCAGAGCTCGCCGCCCACGCCGCGCGACGCGAGGACGCCTACCAGCAGGTCGATCCCGCCGAGCTGGCTCGCAGCCTGCCCGGTGTCGCCGCCATCGGCGGGCCCGTCTTGACCGCCGCCATGGGCGACCCGGCCCGGTTCGCGAACGCCAAAGCGTTCCGCTCCTACACCGGTCTGGTCCCACGGGCCTCCGAGACCGGCGACACCGACCGCAAGGGCCAGCCCATCTCCAAGGCCGGCCCCGCGCTGTTGCGCACCAGTCTGATCCGCGCCGCCGACACCGCCCGCAAGCAAGACCCCCAGCTCGCCCGCATCTACTACGTGCAGATGGTCGAACGAGGCAAGGACCACCTCGGCGCGCTCTGCGTCGTCGCCGCCAGCCTTGCCGAACGCCTCTGGGTCGTCATGGCCCGCCAGAGCCCCTATGTGATCTGCGACACCGACGGCCGCCCCGTCACCGCGGAGGAGGCCAAGACCATCATCGCCCAGAACTGGACCGTGACCCCCGAAGTCCGCGCCCGCCGACGCAGCCGAAAGATGGGGAAGGCCCCCCAACAAGTGCTCGAGGCACAGGTGAGGTCACACACCAACGGCGTGGACAAGCGGGGCGACCTTCCCCACCCGGCATCGTCCCCGCCCCCACACGACCACGTCAACCGACAGACCGCTTGACCACCGATCCCCCATAGGGAATCAGACGACGACGACACAGCAGCTGCGGCGACGGGATCGACGGGCCGGTACCCGTCCCTCCGCCGATCACCAAGGCGTCGAGATGACCGTTGCCGACCGCGCCGGGCGCGCTGTTGGTCGTTGGCGCGAAGGGCTTGGGCAGGACCTGCCCCTGAATGCCGGTCACTCAGCAGAGTCCGGCTAGGTCGAACCTGTCGACAGCAGGGTGATCACGGCGATCCCGTTGAAGCCGACGTGAGCCCAGATGGCGGGGCCGAGCCGACCCGACCGGACGGTCAGGATCCCGAACACCAGTCCCGCTGTTGCAAGAGCAGGGAACTGGAGCAGTTGGAGGTGTATCGCTCCGAACAGCAGCGATGTGGCTGCCAGTGCCCACCTCGTCCCGAATCGCTTCTCGACACTTCGGAGGAGCAGGCCGCGGAAGAAGAGCTCTTCGATGATGGGCGCGCCGACCACGACGATCGACACCAGGAGTGCGACGCCCACTGGATCGGTGGCACGGTCGGTGAGACCACGAGCCGGTGCGGACACGTCCTGGTCGCCGGTCAGCCAGAAGATCGGGATGTAGAGGAGCGGGATGAGGGCGACCTGGGTGGCGACGCCGATCGCGAGTCCGATCGGTGCATCCATCCATCGCGTGCGAAAGCCGAAGTCCGCCACGATCCCGTTGCCCTTCGTGCGGGCGGCCCAGAGCGGAGCTCCGAGATAACCCAGCCACAGGGGTACCTGGAGTACGGCGACCATGGTCAGGGGCAAGTCTTCGTAGTCCGTCGACTGGTTTCGCGTTGCCGCCAGTATCAGGCTGCCGCCGAGGACGGCGCAGATGTTGGCGAGCAACAGTCCGGCGGCGGCATCGCCCATGCCCCACCGCCGGGGTTGATGACCTTCGATCTCGTCAGACGTGTCCAACGTTTCGCCCGATCTCATCAGGAGGCGTAGCGGCCCGGGTCGGCAGCGAACGCACCGGCGCACTCGAGCGAGCAGAACAGGTGCTCGTGGTCGTCGTGACGGAGCCGGCTGGGCGCCGATCGGCGGTCGACGGCCATGTGACACACGGGGTCGATCACACGATCGGGCAGGGTCGGGCAGGCGACCACCTCGAACAACGGCACCGGCTCACCAACATTGCGGAGGCGCACCTCGCCGAGCGGTCGGGTCTCGAATCCTGCTTCCGTTGCCGCGTTGGCAACTGCCGCGGTGGAGAGCACCTGGTCGCCGGCGGCGTGCGCCGCCACCCGGGCGGCAAGGTTGACCGCGCTCCCGAACCAGTCGCCGTCGCGCTCGATCGCCGGGCCCTCGTGCATGCCGGCTCGCAGCACCGGGAATGCCGGTTCTCCGTCAAGCGCGTTGCAGATTGCACCGACGAGGCGAACTGCTCCGAGCGATGTGTCCGACACGAGCATCACGGCATCGCCGATCGACTTCACCAGGCGGTCGCCAGGCCCGAGTGAACTGGTGGCGACTGCGACCAGACGCTCCGCGAGATCGACGGCGGTCGAGTCACCGTGGACCTCAGTGGCTGCGGTGAACCCTGCGAGATCGACGAACGAGAACGTGTGCTCGTGTGGATGCACCTCCCGGTCGTCCGAGTCTACGGGTGGATTCGGGGGGCTCATGACAGAACGGTCGACCAGTAGTCCCAGAAGCGTCGCGCTGTGAGGGCGGCGATCACCAGGTACCACACTGTCAGAACGACGCCGTGGTACTCGCTGGCGAACCGGACGATGGCCCCGAACGGGCTCCGGTCAGCCAGGGGTGAGGTTCGTGCCATGCGCAACGCCGTGTACCAGAAGAGGGGAATGGTCACCGCCCAGACGACCATGCAATACGGGCAGAGCGCGCCGATCCGGTAGAGGCTCTGGAAGATCAGCCAGTGCACGAAGGCGAGGCCCGCGATGGTGCCGGCGAGCAGCCCGCGCCAATACCAACGTGGGAACGAGGCGCCGGCC
>JAYRFK010000010.1:0-178992 GCA_041908445.1 Acidimicrobiales bacterium | reverse complement strand
TCATCCCCGCCCCCGGCGCCCGCACTCGGTCATCACGAGCCAGCCGCTCAGCACGGACCACCTCGACCAGCGGCGCCAACCGTTCCAACAGCTCACCGAACTCGGCCGGGGTCGTGCCGCACAACGACCGCGACGGGGTCAACTTCACCGGGATCCAGGTGCCCATCGGACCAGCGTTCACCGCGCCAGACCCCAGGTGGTGGACCAATCGGTCCGCACCTCTAATAGCCCCCGGATTGCGGTGGCTATTGCCTCGAGAACGCCCCGACCGAGCCGGGTGGCGGGCTGATGGCCCGGGTCGCGGTCGTCGGCGGTGGGATCGCCGGCCTCGCCGCCGCCTACGAGCTCACCACGAAGCACCCCGGCACCGAGATCGTCCTGCTCGAGGCCGGTCCCCGGCTCGGTGGCAAGATCGAGACCCAGCCCTTCGCGGGCCTGCCCGTCGAGCTCGGCCCCGACACCTTCCTCGCCCGGGTGCCGTGGGCGGTCGACCTCTGCAAGGAGCTCGGGCTGTTCGACGAGCTCGTCAGCCCGGTCGAGACCACGGCCTACTTGTGGGTGCGGGGCGCGCTGCGCCGCCTGCCCGAGGCCCACGTGCTCGGCGTCCCCACCGACTTCGACCAGCTCGCCGCCTCCGGCCTGGTCTCGGATGAGGCCGTGGCCATCGCCCGCCGGGACCTCGACCACCCCGAGGACGCCCCCGGTCACCTGCCCGACGGCGACGTGTCGGTCGGCGAGCTCATCCGCACCCACCTCGGCGACGAGGTGCTCGAGCGCATCGTCGACCCGCTCATCGGCGGCATCAACGCCGGCGACTCCGACCGCCTGAGCGTGGCCGCCGCGGCCCCCCAGATCGCCGACGCCGCCCGCCGCAACGCCAGCCTGGTGCGGGGCCTGCTCGCCATGAAGGCGGCGGCGCCCCCCGACCCCGGGACGCCGATGTTCTACAGCCTGCCCGGCGGCCTCCAGCGCCTCGTCGACGCGGTCGTCGCCCGCATCGACGCCGAGGTCCACCTCGGCACGCCGGTCACGGGGCTGTCCCGCGCCGGTGGTGCCGGCTACGTCCTCACCACCGCCCAGGGCCCGGTCGAGGCCGACGCCGTGGTGCTCGCCACGCCCGCCTTCGCCGACGCCCCGCTCCTCGCCGACGTCGCTCCCGCCGCGGCGGCGACCCTCGGCGCCATCGACTACTCGTCGGTCGCCCTCGTCACCTTGGCCGTCCCCGCCGATGCGGTCGAGCGCCCGCTCGACGCCAGCGGTTACCTCGTGCCCCGCACCGAGGGCTGCCTCATCACCGCCTGCACCTGGGCCTCGGCCCAGTGGGCCCACCTGGCCGCCCCCGGGCAGGTCCTGCTGCGGGCGTCCGCCGGTCGCTACGGCGACGAGCGCATCGCCGACCTCGACGACGACCAGCTCGTCGCCGCCGTCCGGGAGGACCTCGGCACGACCATGGGCCTCGACGCCGAGCCCAGCGCCGTGCGGGTCGTGCGCTGGACCCGCTCGTTCCCCCAGTACGTGCCCGGCCACCTGCAGCGCATGGCCGACCTCGAGACCGGCCTCGCCGCAGACGCACCCGGCATCGCCCTCGCCGGCGCCGTGCTGCGCGGCGTGGGCATCCCCGCCTGCATCCGCGAGGGCCGGGCCGCGGCGGACAAGGTCGTGGGGCGACTGGCCGAGCAGCCCTAGCGCGGCGAAGATCACCCGTCTTGAGCGGCGACGACGTGGGCCCCGACGCGGCCCCTGAGCACGAGAGCGACGGGACCGGCCGGTCGACGGGCGCCAGCCGGGCGATCCTCGCCCTGCGCTGCGTCGCCGCCGGCGCCTGCCTCGCCCTCTCGGTGCCGCCCTACGGCTGGTGGCCCCTCGCCTTCCTGGGCATCTTCCAGCTCGACCGCCTCATCGCCGGCCAGCCCGCCAAGCGCCGGTTCCGCCGCACCTGGCTCGTCTGCGCCACCTGGCTCTACCCGACGATGCTCTGGATGGTCGACCTCACCGCCCCGGGCTACGTCGTCGCGTGCGGCACCTACGCCGCCTACTTCGGCGCCGCCGTGGCCCTCGTGCCCGCCAACCGGTGGCGCTGGCTGGCCCTGCCCGGCGCCTTCGTGCTGGCCGAGTGGGCCCGCTGGTCCTGGCCCTTCGGCGGCGTCCCGCTCTCGACCCTGGCCATGAGCCAGGCGGCGGCGCCGCTGAACTTCACGGTGCGCCTGGCCGGCACCCTCGTGCTCGTGGCGCTGGTCGTGATCATCGGCGTCGGCCTCTCGGCTCTGTGGGAGCGCAAGCCCGTCCAGGCCGGCCTCGCCTTCGCCGCCGTCGCCCTGGTGGCCCTGGCCGCCCTCGTCGCGCCCCGGGCCCACGAGGTCGACACCCTGAACATCGCCATCGTGCAGGGCGGCGGGCCCCAGCGCACCCGGGCGGCGGACACCGACGAGCGCGAGGTCTTCGAGCGCCACCTGGCCGCCAGCGAGCTCGTGGACACCCCCGTCGACATGGTGCTCTGGCCCGAGAACGTGGTGAACGTGGAGGGCAGCCTCGAGGTCAACGCCGAGAACGACGAGCTCGCCGCCCTCGCCCGCCGCCTCGACGCCACCCTGATCGTCGGAGCGGTCGAGGGCGGCGACGACAACTTCCTCAACGCCGCGGTCGTCTACTCGCCCGAGGGCCGCATCATCGACCGGTACGACAAGGTGAAGCGGGTGCCGTTCGGCGAGTACGTCCCCCTGCGCGGGTTCCTCGAGCGCTTCAGCAGCGAGCTGCCCGGCCGCGACGCCCTCGCCGGCGACACCCCCGCCGTGGTCCAGACCCCCGTCGGCAAGTTCGGCGTGGTCATCTCCTGGGAGGTGTTCTTCGGCACCCGCGGCCGCGATGCCATCGGCCACGGCGGCACCGTGCTCCTCAACCCCACGAACGGCTCGTCGTACTGGCTCACCCAGGTGCAGAGCCAGCAGGTGGCCTCGTCCCGCCTCCGGGCACTCGAGAACGACCGCTGGGTGCTCCAGGCGGCGCCCACCGGCTTCAGCGCCGTGGTCACCAACGACGGGAAGGTGGTCGAGCGCAGCGCGGTCTCCGAGCAGCGGGTGGTGCAGCACCAGATCAACACCCGCGAGGGCGAGACCCTCGCCACCCGCTTCGGCGACCTGCCGATGCTCCTCCTCGCCGCCGGCTCGATGGTCGCCGCGCAGGTGCTGTCCCGTCGTGGCCGCCGGCGGGACGCGGACCCGGTCGCCACGGGGCCGGGCACTAGCGTCGAGGCGTGACCACCGGCCCGATCGAGCTCACCGCCGGCGACGCCACCGCCACCCTCGACCCGGAGGCCGGCGGCCGCCTGGCCCAGCTCACGATCGACGGCCTCGACCTGCTCGTCGAGCGCCAGGAGTCGCCCACCCGCTGGGGCTGCTTCCCGATGGCCCCGTGGGCGGGCCGCATCCGCCACGGCCGCTTCACCTGGGAGGGCACCGAGTACCAGCTCCCCATCAACAAGGCGCCCCACGCCATCCACGGGGTGACCTTCGACCGGCCCTGGGAGGTCGTCGAGGCGACGCCCAGCGAGGCGACCCTGCGCATCGACCTCGACGAGCGCTGGCCCCTCGGCGGTTGGGTGCTCCAGCGCTTCACCCTCGAGCACCAGGCCCTTCACCTGCGCATGGAGGTCCACGCCGGCGCCGCCCCGATGCCGGCGAGCTGCGGCTGGCACCCCTGGTTCAAGCGCGACCTGGGCCGGGGCGCGGCCCTCGAGCTCGACTTCCGCGCCGGGATGATGTGGCACAAGGACGACGAGGGCATCCCCTCCGGCGCGGTGGTGTCGCCGACACCACCGCCGTGGGACGACTGCTTCACCGACATGGTCGACCCGCCCGAGCTGCGCTGGCCGGGCGCCCTCACCCTCGAGATCGAGTCGCACTGCACGGATTGGGTGATCTTCACCGAGCCCGACGACGCCCTCTGCGTCGAGCCCCAGACCGGCCCCCCGGACGTGCTCAACCTCGAGCCCGCCGAGGCCGCCCCAGGCACCGACGGCGGCCCCGACCACCCCGTGATCGCCACCGCCAGCCTCCGCTGGCGGGTCGGCTAGGGCCGGCGAGCAACCACACCGGCCCGCTCGACGGGCGGGCGCCACCACCCGACGGGGTGGGACGGTCGCAGCCACCCCCCGTAGACTTGACCGACCGGTCGAGAAACCCCTTCTCCGCCCGGGAAAGGCTCCGACACGTGGCTTCCACCCCCCACGCCGACGATCCCCTGCGGATCGCCCTGCTCACCTACCGCGGCAAGAAGCACTGCGGCGGCCAGGGCGTCTACACGCGGCACCTCTCGAAGGCCCTCACCAAGCTGGGCCACCACGTCGAGGTGTTCAGCGGCCCGCCGTACCCCGAGCTGGTCGACGAGGTGCCGCTGCACGAGCTGCCCAGCCTCGAGATCTACAACGACCACTTCCCGATGCGCTTCCCGGCCATCTGGGAGCTCCAGAACTGGACCGACTGGGTCGAGGTCGCGTCGTTCTCCAGCGGCACGTTCCCCGAGCCCCTCGCCTTCAGCCTGCGGGCCTGGGACCACCTGAAGGACCGGGTGGACGAGTTCGACATCGTCCAGGACAACCAGAGCCTGGGCTACGGACTGCTCGCCATCGAGCGCTCGGGCCTGCCGGTGCTCGGCACG
This sequence comes from Acidimicrobiales bacterium, assembly GCA_041908445.1. Classification (GTDB taxonomy): domain Bacteria; phylum Actinomycetota; class Acidimicrobiia; order Acidimicrobiales; family DATDAH01; genus JAEUJM01. Next base: position 174,339 of record JAYRFK010000010.1, on the reverse strand, counting down.
ATCCACCACCCCATCACCGTCGACCGCAAGCTCGAGATGGAGCACGCCGAGACGCCCTACCAGCGCTTCGCCAAGGGCCGCTGGTACGCCTTCACCAAGATGCAGTCCCGGGTGGCCCAGCGCCTCACCCGCATCCTCACCGTGTCCGAGTCGTCCCGCGGCGACATCATCAAGGACCACGGCGTCGACCCCGAGCGCCTGCACGTGGTGCCCGTCGGCGTCGACCCCGAGACCTTCCTCCCCGTCAAGGGCGTACAGCCGGTCAAGGGCCAGATCATCACCACGGCCAGCGCCGACGTGGCCATGAAGGGTCTCGTCTACCTGCTCGAGGCCGTGGCCAAGCTGCGCACCGAGGATCCCGACGTCCACCTGATCGTCATCGGCAAGCCCAAGGAGGAGGGCCGCACCGCCCGCACCCTCGCCGACCTGGGCCTCACCGACGCCGTGCAGTTCGTCAGCGGCGTCTCCGAGGAGCGCATCGTCGAGCTCTACTCCGAGTCCGAGCTGGCGGTCGTCCCCTCGCTCTACGAGGGCTTCTCGCTGCCGGCCATCGAGGCCATGTCCTGCTCGGTGTGCCTCGTGGCCACCACCGGCGGGGCCATCCCCGAGGTCGTGGGCAAGGACGGCGAGACCGCCCTGCTGGTGCCCCCCGGCGACAGCGAGGCCCTCGCCGTGGCCCTGCGCCGCGGCCTCGACGACCCCGAGCTGCGGGCCCGCATCGGCGCCGCCGGCCGCCAGCGCATCATCGAGCGCTGGAGCTGGGCCGTCACCGCCGACAGGACCGTCGAGGAGTACCGCGCCCGGCTCGAGATGCCGACGCTGTCGACCCAGAACGGCGGGCTGGGCCCGATCCCCGACCTGGGCCGCCTCCCCGGTGTGGCCGACGTCGGTGCCGCCCTCGGCGGCCTGCGCTCGCGCCTGCCGTTCTGACCCGCACCCCGCCGAACCGCCCCACTGACCCACCCGCTGACCTGCTCCCCACCCCGGACGTCCCCACCTCATGCTGACCGTCGACTACGACCTCCTCGGCCTCCAGGCCGGCGACCTGCTCCTCGACATGGGGTGCGGCGCCGGCCGCCACGCCTTCGAGTCCTACCGCCGCGGCGCCCGGGTGGTCGCCTTCGACTACTCCTACGACGAGCTGGCCGAGGTGCGGGGGCTGTTCGGGGCCATGCAGGCGGCCGGTGAGGCCCCCCGCCAGAGCCTGGCCAGCGCGGTCAACGGCGACGCGGTGACGCTCCCGTTCCCGGACGACTCGTTCGACCGCATCATCGCCTCCGAGGTGCTCGAGCACGTGCCCGACGACGAGGGCGCCCTCGACGAGCTCATGCGGATCCTGCGCCCCGGCGGCGTGCTCGCCGCCACCATCCCCGCGTGGCTGCCCGAGAAGATCTGCTGGGCGCTGTCCGACGAGTACCACGCCCCGTTCGTGGTCGGCGGCCACGTGCGCATCTACACCGAGGACGAGCTGCGCCGGAAGATGCGCGCCGCCGGCCTCGAGCCCGGGCCCTCGCACCACGCCCACGCCCTGCACTCGCCCTACTGGTGGCTCAAGTGCGCGGTCGGGCCGACGAACGACGACAACCCCCTGGTGAAGGCCTACCTACGCCTGCTCACCTGGGACATCACCAAGCAGCCGCTGGTGCTGCAGGTCGCCGAGAAGCTCCTGCAGCCCCTGATGGGCAAGAGCCTCATCGTGTACGCCCGCAAGCCGCTGACCACCGAGCCGCCCGCCCCCCGGGGCGCCCACCGCGCCGCGGCGCCGGCCGCCGACGCCCCCGAGGCGTCTGCGGCCGACCCCGTCGCCACCGACGGGGCCGTCGCTCCTTCCACCGAAAGGGAGACCGCCGATGTCTCGTGAGCTCCGCCTCCCCGAGGTGCCGGACCTGGTCACCGCCGACGACATGCTCGCCACCGCGGCGGCGATCGTCGAGTGGCAGCTGCCGTCCGGCATGATCCCCTGGTTCCCCGGCGGCCACGCCGACGTGTGGAACCACGTCGAGGCGGCCATGGCCCTCGACCTGTGCGGCTTCCACGACGAGGCCCTCCGCGCCTACGACTGGCTGGTGGGCCTCCAGCGCCCCGACGGCGCCTGGCACCAGTACTACCTGGCCGACGGCATCGAGCAGGACAAGCTCGACGCCAACACCTGCGCCTACGTGGCCGCCGGCGTGTGGCACCACTACCTGCTCACCCGGGACCTCGCCTTCCTCGAGCAGACCTGGTCCATGGTCGAGCCCGCCATCGACTTCGTGCTCGACCTGCAGACCCCGCGCGGCGAGATCCTGTGGGCCCGCCACGCCGATGGCACCCCGTGGTCGTTCGCGCTGCTGACCGGCTCGTCGAGCATCTGCCACTCGCTGCGCTGCGCCATCGCCATCGCCGAGGAACTCGGCCACGAGCGCCCCGACTGGGAGCTCTCGGTCGCCCGCCTGGCCCGGGTCATCGCCACCGAGCCCGACGCCTTCGCCCCCAAGCACCGCTGGGCCATGGACTGGTACTACCCGGTGCTCGCCGGCGTGCTGACCGAGGACGCCGGCCGGGCCCACCTGGCCGACCGCCGCGACACCTTCCTCCTCGAGGACAAGGGCATCCGGTGCGTCTCCGACCGGCCGTGGGTCACCGCCGCGGAGACCTGCGAGTGCCTCATCGCCCACCTGGCCGTGGGTGAGCGCGAGCTGGCCACCGAGATGTTCGCGATGGCCCAGGCCCACCGCACCGAGGACGGCCGCTACTGGACCGGCATCGTCTACCCCGAGGAGGCGACCTTCCCGGGCGGCGAGCAGTCGACCTACACCTCGGCCTCGGTCATCCTCGCCGCGGACGCCCTCGCCGGCGCCACGGAGGCCAGCAAGCTCTTCGTCGACCACGACGCGGTGCTGCCCCCGCTCCTCCCCCTCGACGACTAGCTCGAACCGCAGGATCTCCTGTTGAGAGACCCCCGATTCGGGGGTTTCTCACCAAGAGATTCCGGCGGGTGAGGGTCAGGCGCCGGGGCGCTGGAGGACGCGGAGGCTGCCGGTGGCGCTGACCTCGGCGAACCCGTCGTCGAGGGCCCGCAGGTAGATCTCGTAGGGCGGGCGGCCGCCGTCGGCGGGGTCGGGGAACACGTCGTGGATGGCCAGGGTGCCGCCCGGCGCCACGTGCGGCGTCCAGCGCTCGTAGTCGCGGTGGGCGGGCTCGGTGCCGTGGCCACCGTCGATGAAGAGGAACGCCAGCGGGGTGGTCCAGAAGCGCCCGACGGTGGCCGACTCGCCCACGACGGCCACCACCACCGCCTCCAGGCCGGCGTCGAGGATCGTGCGGCGGAACACCGGGAGCGTGTCCATCAGCCCGACCGCGGGGTCGACGAGGTCGGACTCGTGGTGCTCCCACCCGGCCTGGTTCTCCTCGGAGCCCCGGTGGTGGTCGAGCGAGAACAGCACCGTGTCGGTGGCCTGGGCGGCGGCGCCCAGGTAGACGCCCGACTTCCCGCAGTAGGCGCCGACCTCGAAGAAGGGTGCACCGGCGGCCGGCCCCCGGCCGGCGGCGAGCGCGGCCTCGTGGAGGGCCAGCCCCTCGTCGTCGGGCATGAAGCCCCGGGCGGCGCGGGCGGCGGCGAGCAGTGCGGGATCCACGGAGGGCAACCTACGCGGCCGCGGCGGTGGCGCGGCCAACGGCCCGTCGCCGGGCCGGCGGGGTCAGGCGGGCTCGACCTCGAGCCCCTCCTCGACGGGGAAGTGGCGCTCCTTGCCGAACATCATCCGGTCGAGCACGAGGAACTTGAGCAGCCAGACCATGCCGAAGCCGAAGGCGTTGGCCACGTTGACCATGAGCGGCGACTCGAAGTGGCTGTCGGCGTAGGCGACGCAGAGGGTGGAGATGATCAGGCCGAGCAGGGTCATGCCCCAGAACGGGAGGATCTCGGTGACGAAGTTGTTCTTGTCACGCTTGCCCCAGACCCAGTACCGGTTGAGGACGTAGACGGGCACGACGGTGACGGCCACGGCCATGGTGTTGGCCTCGAGGCCGTTCCACCCGAAGCCGTACTGGAACACGAGCAGGATGATCTGCGTCATCGGCACGGCGATGAACGACACCGCGGAGTAGCGCAGCACCTTGCGGTGGTCGATCGCCTTGATGCGGGCGACCACGTCGGCGCGACTCATGCTCATCTATCGGAGCCTAACGATCCCGGGGTGAGCGAGGACAGTCACGAAACCGCCTCCTACCCACCCGATCCGCACCCGCGCCGGGACGATCGCGCCACACACGGATCGGCACCGTATCGTGCCCCCGTGAGCCAGGTGGCGGTCGACCGCTTGATCGAGCTGCTCGACCTCGAGGCCATCGAGGTCAACATCTTCCGCGGCCTCAGTCCCGACGTGGACCGCCAACGGGTCTTCGGCGGCCAGGTGGCCGGCCAGGCCCTCGTCGCCGCGGCCCGCACGGTCGAGCCCGACCGGCCGGTGCACTCGCTGCACGCCTACTTCCTGCGCCCGGGCGACCCCGCCGTCCCCATCCTCTACGAGGTCGACCGCATCCGTGACGGCCGCTCGTTCACCACCCGCCGGGTCGTCGCCATCCAGCACGGGAAGGCCATCTTCAACCTCGCCGCGTCCTTCCAAGTCGCCGAGGAGGGGCTCGACCACCAGATCCCCCTCGAGGACACGATGTTCGACGGGACCCCGCCGCCCCCGCCCGAGTCGCTCCCGGACTGGCGCACCCGCATGGCGCCCTGGAAGGACAAGCTGGGCACCTGGTACGACCGGCCCCGCCCGATCGACCACCGCAACGTCGACTTCGAGCCCCAGGACCGCCACGAGTCCCTGCCACCCCACCAGCGCACCTGGCTGCGCGCCGCCGGCGTGCTGCCCGACGACCCGGTGCTGCACACCTGCGTGCTGACCTACGCCTCGGACCTGACCGTGCTCGACACGAGCGTGCTGCCCCACGGCCTCGGCACCATGGACGACCGCCTCCAGATGGTCAGCCTCGACCACGCCATGTGGTTCCACCGCCCCTTCCGGGCCGACGAGTGGCTGCTCTACGTGCAGGACACGCCCTCGGCCTCGTCGGGCCGGGGCATCGCCCGTGGCCTGATCTACACCCACGACGGCCACCTCGCGGTGTCCGTCGTGCAGGAAGGCCTGATACGAATCCGGGGGTGAGCACCCGAGCCCTCCCCGCCCCGCGCCGCCGCCTCATCGCACTCGCGGTCGCCGTCCTCGTGGGCGTCGCCGCGCTCGCCGGCTGCGGCAGCGACGGTGGCGGCTCGTCGGCGACCTCCCCCGAGCCCGACGTCCGGGCCGCGCCCACGACCACGGCGTTCCCGGCCTCGACCTCGAGCTCGATCCCCACCGTCGCCGACCTCGACGGGGTGCAGGTGGGCTACGAGGAGGTCGCCACCTTCGACGACACCCCCATGGCCATGGCGGTGCGGCCGGGCGACGACGGCGTGGTCTACGTCGCCCTCCGGGGCGGGCGCCTCGTGCGGCTCGACCCGACCGCGGGCCCCGACGCCCAGGCGGGGGCCGACACGGTCCTCGACTTCACCGATGACGTGTCCACCGAGTCCGAGCGGGGCTTCCTCGGCGTGGCCTTCGCCCCCGACGGCGAGCAGCTCTACGTCAGCTACACGAACCCCGACGGCGACACCCGGATCGATGAGTACGCCGTGGACGGCACGGGCGCCGGCGCCACCGTCGACGCGGGCTCCCGGCGCGAGGTGCTGGCCGTCGACCAGCCGTACCCGAACCACAACGGGGGCGGCATCGCCTTCGGGCCGGACGACCTGCTCTACGTCGGGCTCGGTGACGGCGGCGCCGGCGGCGACCCCGAGGACCGCGCCCAGGACCCGACCTCGCTGCTCGGCAAGGTGCTGCGCATCGATCCGGCTGCGGGCGAGGAGTCGACCTACGGGATCCCCGAGGACAACCCCAACGTCGGCGGCGCCAACGGCACGGAGGCCCGGTCCGAGATCTGGCTGCGGGGCGTGCGCAACCCGTGGCGCTGGTCGTTCGACTCGGCCACCGGCGACCTCTGGATCGCCGACGTCGGCCAGGACTCCGTCGAGGAGATCGACTTCCTGCCCCAGGACGGCACCGGCCGCAACGCCGGCCGGGCGGCCAACCTCGGCTGGAACGAGATGGAGGGCGACCAGCCCTACGAGGGCGGCGAGCCCCCGTCGGGCTACGTGCCGCCGATCGCCACCTACACCCACGACGACGGCGGCTGCTCCGTGACCGGCGGCTACGTCTACCGTGGCGCCGCCCTCCCCGAGCTCGAGGGCGCCTACCTCTACACGGACTACTGCCGCGGCCACCTCCAGGGCCTCGTCGTCGACGGCAGCCGGGAGATCCGCGCCGACGAGGACCTCGGCGCGCTCCCCCAGGCCAGCCCGGTGTCGTTCGGTCAGGACGCCGACGGCGAGCTCTACGTCCTGTTCCAGGGCGGCCAGCTCGTCCGCATCACCGCCGGCTGACCGGGCATCCCAAACCGGGCACCCCGCCGGGCGGCGGGCGCCCCGCCCCTCCTCGGGGTGTTCCCAACGGTGCGGATCGGCGCGAGGATCTCCGTCAGCGCCGGGGGGTCGGCGCCCACCAGGGGGGTGGTCTGATGGATGCGTTCCCGTCGTCGACCGACGAGTTGACGCCGGCGTTCCTCACGGGAGCGCTGCGCTCGACCGGCACCATCGGGGCGGACACCACCGTCGCCGAGGTGCACCACGAGACCATCGGCGAGGGGGTCGGCATCATGGGCCAGCTCGCCCGGCTCACCCTCCGCTACGGCGGACCCGCAACCGGCGCACCGGGCAGCGTGGTGGTGAAGCTGCCGTCGCACCTGCCGGAGAACCGCGCCGTCGGCGAGCACTTCCGGTTCTACGAGCGCGAAGGTCGCTTCTACGAGCAGATCGGCGGCAAGGTCGAGGTCCGCACGCCCCGCTGCTACTGGAACCACCTCGACCCCGCCACCGCCACCTACGGGCTGCTGCTCGAGGACCTCGGCGGGCGCACCATGATCAGCCAGATCGCCGGCCTCGGCGCCGGTCGGGCCGCGCAGGCCCTGCGCGAGCTGGCCAAGCTCCACGCCGAGTGGTGGGCCTCGCCGGCGCTGGACGGGCTGACGTGGATGCCCCGCCTCGACGACCCGGTGAACCTCGCCGCGGGCCAGCAGTACCGCGACGCCTGGCCACTGTTCGTCGAGCGCATCGGCGACGCCGTGCCCGCCGAGGCGCTCGCCCTCGGCGAGCGGGTGAAGGAGCAGTACGAGTCGCTGCTCGTCGTCGGCACCGCCGACGCGCCGCTCACCATCTGCCACGGCGACTTCCGGGCCGACAACCTCATGTTCGACGATGCCCCCGAGGCCGAGGACGCCATCGCGGTGCTCGACTGGCAGATCAGCTTCCGGGGGCCGGCCGTGAGCGACGTGACCTACCTGCTCTGCCAGTCGATGACGGTGGAGGAGCGCCGCGCCTCGGAGGAGGCGCTCGTCCGGGCGTGGTACGACGCCCTGCTCGACGCCGGCGTGCCCCAGGGCGGCTACCCGTTCGATCTGGCGTGGCAGCACCACGAGCGGGGCATGCTCGCGGCCACGGTGTACCCGGTCACCGCCATGGGCGCGCTCGACGCGGCCAACGACCGGGGTCGCGAGCTGGTGGCGAACATGGCCGTCCGTGCCTTCACCGCGGCCCTCGACCACGACGCCGCCCGCTTCCTGGCCTGACCCCTGCCCGGCAAAGCGGCGGCGACACCCCGCCACCGCTCGTTCAGGGCAACCGGAGGAGGCGGCGGGCGTTGGCGTCGAAGGTCGCGGCCAGGGTGGCGTCGCCGTGGGCGGTGTCGAGGGACTGGTCCCAGCCCGCCAGGTTGGTGCCGGCCACCACGCGGTCGGGGCCGAAGGCGGCGAGCAGGGCGGCGAGGGCCGTCGGTCCGCCGACGTGGGCGTCCCACCACAGCCGGCGCAGCCGCTCGGCCACCGCGCCGGGCGGGGCCAGCGCCTCCGGGCCCCAGGGCCGGGTGCGGGCGGCGTGCTCCATGCGCTCGGCCAGCCAGGCGGTGGCGCCGCCGCCGTGGCTGACGCACACGTCGAGGCCCGGGTGGCGGTCGAGCACCCCGCCCAGCACCAGCGTGGCCACCGCCAGGGTCTCCTCGTAGAGGAAGCCGAGCCACAGGTCGCCGTCGAAGCGGGCGAGGCGCTCGTCGCGCCGGGGGCGGTCGATCCCGTCGGGCGCCGGGTGGAGGAAGAGGGGGACGTCGAGGTCCGTGCAGGCCGACCACACCACGTCGAAGGCGGGATCGTCGAGCGGCCGACCGAGGTCGGTGCCGACGTAGGCGCCGAGCAGTCCGAGCTCGCCGACGGCCCGGCGCAGCTCGTCGGCGGCCCGCCGCGGGTCCTGCATCGGGAGCTGGGCGAGACCGGCCAGGCGGTCGGGGGCGGTGGCGACGAGCGCGGCGAGCTCGTCGTTGTGGCGCCGGCAGAACGCCGCCGCCCCGTCGGCCTCGACGTGGGCGAAGAACGTGAGCGGGTTGGGCGAGAGCACCTGGAGGTCGATGCCGGCCTCGTCCATCGCCGCCAACCGGGCGCCGACGTCCATGAACGGGCTGCCCCGGTACCGCACGCCCACCAGCTCGTAGTCCCCGACCCGGAAGCACGGTGGTCGGCCCGTCGCGGGGTCGCCGTCGTCGAGCTCGGGGCCATGGGGCCCGGCGGCGCCCAGCACCGACTCGAGCACCACGTGGGCGTGCAGGTCGATCATCGCGATCCCGGGTGCGCCACGGTCAGAAGCGCACCGGGTAGGCGGACCAGTAGCCCCGGGCCGAGGTGGGGTCGAGGCGGGGTGGGTCGTCGGGATCGGGCCGGGCGCCGGCCGCGAGCACGGCCCGGACGGCCACGGGCACGAGCCCGTAGAGGCGCTCGGCCCCCGCGGCGACGTCGAGGCCGGGGTCGCCGCCGGCGGCGAGCTCCTGGCCGATGCAGGCGTGCATGCCGAGCCCGAAGCTGAGCCCCCAGGGGGCCACGCCCGGCGGGAGCGCGCGGTGCGGGTCGAAGGCGTCCGCGTCGGGGCCGAACGCGGCCGGGTCGCGGTTGGCGGCCATGAGGTCGATGACCACCTCGTCGCCGGCGGCGACGTCCTGCCCGCCGGCCAGCGTCAGGGGCTCGAGCGCGCGCCGCACCGCCACGGGGCTCGAGGGCTGGAGGCGCACGGTCTCGTGGGTGCAGCGCTGCAGGAAGGCGACGTCGACCCTCGCTCGTGCCGCATCCTCGGGTGCGTCCTGCGCCATGGCGAAGACGTGGTCGAGGGTCCGGACGAAGGCGGTGGCCGACGTGTGGGCGCCGGCGAGCAGGTAGAAGCAGGTCTCGCGACGGATGATCTCCGGGGTGAGCCCGAGCTCGTCCTCGTGCGCGAGGAGCAGGGTCAGGATGTCCTGGGGATCGTCCGCGGCCTCCCCCGCGCCCTCGGCGAGCAGCGCCCGCCGGCGTTCGATCGACCCCCGGAGGAACTCGGCGTCGAAGTCCTCCAGCGCCTCGGCGACCTCGGCCCGCTTGGCGTCACGGTCGCCCGTGTAGTGCGCGAGCGTGGCCCCCTCGATGAAGCGCATCAGGTACCCGTAGAGCCGGTGGGTCTCCTCGGCGGTGCGCTCGGGGCGGTCGACGCCGGCCGCCGTCGCCGCCAGGTTCATCATCATCTCGTGGCTCAGGCTGACGAGCTCGGCCCGCCCCGCGGCGACGTGCGGGGCGAGCGTCTCGGCGACGATCGCCGGGAACCGGGTCCGCTCGTCCCGCTCCCGGGTGTCGCGGCGGAAGAGCCGGTTCTCCAGCCGCCGGCGGGACCGGTGCGCATCGCCGTGCAGGTTCACCAGCACGTCGGCCATCACGACCTCGCCGGCGTCGTACAGCGCCTGGCGGAGCTGCTTCTGACGGAAGGCGTCCCGGGCACCCTCGTAGGTGGCGACGGTGTGGACCGTGGGGACGGTGCTCATGGGCGGCTCCTCGCCGTCTCGGTGCCGGTGACCGGCCCGGCCGCCGGGGTGGGTGCGGACGCGGGCGCGGACCGCGCCACGGCCCAGGTGGCGGCCCGACCGAGCACCTGCCGATGGGCGGGGTGCTCGAAGGCGGGAGGGCCGTGGCCGAGCAGGTCGGTCACCACCCGGCCGGCGCCGACGGGGCGGGCCCAGACCAGGGGGTGCGTGCGGTCGCCGTGCTCGGGGTGCTCGGCGACGAGGAGGGGCTCGAGGCCGTCGACCTCGTCGAGGAAGCCGTAGACCTCGTCCTCCACCGTGAAGGCCTCCACGCCGCGGGTGACCTCGTGGGCGCGACCCGCCGGGGTCGGCGACACCGTCACCGGCCCGAGCGGCGGGTGTGACGAGCGGTTCCAGTCCCAGGCCGCCCCGCACAGCGCCCGCCACCGCGGTGCCCCGTCGAAGCAGATGACCGCGGTGTGGAGGGCGAGGAGGCCACCGCCGCCGAGCACGAAGCGCTCGAGCACCGCGAGGTCGTCGTCGGTCACCGTGACCGCGTGCTCGGCGCGCTGGCCGGCGTAGCGCTCCTGGCCCATCGACCACCGCAGGGCGTGGACGGTGACCAGGTCGAACCCCGGCCGGTGGCCGGACTCGGCGGCGGCCAGCAGGGCCAGGGCCTCGTGGGGGTCGCTGGTCACGTCGGTGGTGACGCCGCGCTCGGCCAGCAGGTCGACGAGCAGCGGCGCCGTCGCCGCGAACGGATGGGTCGGCCCCCCGGTGAGGAGCAGGTTCGAGGTCACCGGGCCGTCATCCGCCCGACGAGTCGTCGCCGACCGTGTCGACCGACGCGGGGCGCGGGAGGGTGGCGATGACCGACGGGGTCACCCCGCCGTCGACCAGCACCTCGGTGCCGGTGACGTAGGCCGCCGCGTCGGACAGGAGGAACAGGACGACCGCGGCCACGTCGGCGGGCGCACCGAGGCGGCCGAGGGGGACCCGCGCCTCGCGCCGCCGCCGCACCTCGGGGTCCGCGTAGATCGGTGCCGACATGCCCCCGTCGATCAGCCCCGGGGCCACGGCGTTGACCCGGATGGCGTACGGGCCCCACTCGAGGGCCATCTGCCGGGTGAGGAGGCCGACGCCGGCCTTGGTCGCCCCGTAGGCGCCGGCGTTGGGCCCGGGGGCCACCCCGTTCATCGACGTCACCGCCACGATCGCGCCGGGACGACCCGCGGCGACCAGGCGCCGGGCCACCGCCCGGGCGGTCACGAAGGTGCCGGTGAGGTTGACGTCGACCACCGCCCGCCAGTCGTCGACGGTGGCGTCGAGCAGCGGGCCGAAGCGCACGATGCCCGCGTTGGCCACCAGCGCGTCGGGGCCGTCGTGGGCGGGTCGGCCCGTGGCCGCGGCGAACTCGTCGAGGGCGGCATCGACGGCGTGCTCGTCGGTGGTGTCCGCGGTGAGGGGCACGGCCCGGTCGCCGAGGGCTGCGGCCGTGCGGGCGGCGGCGTCGCCATCGCGGTCGAGGACCCCGACGGTCCAGCCCGCCTCGACCGCTGCCCCGGCGATGGCCGCCCCCAGACCGGTGCCACCGCCGGTCACCACCATCGAGCTGCTCATGCGCCGTGCACCAGGTCCCAGGTGAGGGGCCGGGCCGACCAGAGGCCGACCTTCTCGCCGGGCAGCGGCGAGCGCTCGGGCCAGGGCCGGTCGAGGTCGATTGCGCGCCCGCGGGAGAACACGTGGCGCAGGCGCCGACGGTCACCGAGCACGCGCACGTCGGCCGACGGGTCGCCGTCGACCACGATCACGTCGGCGGCGGCGCCCGGGGCGATCACCCCGATCGAGTCGAGGGGCCGGCGCAGCGCGAGGGCCCCGTTGCGGGTGGCGCACGAGATCGCCTCGAGCGGGGTGAGCCCCAGGGCGTCGACCATCACCTCCAACTCCCGGGCGTGCCAGTGCCCGTACGGCGTCAGCGAGAACCCGCTCTCGGAGCCACAGAGCAGCGGCACCCCCGCGTCGTGGGCCGTGCGGAGCTTCTCGGCCGTCGCCGCGATCTCCCCGCGGAAGAGGTCGACCTGGGTGGTCATGGCCCCGACCAGGGCGCCGTGGTCGGCGAGGTTGGCGAGGAAGGTGAACGTGGGGGCCACCGCGGTCCCGGCCTCCACCAGGGCGGCGACGGCGGCGTCGTCGAGGAAGCTGGCGTGCAGGACGAGGTCGACGCCGGCCTCGGCGGCGAGGCGGGTCGACTCGGCGTTGCGGCAGTGGGCCACCGTCGGGGTGTCGAGGGCGTGGGCGGTCTCGGTCACGGCCCGGAGCTCGTCGAGGGTCCACACCGTGCGCTCGCCGCGCCGGTTCGGCAGGGAGCCGGTGACGTGGATCTTCACCCAGTCGGCGCCCCGCTTGACCTGCTGGCGGGTGACCCGGACCATCTCGTCGCGGTCGCCCACCACGTGGGCGTAGCCGACCCGGCCCTCGTCCGGGATGAGCTTGCCGGCCGTGCCGCCGGCGGCGGTCAGCAGGGCGTTGAGGCCCGCCACCATCCTCGGGCCCTCCACCAGGCCCGCCTCGATGGCGTCGCGTAAGGCGGGGCCGACCTCGAAGACGCAGTCGGCGTCGAGGAAGCCGGTGACGCCGGCGAGCAGCAGCTTCTGGACGTCGAACGCGGCGACCAGCGCGGCGGTGGAGGGATCCCGGTGGAAGAACAGCTCGTCGTTGCTGGCGGGCTCGCCGAAGCTGATGTGGCAGTGGGCGTCGATGAGGCCGGGCAACACGGTGAGGCCGGTCACGTCGTGGACCACCGTCTCGGGCGTGGCGGCCGCGGCCGCCTCGGCGCCGACCGCGACGATGCGGTCGGGCTCGAGCAGCACGTCGACGGGCCGGGGCGGGCTGCCGGTGCCGTCGATCACCGAGCCGCCGCGGAGCAGGGTCGTGGGCAGGGTCGTGGGAATGGGTCGGTCCGTCCTCTCCGCTCAGGCCTCGAAGGCGGTGACGTAGCCGTCGAGCAGGTGGGGGCGAGGCTCGCCCGGGTCGGGCATGAAGTCGACCGCCAGGTACGGGCCCGCCTCGAGGTCGAGGTGGAGGTACGCCTCGAAGCCGGCGGAGAGCGCCCCCAGCCCGCCGAGGGCGTCGAGGGCCACCGCGGGCGTGGCGTTGGTGGCGAGGTCGTCGAGGAGCTGGTCGAGCGCGGCGCCGTCGAGGGGCTCGTCGAGGCCGAGGATCGCCAGCTCGTGCAGGCCCTGCCCGTCCTCACCCTCGTCGGCGTTCACCACGTGGTACCAGCCGGGCGGCAGCTCGTCGGGAACGCGGTAGCCCTCCGCAGCCATCTCGATGGTCCCCACCACCGGCTCGGCAGCCCCCGCACCCGCGGGAGCGTCGGCAGGGGCGTCGGCGGCCTCCTCGACGGTCAGGGTCGTGGTCATGCCCATCAGCGCGTGGGCCACGCCGTGGGCGTCGGGGACGTAGCACATGGCCAGCACCATCCCGGGGGGCAGGTCCACGAGGGCCTCGATCGACTGGCCCGGGCCGATGTAGCTGACTCCGCCGAGCATGTCGACGAACTCGATCGCCGCGGAGCCCGAGGAGTCGCCGCCGGCGGTGTCGGCCAGCGCCGCGAGGTCGACCCCGTCCTTGAGCCGGGCGAACATCACCTGGTGGGCCTCGGCCCCCTCGTTGTGGAAGGTCACGTGGGTCCAGCCCGCGGGCAGGGCCTCGCCGCCCTCCATGTCGATGACCTCGCCGTCCGCGCCGGTGGCGGTGAGGTCGAAGGTGTACTCGGTGCCGACGATCTCGATCGCCGAGGCCGCCGCGGGCAGCGCCACCGGCGTGGCGACGCCGGTCGTGGCCGACCCGCCGGCCTCGGTGGACGTGGTGGTCGAAGGCACGGCGGTCGGCTCGGGGTCGCTGCCGCAGGCCACGGCTGCGAGGACCACCAGGCCGGCGAGCAGCGCCACGCCGGCCGAGCGTCGGAACGGGTGCGGTCGGGTCACGGGCGGGGGTGCTCCTCGAAGAAGGACCAGGCGAGGTCGGTGGCGTCGATGTCGTCGGTGGTGGCCCCGAGGATCGCGGCGCTGGCGTGGCTGAAGGCGCTGCCCGGCCAGGTGTGACCGCCGCCCTCGACGAGGTAGAGGTCGACGGCGGCGTCCTCGTCGCACCCGCCGTACGAGATCGACTCGACCGAGGGCGACACCTGCTCCCGGTCGGGCTCGTCGGCGCACCCGTCGAGGGCGGCCCACGTCGCGGCCGATGCCTCGATGTCGGCGAAGGCGAGCCCGTCGAAGGCCCGGCGACTGTCGTCGCTCCACTCGAGGTCCTCGAGCGCGGGGCCGGGGCTGCCGTCGGCGGGCACGTACCGGTCCTCGGTGCCCTGGACCGCGAGCACCGGCACCGAGCGCGGCGGCGTGCAACCGTCGGGCACCAGCAGGCCGGCCACCGTGGCCACCGCGGCGACCCGGTCGGCGAGCTCGCAGGCGACCAGCGAGGCGAGGAAGGCGCCGTTGGAGAACCCGTCGACGTAGACCCGGTCGGGGTCGACGCACACGGCCCGGGCCACGTCGTCGATGACCGCGTCGACGAAGGCGACGTCGTCGGGCAGGTCGTCGTGGGGCACGGCGTTCCAGTACGGCAGGTCGCTGTTGCCCTGCGGGGTGGCCACGACGAACCCCTCCTGCTCGGCGAGGTCGCCGAACCCGGAGATCGTGGCTTGGGTCTCGGCCCCCGAGAGGTAGCCGTGCAGGTCGACCACGAGGGGCACCGGCGTGCCGTCGTACCCGCTCGGGACGACCCGGTCGTACCAGCGCGGCTCGCCCCCGGACGTCAGCTCGACCCGCTCGGCGCCCGCCGGGGGCGGGACCGCGCCAGGCGCGCAACCGGGCGCGGTGGTGCCCGTCGGGGCCGGGGCGGTCGTGGTCGGGGCCGCGGCCTCCGGTGGGCCGCCGCCATCGCCACTGCCACAGCCCGCGAGGGCCAGGGCCGCGAGGCCGGCCACCGCCAGGAGCGCCACGGGTCGCACCCGGCTCAGCCCTCGGCGGCGAACCAGTTGGCGTGGAACCCGAACGGGACCCGCCGCGGGAGGTGCACCGTGGCGACGGGGCCGGCCGCGACGTCGCGGGCGTCGAGCACCACCAGGTCGCTGCCGTCGGTGGCGTCGTCGTAGACGATGTTCAGCAGCCAGCCGTCGTCCTCCGCGGTCCCGTCGGGGTCGGGCGCGAACACGCTCTCGCCGACGTGGCCGTGCGGGCCCATGGTCCAGTGCGTGCGGCTGCCGTCGGTCTCGTCGTACTTCACGATGGTGTCGAAGTCACCCATGCGGCGGTCGGCCTGGACGAAGGCCGACAGGTAGAGCCAGCGCACGCGCTCGCCGTTGCGGGTGTCGTTGATGCGGTTGAAGTCACCGCCCAGGTCGTCGATCGGCTCCCAGCCGGCCCGGCCCTCGGCCAGGTCGATCCAGAACCGGGCGGGGCGGCCCGGGGTGGGGTCGGCCACGGACTGGTCGAGGGGCGGCTCGGAGTCGATGCCGAAGTCGGGGGCGTCGAACCGCGACCCGCACAGCTCGATGCGGTCGCCGTCGGCCCACCCGCTCCAGAAGTGCTGCACGTGGCCCGGCTCGATCTCGAACCAGCGGATGTCGTCGGGGCCGCCGCGGCGCGGGATGACGCCCAGCCGGGTGCCGTTCTCGGGGCGCCACGACACCATCGGGCCCTTCCCGAGGTTGGCCACGTTGAACACGATGGGCGAGTCGAGGAACACGGTGTGCTCCTCGGTGATGACGCAGTCGTGCATCATCACCGGTGCCGGCAGGTCGAGCTCGACCGAGTGCACGAGCTCACCGGTCGCGTCGATCACGAAGTAATGGATCTTCGGCTCGAACACCGAGTAGCCGAAGCAGACCAGCTCGCCGGTGCGGGGGTCGAAGCGGGGGTGGGCGGTCATGGCGCCCCGCAGGCGGCCGCCGACGTCCCACTCCCCCACGGTGTCGAGGTCGGGGGTGACCTCGGTGGGCAGGCCGCCCTCCCAGAGCGCCAGCCAGCGGCCGGCGTGGCGGATGACGTGGGTGTTGGCCACGTTCTTGACCGGGCCGGCGTCGCCGGTGAGCGAGCGGTCGGGGAAGTCCGTGACGTTGCCGAGGCCGGGGTAGATCCCCCGGCCGAGGGCGACCTCGGCCTCGAGGCCCCGGGACCGCACCCAGCGGTTCCGGTACGAGGCCCGGCCCTCGTCGAGGGTCACGCCGTGGAGCATGCCGTCACCGTCGAGCAGGTGGTAGCGGCCCACGGGCTCGAACAGCGGGTTGGGGCCGTTGCGCACGAAGCTGCCCCGCAGGCCCGCCGGCAGCTCACCGGACACGGGCAGGTCGGCCACGTCCAGCTCGTCCGGGACGGGGGCCAGGTTGCCCCGCAGGTCGGGCTGGTCGTCGGCGTTGGTGACCGAGCCGCGCAGGCGCGCGGTCGGCGCTACGGGCACGTCGGTGGTGTCGGTCATGGGGCCCTCCCTCGCCGGCGCCGGCGGCACTCGCCCGCCGGTCGCTGCTAGGTTAACGACGTTAACCGATCGGGTCGGCCCGGGCACCCCGCCCGTCCGCCCGCCGAGCCGACCGCAGGGGGACACCCGTGGACGCCGTCCTCGACCAACGGATCCGCGAGCGCATCGACGCCGAGAAGGCGCGCACCGAGCCGCCGCCCGAGGCCGTGCCCGTGCCCCTCATCCCCACCGGCCGCTACGTCGACCCCGCCTTCTTCGCGCTCGAACGCGAGCACCTCTTCCCCCGCACCTGGCTGTTCGCCGGCCACGAGTCCGAGTGGCCCGAGCCCGGGTCGTACCGCCAGTTCACCCGCACGGGTGCCCCCCTCGTGATCGTGCGGGGCGAGGACGGCGTGCTGCGCGCCTTCTACAACGCCTGTCGCCACCGCGGGGCGCCGGTCACCCGCGACGAGTGCGGCACCGCCCGGCGGCTCACCTGCCAGTACCACTCGTGGAGCTACGGCACCGACGGCGTGCTCAAGGCCGTGCCCGACGCCCGCAGCTTCGCCGGCCTCGACGTCGGCGCCCTCGGGCTGGTGCCGGTGGCGTGCGAGACGTCCGACGGCTGGGTCTACGTCCGCGAGTCCCTCGAGGGGCCGTCCCTCGCCGAGTTCCTCGGGCCGGTCGCCGACCAGATGCGCGACCTCGACGGCCCGGCGATGCGCCTCGTCGGCACCCAGGTACACCACCTCGCCTGCAACTGGAAGCTGATGGTGGACGCCTTCCTCGAGGTGTACCACGTGCGCACCGTCCACCCCGACAACGCCGCGCTCCTCTACGACGACCAGGCCACGACGGTGACGATGCTGCCCAACGGCCACAGCCGCCTCACCGTGGAGAAGCGCGAGGAGCTCCGCGACTTCCCGATGGTGTCGCCCGAGTACGACAACCCGTCGGTGCCCTTGCTGTGGCGCCAGACGTCGACGTCGTACGGGATCTTCCCGAACCTGGTGGTCCCCATGGACACCGGCGCCTTCACCTTCCTCTGCATGTGGCCCGTCGACGTGGACCACACCGAGCTCGAGCTGCGCTGGTACGCGCCGGCGTGGGACGGCGACGAGGTCCCCGCCGACCACACCGGCCGCATGGCCCTGTTCGAGACCGTCATGGCCCAGGACACCGCCAACATGGCGCCGATCCAGGCGTCGGTGTCGTCCCGAGGCGCCCGCCCGTTCCAGCTCGGCTGGCACGAGCGCCTGATCCACCACCTCCAGCGGGCGGTCGACCTGGCCATCGGCCCCGACCGGCTTCCGCCGGGCACCGCCGTCTCCGACGCCCTCGACGGCTTCGTGGAGCCGTCGTGAGGCGCGCCACCGTCGTCGCCGTCGCCGTGGCGCTCGCCCTCGGGGCGGGCGCCTGCGGCAGCGACGGGTCCGACGCCGGGTCGTCCGAGGCCGACGCCGCCGAGGGCGCCAGCACCACCTCCGCGGCCGAGGTGCCCGGCGCCGACCTGGCCGGGCGCTGGGCGCACTACGACATCGTCGCCTACGAGGACGACACCCTGAAGACGATGATCGTCAGCTACGGCTTCACCGACTTCGCCGTCGAGGACGGGCAGCTCATCGAGTCCGAGGAGTTCTGCAGCGCCGAGCAGGTCACCGACCAGGCCATCCAGACCTCGGTGTCCGACGCCGCGACCCAGGCGATCCGCCCGGTGTCGACGCCGGTCGAGGTCACCGGCGAGCCGGGCGCCTGGGAGGTCCACCGCCCGGCCACGCCCACGCCCGTGGGCATCCGCCTCGAGGACCCGGCGACCGAGTCGCTGCCGGCCGACCCCGCCGACGCCGAGGTAGTGGACGCCGACGGCGACGGCAAGCCGGGCATCACCGTCGAGATCCGCATCGGCGACTCGGTGGAGGAGCTGTACATCGCCCGGCGGGAGATCTTCGCCTACGACCTCGTCCAGGACGGCCCCGACTCGATGACCGGCACCGTCACGGACTCCTCCGAGCAGCTCGTGCTCGGCGCCACCGACCCGATCTTCGAGGGCTCCGGCGGCGCGTGGGTGCAGGTGCCCGACCTCTCCTTCAGCCCGATCCTGCTGGAGCGGGTCGACGAGACCTGGGACTGTGCCCGCCTCGCCGCCGAGCGCGACGACCTGTTCCCTCCCAACCCGCCCATCGAGTGGTGACGGGCAGCACCGTCTGCACCTGACGGTCGCCCGTGTCACTTAACGGTGTTAACCTGACACCCCTTCCGCACCCCGCCCCACCGGGCGAGCGACCGAGGAGCCGGCCATGCCCACCCCGCGCAGCCTGACCACCGCCCCCCACCGGGACTTCGACCTCGAGGTGGTGGCGGGCGAGTGGCCCACCGACATCAGCGGCGAGGTCCTCTACTCGAGCCCCCTGAACGGCCACGGCATCCCGTACGCCATCTTCGACTTCGGCGCGATCTGCCGGCTCTCGCTCGAGCCCGGCGCCCGCGGCGCCGCTCCGGGTCGGTTCCGCTGGCAGAGCGTGGCCATCGACACGCCGAGCAAGCGGCTGTGGGAGCGCCACCCCGATGTCTTCTCGGCCGGCCCCACGGGGTACACCTCGCCGTTCGGCTCGCCCAACGCAGCCAACACCGCCCCGCTGCCCTGGGGCGACCGCCTCTACGCCACCTGGGACGCCGGCCGCCCGGTCGAGCTGCACCCGGAGACCCTCGAGTTCGTGGCCGAGGTCGGCCACATCGACACCTGGGGCGGGCCCTCGATGGGACGGCCCAGCGTGCTGCCCTTCGTGCTCTCGTCGGCGCATCCCGTCGCCGACCCCGAGCGCCACTGCCTCTGGACCGTCAAGCTCGACATCGGCGCCGAGGGCCTCGTGCCCTCCCTGGTCCGCTACGACCGCGAGGACGGCACCGCCGTGCGCCACTGGCCCCTCGAGGGCATCGCCTTCGGCGGCTCCCTCCACACGGTCAGCCAGACCCGCGACTGGGTGATCCTCTGCGACAGCGGCAACTTCAAGCCCGACCTCGACGAGATGCTCGGCGGCGAGCGCACCACGACCATCGACACCGAGGTGCCGGTGTGGCTGATCCGCAAGGACGCGGTCGAGGGCCTGGCCTCGGGGACGCCGGTGGCGCCCATCTGCTTCACCATGTCGCCGCCCAACGGGCACTACTACGCCCGGTGGGACGACTCCGACGGCATCTCGGTGGTGTGGGAGGGCATGGACCTCATGGACCTCGCCCTCTACCTGCGCCCCGACGACGTCGACGTCCACGGCAACCCCATCGACCCTGCCGCTATCGGCCTCTACAACATGTCGATGGCGCCCGAGACCATCTGCGAGGTGGTCTTCGACCCCGAGTCCGGCAAGGTCCTCGAGCAGGGCGCCTACAAGGAGGACTGGACCTTCAACCTCCAGCTCTCGGCCATGGACTGGAGCACCGAGGGCATGAGCGCCCCGACCCTGCACCACGTCGACTACCAGGGCTGCCGGCCGGGCAACGTGTCGGCGCGGGCGGCCAAGCTCTACGAGGGCCGCATCGACCTCGACCGGCTGCACGAGGAGACCCCGGGCGCGCTCTGCAGCTTCGAGCGGGGCTCGATGACGCTCAAGGCCCGGTGGGAGTACTCCGACACCGCCGACCACATCACCTCGCCGGCGTTCGCGCCCCGGGCGGTCGGCTCCGTCGAGGGAGCCAGCGCGTTCGCCGGCACCTCCCCGGGTGGCCACGACGGCTACGTCGTACAGCCGGTGTGCAACGACGACGGCCTGCGCATCGAGCTCTTCGACGCCGCCCGCGTCGGTGACGGCCCGATCGCCGTGCTGAAGGGCACGAACCGCGAGACCATCCCCTTCGTGCTGCACTCGGCCTGGTCGCCGTCGCACCACGAGCTCGTCGACGCGGAGCGCCTCAGCTTCTCGTCGGAGCTGGGCGACGAGGCCCTGGCGGCCCTGCCCGACGAGCTCCGGCCCGCCGTGCTCGAGGTGGCCGCCGAGCTCGACGGCTGACCGGCCCTGCCTGCTGGCTCCCGATTCGATCGCTCCAGCGATCGAATCGGGAGCCACTTCGGACGTCGTGGGGGCGCGCTCGACGGAGTCGTCAGCGGGTGGCGCCGTAGCCGCGGAGGAGGCGGTCGGTGACCTCGGTGACGAGGGCGTCCTCGCCGTCGGCGTCGAGGCCCAGGCCGAGCAGGCAGATGTTGGCCACGCCGTGGACCCCCGCCCAGATGCTCAGGGCGACGGTGAGGGCGTCGTCGGCCGCGATGTCGCCCACCGCGATGGCGTCCTCGAGGGCGCCGGTGGCCATGCGGAACGCCGAGGTGGCAGCGGGGAGCTCGCTGCCCTGCGGCACCGCCGCGACCCCACCGAAGTCGGGCGGGAACAGGAACATGACCCGGAACAGCTCCGGGTCCTCCCGGGCCATGCGCACGTAGTTGCGGCACTGCGCCCGCACCCGGTCGAGGGGACGGTCCGGGTCGGCGGCGGCGTCGATCTCGAGGTAGCGGGCCATGAGCGCGTCGAACTGGCGCTCGGCCACGGCCCGGAGCAGGTCCTCCTTGTCCCGGAAGTGGGCGTAGAGCGCCGGCGCGCTCACGCCGAACCGGTCGGCGAGGCTCCGCAGCGTCAGCGCGTCCAGGCCGTCCCGCGAGATGAGCGCGCACGCCTCGTCGACGATGGCGTCACGGCGCAGCGGGGGTCGCGGGGCCGCGGACACGCGCGGATCGTACCCCCGACCCTCAGTCCGCTTCGCCGGCGTCCGGGTCGCCATCTCGGTGGCCGGGGAGGGCGGGACTGGCCGGCCCGCCGAGGGCGACCTCGTCGAAGCGCTGGCGGGCGATGCGGTCCGGGGTGAGGCGCGGCGCGAGGTCGCGGGCGCGGCGGGACAACGGGCCCCGGATGCGGCTCAGGCCCCCGAGGCGGCGGGCGTCGAGCTGGATGCGCCGCACCCGGTCGTGGCGGGCCGCCACGTAGGCCGCGAACGCGGTGGCGAGGACGTCGTCGTCGTCGCCGTCGGGTGACCCGTCGAGCGCCCGACCCAGCACGACCGCGTCCTCGATGGCCATGGCCGCCCCCTGGCCGAGGTTCGGCGTCATGGCGTGGGCGGCGTCGCCCAGCAGCGGGAGGCGGGCCGTGCCCCACACCGGCTCGTCGAGCTCGCACAGGTCGTGGTGCAGCGGCGGCCGCTCGTCGAGGCCGTCGATCACCGCCGCCGCGGCGGCGGGGAAGCCGGCGAAGCGGCGGCGCAGGTCCTCGAGGCCCACGTCGCCCGACCGGCCCTCGGGGGCCGCCTCGACGAGGAAGTAGTAGACGCGGTCGCCCGGCACCGGCACGAGCCCGATGCGGCTCCGGGGCCCCCACCACTCGACCGCGGTCTCCAGCCCCGGGTCGGGGGCGAACCCCCGCCAGCAGGTGTCCCCGGAGTAGCGGACGTCGCCACCGCCGTGGGCGAGGCGACACGGCGAGTGCAGGCCGTCGGCGCCGACCACCAGGTCGAAGCCCTCCGGCGGGCCGCCCGCCACCGAGACCGCCGGACCGGCCGGGTCCACCGCCGTGACCGCGGCCCCGAGGCGCAGGTCCACCGGCGTGCCCGCGCCGAGGGCGGCGACGAGGGCGGCGTGGACATCGGCCCGGGCACAACCCAGCGTCGGCCCGAGGGTGCGCCGGTGGACGGCGGCGGGCGAGGCCGTGAGCAGCTGCCCGTCCGAGCGGCGCAGCTCCACCGCCGGCAGCTCGACCCCGAGGCCGTCGTCCACCGCCACCCCGAGGCCGGCGAGGCAGGCGACCGCGTTGGGGGCGAGCACGATCCCCGCCCCGACGGGAGCGAACGCCGGCGCGGCCTCGAACAACGTCACCTCGTGGCGGTCGCGCAGCGCCAGCGCCGCCGACAGCCCCCCGATCCCCCCGCCGACGATCCCGATCCGCACCGCCCCATCCTCGCGCCGACCGGGGCCGGACCCCGACGGGCGCGGGCTCAGGCCCGCAGTGCGGTGGCGCCGGCGAGACCGAGCAGGTCGGGGCACACGAACAGGCGGCGCGGCCGCCCGGGGCCCGTCGGCGGCACCGCGCCCTCCTCGACCAGCACGCCCGCCTCCACGAGGTCCTCCAGCGCGGCCCGCGCCGACTTCGGCGGGATCCCGAGCTCGTCGGCCACCACCGCGGCGGTCAACACCAGGTGGCGGGGGACGAGGTCGAGCACCCGGTGCGTGGCGGCGTCCGAGCGCCGCCGGCGGCCTCCGGGGCGCGGGGCGTCGAGGCGCACCATCCACTCGGCCCGCAGGCGGGCCACCTCGGCCACGAGGTCCCGCTGGGCCCGGCCGGCGCCCGCGACGGCGTCGGCGAACCAGCGCACCCAGCCGTCCTGGTCGCCCAGCCGGAACCGGACCAACCCGGCGCCGTACCCGCCCATATCGGCCGCGATCAGCGTGCTCACCGGCGGTGGCGTGAGCAGCGCCAGTCGACGGGTCAGGATCCACCCCACCAGCACCCGACCGATGCGGCCGTTCCCGTCCGCGAAGGGGTGGACCACCTCGAACTGGGCGTGGGCGACCGCGGCCTGGACCACCGGCTCGACGTCCTCCCGGTCGACGTAGGCCACGAGGTCGTCGACGAGGCGGGGCACCTCTTCAGGGGGCGGGGTGACGAGGTGGGCGTCGAGCGGCGACGTGCCGCCGATCCAGCCCTGCTCGGAGCGCAGCACGCCGACGTGGCGCGCCGGGAGCGGACTGCCGGCCATGAGCGTCCGGTGCCACCCACAGAGACGCGCCACCGACAACGGACCGGCGACATCCGCCAGGGCCTCGTCGACGGCCCGCAGGTTGGCGGCCACCCACGGCGCCGGCCCGCCGTCGGTCGCGTCGCCGGCCGACTCCGCCAGCACGACGTCGAGCACCGGGGCGGCGATCCCCTCCACGAACGACGAGGCCAGGCCCTCCGCCCGCAGGAGCAGCCGGGCCAGGGGCACGTGATCCTCGGGCAGGGACTCGGCGGCCACCTCCACCGCCGCCTGGGCGGCCCCCGCACGCGCGAGGGCCGCCGACGAGAGCGCGAGGTCCCGCTCCGCCAGCGGAGTCGGGACGAACGCGAGCGCCCGCCGCCCCCGCCAGACGATCGGGACCTCGGTGCCGGCCGGTTCCACGGCCCACCTCCGATAAAGTACAGATAACCCTGTACCTGTACCTTATCGGTCAGAGGGTGAAGCGGTAGATGTTCGTCTCCCTCGGGACGAAGCCGAGGCGCTGGTAGAGGCGGTTGGCGGCCTCGCGGCTGGGGCGGCTGGTCAGGTCGACGGTCTTGGCGCCCTCGGCCCGGGCCCGCTCGAGCGCGGCCCGGTTGAGGGCCTCGCCCACACCCTGGCCCCGCGCCGCGCCGTCGACGACCACGTCCTCGATCCACGCGCGGATGCCTGTCGGGATGGGGAACACCACCAGGGTGAGCGAGCCTAGGACCAGGCCACCGTCGTCGCGGGCCACCAGGAGGATCGACGCTGGCGAGGCGATGATGTGGCGCAGCTCGTCGTCGGTGGGAGGCGGGTTGGAGGACGACAGCTGCGGGATGAGGCGGTCGAAGGCCTCGCGCAGATCGGGGGTGTACGCCGTCTGCTCGGCGACGGTCACGGCCACGGCGGCGGCCCCGCTCAGGGCTCGGGGACCGGCTGGGGTGGCGGCGGGCCGACGTACCGGGCGCTCGGCCGGATGATGCGGTTGTCGGCCGCCTGCTCGAGGATGTTGGCGCACCAGCCGATGACCCGGCTCGACGCGAACGTCGGCGTGAACATCTCCCGGGGCAGGCCGCAGCGGTCCATCACGACGCCGGCGTAGAACTCGACGTTGGCGTAGAGCTCGCGGCCGGGCTTCAGCTCGGCGAGGGTGTCCACCACCGCCTTCTCGACCTGGACCGCGAAGGCGGCCTTGTCGCCACCGAGGCGCTGGGCGACGGAGCGCAGCAGCACCGACCGGGGGTCGTCGGTCTTGTACACGCGGTGGCCGAAGCCCATGATCCGGTCGCCGTTCTCCACGGCGTTGCGCACCCACGCCTCGGTGTTCTCGGGTGAGCCGATCTCGTCCAGCATCGCGAGGGCCCGGCTCGGGGCGCCGCCGTGCAGCGGGCCCGACAGGGCGCCGATGCCCCCGACCACCGCAGCGACGAGGTCGGCCCCCGTGGAGGTGATGACCCGCGCGGTGAACGTCGAGGCGTTGAAGCCGTGGTCGATCGTGGTGATCAGGTACTGCTCGACGCCGCGGGCCTCGTCGACCCCCGGCTCCTCGCCGGTGAGCATGTAGAGGTAGTTGGCGGCGTACCCGAGGGTGGGGTGGGGCTCGACGACCTCTCGGCCCTGGCGCAGCCGGTACAGGGCGGTGAGGATCGTCGGGATCACCGCGCAGACCTGCATGGCGTTGTCGCGCAGCTCCTGGGCGGAGATGTCGAGCGAGGGCTTGAAGTCGAGGCTGGCGCCGAGCAGGGAGATCGCGGTGCGCAGGCCGTCGAGGGGGACGAACTCGTCGCCGGCGGCGGCGATGGCGGGCAGCTCCCGGCGGACGGCGTCGGGCAGCGTGCGGTTGGCCCGGATCTCGGCGAGGAACGCCTCGCGCTCCTCGGCGGTGGGGAGCTCGCCCTGGAAGAGCAGGTGCCAGACGTCCTCGAGCGAGCGCTTCTCGGCCAGGTCGACCGCCGAGTACTGGCGGTAGTGGTAGAAGCCCTCCTGGCCCCGGACGTCGCCGACCTCGGTCTCGGCCACGATCACGCCGGCGAGGCCCTTGGGCGCCTCGATGTGGCCCGGATGGGTGACGGGCTCGATGCTCGCCACCTTCATGAGGTCCCGCATGGACACGATGCCGACCAGCGCACCGTCCTCGACCACCGGGAAGTGGCGGTACCCCGCCTCGGCGAGCCGGGCGAAGGCGTCGGCGGCCGACACGTCGGTGCCCAGGGTGGCGGGCTCCTCGGTCATCCACTCGGCGACCTTGGTGCCACTGGGGTCGCCGCCCGACGCCGCGAAGCGCAGGAGGTCGCGCTCGGTGAGGATGCCGATGGGGCGGGCGCCGTCGGCGACCACCACGGAGCCGACGCCGTGGGCGACCATGCGGGCGCTCACCTCGGCGACGGTCTCGGCGGGCAGGGCGGTGACCACCGAACGGCTCATCACCTCACCGACGGTTCGTACGACGGCACCTTCGGCCACGAGCCCCTCCCGTTCTGTTCGCGTCTGTCGTCACTCGGACTGTCGGCGTGCCGTCGCCCGGTGGGTCGGGCCCTGCGACGACGCGCCGTCGCAGCGATCTTACCGATCGTGGCCGCCCCAGCCGTTGCCGCCGCAACGGTGAGCCCGGCGACCGCGACGGTGCCAGACACCGTTGCGGGGCGGGGGGACAGCCCCCTCGGCAACGGTGGGCGCGCCAGGAGGCACCCGGAGGCGGCGTGGATAGCGTGACCCCATGCTGCGCTGGTCCGCACGGCCCCGCCTGCGTCGACCCGTGATGCTCTGCGCCTTCGAGGGGTGGAACGACGCCGGCGACGCCGCCTCGTTCGCCGTCCGCTACCTCGGCGAGCGGTGGGGCACCCGGGCCTTCGCCGACGTCGACCCCGAGGAGCACTTCGACTTCACCACCACCCGGCCCCGGGTGCAGCTCGTCGACGGCCACCAGCGCGAGATCGCCTGGCCCGGCATCGAGTTCTCCGCCGGCTCGATCCCCGGCACCGACCGCGACGTGATCCTGCTCGAGGGCAGCGAGCCCCAGCTGCGCTGGCGCACGTTCTGCGAGCACGTCGTGGAGGTCGCCACCGCCTACGACGTGGAGCTGGTGGTCACCCTCGGCGCCCTGCTCGCCGAGGTGCCCCACTCGCGGCCCGTCTCGGTGATCGGCACCGCCGTCGACGACGGCCTCATCGAGCGCCTGGGCCTCGCCCGTTCGAGCTACGAGGGCCCCACGGGCATCGTCGGCGTCCTCCAGGACGCCTGCGCGCGCGCCGGCCTGCCCGCCGCCTCGCTCTGGGCCGCGGTGCCGACCTACGTGCCGGGCGCACCTTCGCCCAAGGCCGCCCTCGCGCTCATCGAGCGCCTCGGCGGCCTGCTCGACGTGGGCATGGTCGCCACCGACCTCGAGATCGCCACCGCCGAGTACGAGCGCCAGATCGACGAGCTCGTCGACGAGGACGAGGAGACCACCGACTACGTGGCCGCCCTCGAGGCCCGCTTCGACGCGGGCGAGACTGACGACGACGACCTCACCGACGCCAGCTCGCTCGTCGAGGAGGTCGAGCGCTTCCTGCGCTCCAACGGCGAGTCCTGACCGGGCGGCGGCACCGGGCCCGGCGAGCCGCGCCCGACGAGCCCCCTCCGGTGCGCCGGGTCAGGTGGGGCGGACGACCGCGGTGTGGAGGGCGTCGGCCTCGGCCTCGAGGGCCTGCGTGAGCACGTCGAGGTCGGGCATCGCCGCGCCGTCCGCCGTGCAGCCGAAGCCGAGCTGGCCGCAGTACGAGATGACGCCGAGCAACAGGCCGGTCTGCTCGAACACGCCGACGTAGGGGAAGACCTCGAGCAGGCGGGCGCCCAGGCAGTAGAGCGGCACCTGGGGCCCCGGCACGTTGGTGATGCCCAGGTTGACCGTGCGCTGCCGGGCGATGAGCCGTGCGGTGAGACCGACCACCGCCGGGGGCGCCACCTCGGCGACGGTGAGCACCTGGCTCGCCACCTCGGCCTGGCCGCTGTGCTTGAGCTCGCCCATCTGGCGGGCCAGCACCGCGAGGCGCTCGGCGGGGTCGTCCACCCCGACCGGCAGCTCGGCCAGCATCCCCGACACCTTGTTGCCGTACGAGTAGCGCTCGCCGTCGGCCCGCAACGACACCGGCACGAAGGCCCGCAGGGTCAGGTCCGGAGGGACGGCCTCGCCCCGGTGCAGCAGGAAGGCCCGCAGGGCGCCGGTGCACAGCGCGAGCACCACGTCGTTGACGGAGGCGCCGACGGCCGCCTTGATCTCCTTGACCCCGTCGAGCGGGACGCGGGCAACCTCGTACCGGCGGGTCGGCCCGATGGGCACGTTCCAGGGGGTGGGGGGCGGCGGCCGCCCCGCCGCCAGCAGGGCCCGCCCGGCGTCGACCGCGGTCTCGAGGAGGTCCTCGGCCGTCCGTTCCGGGTGCCGGATCGAGTCGGCGATCGACGACAGCCACGAGGCCGGGCTGCCGAGCCGGTCCGCGACGCCGCCGGCGAGCAGCTCGGCATCGGTCGGCCCGGGCTCGGGGGTCCACTCGGGGCCCACGATCGGGTCGGGGTCCGGTTCGAGATCGAGCAGCACCGTGGCCACGTCGATGCCCGAGATGCCGTCGATGAGCGCGTGGTGGGTCTTCTGGAGCAGCCCGACCCGGCCGCCCTCGAGCCCCTCGAGGAACCACAGCTCCCACAGCGGCCGGTCGCGGTCGAGGGCCACGGACTCGTGCTGCTCGATGACCGCCCGCAGCTCGGGCCAACCGCCCGGGGCGGCCACCTGCGCCACCCGGACGTGGTTGGCGACGTCGAACTCCTCGTCGTCGACCCACACCGGGTTGGCCGTGTCGAACGGGACCGTGCGCAGCTTGCGGCGGAAGCGCGGCACCAGGTGGAGGCGGCCGGCGATCACCGTGCGCAGGTCGTCGATGCGAAACGCTCCCTCCCGGTCGTAGAAGCGCTCGCCCTCGAACACCGCGAGGCCGCCCACGTGCATGGGCTGGCTGGGTGCCTCCACCTGGAGGAACAGCGCATCCTGGGCGGAGAGGCGGTCGGCAGCGGTCATCGGGTGTTCACGCTCACGCCCCGTGGTCGGGGGCGCCCTGCCAGGGAGGCGTGCGGGGCTGGTCGAAGAGCACCTCGATGGGCTCACCCCGGATGGCGGCGAAGACGTGCTGGCCCCACAGCTCGAAGCCGGCGAGCGGCTCGGGCAGGGCGTCGGCCGCGAACCAGCCCACGTCGCGGCACTCGAGCGGGTGGGCCTGCAGTTCGCCACCGGTGGCCCGGCAGTGGAACACGATGGAGTAGAGGGGCACGTGGGTGAAGCCGAGGCGCATGCCGTCGAGCACCGCGATCGGTCGCACCACCTCGCACTCGATCCCGGTCTCCTCCTGGACCTCCTTCAGCGCCACCTCGGACGGCGAGTAGCCGATGTCGGCCCAGCCGGTCGGGTAGAGCCAGATCCCCGAGTCCGAGCGCTGGATCAGGAGGATCTCGTCGTCGTCGTTGCTCACCACCGCACCGATCGCGACCTTGGGCGTGACGTAGCCGGGCACGCCCTGGCCGACCTGCTTCATCCACTCGGCGGCGATGGTGTCGGCGTCCCACTCCTGGTGGGACGCGGCCCGGATGTCGGCGGCGACGGCCAGCACCTCCTCGAAGCGTTCCCGCTCGTAGAGGCTCTCGGTGAAGCCGAGGCCGGTGCGGGCGATGCCCGACAGCGCCTCGCTCCAGCGCAACAGGTCGGCGTGGCTGGGCGGCGACGTCATCGCGCGCGACCCTACCGCCGTCCCCACGGGCCGCCGCCCGGGGGCGGACGGGTCGAGGCGGCCGCCGCCGGCCCGCGCCCGGCTACTTGAGGCCGTGCAGGACCGCCCGGCGGATCTCCGCCTGGTGGTCGGCGTCGGCGATCTTCTCGCCGTTCGCGTCGAGGACGTAGAAGGCGTCGACCACCTCGTGGCCGAGGGTCTGCACCTTGGCGCTGCGGATGTCGAGGTCGAGCTCGGCCAAGGCCCGCGTGATGCGGTGCAGCACGCCGACACCGTCGCCGGCGTGGACCTCGATCACGGTCGCCCGGTGGGTGGCGTCGTTGTCGAAGCGCACCTCGGGCGCGCGGGGCCGCGGCCCCGGGCGGGCGTAGGCGCGGGCCCGCTCGGCCAGGCGCGCCGAGAGGGCCAGGCGCCCGTCGAGGGACCGGTCGAGGTCGGCGCGCACCCGGTCCCAGTCGATGCCGGCGCCGAGGCCGCTCTCCACGGTGAACTGGCTGAGGGCCATGCCGTCCTCGGACGCCGCCGCCGCACCGAGCACGTCGAGGCCGTTGAGGGCCAGCACCCCGGCCACCCGGCTGAACAGGCCCGGCCGGTCGGGCGCCACGACGGTGACGGTCCGGCCGTCGACGCGCACGGCCCGCTCCCCCGCCGCCATCAGGGCACGCTGCTCCGCGCTCGGGAACGGGGCCACCCGGGGCCCGTCGCCGTCCTCGCCGCCGAGGCGGTGCGCGGTGCGGGAGACGAGCTGGCGGACCAGCCCCGCCTTCCAGTCGCCCCACGCCGCCGGACCGGTGGCCACCGAGTCGGCTTCGGTCAGCGCCGCCAGCAGCTCGAGCGCCTCGAGGCTGCCCACCTCCTCGGCCACGCGCTCGATGGTGGCGTCGTCGCCGAGGTCGCGGCGGGTGGCGACGTCGGGGAGCAACAGGTGGTGGCGCACCATGAGCACGAGGGTGTCGACGTCGGCGGGCGGGAAGCCCATGCGGGTTGCCATGGTGGCGACGAGCTCCTGGCCCACGACCGTGTGGTCGCCGGGGTAGCCCTTGCCGATGTCGTGCAGCAGGGTGCCGATGACGAGCAGGTCGGGTCGGCCCACCCGGTCGGCCAGGCCGGCGGCTCCCACCGCCGCCTCGCACAGGTGCCGGTCGACCGTGTACGTGTGGTAGGCGTTGCGCTGCGGGCGGCTGCGGACGGGCTCCCACTC
Source organism: Acidimicrobiales bacterium (assembly GCA_041908445.1). Classification (GTDB taxonomy): domain Bacteria; phylum Actinomycetota; class Acidimicrobiia; order Acidimicrobiales; family DATDAH01; genus JAEUJM01. Next base: position 144,280 of record JAYRFK010000010.1, on the reverse strand, counting down.
GGGCAGGATCCGCGACAGCAGGCCCTTGTGGTCGAGCGCCTCCAGCACGCCGATCGCGGGCGGCCCGGCGAGCAGCACGCGGGCCAGCAGGTCACGGGCGCCGGCGGGCCACGGGTCCGGGAAGAGGGGCACGTCCTCGGCCAGACGGTCGAGCGAGGCCCGGTCGATGCGGGTGCCGTGCTCGGCGGCGGCCGCGGCCGCCGCCAGGACCAGCGCCGGGTCGTCCGCCGGCGACGCCGTCGCAACCACGTGGACCTCGCCGTCGCGCAGCACCACGCCCTCCTCGAGGGGTCGGTCCCGTCCGGCGGTCCGGCGGCGGGGCCCGGCCAGCGAGGAGCCGACCCGCTCCCACGTCTCGTCGCTCACCCAGGCGATGGTGCGGGCGGCGGCGGCGACCTGCTTCATCAGGGCGTCGGCGTCGGCCATGCCCAGCAGGCCGGCCACGGCGTCCTGGTCCTGGAGGGCCAGGCGGTCGCCGGGGCGGCCGGTGTGGCGGTGCAGGGCGACCCGCACGTCGAGGAGGCTCGCGTAGGCCCGGGTCAGGAGGGCGTCGTCGCCGGGGTGCAGCACCGGTTGCACCAGCCCGGCCCAGTCCAGGGCGTGGACGTCGCGGAGACCGCCGCGGCCCTCCTTGAGGTCCGGTTCGAGGAGGAACGCCACCTCGCCGAACTGCGCGTGGCGGGCGCGCACCCGGTCGCTCAGCTCGGTGAGCCACTTCTTCGGGCGCTTGCGCCACTGGGCGAGGGCGTCCTCGCCCAGCTGCTCGGAGAGGGCCCGGTCACCGGCGAGGTGGCGGAGCTGCAGGAGCGTGGTGGCGGTGTCGAGGTCGTCGGCGGCGAGGCGCAGGGACTCCTTGGGCGTGCGCACGGCGTGGCCGAGCTTCAGGCCCTCGTCCCAGATCGGGTACCAGAGCCGCTCGGCGACCTCGGCCACCGCCGGCTGGCGGCCGTCGTGCAGCAGCAGGAGGTCGAGGTCGCTGTGGGGGGCGAGCTCGCGCCGGCCGTACCCACCGGTGGCGGCCAGGGCGAGGCCCGGGACGCCTGCCGCCGCTGACTCGAACAGACCGATGACCCAGGCGTCGACGAGGTCGCTGAGCGCCCGGCAGCGGGCCGTGCCGTCCGGCCCGTCGGCCGCCGAGAGCGCGTCGCGGTCGTCGCGCAGCCTCACCGCGCGCCCACGGCGGGGATGGCGGCCCGCGCCGCCACGAGGACCGGGTCCCACAGGGGCGAGAGCGGCGGGGCGTACGAGAGGTCGACGTCGACCAGGTCGTGCACCGTCATCTCGTTCCAGAGCGCGGTCGCCGCGGTGTCGATGCGCTTCGCCGCGGCGTCGCCACCGACGATCTGCATGCCGAGCAGACGTCCGGAGCCCCGCTCGGCGACCGCCTTCACGGTCATGGGCTCGGCGGTCGGCAGGTAGCCGGCCTGCTGGGTGGCCTCCACGGTCACGGCCACGGCGTCGAGGCCGGCGGCCGCCGCCTCCCGCTCGGTCAGGCCCGTGCGCCCGATCTCGGCCCGGCAGATGCGGGTGACCGCGGTGCCGAGCACCCCCGGGAAGGTGGCCGCGCCCCCGCCCAGGTTGATGCCCGCCACCCGGCTCTGGCGGTTGGCCACCGTGCCCAGGGCGATGTGGACCCACTCGTGGGACACCCGGTGGTACGACTCGCAGCAGTCGCCCGCGGCCCACACCCCCTCGACGTGGGTCTGCTGGCGCGGGGTCACGCGGACGGCGCCCCTGACCCCGAGGGGAACGCCGGCGGCGCCCGCCAGCGCGGTGTTCGGCGCCACACCGATGCCGAGCACCACGAGGTCGGCCCGGATCGAGCCCGCGGAGGTGTGGACCATGCCCGGCTCGAAGCCCTCGACCGCGGTGTCGAGGCGCAGCTCGGCACCGGACGCGACCAGCGCGTCGGCCACGAGGCGCCCCATGTCCTCGTCGAGGGTCCGCATCGGCTGCGGGCCCGCCTCGACCACCGTCACCCGGGCGCCCCGCTGGACGAAGGCCTCGGCCATCTCCAGGCCGATGTACCCGCTGCCCACCACGACCACGTCCTTGCACTCGATGGTGGCGGCGTGGTCGAGCAGCGCCGCGGCGTCGGCCAGGGTCTGCACGCCGCGCACGAAGCCCTCCCCGATGCCGGGCAGGTCGGGGCGGATCGGCGCGGCGCCGGTGGCGAGCAGCAGCTCGTCGAAGCCCACCTTGATCGTGCGGCCGTGGCCGTGGTCGCGCACCTCGAGCTGGCGGGCGCCGAGGTCGACGGCCTTCACCTCGTGCTGGACCCGCACGTCGACGAGGAGCTTGTCGCGGAACTCCTGAGGCGTCCGCACGACCAGGTCGGCGACCACGGCGCCGTCGCCGAGCTCGCCGGCGACGAGGTAGGGGATGCCGCACGAGGAGTACGAGGTCCAGTCGCCCTGCTCCAGCACCACGATCTCGAGGTCGCGCCGGCGCTTGCGCACCTGGCTGAGCGCGGTCATCCCCCCGGCGTTGCCTCCGATGACCACCAGTCGCATGGCGGCAGACTACGGCGCGACCGGGGCCGCCCGACCGGTCGAACCGTCACACCCGCACCCCACAATGGGGACATGGCGATCACCACCGTCCTCTTCGACTTCTACGGCACCCTCGCCGAGTCCGACTGGGAGTCCTGGTGGCTGGCCGAGATCCTCGAGGCGCGGGGCTACGAGTTCCGGGCCACCGCCGACAACACCTGGTCGGCCAACGCCTGGGACGGGCAGACCCACGACGAGCACTCCGCCTCCGAGGAGGCGTACGAGGCGTGGGAGATGGACCGCTGGCGGGGGCTGCTCCGCGACCACGAGATCCACGAGGACGACGTCGAGTCCATCGTGAAGGAGTTCCACACCCGCCGCGGCGAGTTCACCATGGTCGCCTACGACGAGTCGCTCGAGGTCCTGGCCGAGCTGCGGGGTCGGGGGCTGCGCCTCGCCGTGTGCTCCAACTGGGACTGGGACCTCGACCGCCACCTGGCCGAGACCGGCGTGCTGCCGCTCGTCGACGCCCGGGTCTCCTCGGCCTGGGTGGGCGCCCGCAAGCCCCACCCCCGGATCTTCGAGGCCACCCTCGCCGAGGTCGGGGCCACCGCCGGCGAGACGCTGTTCGTGGGCGACAACTGGAAGGCCGACGTGGAGGGCCCCCTGGCGATGGGTATGACGCCCGTGCACGTGTGGCGCCACGACGAGGACCCAGGCGACTGGATCCCGAAGCCCCCCGAGGACGGCGGCGGCGTCCCCCGCATCCGCGACCTCCGCGAGCTCTACGACCTGCTCTGAGTCGACGGGCCCCACCGGCCCCGCGGCGGGCTCAGTCGCCGGCGCCGCGACGGCGGGCGAGGTGGACGTAGGCCTTGGCCGCTCCCCAGCGGATGCCGGGCTCGGCCAGGGCCTCGTCGAGGTCGCCGAAGGCAGCCGGGGCCAGCGCGTAGAGGTCGCCGGGGAAGGCCCGCTCATCGAAGTCGTCACGCGGCACGGGCTGGGCGCCGGCGGCGACGAGCACCTCCGTCGGGTAGCGGACCGCCTCGCGCAGCAGGGCCAGCGGGCCCGTGGCCTGCTCGTCGAGGTCGGCGGCGAGCAGCGCCCGCAACCGGGGGCCGACGTCGTCGCGCGCCGCCGCCCCAGACGCGGTGGCCTCGGCCCGGATGGCGCCGGTGACCTCGATCCCCTGCTCGGTCAGGACGCCGGCGACGCTGCGCTCGACCCAGCCCGGCAGCGCCGCGGCCACGAGCTCGGCCAGCTCGGCGCCGTAGCGGTGGAAGGCGGCCTCGTCCGCGGCGAGCTGCTCGGCGGCGGACGGGTCGGACGGGCCGCCCGCGGAGGAACCCCCGCCCCCGGTCGTGGCGTCGGCGTCGTCCTCGGCCATGCTCCCAGTGTGCCCGTCCGCCGCATCGAACCCGGTCCTGGACAGGAGTCCGTCTGGGACTACCCCCGCCCGCCCCGGCTCGAGCCGACGACGAGCCACCTGGTCGTGCGGGTCGCCGGCGTGACCGTGGCCGAGACCCGCCGTGGCCACCGGGTGCTCGAGACCAGCCAGCCGCCGGCGTTCTACTTCCCGCCCGAGGACGTCGACCTCGCGCTCGTGCGCCCCAGCGCCCACCGCACCTGGTGCGAGTGGAAGGGCGCCGCCCGCTACCTCGACGTCGTGGTCGGCGACCGGGTCGTCCCCGAGGCGGCGTGGGCCTACGACGAGCCCACGCCGGCCTTCGCCGCCATCGCCGGCCACCTTGCGTTCTACGCCCAGAAGGCCGACGAGTGCTTCGTCGACGGCGAGCGGGTGCAGGCCAACGAGGGCGGCTTCTACGGCGGCTGGATCACGTCGAAGGTGGTGGGACCCTTCAAGGGCGGCCCGGGCACCCTCGGTTGGTAGCCCCTGCCGCCGGCGGGGCTCAGCCCACGCCACCGCCGAGGTAGGGCCGCAGCGCCGGCGGGATGCGGCGCGAGCTGCAGCGGATCACGACCTTGCCCTGCTTGACCGTGACGTCCGGCGTGCAGGGGAAGTAGTCACTCTCCGAGATCGGGATGATCAGCTGGCCCACGCCCTGCGCGGCCAGGGTCAGGTCGCCGTTGCCGTCGAGCGCCACCGTGGCGGGTCGGGCCTGACCGGCGACCTCCACCGTCGCGGTGCCGGGGGTGAACGTCACCGGCACGCCCACGGCCTCGGAGGCGGCCTCCTCGGTGATCTCGGCCTTGACCGTCGCCCGGTCGATCTGCTGCACCTGCACCTGGGCGTTGAAGAGCACCGTCCGGTCGAAGCTCAGCCCGTCGACGGTGAGCTGCAGCACGGCGAAGGTGACGCCGGGGGTGACGAGGTCCTCGAGCCGCACCGAGAGGTGGTTGACCTCTCCCTGGGTGGCGAGGCCGGGCACGAACGGGAACGAGCCGATCTCGGCCTCGACGTTGCCCACGTCGATCTGGCTGTCCGCGCCCTCGATCTCCGACTCGACCCGGTTCTCGAGGAGCCGCCGGGAGCCGATGTCGAGCACCACGCCGAGGGCCAGCACGACCAGCAGGAAGATGGCCAGGTTCCGCAGGGCGCGCACGACCCGCCTTTGTAGCCCGTCAGGGCCGGTCGCCCAAGGCGGCGTTGAGGTTGCCCGACCGCAGACCCTCCAGGTCGAGGGTGACGTAGCGGTAGCCGGCGGCGTGCACCGCGTCGACGACGGCCTCCCGGTGGGTCAGCACGCGGTCGAGGGTGCCGAGGGGGACCTCGAGGCGGGCCACGTCGTCGTAGTGGCGGACGCGGAGGTCGACGAAGCCGAGGGCGCGCAGCGCCGCCTCCGCCCGCGCGACCTGGGCCAGCACGGGGGCGCTCACCGGTGTGCCGTAGGGCAGCCGGGAGGCGAGGCAGGCGGCGGCGGGCTTGTCCCAGGTGCGCAGCCCGAGCGCCCGCGAGGCGGCTCGGACGTCGGCCTTGGTGAAGCCCGCCTCCACGAGGGGGAAGGCGGCGCCGCGGTCGGCGGCGGCCCGCTGCCCCGGCCGGTGGTCACCCAGGTCGTCGAGGTTCACGCCCAGCACGACGGTGGCGTCCTCGGCCGCCACCACGGGCTCGAGCGCGTCCATGAGGGCGTCTTTGCAGTAGAAGCAGCGGTCCCCGTCGTTGGCCCGGTAGGCGGCGTTGGCCATCTCCTCCGTGCTCACCGGTCGCCACCGCAGCGACCACTCGGCGGCGAGGGCCCGGCAGTCGTCGTGCTCGGCCGGCGCCAGCGAGGGGGAGACCGCGGTGACCGCCAGCGCCCGCTCGGCGCCCAGCGTGTCGTGGGCGACCCAGGCGAGGAAGGCCGAGTCGGCGCCGCCGCTGAAGGCGACCACCACCCGGTCGAGCTCGCGCAGCCGGCCCCGGAGGCGGTCGAGCGCGGCCTCGGGCGCCGCCGCCTCAGCCGTCGGCATCGACGACCTCCACCCGCAGGCGCTTGTTGCCCTTGCCCTTGGACTCGGTCTTGACCACCTTCAGGCGACCGACCTCGTCGGTGGTGGCGACGTGGGTGCCGCCGTCGGCCTGCTTGTCGAGGCCCACGATGTCGACCACCCGGATCTCGGCGACGCTCTCGGGGATCAGGTTGACCTTGGTGCGGATGAGGTCCGCGTCCTCCACCGCGGTCGAGCGGGGCAGGAACGACACCTCGATCGGCCGGGCCGCGGCGAGCTCGGCGTTGACGAGCTCCTCCACCCGGGGGCCGAAGCCCTCGGGGAGCGGGTCGAACTCGAAGTCCATGCGCGCGGCCAAGGGGGCCATGTTGCCGCCGGTGACCGCGGTTCCCCACTCGTTCCAGATCACCCCGCACAGGACGTGCAGCGCGGTGTGGGTGCGCATGAGCTGGTGGCGGCGCTCCCAGTCGAGCTCGCCGTGGACGACCGTCCCGACCGCGGGCAGCGCGCCGTCGAGCACGTGCCACGCCTCGGCGCCGCGCTTGGTGACGTCGGTGACCCGGGCCGCGTCACCATCCCAGCGCAGCACGCCCTCGTCGTGGGGCTGGCCGCCGCCCGTGGGGTAGAAGGCGGTGCGGTCGAGGGCGACCGCCGACTGCTCCTCGTCGAGGCCGACCACGGTGGCGTCGAACGCCGCGAGGTAGGCGTCGCGGAGGTAGAGGAGGTCGGTGGCGGCCATGGGGGCAATTCTGGCCCAACCGGCCCGACCCACAGAATTCACACGCCGACGGGCGTCGCGAGCGACACGGCCGTGGCGCACCTCATATGCTCTGTGCGCTCCGGGGTCTACCCGGGGTACCACCATCAAGGGGAGAATCAATGCGCAAGAAGGGCTTGTTCAGCCTCTTTGCTCTGGTCTTCGCCTTCGCCCTCATCGCCGCGGCCTGCGGCAGTGACGACGACGGCGGCAGCGACGAGTCGAGCGGCGACAGCACCACGACCACGGCGGCGGGTGACGAGGGCGGCGGCAGCGCGGCCCAGAACACCGGCGACGGCACGTTCACCGTTGGCACCCTGCTGCCCGAGACCGGCTCGCTGGCCTTCCTCGGCCCACCGGAGTTCGCCGGCGTCGACCTGGCCGTCGCGGACATCAACGAGGCCGGCGGCGTGAACGGCGAGCAGATCCCGGACGCCATCCAGGGCGACTCGGGTGACACCTCGACCGACATCGCGAGCCAGACCGCCGACCGCCTGCTGAGCGAGAACGCCGACGTCATCGTCGGTGCCGCCTCCTCGGGCGTGTCGCTCACCGTGATCGACAAGATCACCGGTGCGGGCGTGATCCAGTTCTCGCCGGCCAACACGGCGCCGGACTTCACGGACTACGACGACAACGGCCTGTACTTCCGGACCGCCCCGTCGGACGTCCTCCAGGGCCAGCTCCTGGGTGAGCTCATCGCGGGTGACGGCAACGCCACCCTCGGCATCCTCGCCCTGGACGACCCCTACGGCACCGGCCTGGCCGACTTCGTCGAGCAGTCCTTCACCGACTCCGGCGGTGAGGTGGTCGAGAAGGTCATCTACGACCCGAACGCCACCAACTTCGACGCCGAGGTCCAGCAGGTCGCCGACGCCCAGCCCGACGCCGTGATCGTGATCGGCTTCGACGAGTCGGCCCGCATCCTCACCTCGATGATCGAGAAGGGCATCGGCCCGTCCGACATCCCGGTGTACGGCACCGACGGCAACATGGGCAACGCCCTCGCCGAGCAGTTCGACGACCCGAGCCAGATCGCCGGCATGAAGGGCACCACGCCCCTCACCGACCTCTCCTCGGACTTCACCGCTCGCCTGGACGAGATCGACCCGAACCTCGAGGACTACAACTACGCCGGTGAGTCGTACGACGCAGTGGTGATCACGGCCCTGGCCGCGAACATCGCCGGCACCGACGAGCCCTCGGCGGTCGCCGCCGAGATCAACGGCGTCACCAAGGACGGCGAGGTGTGCACCACCTACGCCGACTGCCTCGCCCTCATCGAGGACGGCACCGACATCGACTACGACGGCATCACCGGTCCGCTGAGCTTCGGCGACGCCGGCGAGCCCTCGGAGGCGAGCTTCGGTGTCCTCGTGTTCGGGGACAACGGCATCGACGACGCCCAGACCACCTTCGAGTTCGCCCAGATCTGATCTGAGCACCTCGACGGTCTGACCGTCACGCAGGACGAGGGGCCCCGGCTTCGGCCGGGGCCCCTCCGCGTCCGGCCCCGGCAGCGGCCGTGGCGCCGGTCGACACACGACCGGTCGTCAGCGCGGCGGACCGCTGCGGTCGAGCGGGAGCACGACCTCGAAGCACGTCGCCGGCGCCGGCGTGCGCCGCAGGCGGCCCCCCTCGGCCTCGACCAGCGCCCGGGCCAGGTGCAGGCCGATGCCGTGGCCCGCGGCGTCCTGGCGCCGACGGGCGAAGAGGAGGTCGGGGTCCGCGTCGAGCCGCCCCTCGTCGGCGACCGACAGGCGCGCCGCGTCACCGTCCCGGGCGACCCGCACCGTCACCCGCCCCCGGCCGTGGGTCAGCGCGTTGTCGACCAGGACGTCGAGCACCTGGTCGACGGCGACCCGTGACACCGCCGGGCGCGGAGGCTCGCCCACGATCTCGGTCGTCAGCGGCCGCCCGGCGGCGGTGGCCCGCGCCGTCCACCGCTCGAGGCCGTCCTCGGCGAGGGCGACGAGGTCGACGGGCCGGCGATCGACGTGGGTGTCGCGCGCCAGCGCCAGCAGTCCGGTGAGGGTCGCGTCGACCCGATCGAGCTGCGCGAGCACCTCGGCGAGGATCATGCCGCGGTCGGCACGGGGCGCGAGCTGCTCGGCCTCGACCGCGGTCCGGATGGCGGTGAGCGGCGTGCGGAGCTGGTGGGACGCGTCGGCGGAGAACGCCCGCTCGCGCTCGATGGCCCGCTGCATGCGCTCGCCGGTGACGGTCAGGGCACGGGCGACCTGGTCGACCTCGTCGATGCCACTGGGCGCCGTCTCGACCGTGACGTCGCCGTCGTCGAGGCCGGCCGCGGTCCGGCCCAGGGCTTCGACGGGCCGCGCCAGCCGCGACGCCAGCACCCAGGCGGCGGCGACCGCGCCGGCGACGATGACCACCGCGGTCGCGGCCAGTGCGGCGATGCTGCGAAGTGTCGCCGCCCGGGCCTCCCGGCGGGGCTCCGCGACGCGGAGCACGAGCGGGGGGTCCGTGCCCTGGACGGCGAGCGCCGCGATGACCTGGCCGTCGGCGACGGCGAGCGTCGACTCGCCCGAGAAGGCGGCGATGACGGTGGGTTCGGCCCGAGCGGGCCCGATGCCGTGCACGAGTCGGCCGGTGCCGTCGTAGAGGCCGTACGCATCGTCCTCCGGGAGCGCGGCGCGCCCTGGGTCGTCGGGGTCGATCGCGGTGGCCGCGATGGCGGCGTCGCGCTCGGCCTCCACCTTCTGCTCGCTCAGCTGTCGTGCCGCGATGGCCAGCGCGCTGGGGATGAAGAGCGACACCACCGCGAGCGCAGCGACGAGCGACACGATGGTGAGGATCCGTCGGCGCACGGGTCAGGGCCGTTCGAGCCGGTAGCCGACGCCCCGAACGGTGGTGATCCGGCTCGGCGAGCCCGGCTCCTCACCGAGGTGGCGGCGCAGCGCGCTGACGTGCACGTCGAGGGTCTTGGTGGAGCCCCACCAGTGCTCGTCCCAGACGTCGGCCATGAGGTCCTCTCGCCGCACGACCCGGCCGGCATCGTCACCGAGGCGGGCGAGCAGGTCGAACTCTTTCGGGCGGAGCGCGACCTCCGCACCAGCGACGAGCACCCGGCGGGCGTCCACCTGTATTTCGAGATCGCCGACGACCAGGCGATCGCCGGCGCGTGTGTCGGCCGCCGATGCGGCGGCGTGCTGGCGTAGCTGGGCGGCGATCCGGGCCAGCAGCTCCGCGAGGCGGAAGGGCTTGGTGACGTAGTCCACGGCACCGCTGGACAGCCCGGCCACCACGTCGGCCTCCTCGTCCCGAGCGGTCAGCACCAGGACCGGCAGCTGGGGGTGCTCGCCCCGGAGGCGCTCGATGAGCCCGAGCCCGTCGCCGTCCGGCAGGCCGAGGTCGCACAGCACGAGGTCGGGTGCCCAGCGGGCCACCGCCTGCTCCGCGGCGGTCACCGTGCCCACGACCTCGACCTGGTACTCCCCCGCCTCCAGCGCACGGGCGAGGCTCGACCCGATGAGCTCGTCGTCCTCGACGATCAGCACGTGCCCGGGCACGCCCCGACCCTACGGGTCGAGGGGGCCGATCGTGGGCCGCCCGCCGGGTTCTAACCGAGCGCTAACCCGGGGCAGCGCACCGTCGGGCCATGGACACCCCCACCCACGCCCCCACCCACGCCCCGACGTCCACCGGAGCGGGCCGCCTCCGGCGGCCCTGGACGAACAAGGTCCCGGAGATCATCGCCGTCTTCTGGGTCATCAAGATCATGTGCACGACCATCGGCGAGACCGGTGCCGACAACCTCATGGAGCACACCAGCTTCACGCTGGTGAGCACCCTGTGGCTGTCCGTGGCGGTGCTCGCCGTGACCCTCGCCGTGCAGTTCGCCCAGCGCCGCTACGTTCCGGCGGTCTACTGGTCCGTGCTCGTGGTGATCAGCGTCGTCGGCACGTTGATCACGGACTACTTCACCGACGTCCGCGGCGTGAGCCTGTGGATCTCGACCGGTGTGTTCACGGTGGCGCTCTGCGTCGTGTTCGCGATCTGGTGGTCGAGGGAGGGGACGCTATCGATCAAGACCATCGTCAGCCCGACCCGTGAGGCCTTCTACTGGCTGGCGGTGCTCGTCACCTTCGCGCTGGGGACGGCGGCCGGCGACCTCCTCGCCGAGCAGGCCGACCTCGGCTACCTCCTCTCCGCCGGGCTCTTCGGCACCGCCATCGCCGTCACCTACGTCGCCTGGCGCTTCCTGGGGCTGAACGAGGTGGCGGCGTTCTGGATCGCCTACGTCCTCACCCGCCCGATGGGCGCCTCCGTCGGCGACTACCTGTCGCAGCCCACGCAGAACGGCGGCCTGGGCCTCGGCACCACCACGACGAGCCTGATCTTCCTCGGCGCCATCGTCGCCCTGGTCGCCTACCTGAGCATCAGCCGCCGCGACCAGCTCGCCCGGCCGACGAGCGTCGTCGAGCCGGCGGTCTAGGCGACGGCCGCCGCCGCCGTCAGCGGGCCTTGACCAGCGTGCCCAGGTAGAGCTCGATGACCTTGGGGTCGTTGAGCAGGGCCTCACCGGTGTCGGTGTAGGCGTTGCGGCCCTGGTCGAGCACGTAGCCCCGGTGGCAGATCTCGAGGCAGCGGCGGGCGTTCTGCTCCACCATCACGATCGAGACACCGGCGGCGTTGATGCGCCGGCAGCGGATGAAGACCTCGTCCTGGTACAGCGGGGAGAGGCCGGCCGACGGCTCGTCGAGGAGCAGCACGGACGGGTCCATCATCAGGGCCCGGCCCATGGCGAGCATCTGGCGCTCACCACCCGAGAGCGACCCGGCCCTCTGCTTGAGCCGCTCGGAGAGCAACGGGAACAGGTCGGCCACCACCTCGAGGCGCTCCTTGAAGCGCTTCGGCTCGAGGTACATGCCCATCTCGAGGTTCTCCTCCACCGTGAGGCGGGGGAACACGTTGTTGTTCTGGGGCACGTAGCCGATGCCCTTGGCCACGAGGGCGTGCGCGGGCTCGCCGGTGATGTCCGCCCCGCGGAAGGTGACGGTGCCCGAGGAGACCTTGACCAGCCCGAAGAGGGTCTTGAGCAGCGTCGACTTGCCGGCGCCGTTGGGGCCGATGATGCCGATCAGCTCACCGTCGGCGAGGTGGAAGTCGCAGCCGTTGAGGATGTTGACCTCGGGGGTGTAGCCGGCCACCAGCTCGGCGGCCGAGAGCACGACCTCGCCGCCGGCGGGCGGCGGCGCGATGGGGGTCTCGCCCTCGGGCACGACGGCGTCGGAGGGCGGGGACGCTTCGCTCACAGGCCGAGCTCCTCTTCGCGCGCTTCTTCGATGGCTTCCAGCTTGGCCTCGACCTCTTCGAGCTCGGCCTCCTCCTCCTCGAGGGTGAGGGGCGCGTCGTGGTGGGCACCGAGGTAGGCGTCGACCACCGCCTGGTTCTGACCGACCTCCTCGGGCCGGCTCTCGCTGATGATCGAACCCTCGGCCATCACCACGACCCAGTCGCTGATGCTCGACACCACGTCCATGTCGTGCTCGATGAAGAGCACGGTGGCGCCGTCGGCCCGCATCTCCTTGATGTGCTCGAGGAGCGACTGGGTGAGGGCCGGGTTCACACCGGCCATGGGCTCGTCGAGCATGATGATCTTCGGGTTGCACATGAGCGCCCGGGCCATCTCGAGCAGCTTGCGCTGGCCGCCGGACAGGGTGCCGGCGAACTCGTTGCGCATGTGGTCCATCTTGAAGCGCTTCAGGAGGGCGTCGGCGCGCTCCTCGACCTCACGCTCCTGGCGCCGCCAGACCCCCGGCACGAGGGCACGGAAGAAGTTCTCGCCCCGCTGGTCGGGAGCGGCCAGCTTCATGTTCTCGATGACGGTGAGCTTGGAGAGGGCCTTGGTCAGCTGGAAGGTGCGGACCATGCCGGCCTGGGGGAACTTGTGGGCCGGCGCCTTCGACATCGAGGTGCCGTCGAAGCTCCACTCGCCCTCGTCGGGGTCGCCGAAGCCGGTCAGGCAGTTGAAGAAGGTGGTCTTGCCGGCGCCGTTGGGTCCGATCAGGGCGGTGATGGAGCCCCGTTGGACCTCGAGGTGCTCGACCTCGACCGCGGTGAGGCCGCCGAAGCGGCGCACCATGTTGTCGGCCACGACGATCGGATCCGGCTTGGCCACGCCCGGCTCGGAGGCGACGCCGGCGAGCTGCTCTCGCAGCCGGGCCGCGTCGGCGGCGGTGTCGTAGGCGGTGTCACTCATCGAGGGCCAGCTCCCGCTTGTTGCCGAAGATGCCCTGTGGTCGGAAGACCATCAGCGCCACGAGGCCGACGCCCACCAGCATGAACCGCACCTGGCCGACCTGGGTGCCCGAGATGATGGCGTCGGGCAGCAGGTCGTTGCTGACGAGCTGGCGCAGGAGGCTGTCGGTGAAGGCGAGCAGGAACCAGAAGATGATCGAGCCGATCACCGGGCCCCAGGTGGTGGCGGCACCGCCGAGGATGAGGGCGGCGTAGGCGAAGAAGGTGAAGTCGGTCGAGTAGTTGTCCGGCTGCACCGAGGTCTTGGCGATGGCGAAGGCGAAGCCGGCCACCGCACCGAGCAGGCCGCCGAGGATGAGGCTCTGCATCTTGTACCAGTAGGCGTTCTTGCCCAGGCTGCGCACGGCGTCCTCGTCCTCGCGGATGGCCTTGAGCACCCGACCCCAGGGGCTGCGCATCAGGCTCCAGACCAGGAGGGTCATGAGCAGCACCACCGACCAGCCCACGGTGACCATCCACAGGTCGTTGCTGCTGAGCTGTATCGGGCCCAGGGACTGCCGCCCGGCGCCGTAGGGGTTGAGGTCGTAGAAGGACTGGGCGAAGTCGCTCAGGCCGGCGCTGCCGCCGGTGTAGTCGTTGAAGGTCACCGACCGGGCGACGAGTCGGATGATCTCGCCGGCGGCGATGGTGACGATGGCGAGGTAGTCCGCCCGCAGGCGCAGGGTGGGCAGGCCGAGCAGCAGGGCCAGGACCACGGCGGCCGCGAGGCCGAGGAGGATGCCGGCCCACAGCGGCCAGCCGTAGTAGTTGACCGAGATGGCGATGCCGTACGCGCCCACCGCGGCGAAGCCCACCTGGCCGAAGTTGAGCAGGCCCGTGTAGCCGAACTGCACGTTCAGGCCGATGGCCGCGAGCGCGTAGATGACCGCATCCACGCCGACGGCGGCGGAGAAGCTGTTGTCGATGACCGAACCGATGTCCACGTCGACGCCTCCTTATCCGACCCGCTCGGATTGCCCGAGGATGCCCTGCGGCCGTACCAACAGGATCAGGATCAAGATCACGAGGGCGCCCACGTTCTTGAGCTCGACCGGCACCCAGAGGGTCGAGACCTGCACGAAGATGCCCACGATGAGGCTGCCGACCAAGGCGCCGTAGGCCGTGCCCAGGCCGCCCAGGGTCACGCCGGCGAACATGAGCAGCAGGAGCCGGAAGCCCATCTGGTAGCTCACCTGCTCGGTCACGCCGAACATGACGCCACCGAGGGCGGCGAGGCCGCCGCCGGCGGCCCAGACGAACAAGATCACCCGGTCGACGTCGATGCCCGACGAGGCGGCGAGGTCCCGGTTGTCGGCGACGGCCCGCATGGCCTTGCCGATCTTGGTCTTGTTCAACAGGAGGCCGACGCCGACGAGCACGATGATCGAGAGCCCGATCGAGATGAGGTCCTTCGGGGCGATGGAGATCGGGCCGATGTCCATGCCCTTCTGCACGGCGTAGTCGGCGTAGGGCCGGGTGCGGCCGCCGAACAGGTAGAGGAAGAAGTAGCGGAACAGGATGGCCATGCCGATCGAGATCACGAGCATGGCGATCAGTCCGGTGCCCCGCTTGCGCAACCGCCGCCAGAAGGCGAAGTCGTAGAGCGCGGCGGCAGCGGCCCCGACCACGATCGCGAGGAACGCCGCGGGGATGAGCTGGATGCCCATGTTCACGTTGAACCACCACGCCGCCATGGCCCCGAACGTGACCATCTCACCGTGGGAGAAGTTGGTGAGGCCGGTGGTGCCGAAGATCAGCGAGAGCCCGATGGCGCCCATGGCGATCACGAGGCCGAACTTGATGCCCTCCACCAGCAGCTGGAGGAACTTCTCGACGCCGCTGACCTCCTGGCGGTCGGACTCGCCGAGCGGGTACAGCAGCGGCCGGGTCTGGCCGGGCCGCAGCGTGAACTCGAGGGTGGCACGGTCCTCGTTGCGCAGGTTGACCCCGTCGGGGAGGGTGTCCACGTCGAGGGTGGCCGAGTAGTCGCCGGGCCCCGGCAGCGGGATGTCGTACTCGCCCTGGGCGTTGGTGGTGGACTCGCCGACGACCGCGCCGCTGGTGTCCTTGACCGTGATGGTCACGCCTTCGACGGGCTCGTCGTCGTTCTCGATGACGCCGCTCACGCCGACGCCGCCGCCGTCTGCGGCCGTCGTGGTCGTGGTGGCGCCCGCGGCGTCGGTCGTGTCGGTGGTCTGTGCACCGGCAGGCCCGCCCCAGAGCAACACCGAGCCGCCGACCAGGACGGCGAGCACGATGAGGATCAGCTTGCGCACGTGTCGTCTCTCCCCTTCAGCCGCTCATGGGCACCCTGCCCGCGGAGCCGCTGCCTGGGGCGGCACAGTAGCCAATCACGAGGGCGCAAGCGTCCAACAGCGCCCAGGTTCATGCGCCCTCAACGGGCGGCGAGCACCGCCCCCAGGTCCTCGACGCTCGTGGTGTAACCCGTGTAGAACGCGCCGAACTCGCCGTAGAGGGCCGACGCCTCGTCGAATCGCATCGTGTAGACGACCTCCTTGAGGTCGTCGGGCGCCTCCGCGAAGAGGGTGACGCCCCACTCGAAGTCGTCGAGGCCGGTGGAGCCGGTGACGACCTGGACGACCCGGCCGGCGAACTTCCGGCCCGAGGCGCCGTGCTCGTACATCAGGTCCTTGCGCTCGTCGTAGGGCAGCGTGAACCAGTTGGCCCCCACGTTGCGCCGCTTCGACATGGGGTAGAAGCACCACGCCCGCTTGCCCTCGGGCGGCAGCACCGGGTGCAGCCGGGCCTGGTTCCGCTCGGGCGGCAGGCCCTGGGCGTACTCCGAGAGCTCGGTGAGCGACACGTAGGAGTCGACCACGACGAGGCCGGCGGCCTGCACGTCGGTCTGGAAGCGGCGCAGGCGCACCACGTCCTCGCTGAGCACCATGAACGCGGCGTCGGCCTTGTGGCCGAGCAGGGCCACCGGGACCACCTGGTCGCCGTCGCCCTCCGCCCGCTTCACCGCCGCGGCCACCGCGGCGGCGTCCGCGCCGCCCGCGGACGGCTTCACGAACAGATGCAGGACGGCGAGGCCGACCGACGGTGCCAGCGCCTCGGGGGTGTCAGGGCTCATCGGCCCAGGCTAACGACGACCGAGGGCGGCCCGGTCCGGCCCGTTCTGGCTCCCGATTTCGGTGCCAGGGCACCGAAATCGGGAGCCGGTTCGGCGCGGGGCCGCTCGCCGGCGATCAGGCCGGGCTGTACAGGTTGAGCGTCCCGCCCCGGGTGAACCCCGCCAGGGTCAGGCCGGCCACCCTCGCGGTGTCGACCGCGAGCGACGAGGGACCGCTCACCGCGACGACCGCGGCGAAACCGGCCGCCCACGCCTTCTGGACCATCTCGAAGCTGGCCCGGCCGCTGACGAAGAGTCCCAGGCCCGTGGCGGGCAGGCGTTCGTCGAGCAGGAGCCGGCCGACGACCTTGTCGACCGCGTTGTGGCGCCCGATGTCCTCGCGGACGACCAGCGGCTCGCCGTCGCGGTCGAAGGCGGCGGCGGCATGGCTCGCGCCGGTGGCCGCGAACAGCTGCTGCTCGGCGAGCATCCGCTCGGGCACCGCGACCAGCACGTCGAGGGGGAACGGTTCGATGGGCGGGAGCGGCTCGAGGCGATCCGTGAGCTCATCGAGGCTGGCGCTCCCACAGAGCCCGCACGCGGCGGTGGCGGTGGTGAGGCGCGGGGCGGGTGCGGGCGCCCGGCCGCCGGTGTCGACGCTGACGACGTTGAACTCGGTCTCGACCGCCGAGCCGGTGCCGCAGTACCGGCAGGTCGTGATGGCGGCGCCGGCCAGCAGCCCGTCACCGTGCAGGAAGCCGGCCGCCAGCTCGAAGTCGTGCCCGGGCGTGCGCATGGTGGTGGCCACGAGCACACCGTCGAGGTGGATGGCGAGCGGCTCCTCCACGAGGACCTCGTCGGGCCCGAGGGGCGCCTCCCGGCCGTCGAACCGGCGCCGGAGCACGCGCTGCACCCGCCCGCGGTTCGCTCCAGCCATGGCCTGAGGGTACCGATCACCGTCCCGTGCAAGTATTGGCGCCGGTGGGCGACGCTGCGGAGCGGGACCAGGGGCCGGACGACGCGCTGCTCGCACGCGTGGTCATCGACGACCCGGCGCCCCACGCCCTGCTCGACGACGAGTTCCGGGTCGTCTACGCCAACGAGGCGTTCCGCCGCTACGGGTGGGATCCCGACGCCCTGATCGGCGGGCACGCCTTCGACTGGCTGCACCCCGACGACCTGCGCCGCGCGGCCAGCACCATCGGCCTGCTGCACACCCAGATCGGCGACGGCACCGCGCCCTACCGCCTCCGGCGTCGCGACGGGGTCTACGAGACGCTCGACGTGGCGTCCGTTCGCGTGCAGGACGACGACGGGCGCGAGTTTGTGGCCTTCTCCCTCCGGCCGAACCCGTTCGACCGCGCCCGGACGCTCGCCTTCTCGGCCATGGTCGCCGGCGCCGGCCCCGACGAGTCGCTGGCGGGGCTCGGCGAGCGCTTCTCGCCCAGCCGTCCCGGTGCGCTGATCGCGTTCGACAGCAACGGGCAACGGACCGTGCTGGGCGTCCTGCCCCCCGAGCTCGGCGGCGTCATCGACGGGCGCCAGGACCGCACCCTCGGCGCTCCGTGGACGGCGGCCATGTCCGCCCTCGGCCCCGTCACCATCACCTCCACCGAGGGGCTGCCCGAGCCCGTCCGCAAGGCAGCCGCCGACCGGGGGCTCGCCGTCGCCGCCTTCCGGGGGTCACCCGACCCCGGCCGCGACCAGCCCGCCCTGCTGGCGGCCTGGGCCGCGGACCCCGCGATGGCCGACCTGCTCGCCGTGAACCTCGGCGACATCGAGACCCTGGTGCGCCTCGCCCTCGATCGCCGGGCGGGCAGCGAGCGACTCGAGCACCTCGCCCACCACGACGCCTTGACCGGGCTCGCCAACCGGGCCCGGTTCTTCACCCTGCTCGAGGCGGCGATCGGTGACGGGGCGCCCGTGGCGGTCGCCTACCTCGACCTCGACGGCTTCAAGGCGGTCAACGACGTCCACGGCCACGCCGCCGGCGACCACCTCCTCGTCGAGCTGGCCGACCGCTTCGCCCGGGAGATGCGGGCGGGCGACGTTGTGGCCCGCCTCGGCGGCGACGAGTTCGCCGTGCTGATCCACCGCCCGCCCGAGGCCGACGTGGCGAGCGCCGTGGTCGAGCGCCTGCTGGCGGCGGCCCGGATCCCCGTCGCCCTGCCGGACGGCGCCGAGGTCGTCCTCGCCGCCTCGGCGGGCCTGACCCTGGTGGCCGAGCCGGTCGGCGCCGACCCCGACGCCATCGTCCACGAGGCCGACACCGCCCTCTACGCGGCCAAGCGCTCCGCGAAGGGCACCCTCGTGGTCGCGGGGTCCGCCCACCCCGCCCGCCGCCGCGACGACACCTAGACCCGGAGGTCGGGCCCGGGGCGTGACCTGGAAGTGGCCGCCCAAAACGGCTGGTGGCCGACCCCGCGGGGCCGGCCACCAGCTCGATCCTCGGCGGGACGCCCTCGCGGACGGCCCGACCGGACGAGGGCTAGAAGTCCTCCATGCCGCCCGGCATGCCGCCGCCGCCCGTCTCGGGAGCGTCGGCGATGACCGCCTCGGTGGTGAGGAACAGGGCCGCGATCGAGGCGGCGTTCTGCAGCGCCGAACGGGTCACCTTGGCGGCGTCGATGATGCCGGCCTTGACCAGGTCGACGTACTCGCCGGTGGCCGCGTTCAGGCCCTCGGACGGCACCTCGAGCTCGCGCACCTTCTCGACCACGACGCCGCCCTCGAGGCCGGCGTTGATCGCGATCTGCTTCAGCGGCTCCTCGAGGGCCCGCAGGACGATGCGAGCGCCGGTGGCCTCGTCGTGCTGCTTCTTCTCGAGCTTCTTGGCCAGGTCGGCGATGCCGGCCTGGGCCCGCAGCAGGGTCACGCCGCCACCGGCGACGACACCCTCCTCGATGGCGGCCTTGGTGGTGCTGACCGCGTCCTCGATGCGGTGCTTCTTCTCCTTGAGCTCCACCTCGGTGGCGGCGCCGACCTTCAGGACGGCCACGCCGCCGGACAGCTTGGCGAGGCGCTCCTGGAGCTTCTCACGGTCGTAGTCCGAGTCGGTGTTGTCGATCTCGGCCTTGATCTGGGCGATGCGGCCGGCGATGTCGTCGTCCGAGCCGCCACCCTCGACGACGGTGGTCTCGTCCTTGGTGATGACGACCTTGCGGGCGGTGCCGAGCAGGTCGAGGGTGGTGTTCTCGAGCTTGAGGCCCACCTCCTCGGTGATGACCTGGGCGCCGGTGAGGATGGCCATGTCCTGGAGCATCGCCTTGCGGCGGTCACCGAAGCCGGGGGCCTTGACCGCCACCGACTTGAAGGTGCCACGGATCTTGTTGACCACGAGGGTGGCCAGGGCCTCGCCCTCGACGTCCTCGGCGATGATGACCAGCGGCTTGCCCGACTGCATCACCTTCTCGAGCACGGCGAGCATGTCGCGCACGGCCGAGATCTTCGAGCCCACGAGGAGGATGTACGGGTCGTCGAGGACGGCCTCCATCCGGTCGGGGTCGGTCACGAAGTACGGCGAGATGTAGCCCTTGTCGAAGCGCATGCCCTCGACGAGGTCCATGTCCATGCCGAAGGTCTGGCTCTCCTCGACGGTGATGACGCCGTCCTTGCCGACCTTGTCGATCGCCTCGGAGATCATCTGGCCGATCTCCTCGTCGGCGGCCGAGATGGCGGCGACCTGGGCGATCTGGGACTTGTCCTCGACCTCGACGGCCACGTTGCGGATGGCCGCGACGGCGGTCTCGACCGCAGCCTCGATGCCCTTCTTCAGCGACATCGGGTTGGCGCCGGCGGCCACGTTGCGCAGGCCCTCGCGGACCATCGACCACGCCAGCACGGTGGCGGTGGTGGTGCCGTCACCGGCGACGTCGTCGGTCTTCTTGGCGACCTCCTTGACCAGCTCGGCCCCGATCTTCTCGTAGGGGTCCTCGAGCTCGATCTCCTTGGCGATGGAGACGCCGTCGTTCGTGATGGTGGGAGCGCCCCACTTCTTCTCCAGCACGACGTTGCGGCCCTTGGGGCCAAGCGTGACGCGCACGGCGTCGGCGAGCTGGTTCATGCCCGACTCGAGGCCCCGACGGGCCTCCTCGTCGAATGCGATGGTCTTCGACATGCGGTTGGTCCTCCGTTGGCTGACCGGTTGGCGTGCGTGTGACGTAAGCATTAGCACTCTAGAGGGGAGAGTGCTAATCCGGCTACCCGCACGGTGACGTGCCGGAGCGGAGCGCAGGCGCCGCGGCGACGAACGGGCTGCCGGAGGCGGTCCGACGAAGGAGGACCAAAGGAGCGAGCCTCCCCGGCGGAGGGGTTCGGGGCCGCCGCCTCCGAGCCGCACCTCCGCCGGGGATCGGTTCCCGCAGCGAGAGGGGGATCGTCGGGTGCGCTGGCGCGGTGGAGCGCGAAGGGCCGATCGGCCCAGCCGCCGGGCCGAGAAGGGGCCGGGCGACCTACGCCCGGGTCAGCGGTTCAGCCGCCGGCGACGGCGGGGATGATCGAGAGGGTCTCGCCGTCGGGGACGGGGGTGGCGAGGCCGTCCATGAAGCGCACGTCGTCGTCGGCCACGAAGACGTTGACGAAGCGGCGCAGGTTGCCCTCGTCGTCGAAGAGCTTGTCCTTGAAGCCGGGGTGGGCCGCGTCGAGGGCGGTGAGGACGTCGCCGACGGTGGCGCCGTCGACCGCGACTTCGGACTCGCCCCCGGTGAGGGTGCGCAGGGTGGTGGGCACGCGGACGGTAACGCTCATCGGCTCGGATCCTCTGGTGCGTCGGAGTGCCCGCCGGCCACGGCGGCCGAGAGGGCGGAGACAGTGGGTGGGATCGTACCGGCGACCCGGCCGCTGCCACCTCCCGACGGGCCCGTGGTGGGCACGGGGCGGGCGCTCGCCGCGCCACCGGTGAGGCAGGCCACGACCGTCGACCCGGCCGGGAGGCGGCCGACCGCGGCGACCCGGGCCACGCCCGCGACCACCACCCCGCCGGCGGGCTCGGTGGTGAGGCCCTCGAGCGCGGCCAGCCGGGCCTGGGCCGGCGCGATCTCCGCCTCGGGCACCGCGAGCACCCCGCCGGTGCTGGTGCGGGCCACGGCGAGCACCTCGGGGCCGTCCGGCGGGTCACCCATGGCCAGCGAGGAGGCGAAAGTGTCCGGGCGTACGGGCGCCACGTCGTCCGCCCCGGTGGCGAAGGCCGCCGCCACCGGCGCGCAGCCCTCCGGCTGGACGACCCACAGCGCCGGCGGCGGCCCGGGTGGGACGAGGCCGGCCTCGGCGAGGTCGACGAAGCCCCGGTGCAGGGCGAGCGCGAAGGCCCCGGACGCCATGGGCGCCACCACCGCGTCGGGGACGGCCCAGCCGAGCTGCTCGGCGATCTCGTGGGCCACGGTCACCGACCCCTCGACGTACCAGGGACGCAGGCCGACGTTCACCCAGCCCCAGGCCTCGCTCTCGCCGGTCATCGACGCCTCGCTGGCCAGGCGGTTGGCGGCGTCGTAGTCGCCGGCGACCGGCACGACGACCGCCCCCTCGGCGGCGATCGCGGCCTGGTCCGCGGCGGGGAGGGCCTCCGGCACGATCACCACCGAGGCCAGCCCGGCGCGCCGGGCGGCGCCCGCCACCGCGAGGGCCAGGTTGCCGGTGGAGGCGCAGGCCAGGACCCGGGCGCCCGTGTCGAGCGCCCGGCTGAGCGCGGCGGCCACGACCCGGTCCTTGAACGAGCCGCCCGGGTTGGCGCCCTCGTCCTTCAGGCGGAGGTCGGTCACGCCCAGGTCCCGCCCGAGGGCGCGGGCCTCGACGAGCGGCGTCCACCCGACCGCGTCGGCGCCCGGCGGCTCGTCGAACGCGAGGAGATCGGCGTAGCGCCACATCGACGCCGGGCCGGCCTCGATCCGCGCCCGCAACTCGGCCGCGTCGAGCCCGGTCGGGCCGACCACCACGTCGAGCGGGCCGAAGCACTCGTCGCAGTACTGCACGGGTGAGTCGGCACGGGTCGCGCCACAGACCCGGCACCGGAGCGAGGACTGGCGCGCCATGGTCCCTACGATGGCCGCGTGCCGTCGGCGCCGCCACCGACCTTCCACCACCGGGACTTCACGGCCGAGGCCCTGGTGGCGGCCAAGGGGGACGTCACCGTCTCCGTGTGCCTCCCGGCGCGCGACGAGGCGGCCACCGTCGGCGCCATCGTGGACACCATCCGGACGCGCCTGGTGGACGACGTGCCCCTCGTCGACGAGCTGCTCGTGGTCGACGACCATTCCTCCGACCGCACCGCCGCCGCGGCCGCCGACGCCGGCGCCGCCGTGGTCCGCACCACGGACGGGCAGGGCAAGGGCGAGGCGCTGTGGACCTCGATGCTCGCCTCCAAGGGCGACCTCGTCGTCTGGTGCGACGCCGACGTGCGCGAGTTCGACACCGCCTTCGTGACCGGGCTGCTCGGCCCCCTGCTCACCGACCCCACCATCGGGTTCGTCAAGGGCTTCTACGAGCGCCCGTTGAACGACCGCCAGGAAGGCGGCGGCCGGGTCACCGAGCTCGTCGCCCGCCCGCTCGTGGCCCTGCTGTTCCCCGAGCTCGACGGCGTGGTGCAGCCGCTCTCCGGTGAGTACGCCGGCCGGCGCGAGGTGCTCGAGCGCCTGCCCTTCGTGCAGGGCTACGGCGTCGACCTCGGCCTGCTCATCGACGTGCACCGCCTCGTCGGCCTCGCCGGCATCGCCCAGGTCGACCTCGGCGTGCGTCACCACCGCAACCGGCCGCTGGCCGAGCTCTCGCCCCAGGCGGCCGCGGTCATGGCCACGGCCCTGCGCCGTGCCGGCGTCGACCCCGGCGCCGCCGTGGACCTCACCCCCGCCGGCGCCGCGCCGGTCACCGTCGAGCTGGGAGAGCGCCCGCCGCCCCTCGAGTCCCCCGCCTACCGCCGCACCACCTGACCGCCGGCGCGCAGGACGCCACTCGGCACGGTCACGGTCAGGCGTGGGCGGGTGGGCGGCGGTCGGCCCAGGGGGCCGCCTGCTCGAGCTGGCTCGCCACCGCGATCAGCTGGTCCTCACGGCCGTAGGCGGCCACGAGCTGCACGCCGATGGGCAGGCCGTCGGCGTTCCAGTGCAGGGGCAGCGAGATCGCCGGCTGGCCCGTGGTGTTGAACGGCGCGGTGAAGGGCACGATCTCGGCCGAGCGGAAGAGGCCGACGAGCGGGTTGTCCGGGGTGCCGCTGAACTCGCCGAGGTGCGGAGGCGGCTCGGGGATGGTGGGCGTGAGCAGCAGGTCGAAGCCGTCGGCCCACCACTGGGCGACCCGCCGGGTGAACTCGTGCATGTACTCGACCGCGGCGAGGTAGTCGGTGGCGCTCACCAGGCGGCCCGCTTCGGCGAGGGCCCAGGTGCCGGCCTCCACGTCGTCGGCCGTCACCGGCGTGCCCACCGTCTGGCCCAGGCGCTCGAGGTCGCGCGCGATCCACGCGTTGTAGGCGTTGATGAAGTATTGGACGAACTCGGGGTCGTCGAGCGCTGCCGGCGACGCCACCTCGACTCGGTGGCCCAGGGACTCGAGCAGTGCGGCGGCCCCCTCCACCGCGGCGACGGCGTCGGGGTGGGGGTCGCCCGGGATGCTCGGCGCCTCGACCCGGAGGCCGATGCGCAGCGAGCCGGGGTCGGCGCCGAGCTCGTCGGCGTAGGGCCGCTGCGGCGGCGGCGCCGTGTAGGGGTCACCCGGCATGGCGCCCTGCACGGCGTCGAGGAGCGTGGCCGTGTCCCGGACGCTGCGGGTGACGGCCAGGCGGGCGACGAGCCCGCCCCAGCTCTCCCCCGCCTCGGGGCCGAGCGAGTGGCGGCCCCGCGACGGCTTCAGCCCGACGAGGCCGCACTCGCTGGCGGGGATGCGGATGGAGCCGCCACCGTCGCCGGCGTGGCCGATGGCCACCATGCCGGAGGCGACCGCGGCGGCCGAGCCCCCGCTCGACCCACCGGTCGAGCGCCCGGTGTCCCACGGGTTGCGGGTCGGCCCGTAGGTCTCCGGCTCGGTGGCCGGCACCAGGCCCAGTTCGGGGGTGTTGGTGCGACCGACGCAGATCAGTCCGGCGGCCCGGAACTTGGCGGTGAGGTGGGAGTCGTGGCCGGGGCGCCAGTCGTGGTCGCGGAGGAACTTCGTCCCGCCGTAGTAGGGGTCGCCGGCGCTGTAGCCGTCGAGGTCCTTGTGCACGAACGGCACGCCCCGGAACGGGCCGTCAGGCAGGTCCGCCCGCGCCTCGGCCCGGGCCTTCTCGAAGCGCTCGTGGATGACGGCGTTGAGCTGCGGGTTCAGGCGCTCGATGCGCTCGATGGCGGCGTCGACGAGCTCGAGCGGGGTGGCCTGGCCGGTGCGGACGAGCTCGGCCTGTGCCGTGGCGTCGAGGAAGGCGGCGTCGGGTTCCATGGCCGCGAGCGTAGGGTGTGGGGACGATGGCACCGGGCGACGACCTCGAACGCCGGCGGGGCGACGACCTCCAACGCCCGCCCATGGCGTGGCTGCCCGTCGTGGTCATCGGTGGCCTGGCCCTCTTCGGCGCCTGGTCGCTGTTCCACTTCGTCGTGGCCACCATCGGCATCCTGGTGAAGCTCGGCGTGGTCGTCGGGATCGTCGCCCTGGTGGGCTGGATCCTGGTCAAGGGCTACAAGGGCCCACCCGACACCTGACCCTCCTGCCGCCCACACCGACCGCTTCTTCCAGCAGAAACGGAAGGTGCAACCTTCCGTTTCTGCTGGAGGAACGTCAGGTGAGGGTGGCGAGGTGGGCGGTGACGGCCTCGGTGACGCAGGCGGCGGTGTCGTGCAGCGCCCGCTCCTCGCCGAAGCGCTCGACGAGCGAGACGACCGGCACCCGGTCGTGGACCTCGTCGTAGACGCGGCCGACCACCGCCAGCACCGGGACCCCGAGCTCGGCGGCGAGCTCGGCCACGCCACCGACGACCTTGCCCTCGAACGACGCCTCGTCGAGGAAGCCCTCACCGGTGACCACGAGGTCGGCGCCCTCCAGCTTCTCGTCGAGGCCGACCTCCTCGGCCACGACCTCGAAGCCGTCCACGAGGGTGGCGCCGGCCGCGGCCAGCCCCCCGGCCAGGCCGCCGGCGGCCCCGCTGCCCCGGAGCGAGCGGACGTCGACACCGTGCTCGTCCTCGTACACCTGGGCCAGCCGCTCGAGGCGGCGGCGCAGCAGCTCGACCTGGGCCGGTGACGCCCCCTTCTGCGGGGCGAACCGCTCGGCGGCGTCCGCGAAGCCGATGGTGACGTCGCAGGCGACGATCAGCTCGATCCCGCGCAGGCGCTGCAGCGGGTAGAGCGCCCGCAGCGCGCCCAGGCCGCCGTCGGTGGTGGCCGAGCCGCCGACCCCGACGATGATGCGGCGGGCGCCGGCTTCCAGCGCGTCGTTGATGAGCTCGCCGGTGCCGTAGGTCGACGCGGACACGGGGTCGTTCTCGTCGGCCCCGCCCACCAGGGTCAGGCCGGACGCCAGGGCCATCTCGATGACCGCGGTCGACCGGTCGAGCCGCCACGGGGCGTCGACCGGGTCGCCGAGGGGGCCGGTGACCGTCGACGTGCGGTTCGGGCCGCCGAGCGCCTCGAGCAGCCCCTCGCCGCCGTCGGCCATGGGCACCTCGTCGCACCGCCAGCCCGCCTCCCAGGCGGCCCGGCCGATGGCGTCGGCCACCTCGGTCGCCGACGCCGTCCCCCGGAACTTGTCGGGCGCGGCCACCATCCTCACCGGCCCAGTCTGGCCGATGGCGTGCCCCGCTCCCCCCGGCTCTCACCGATGCGGCGCCCTGCCGGGAGCGGGCCGGGCCACCCGTCGGTCGGCGCCGGGTAGGTTCGGCACCATGGCCGAGCGACCCGTGGTGATCGTGTCGAACCGCGGTCCGGTGTCGTTCCGGCGGGACGAGGCGGGCGGCCTGGTGGCCAAGCGGGGGGCCGGCGGCCTGGTCTCCGGGATCGGGCCGCTCGTCGCCGGCACCGGCGCGACCTGGATCGCCGCGGCCATGTCCGACGCCGACCGCGAGGCCGCGGCCGGCGGTGTGATCGAGGCCGAGGGCTTCCGGGTGCGGGCCCTCGCCGTCGACCCGGACGACTTCCGCCTGGCCTACGACGTGGTCTGCAACGCGGTGCTCTGGTTCCTGCACCACGGCCTGTTCGAGACCGCCCGCCGGCCCCGCTTCGACCGGCGCTGGCGGGAGGCCTGGGCCGCCTACCGCCGGGTCAACGAGGCGTTCGCCGACGCGGTGGTCGCCGACGCCCCGGAGGGGGCGGCCGTCCTGATCCAGGACTACCACCTCTGCCTGGTGGCGCCCCGGGTGGCCGAACGGCGGCCCGACCTCGCGCTCGTGCACTTCAGCCACACGCCGTTCGCGCCGCCGGAGCTGCTGCGGGTGCTGCCCGACGCCGAGGCCCGCGAGCTGCTCGAGGGCCTCGCCGCCCACGACGCCTGCGGCTTCCACTGCACCCGCTGGGCCGCGGACTTCGAGGCGAGCGCCCGACTGGTGCTGGGCGAGGCGCCCCGCACGTTCGTCTCGCCCCTCCCCTCCGACCCTGACGATCTCGCCGCCGTGGCCGGGTCGCCTGCGGGTCGGGCCGCCGCCGCCGAGCTGGCCGCCGAGGTCGGCGACCGCCGCCTGCTCGTCCGCGTCGACCGCATCGAGCTGTCCAAGAACCTGTTGCGGGGCTTCCTCGCCTACGACGACCTGCTCGATGCGTACCCCGAGTGGCGGGAGCGGGTCGTGTTCGGCGCCTTCGTCTACCCCTCCCGGGAGGGGCTGCCCGAGTACCTCGCCTACCGACAGGAGGTCGAGCGGGTCGTGGCCGACGTCAACCGGCGGTGGGCCACGCCGGGCTGGACGCCGATCCTGTTCGACCCCTCCGACGACTTCCCCCGGTCGGTCGCCGCGCTGGCCCTCGCCGACGTGCTCCTCGTCAACCCGGTCCGCGACGGGCTGAACCTGGTGGCCAAGGAAGGGACCCTGGTCAGCGCCAGGGAGTCGGTGCTGGTGCTGAGCCCCGAAGCCGGGGTCTGGGAGGAGGTCGGCGCCACCGCGGTCCGGGCCCACCCGTTCGACGTGGCCGGCACCGCCGACGCGCTCCACGAGGCCCTGTCGCTGCCCGCGGAGGAGCGCAGCGCCCGCCACCGACGGCGCCTGGACATCGTCACCGCGCGCACCCCGCAGGACTGGCTGGCCGACCTCCTGGGCGCCGCCGGGGCCTGATCCGGCCCAGGGCCGAGGTGCACTAGGCCTGGACGAGCAGACGCTGCAGCAGGTCGCGCACGCCGGTGGGACCGTCGACCACCAGATCGGCCCGGTCGAGCAGCTCGGGCACCGCCTCCTCGCTGCGCACCGCCACCCGCACGGTCTCGCGGCCCTCGCCGGCGAGCTCGTCGAGGGCGCCGAACGCGGACAGGTCGCCCACGTCGTCGCCGACGTAGCAGACGGCATGGACGCCGTTGGCGATGTTGCGGACCGCGGTGCCCTTGTCCACGTCGATGGGCGGGTGCAGCTCGTAGGACATGCGGGCGGGCCGGCAGCGAAGTCCGGACCGGGCGGCCTGGGACTCGGCCCACGCCCGCACCTCGTCCTCGATCTCGGGGTGGGTGCGGAAGTGCAGGGTGAGCGAGAGGCCCTTGCGCTCGACGAGCATGCCAGCGGGCCCGCGCACCTCGCCGAGTGACGCCACGTCGTCGATGACCTCGCGCCACGAGCCGCCCTGGGGATGGTCGAAACGGCGGCCGTCGCCGAGGGCCTCGAGGCCGTAGAGCCCGGTGAGGATCAGCGAGTGCGGGAGCACGTCGAGGAGGAAGGCGAGGGGCCGGCCCGACACCACCGCGACCCGGCCGTAGCGGCGGCTGAGGTCGTCGAGCAGGTCGGGGACGTCGGCCAGCGGCATGGCCTGGGTGGGGTCGTCGACGATCGGCGCCAGGGTGCCGTCGTAGTCGATGATGATCGCCGCGTCCTCGGGGTCGTGGGTGAGGCGGCCGAGCAGGTCCGCGGGCACCTCGTCGCCGGTCACGTCGTTCACCCTAACGGTCGCCGCACGCCCCGAACGCGGGGGCGTCAGCCGGCCTGGGCGATGTCCGGGCCCAGCCACACGACGACGGTGGCGTTCTTGATGTCGAAGCCCGGATCGGCCGGCAGCGGCTGGACCGAGGTCGGCTGGGCCCCGAGCGTCGCGGCCACCGCCTGGGCGTCGGCCTGGTAGTTCGTCGTGGCGTCCTGGTAGTAGTAGACGATCGTCGTGGGGGTGGTCGGCGCCGACCCCTCGGGCGGGATGGCGGCGGTGTAGCCCGCGGCGGTGAGCTGCGCGGTGGCCACGCCGGCGGCCCCGGCGACGCCCGAGCCGTTGGCGACGTAGACGAGCAGGCTGGCGGGCGGCACCGCGGTGGTGTCCGAGCCACCGCTGCCCTCGATGATGTCGCTCGTCGTGTCGGAGGTGCCCGAGCCCACGCCGCTCGGGACGGTGGTGTCGGTGCTCGGCAGGCCCGACGTGTCGATGTTCACGCCGCCGTTGTCGAAGCCCTTGCTGAGGAACAGCGCGCCCAGCAGGACGGCGATGCCGATCAGCAGGAGGCCCCGGACGGGTGCGGATTCAGCTTGGTTGGCCATGGCTCACCGTCCCGGGTGTTGGCCCACCGACGGACCCACGAACCGGGCGCGTCGGCGCTCGGTCCGCAGTCGTCGGAGGCGACGCACCACCAGCGGGTCGTAGTCCATCGCCTCGGGGTCGTCGAGGAGCTGGTTGAGCAGCTGGTAGTAGCGGGTGGGCGACAATTCGAACTGCGATCGGATCGCGTTCTCCTTCGGTCCGTCCTGGGTCCACCAGGTACGTTCGAAGTCGAGGATAGACCGCTCTCGGTCGCTCAGACCCATCGCCATCCACGGTGCCACGCCCGCACCCCGAGAACGCGGACCCTCGGACCCGCCCGGCGGTGCGTCGGTGCGTCGGTACGCTGGCCGCCCCGCCGGGTTAGCTCAGTTGGCAGAGCACCTCTCTTGTAAAGAGGATGTCGTCGGTTCGATCCCGACACCCGGCTCCGCGACGCCCCCGGGGCGGGCTCAGGGCCCCCCGAGGCGCTGGGCGATGGCGGCGGCGTCGACGCGGCTGGTCACGCCGAGCTTCCGGAGGATGTTCGAGACGTGCACGCTGGCCGTCTTCTCCGAGATGTACAGCGCCTCGCCGATCTGGCGGTTCGTGTCCCCGGCGGCCAGGCGGGCCAGCACCTCGGCCTCCCGGGCGGTGAGGCCGAGGCCGTCGGCCGTGCCCTTCGCCAGCACCACCGCCGGGGGCGCCTCGACGCTGAGGCGGCTGCGGCGGGCCACCGCGGCGATGGCGTCGAGCAGCGGGGGCGAGCCGAGGGCGGCCGCACGGGCCTGTGCCTCCTGCAGCGCCGCCGCGGCCCGGGCGAGGTCGCCGGTGGACACGGTCGCCTCGGCCTCGCGTAGCCGGGCGGTGGCCGCCAGCCAGGCGTCGTGGGCGCCCTCGGCGAGGTCCGCCGCCGCGGCCCACGCCTCGGGGTCGGGACCGGTGAGCCGGGTCAGGGAGGCCCGGGCGAGGGCGAGGCGCGCTACGGCGTCGGGCGTGGGTGGGGCGCCGTCGGCGCGCCGACCGGTGGCGGCGGCGTCGTCGATCGCCTCCCGCAGACCGGCCACGACCGCGGGGACGTCGACGGGCTCCTGTCGGGCCTGCGCGTCGAGGGCGTGCTCGACCCCGCTGAGCGCCCGGAGCAGGGCGAACCGCGGCGCCCAGACGGCGGTGGCGCCGCCGCTCGACCGCGCCCCCGCTGCGGCCTGGGTCGCGGCCGCCTCGGCGTCGCCCAGCACGAGGTGGACCTCGGCGACCGCGGCGTCGACCAGCGGCTGGTGCCAGGCGTCGACGGGCTGCGCGCCCAGGTCCGCCAGCGCGGCCTCGGCCCGTGGCCGGTCGCCGAGGCCGGCGGCGAGCAGGGCCCGGGCGCGGCCGAGGCGGAGCTCGCCGACCGGGAGGTCGTCGGGCTCGGGGTGGCGGGCCAGCAGCCCGCCGGCCTCGTCCCACCGGCCGAGGCGCAGCAGCGCCTCGGCGGCGACCGCGTCCAGGTAGCCGGCGGTGCTGCGGTCGATGCCGGCGCGGTCGACCTCGGCGACGCCGGCCACCGCGCACTCGACCGCCTCCGGGCACGCCCCCACGTCCACCAGGACGCTGGCCAGGTAGATCCGGGCCAGGGCGCGGGCCTGGGCGGTCGGCGCGGC
Organism: Acidimicrobiales bacterium; assembly: GCA_041908445.1. Lineage (GTDB taxonomy): Bacteria > Actinomycetota > Acidimicrobiia > Acidimicrobiales > DATDAH01 > JAEUJM01. The sequence continues at coordinate 114,080 of JAYRFK010000010.1, read as the reverse complement.
CTCGACGGCCTCCCGGCACCGGGCCACCGCCTCCTCGGGCCGGCCCAGGGCGGCGAGCGCCACCCCCAGGACGCGGCGGCCCATCGTCCAGGCCGCAGGGTCGAGCGATGCCTCCGGTACGAGGTCGAACAGCTGCCGGCACCACCGGTCGGCGGCCTCGAAGCGGCACCGCATCAGGTCGGCCTGCCCGAGGCCGGCCAGGGTGGCCGCGACGCCCGGCCCGCTCGGCGCGGCCGCGACGAGCGCCGCCGCCCGCTCGAACTCCACCGCCGACTCGTCGAGGCGCCCCGAGGTCCAGAGGTACCGGCCCAGGCGCTCGTGCCCCCAGGCCTCGCCGAGCGGCGGGGCGCCGAACTGCAGCGCAGTCGTCGCCAGCTCGACCGCGCGCTGGTTGCCGACCGTCCCGCTCGCGAGCTCGGCGGCCTGCCACAGCCGGTCGCCCCGCGCGGTTCCCGCCGCGGCCTCGCCCGCCTCGTCCCACAGCTCGAGGGCCCGTTCGAGGTGGCCCAGCGCGGTCCGGGGTGCGACGGCCTGCGCGGCGTCGGCGGCCGCCAGCAGGGCGGTGAAGGCCGCCGGCCCGTCACCCGCCCGGTCCAGGTGGAAGGCGAGCTCGGCCGCCTCGTCGGCGCCGCCACCCGGGCCCGAGGCCGAGGCCGGGCGCCCGAGCAGCACGTCGGCCACCCGGCGGTGGATCCGCCGGCGCTGGGGAGCCAACAGGTCCCGGTAGACGACCTCCCCGATCAGGGCGTGGCGGAAGCGGTAGGCCGCGGTGTCGGGGTCGACCTCCACCACCCGGGCGTCCCTCGCGGTGCGCAGCGCCTTCTCCAGGGCGTCCTCGTCGAGCCCGGCCGCCTCGCGCAGCAGGTCGTGGTCCACGTCCCGCCCGATCGCCGCGAGGGCGCCGAGCAGCGTCCGGGTCCGTTCGTCCAGCTCCGCGACCTCGGTCGACAGCAGGTCCGCCAGCCCCGCGGGGATGGCCTCGCCGGCCACCTGGGCGGCCACGAGCTCGGCGGTGAAGAAGGGATTGCCCTGGCCCCGTGCCAGCACGTCGTCCACCAGGGCCGCGGGGGCGGGGACGCCGAGCAGGCCGGTCACGGCCTCGTCGACCTCGGCCCGGTCGAGGCCGGTGAGCTGGAGGCGGTGGACCCCGTCGAGGCGGGCCAGCTCGGCGAGGCGCCGGCCCAGCACCGGGTCTGACCACACCGCATCGGCCCGGTAGGTCCCCACCAGCACGACGTGCTCGTCGATGAGGTTGCGGGCCAGGAACTCGAGCAGGTTCCAGGTCATTGGGTCGGCCCAGTGCAGGTCCTCGAAGCCGACCAGCGCGGTGCGGTCCGCGCCGAGGCGGGCGACGAGGTCGAGGACGGCACCGAAGGCCCCGCCCGGCTCCAGGCCACCGGCTCCGGCACCGGCACCGGGCGAGGCGCCGTCGAGCAGCGCCACGAGCGTCGGCGAGTCGCCCCACGGCCCCGGGGCGGCCCGGCGGACCTGGCGGAGCAGGTCGGCGACCGGGGCGAGCGGGATCACCTCGCCGCCGAGGTGGACGCAGCGGCCGAGGTGGCGATCGACCCCGGCGAGCTCCGCGCCCCACCGCACGAGGCTCGACTTGCCGATCCCCGCCTCACCACCCACGAGCAGCAGCGACGGCGAGCCCGCCCGGGCGTCGGCGACGGCGCGGCCCACCACCTCGAGCTCCGCGGCGCGACCCACGAAGCCGGTCCGGTCCACGGGGTCGGCCACCGGCGCCAGTATCGACCAGGCGCCGTCCACGCCGCGGCGTGGACGGCCCTGGGGTGGGGCCGGCCGCGATCTGAGGGGTCGTGCCCGATGTGCCCGCACCCCCCTTAGGTCCACCGTGCGAGGCGTCCCTCGAACCCAAGGAGCAGCCATGCACGGACGACCCGCACCCCAGACCCTCGGCGAGCCACGAGCGAGCCACCCGCAGCGGTGGCACGTCCTCGTCGTGCTCGTCCTCGCCCTGCTCGTCACCTCGATCGACCACACCATCATCAACGTGGCCCTGCCCCGCCTGGTCGCCGACCTGGGCGCCAGCGGCGCCCAGCTGCAGTGGGTGGTCGCCAGCTACACCATCGTGTTCGCCGGCCTGCTGCTCACCGCCGGCAGCCTCGGCGACCGCTTCGGCCGCCGCCGGGCGCTCCTGGCCGGGCTGGCCACGTTCCTGGCCGGGTCGGTCGCCGCGGCCCTCGCGGGCTCGACGGAGGTGCTGATCGGCGCCCGGGCCGTGATGGGCGTCGGCGGCGCGCTGATCATGCCGACGACCCTGTCGATCCTGGTCAACGTGTTCGGCGACCCGCGGGAGCGGGCCCGGGCCATCGCGGTCTGGACCGCGGCGAGCGGCGCCGGCATCGCGATCGGCCCGATCGTCGGCGGGGCGCTGATGCGCAGCTTCGCCTGGTCCTCGGTCTTCTGGATCAACGTCCCGCTGCTGGGCCTCGCCCTGCTCGGGGCGCTGCACGTGGTCCCCGACTCGCGGGACGACGCCGCCACCCGCCTCGACCCCGTCGGCGCGCTGCTCTCCATCGCCGCCATCGGCACGCTCGTCTACGCCATCATCGAGGCGCCGACCCACGGGTGGCTCGCCGGGTCCACCGTGGCGGCCTTCACCGCCGGGCTCGTCCTCGCCGTGGCCTTCGTCGGCTGGGAACTGCACCGCGACGAGCCGATGCTCGACATGCGGCTGTTCGCCAACCGCGCCTTCTCGGCCTCCAGCGCCGGGCTCGCCCTGCTGTTCTTCGCCATGGCCGGCGCGGTCTTCCTCCAGGCCCAGTACTTGCAGTTCGTCCTCGACTACACGCCCCTCGCGGCCGGCTTCGCCCTCGTGCCCGCGGCCATCGGGATGCTGCTCGGCACCGGCGCCGGCGCCCACCTGGGGGCCGTCCTCGGCGGCCGCCGCACCGTCACCACCGGCCTGCTCGTGGCCACGGCGGGCATCGCCGTCCAGGCCGCCCTCGTCGACGGGACGTCCTACGTGCCCACCGGCGTCGGCCTGTTCCTCTTCGGTCTCGGGGCCGGCATCGCCATGCCGTCGGCCACCGACCTGATCATGGCCACGCTGCCACCCGCACGGGCCGGCGTGGGCTCCGCCGTGAACGACACCGTCCGAGAGCTCGGTGGCGCCCTCGGCGTCGCCGTGGTCGGCAGCGTGGCCGCCACCGGCTACGCCTCGGCGCTCCGAGCGGACGCCGACCTGCTCGCCCCGCTCCCCGACGGGGCGCGCGCCGCGGCGCTCGACAACATCGGCGCCGCCCTCCAGGTGGCCCACGGCCTGGGCGCCGACGGCACCGCCCTCGCCGACCTGGCCCGCACCGCCTTCGTGGACGCCATGAGCACCGGCCTGTGGGTCGCCGCGGGCGTCGGGCTCTGCGCCACCCTCGTCGCCTGGCACTTCCTGCCCCGCGATGCCGACCACGGCCACCACGACGGCCACGGCGATCAGGGCCACGACGATCAGGGCCACGGCCACGACCACGGCGCACGTCACGGCCACGATGCCGGCCAGGCCGACGTCGAGGTCGACCCGTCCGACGCCGTCCCGTCCGACGCCGTCCCGGCGCACGGCCCGGTGACGGCGCCGCAGCCCGAGCCCACCGCCGCCCACCGCCACGGCGGTCACGGTGCCCTGGTGCACCGGGTCGGCGTCCCGGTGGTCGCGGTCGCCGCCGCCGTCGGGCTGGCCGTGGTGCTGACGTCGTGCAGCAGCACCGCCTCGGCGACCCGCGACACCGTCGCCGCCACGGCGGCGCACCGACCGACCGAGGTGGTCGACGTGCGGATCCCCGTGGGCGGCGCCCGCCTGCACCTCCGCTGCCACGGCGCCGGCGACGAGACGGTGGTCCTCATCGCCGGCTTCGGCGCCACGGAGGAGACGTGGCGCTTGATCGACGGGCCCGCGGCCCGCCACGCCCGGGTCTGCCGCTACGACCGCTTCGGGATCGGAGCCAGCGACCCGGCCCCGGCCCCGCAGACCTTCGCCACCGAGGCGCAGGACCTGCACGCCCTCCTGCAGGCGGCCGGTGAGCCGGGCCCCTACGTCGCCGTCGGCCACTCGTTCGGCGGGGACGAGGCGGTCTCGTTCGCCGACCGGTTCACCGAGGACGTCGCCGGCCTCCTGCTCCTCGACGCCAGCCCCTCGACCTGGAACGCGGCGAGCTGTGCCGTCGTGGACGACGGCACGGTGGAGGCCCGCAGCTTCGTCCAGAGCTGCGCCCTCGTCGCCGACCCGGCGAACAACCCCGAGGCGCTCGACGGCCCCGCCGCCTTCGCCGAGCTGGCCGCAATCGACGGCCTGAGCGACCTGGCGCTCACCGTGCTCACCGCCGCCGATCACGGGTTCCCGGCTGACCTCGACGAGGTCTGGCAGACCGGCCAGGAGCACTGGGCCGCCCTGTCCACCCGGTCCCGCCTCGTGACGGTCGACCGCACCGGCCACGACATCCACCTCGACCGTCCCGAGGTCGTCACCGCCGAGCTCGACCGCCTCCTCGGCGGTACCCGGTGAGCCGACGACCCGGCCTCGGCGCGCACGCGAGGCGCCGAGGCCGGGTCGCGAGGCGCCCAAAGTAGCTACAATGACCCTATGTCGATAGCTACATCGCAGGTCGAGGTCGGGGTCCGAGACCTCAAGAACAACCTCAGCCGCTACCTCGACCGGGTGCGGGACGGCGAGGAGGTGATCGTCACCGACCGGGGGCGACCGATCGCCCGCCTCGCGGCACTGGACCACCCCACCGACCGTCTGAACGAGCTCATCGCCGCCGGCCTGATCCGTCCGGCGAAACGCCGGGGACGTCGAGCTCCCACCCGGCGGGTGCGTCCGAAGGGATCGGTGAGCGACCTCGTCGCAGAGCAACGGCGTTGATCACCTACGTCGACACGTCGACCCTTCTGAAGCGACTGCTCGACGAGGACGGCTCCGACCGGGCCGATGTGATCTGGGAGGCCGCCGACGTACTGGTTTCGGCGGCGACGATCACCGTCGAGGCGCGCGCCGCGCTCGCTGCTGCGGAGCGGGCGGGACGGCTCGACGCCGACGACCACGCCACCGCGAAGGAGGAGCTTGTCGAGTTGCTCGACGAGGTGGACCTCGTCGAGGTCACCGACGAGTTGATCGAACAGGCAGCCGATCTCGCCGAGGCGGAGGCCTTGCGGGGCTACGACGCGACCCACCTCGGCGCCGCTCTCCTGGTCGACGCGACCGTGCTGACGAGCGCCGACGAGGCCCTGTGCTCGGCTGCGGGGCGCCGCGGGCTCCACGTCGCGAACCCGCTCGCACCCTGACGTGGTGACACGTCGGGCTCCGGTGACGGCGAGCCCGACGTGCCCCACGGGGGCGGGTGATCAGCCGAGGGCGATCCGGTAGAGCGTGGTCGAGCTGGTGACGAAGAGCGTCCTGCCGTCGTCGCCGCCCACCGCGCAGTTCGTCGGCTGGGCCGAGGGGTCCGGCAGGGCGATCGAGCCCCAGAGGGACCCGTCGGGCGAGTAGGCGGACACGCCGGCGCCGCCCCCGATCACGAAGATGTTGCCGGTGGCATCGACGCAGACCCCGTCGGGGAACCCCTCGAACTCGGCCACGAACTCCGGCGTGGCGACGTCCTCCAACCCGCCGTCGGGCCCGATGGCGTACGCGGTGAAGCTGTTCCCGAGCGTGTCGCTGACGTACAGCGTCTCCTGGTCGGGCGACAGGGCGATGCCGTTGGGTGCCGTCGCCTCCGGGTCCATCTCCACCTCGGCGGTCACGGCGCCCTCGGGCGACACCCGGAACACCCCCGGTACCCCAGCGGCGTCTCGGCGCCGGGTGCGAAGTCGGTGAACCAGACCGTCCCGTCCGACGCCGCCGCCACCCCGTTGGGGCCGCTGAAGTCCACGCCGTCCAGGCCGTCGGCGAGCACCTCGCGGGAGCCGTCGGCGGTCACCTGCACGACCGTGCGGACGTCGGGCTCGGTGGCGACGAGGCCGCCTGCCCCGTCACCGTCGATGTCGGCGATGTCCGTGTCCGGGTCGACCACGGTCACCTCGTCGTCAGCGCCGAGCTCGAGCAGCTGGCCTTCCTTGTCGGTGAACAGCAGCGTTCCGTCGTCGGCGTTCCAGGTGACGCCCTCGAGGAACCCGAACCCGTCGGCCACGACCTCGGGAGCGCCGGCGCCGGTCACCGGGTCGACCGGTGGCCCTGCGGTGGTCGTGGTGGTGGCCTCGGTGGTCGGCGCGCTCGTCGCGGCCGCGGCGTCCGTCGAGCCCGACCCCTCGTCCGAGCTGCAGCCGGTGACGAGCAGCGCGAGCGCGCAGCACACGCTCAGCGCGCCGACGGGCATGGCTCTGGTGATCTTCATGGTGTGGTCCGTCCCTTGTCGTGGGGCCCGGTCGGGCCCGATGTCACGACGAACGCTGAAGGATCCCGTCCACAGAACGTCGACACCCGCACCCTGACCCCACGGCCAGGGCGAAGGGGTCGTCGGTTCGAGCGGGCCGCCCGTCACTCCCGACCAGGCGCCGTGCCCTTCCGATCCCGAAACCGGATCGGCTCAGGGCGCCTCGGACGCCGCCTCGCCCCGCTCCCGATCCGTGAGCACGGCCTCGACCTCGGCGACGAGCCCCAGGCGCCAAGAGGGTGGTCTCGCCCGGGCCAGCCTGGTCGGCCGAAGGCCGGTCTCCCCCACCCACGCTGCCGTACGCTGGGCGCATGTCACGAGCGAGGCTCGAGGTCGACGCCGAGTCGATCGCTCGCATCTGCGAGCGCTACGGAATCGCTCGTCTCGACGTCTTCGGCTCCGTCGCCCGAGGCGACGCCGACGCGGCGAGCGACATCGACGTGCTGTACGTACTGGCGCCTGGTTCGCACCTCGGATGGAACATCGAGCACCTGGCCGACGAGCTGTCCGACGTTCTCGGTCGCCCCGTCGACCTCGTCTCACGCGATGCGCTGCACCAGCGGATCCGTGACCAGGTCCTCGCCGAGGCCCGCTTGCTCTATGCGGCGTGAACTGCTCCTGATCGCCGAGATGATCGAGGCCGCCGAACAGGCCGTCGCGCTCGTGCAGGGCGTCGACCTCGAGACACTCGCCGCCGATCGCCTGCGCCGCGAAGCGCTGTTGTGGAACTTCACCGTGTTGGGCGAGGCCGCCGGTCAGATCGAGTCCTCGGTCAAGGACCGCTTTCCCGACGTGCAATGGCAGCAGCCGACGAGGCTCCGCAACCGCGTGGTCCATGGCTACTGGTCGATCGACCTCGAGATCATCCACACCACCGCGACCGACTTGCTGCCACCGTTCGTCGAACAACTGCGACGGGTGCTGACGACGCTCGAAGCTGAGCCGAACCCCGACTGAGACCCCGGGTCGGCGGCGCGTACGGGTTCGATGGCGAAGCCAGATCGCGCGCACACGCGCGCACCCTCCACACTGGGGCGGTGAGCACCCCTCCCGCTCTGGACGGCCGCTCGGGCACGGGGCGCCTCCTCGAGCACCTGCGGCCGTCGATGGACGGCGACGAGGTGCTGCTCGCGGTCACCGAATGGGCGGAGGCGACCGGGCGGCCGCTCTACCCGCACCAGGAGGAGGCGATCCTCGAGCTGCTCTCCGGCGCCAACGTCATCCTGGCCACACCGACGGGGTCGGGGAAGTCGCTCGTGGCGCTCGCCGCCCACGCCCGGTCGGTCAGCGGCGGCGGGCGCAGCTGGTACACGGCACCGGTCAAGGCGCTCGTGTCGGAGAAGTTCTTCGACCTCTGCCGCGAGCTGGGCCCCGAGAACGTCGGTCTGCTGACCGGCGACTCGGCGGTCAACCCCGATGCCCCGGTGCTGTGCGCGACCACCGAGATCCTCGCCCACGTGGCCCTGCGGGACGGGGCCGAGGCCGACGTCGAGACCGTCGTGCTCGACGAGTTCCACTACTACGGCGATCCCGACCGGGGCTGGGCGTGGCAGGTGCCGCTGCTCGAGCTCCCCCAGGCCTCGTTCCTGCTGATGTCGGCGACCCTCGGCGACGTCGCCTTCTTCCAGGAGGAGCTCACCCGGCGCACGGGCCGGCCCACGGCGATCGTCGACGACGCCGTGCGCCCGGTGCCGCTGCGCTACGAGTACCGCCGCACGCTGCTGCACCACACCGTCGAGGACCTGCTCGCCGCCGACGCCGCGCCCCTCTACATCGTCAACTTCTCGCAGAAGGACGCCGTGGCCCAGGCCTCCGCGCTGGCCTCGGTCACCAAGCTCGACGACGAGGCCAAGGCGATCGTCGCCGAGGAGCTGGCCCGGGCCAAGCTGCCCGCCGGCTTCGGCCGCGACCTCGCCCGGCTCCTGCGCAACGGCGTCGGCGTGCACCACGCCGGGATGCTCCCCCGCTACCGCCGCCTCGTGGAGCGCCTCACCCAGCAGGGGGCGCTCAAGGTCGTCTCGGGCACCGACACCCTCGGCGTCGGCGTGAACCTGCCCATCCGCACCGTGGTGCTCACCCGCCTCTACAAGTACGACGGCACCGAGAGCCGCCTGCTCACCGCCCGCGAGTTCCACCAGATCGCCGGCCGCGCGGGCCGGGCGGGCTACGACACCGAGGGCCTCGTCGTCGCCCTCGCCCCCGACCACGTGGCCGCCAACGACGCCGCCGAGGCCAAGGCGGGCGACGACCCGAAGAAGAAGCGCAAGCTCAAGAAGGCGACGCCACCCCGAGGCTTCGTCCACTACGACGAGGACACCTTCACCCGCCTCCAGACCGCCCGGCCCGAGCCCCTCGAGTCCTCGTTCCGCGTCACCCCGGGGATGCTCATGCAGCTCCTCGACCGGCCCGGCCCGGCCTGGGACCACGGCCGGTCGCTACTGCTCGGGAACCACGAGCCCCGGGCCCGCCAGCGCCGCCACGTCCGCACCGCGGTCAGCCTCTACAAGGCCCTGCGCACCGCCGAGGTCGTGCGCCTCCTCGACGACCCCGACGAGCACGGGCGCTTCGTCGAGGTCGACCGGGCCCTCCAGGCCGACTTCGCCCTCGACCAGCTCCTCTCGCCGTTCCTGCTGACCGCGGTCCCCCAGCTCGACGCCGACCACGAGTCCTACGCCCTGGCCCTGCTCGCCCTCGTCGAGGCGGTCGTCGACAACCCGTTCCCGATCCTCATGGCCCAGAAGGACAAGGCCAAGGACGAGGCCATGGCCGCCATGAAGGCGGCCGGCGTCGAGTACGAGGAGCGCATCGCCGAGCTCGAGAAGATCAACTACCCGCAGCCCATGCGGGACCAGATCTACGACGTGTTCGACCGGTGGCGGGGGTCGAACCCCTGGATCGGCGACCGCAACATCGCCCCCAAGGGCGTGGTGCGCGACCTGTGGGACCGGTCCATGGACTTCCCGTCCTACGTGCGCTTCCTCGGCATCAAGCGCTCCGAGGGCCTCCTGCTGCGCTACCTGTCCGACGTGTACAAGACGATGCTGCGGGCGGTGCCCGACGCGGCCAAGACCGACGAGGTCGACGAGCTCACCGACTGGCTCGGGGCGGTGATCCGCACCACCGACTCGTCGCTGCTCGACGAGTGGACCGCGATGTTCGCCCCCGACGGCGACGGCGCGATCGACATCGACGCCCTCGAGGAGGCGGCCGAGCCCGAGGTCGACGTCACCACCGACCGCCGGGCCTTCCGCGCCCTCGTCCGCTCCCGGGTCTTCCGGTGGGTCCAGTACGCGGCGACGGGCCGCTGGGAGGACTGGTCGGAGGACCTCACCGAGATCGGCGACCACGGCTGGACCGCGACGAAGCTCGTCGAGCAGTTCGTCCCGTACTTCGAGGCCTACCCGGACGTGCCTCGCACCGAGGCCATCGGCATCGACGGCGACGCCCGCGGCCCCGCCCGCTTCCTCGTCGCCGACGAGGGCCCGAGCGGCCCCGCAGAGCGGGGAGCGCGCCCGAGCGGCCCCGCAGAGCGGGGAGCGCGCCCGAGCGGCCCCGCAGAGCGGGGAGCGGGCGAGCGCTGGACGGTCGAGCAGGTCCTCGTCGACCCCGAGGGCCACGACGAGTGGTACCTCGAGGTCACCGTCGACCTCCCCGCATCGGCAGAGGCCGGCGAGGTCGTGGCCCGGCTCGGCGGCCTGCGCCGGCGCTGACCGTCCGATGGCGCGGCATCAGCCGCGCTCGTCGCCCCCGAGGCTCACCAGGTGCACTGCGCGTCGGCGTAGCGGCCGAGCAGCAGCGAGGCGGGGCAGTTGTGGACGGAGACGTAGACCCACTGGTTCACGCCCACGAAGGCGGTCAGCACGAGGAACCAGGGCGACACCAGGGCGGCGAGGAGCGCGCTCACGAGCGTCATGGTCCCCGCCAGCGCGAACAGGATGCGCTCCAGCGGCCAACGGGAAGGGGCCGGGGCGGTCGAGGAGGGCGACCCGTGCTCATCGGGACGGTCGCCGAGCCTGGTGGACGTTGTCGTGCTGATCATGCCCGCGAGCCTAGCGATACCCCCCGGGGTATCCACCCACCGTTGGGTCGATTCCGATCGGGGCCGGTACCGTCCCGCCGTGCGCTACTTCGAGGACTTCGTGGTCGGCAGCGTCGACGAGAAGTCCGAGACCTACCTGGTCACGCAGGACGAGATCATCGAGATGGCCGAGCGGTGGGACCCCCAGCCCTTCCACGTCGATCCGATCGCCGCCGCCGACTCGGTGTTCGGCGGTCTCGTGGCCTGCTCGGCGCACCTCTTCGCCATCTCGTGCGCCCTGCACTCGAAGGTCCCGTCGGAGGAGAAGACCGCGGCGGTCAGCGCGCTGGGGTTCGACGAGCTGCGCCTGCACGCGCCGGTCCGCCCCGGTGACGAGCTGCGGGCCCGGTCGGAGATCACCGACGTCCGCCTGTCGCGGAGCCGGCCCGGCATCGGCATCGTCAGCTCCCGGGGCGAGCTGCGCAACCAGCGCGACGAGGTCGTGTTCAGCCTCGCCAGCGCCGCGCTCATCCGCTGCCGGCCCGAGGCCGGCGAGGGCGGCGAGGACCGTCCCGACGAGCGCTGAGGGCCTGCCGGCCGCTCCCCGACGCACCGCCTCGAAAGATCTGGCAGTCTGCGTGCCATGACCGGACACGTCGAGCCCACCACCGAGCAACTCGCGGCCTTCCTCGCCGAGGACCCGGGCAGTCCGATCGTGATGCTCAACCTGCTGCGCTACCGCGACGAGGCCGACTACTCGGAGGCGCCCGACCTCGCCCCCGAGGCGCCCATCTCCGGGCGCGAGGCCTACCAGCGCTACTCCGAGGGCGTGCTGCCGATCCTCGCCGGCATCGGGGGCGGCATCGAGCTGTTCGGGCCCTGCCACGGCACCCTCATCGGGCCCACCGACGAGGCGTGGGACGAGATCGTGCTGGTCCGCTATCCCGACACCGCGGCGTTCGTGGGGATGGTCTCGTCGGCCGAGTACCAGGCCATCACCGGCCACCGCACCGCGGCGCTGGCCGACAGCCGCCTGGTGCGCACCACCGCCGCCCGCCTGTAGACGGACCTCGGGCCGCGGCCCTCAGGCGGCCTGCACCGGGGTGGGCAGCTGGCGGCGGGTGGTCGTGCCGTCGCCGACCTGGCCGAACGCGTTGGCGCCCCAGCACTGGACGGTCGAGTCCGTGAGCAGGGCGCAGGTGTGCTGGTCGGCACCGACGATGGTCTGGGCGTTGCTGAGGGCCTGGGTGTCGAACTGGTTGCGCACCACGACGGGCAGCTTGCGCGGGGTCGTGCGGGTGCCGTCGCCGGCCTGACCATCGCCGTTCAGGCCCCAGCACCGGAGCTGCGCCGTGGTGACCCGGGCGCACGCGTGGAAGGCGCCGACGCCCACGGACATCGCGCCCGTGAACGCGGTCGTGCCGGAGGGCGCCTTCACCGCCGTGGGCAGCAGCGGCCCGGGCCGGCCCGGCAGGGTCACGGCGCCGTTGCCGCGCTGACCACTGCCGTTGGGGCCCCAGCACCGCAGCTGCTTGGTGCTGAGCCGGGCACAGGTCGACTGGAGGTCGGCGCTGATCTGGGTCACGCCCGCGAGGGCGGCGGCACCGGTCGGGTCCTTGACCGTCTTCGGCCGCAGGCGGGCCGTGGTGGTGCCGTCGCCGATCTGGCCCTGGCCGTTCTCGCCGAAGCACTGGACCCGACCGTCGCCGAGCAGCGCGCAGGTGTGCTGGGAGCCGGCCGCCAGTTGCACGATGTTCGTGAGCGGGCCGGTGCCCGCCGCGTTCTGGACCGGCACCGCCCGCTTGCGGTTCGTGCGGGTGCCGTCGCCCAGCGTCCCCTGGTTCTGACCCCAGCACCGGGCCTGACCCGACGAGAGCAGGGCACACGAGTGCATGTCGCCCAGGGCCAGCTGGGTGATGCCGGTGAGGGTGGCGCCGCCCTGCTGCTGGACGACGACCGGTCGCGTGCTCGCGGTGGTCGTGCCGTTGCCGAGGTTGCCGACGAGGTTCTCGCCCCAGCAGACCGCCGTCGTGTCCTGGCGCAGGGCGCAGACGTGCCCGTAGCCGATGGCGACCTGGGCCACCCCCGTCATCGGGTCGCCCTGCGCGTCCTGGACCTGCACGGCGAGCGTCGAGGTCTGGCCGAAGGCGCCGCCGGTACCCAGCGGACCGGTGCCCCAACAGCGGGCCGTCGTGTCCTGGAGCACCGCACAGGACATCGAGTGCCCGGCGGCGAGCTGCACCACCCCGCTCAGGCCCACGCCGCCCGCCGACGCCGGCGCGGCACCGAACGCCATCCCCAGCACGCCGGCCAGCACCGCCAGCCCCGCGACCACCCTGTTCCGCCCGCTGCGCCTCATCGGACCTCCTCGAAGCTCGCCATTGTGGCCGACGAGCGAGCCCCGGTGGGACCGGGAAGACGTGCCGTTCGACCCTTCGTGTCGCCGACCGGACCCGCGACACTCGACTTGGAGACCACGAGTATCCGGAGGTCGTCATGGCACCGAAGCGCACCTGGGCAGGCATCGCGGTCGGGGTGGCGCTGGCGGTGAGCCTCGCCGGCAGCCTCGGCGTCGAGGCCGCCAGGCCGGCGGCGGCCGTCGGCACCCCCGAGATCGCCTTCACCCGGGACGCGGGCGGCGACAACCAGCGGATCTGGGTCATGGCCCGGGACGGCTCCGGCGCGACCCAGGTCTCGGACGGCACCGCCGACGACGTCGAGCCGGCGTGGTCGCCCGACGGCAGCCGGATCGCCTTCACCAGCAACCGCGACGGCAACTGGGACCTCTTCGTCATGGGGGCCGACGGTGGCGACGTGACGCAGCTCACCGACACCGCCACCCACGAAGGGAACCCGGACTGGTCGCCGGACGGCACGAAGCTCGTCTTCGATCGCCAGGTCACGTCCGACAACTACGACGTGCTCACCATGAACGCCGCCGGTGGCGGGGAAACGCAGCTCACGACACAGACCGGCATCGACGCCGACCCCAGCTGGTCACCCGACGGCACCACGATCGCGTTCCAGAGCACCCGCGCCGCCCACCCGAGCGACCTCGAGATCTACCGGATGGACGCGGACGGGACGGACCAGACCCGGCTCACCACCAGCGCGGACAGCGACACCGAGCCCACCTGGTCCCCGGCCGGGAACCAGATCGCGTTCCGCAGCCGCCGCACCAGCGCCTTCCGGATCTACGTGATGGGGGCCACGGGGACGAGCCCCGACCCCACCCCGATCACCGACGGCAACAACGACGCCGGTCCGACCTGGGCCCCCGACGACAGCTACGTCGCGTTCAGCCGCTCGGACGACGGGGACGCCGAGCTCTGGTTGGTCTCGAGGGAGGGTGAGTTCACGAAGCTCACCGACAACACCGACATCACCGACTGGCAGCCCGACTGGCGGCCCACCCCGGACACCGCCCTCACCGACGTCGCCGAGGTGAGCGCGGGCGCGGAGTTCTCGTGCGCCCTCCTCGCCGACGGCCAGGTGCGCTGCTGGGGCTACGGCGCCTTCGGCCAGCTCGGGAACGACGCGACCGGCGACCAGTACCTCCCGGTGGCGGTGACGAACACCACCGGCTCCGGCCCCCTGACCGGGGTCACCCGGCTGAGCAGCGGTTGGAGCCACAGCTGCGTCGTGGTCGACGGCGGCCAGGTCCGCTGCTGGGGCGAGAACGGCGACGGCCAGCTCGGCAACGGCAGCCGGACGGATTCGCCCCGGCCGGTGGTCGTGAGCAACGACGCGGGCACCGGTCCCCTCACGGGCGTGGTCGCGGTGAGCGCCGGCGAGGCGCACAGCTGCGCGCTGAAGTCGAACGGACAGGTCCGCTGCTGGGGCGACAACAGCCAGGGTCAGCTCGGCGACGGCACCGCGACCGACCGCCTCCGGCCGGTCGCGGTGTCGAACCCGGGTGGGACCGCCAACCTGACCGACGTTGCCGAGGTCAGCGCCGGCGGGTACTTCTCGTGCGCCCGCCTCGCCAACGGCAAGGCCCGCTGCTGGGGCTCGAACTTCTTCGGGCAGCTCGGTGACGGCACCACGGTCAACCGCCTGCGGCCCGTCGCCGTGTCCAACATGAGCGGCACGGGGGCCCTGCAGGAGGTGGCCAAGGTGAGCGCCGGGCGCTGGCACACCTGCGCACGACTCACCAACGGCCAGGCCCGGTGCTGGGGCGACAACGAGGACGGCCAGCTCGGCGACGGCACCACGGTCGATCGCCTCCGTCCGGTGGCCGTCTCGAACGCCACCGGCGGCAACGCCCTCCAGAACGTGCGCAAGATCAGCGCCGGCACCTGGCACACGTGCGCCCAGCTGAGCAGCGGCCAGGCCCGGTGCTGGGGCGCCAACGCCTTCGGAGCGCTCGGTGACGGCACCACCACCAGCCGCCTCCGGCCGGTCACCGTGTCCGACCCGGCGGGGACCGGGGCGCTCACCGGCGTGAGCGGGATCAGTGCCGGCGAGTACCGCCACAGCCTCGCCCTGGTCGACGGCGACCAGGCCCGGGCCTGGGGCTACAACTTCACCGGCCAGCTCGGCGACGGCACGACCACGAACCGGTCCCGCCCCGTCGTCGTCCTCCCCGCCGGCTGATCGGGTCACCGCCGGCGCATCGGGCGGTCAGCCCACGCCGAGGAGCCCCGGCGTCGCCCCCGCCCGTGCGGCGCCGGCCTCCACCAGGGCCGCGACCTGTGGAGCCAGGCGCTCGACGTAGGGCGTGGCCAGGTGGCTGGCATCCCGGTAGACGAGGTAGCGGCCCACCACGACCGGGCACGCCTGCGTCCCGCAAGCGAGGTCGACCATCGGGACGAGGGGCGTGCCCGCGCTCGCGGCGGCGTCCGCCTCGACCCGGGCGTAGTCGAACGGCACCTGGCCCCGGGTGAGCGTGCAGGCGGCGGCATCGGCGAGGTGCTCGGCCAGGCAGGCGGGGACGTCGCCGGCGGGGTAGGGCGTGTCGCCCAGGAGGACCGTGGGCGCGGTGTCGGCGAAGGTCGCAAGGGTGCCGGCGAGGCCGGCGGCCCAGTCGTCGCTGTCGACGGGACCGCCGCCGGGGGCGGTGGCGTCGTAGTGCGAGGTGCTCGCGGCGAGAACGAGATCGGGGTCGAGCCGGTCCAGCGCCGCGACGACCTCGTCGCGCCAGTCGTCGCACTCGGTGTAGGCCCGGCCCAGCAACCGGTTGTCGACGGTCAGGTCGGCGATCGGGCACGCCGACTTGGTGAGGACCACGAGGCGGGTGCCGGCCGCCTCGGCGAGTGGGACCAGGGCCGGCACCCACTGGGCCGCGTGGGAGTCACCGACGAGCACCACCGTGCGGTCACCGTCGGGGTCGCCGTAGGTGCAGCGCCCGATGCGGGCGTCGTCCACCGGGGTGGCGCCGAGGTCGCCGTTGCAGCCGTCGGAGAACACGACCGGCACGTCGTCACGGGCCTCGTCGAGGGGTGGGGTGAGGTTCGCCGGCACCGCCGTCGCGGCCGCGGCCGCGTCGAGGCGGGCGGCGTCGATCGCCGCCGCCGGCTCGGGCGCCGCGACCCCCGTCCCCTGCACGCCGGGGTCGCGCTCGTGGATGCCGGCGAACGCCAGGGCCAGCACGACGGTGACCGTGAGCCCCAGGGCGACGCTGGCCCGGGGCGAGGCCACCAGCCGCGGCGCCCGCCGGACCGGCTGCTCCAGAGCCGCGTAGGTCAGGTGGGCGAGGCCGAGGGTGGCCACGCCGGCGAGCACCGCCGGCGCCCCGCCGATCGACCGGTCGAGGGCGGCGGCCAGCAGGACCATCGCCGGCCAGTGCCAGAGGTACCAGGAGTACGAGCGCTCCCCCACCCAGGTGAGGGGCCGGGCGCGGAGCCAGCCGGGCGCCTCGCTGGGCCCGGCCAGCACGAGCACGGCGCCGAGGGTGGGCACGAGCGCCCACGGGCCCGGCCAGCCACCGGTGCGGCCGGCGCCCACCACCGCGGCGGCGATCAGCACGAGGCCGGCCACCTGTCCCGCCCGCCGAGCGCGCCCGTCGACGCGCTCCACCCGGGACCACCCGAGGGCCAGCAGCGCGCCGAGCCCGAGCTGCCAGGCCCGGGCGGGCAGGGCGAAGAAGGCCCATTCGGGGGCGGCGGCCACCCACCAGAGGCAGATCGCGAACGACACGGCCACGATCGCGCCGACCACCACGGCCGCCCGGCGGCGCCGGTCCCGGCCCCGCAGCGAGGCCAGCAGCAGCAGCGGCCACACCAGGTAGAACTGCTCCTCGACCGCCAGCGACCAGAACTGCTGGAAGGCGGACGGCGCGAGGTCGCTGCGCAGGTAGTCGAGGTGCTGGGCGGCCAGGCGCAGGTTGATGGTGTAGGTCGAGGTGGCGAGGGCGTCGAGGCTCAGGTCGGGCCGGTCGAGCGGGGACAGCACCCACCAGCCGACCACCACGGTCGCCACCGTGACCACGGCCGCTACGGGCAGGAGTCGGCGGGCCCGCCGCCCGTAGAACCCGGCGAGGGACAGGCGGCCCGAACGCTCCAGCTCGCCGGCGAGCAGCCCGGTGATGAGGAACCCCGAGATGACGAAGAAGACGTCGACGCCGACGAACCCGCCGCCGAACCCCGGGACCCCGGCGTGGTACGCCACCACGGCCACGACCGCCAGCGCCCGGACCCCGTCGATCTCGGGCCGGTACCGCACGGCGGCACGCTAGTGGCGGTCCCCCGGTGACCCGGGCGGCGACCGGGGGCCGCGCCGGGGAGGTGCCACGATGAGGGCGATGCGTCGGCCCGTCCTCCTCCCCGCCCTGCTCCTCGCCGTCGCGCTCCTGGCCGGTGCGTGCTCGTCGGGCGGGGACGACGGAGCCACCACGGAGACGACGGTCGCCCGCGTGGACGGGTCCGCCTTCGGCGCCGACGACCTCTCGCCGCTGCGCCTCGAGGGTGGTGCGCACCCCCGCATCGTCGACGCCGACGGGCGCCAGGTGCTGCTGCGCGGCGTGAACCTCAACACCCTCGCCGACTACGGCCAGGCCAACCCCGACCTCGATCCCAACATCGCCTACGACGAGGGCGAGTTCGCCGAGATGGCCACGCTCGGCTTCGACGTCGTGCGCCTGCTGCTCAGCTGGTCCCGCCTCGAGCCCGAGCCGGGCGAGATCGACGCCGACTACCTCGCCCAGGTCCACGACGCGGTCGACGCCGCCGCCGACCAGGGCCTCTACACCGTGCTCGACGTCCACCAGGACGCCTATTCCAAGTACGTGGCCAGCCCCGAGGGCACGACGTGCCCCGCCGGCCAGTCCCCCGGCCGCGGGTGGGACGGCGCCCCCGAGTGGGCGACGCTCACCGACGGCGCCTCGACCTGCACCTCGGACACCGGCGGGCGCGAGAGCGCCGGCGCCGTGGTCGCCGCCTGGAACAACTTCTGGGCGAACGCCGACGGCATCCAGGACCACCTCGTCGACGTGTGGGAGCGCCTCGGCGAGGAGTTCGGCGCCGACCCCGCCATCGCCGGCTACGACCTGCTCAACGAGCCGGGCTTCGGCCCCGGGGTCGACGGCACCAACGCCGCGCTCGGCGAGTTCTACGGCCGCGCCATCGAGGCGGTCCGACGGGGGGAGGCCACCGCCGGCGCCGACGTCCCCCACCTCGTCTTCGTCGAGCCCGTCATCCTCTGGTCGGGCCTGGGCGACGCCCCCGTCCCCACCGACTTCACCGACGATCCCGACGTCGTGTTCTCGCCGCACCTTTACGCCGAGTCGATCTCGGCCCCCACCGTCACCATCGCCGAGGGGTTCGACCACGCCGCGGCCAGGGCCGCGTCCCTCGGCAGCACGTTCTGGGTGGGCGAGTACGGCTGGTTCGGCGACCCCGACGAGCAGGCCGGCCTCGTCCAGGAGTACGGCCGCCAGGAGGACCGCCACCTCGTCGGTGGCGCCTGGTGGCAGTGGCGCCAGGCCTGCGGCGACCCCCACTCGCTGGGCGACCCGCCTGGCTACGAGCCGCCCGACGTGCTCGTGCACCTGCACCGCACGTCCTGCCCCGACGGGGAGGACCTCGGCCTGACCCAGCCGTGGGCCACCACGCTCTCCCGCACCTATCCCCGCGCGGCGCCCGGTCGGCTGACCCGGCTGCGCAACGACGCCGCCACCGGCGCCGCCCGCGTCCGGGGGGAGGGCGAGGGCACCCTCGTCCTGTGGGTGCCCGACCGCGACCTGGGCGTGCCCCTCGTGTCCGCGTCCGACGGCGCCGCCGCCACCGTCACCGCGGGGACGGGCGGCTACCGCGTCGAGGTGCCGGTCCGGGGCGCCTACGAGGTGCGGGTCACGCCCACCGACGCGCTGCAGGCCACCGGCTGAGGCGAGGGCTAGCTTCGGGGTGTGACCTCTCGAGGCTGCGCAGCGGAGCGGAGCAGCGGCATCCGGCGAACCGGATCCCGAAGGGGTGTCGACGGAGGAGGCACATAGCGACATGTCCATTCTCGGGAACCGGGTGCTGCGCACCGAGGACCCCGCCTTCCTCACGACGGGCGGCACCTACGTCGACGACGTCGAGCTGCCGGGCGAGCCCGCGCACGTGGTCTACGTGCGCTCGACCATGGCGTCGGCCCGCCTGCTCGAGGTGGACACCAGCGAGGCCGCGGCGATGCCGGGCGTGCTCGCGGTCCTCACCGTCGACGACCTCGAGATCCCCGACCAGCCCCCGTCGATGTTCCTCCTGAACCAGGCCATGCTGCGGCCCCTCCTCGCCCGCGACGTCGTGCGCTACGTCGGCGAGCCCATCGCCGCGGTGGTCGCCGAGACCCGGGCCCAGGCCACCGACGCCGCCGAGCTCGTCATCGTCGACTACGACCCGCTCGAGGCGGTCATCGACCCCGAGACCGCGGCGGCCACCGACCACCCCCTCTTCCCCGCCGCCGAGAGCCAGATCGTGATGGCCATGGACGACAGCGGCATGTCCGCCGACTTCTCCGGCTGCGAGGTCGTGGTCGAGCAGCGCATCATCAACCAGCGCATGGCTCCTTGCCCGATCGAGCCCCGGTCGGCCGCCGCCCACTGGGACGACGACGGCCGTCTCGTCGTGCACTCCAGCAACCAGGGGGCGCACCCCATCCGCGAGGGCGTGGCCAAGGTGCTCGGCCTCGAGGAGAGCCAGGTGCGGGTCATCACCCCCGACGTGGGCGGCAGCTTCGGCTCGAAGTCGAGCCCGTACCCCGAGGACCTCCTCCTCGGCCCCATCGCCAAGCGCCTCGGCCGACCCGTGAAGTGGACCGAGACCCGCTCCGAGTCGATGGTCAACCTCGGCCACGGCCGCGGCCAGATCCAGGACGTCCGCATCGGCGGCACCCGCGACGGCAAGGTCACCGCCTACGCGCTGCACGTCGTGCAGGACTCGGGCGCCTACCCGATGATGGGCGCGGTCCTGCCCTTCATGACCCGCATGATGACCACCGGCGTCTACGACATCACCAACGCCGGCTTCGCCTGCGAGTCGGTCGTCACCAACACCACCCCCACCGTCGCCTTCCGGGGCGCCGGCCGCCCCGAGGCCGCCGCCGCCATCGAGCGGGCCATCGACGTCTTCGCCGGCGAGATCGGCATGGACCCCGCCGAGGTGCGGCGCCGCAACCTGCTCGGCGACGACGTCTTCCCGTACACCACGCCCGGCGGCGCCACCTACGACGTCGGCGCCTACCGCGCCGCGCTCGACCTCGTGCTGGAGTCGGCCGGCTACGACGAGCTGCGGGCGGCGCAGGCCGAGCGCCGGGCGGCGGGCTCGACCCGGGCCCTGGGCATCGGGCTGGCCGTGTACGTGGAGATCACCGCCCTCGGCGGCGGCTCGGAGTTCGGCTCGGTCGAGCTCCGCGCCGACGGCACCTTCCTCGCCCGCACCGGCTCGAGCCCCTACGGCCAGGGCCACAAGACGGCGTGGGCCATGCTCGTGGCCGACCGCCTCGGCGTGCCCATCGACGCCGTCGAGGTCATCTTCGGCGACACCGACGAGATCCCCAGCGGCTCGGTGACGGGCGGCTCCCGATCGGCCCAGATCGCCGGCTCGGCCATCCACGACGCCGCCGGCAAGCTCGAGGACCTCGCCCGGGAGGCCGCCGCCGACCTGCTCGAGGCCAACCCCGACGACCTCGTGCTGGGCGAGCCCGGCGACGACGGTCGCCGCCGCTTCCACGTGGCCGGCGTGCCCGCGGTGTCGGTGGGCTGGGACGAGGTGGCGGCGAAGGCCGTGGCCGACGCCACGCCCATCGTCGGCGTGTCCGACTTCACCGCGCCGGGACCGACGTTCCCCTTCGGCGCCCACGTCGCCGTCGTCGAGGTCGACACCGAGACCGGCATGGTCGAGCTGGTCCGCCTCGTGGCGGTGGACGACGCCGGCACCATCCTCAACCCCTTGCTGGCCGACGGCCAGGTGCACGGCGGCCTCGCCCAGGGCGCGGCCCAGGCCCTGATGGAGGAGATCCGCTACGACGAGGACGGCAACCCGCTGACCACGACGTTCATGGACTACCCGATCATCACCGCCACCGAGCTGCCGCTCTTCGAGCGCATCCCCATGGAGACCCCGACGCCCTACAACGAGCTCGGGGCCAAGGGCATCGGCGAGTCCGGCACCATCGGGGCCACGCCGGCGGTGCAGAACGCGGTCGTCGACGCCCTCGCCCACCTGGGCGTGCGCCACGTCGACATGCCCTGCACGCCCGAGCGGGTGTGGCGGGCCCTCGCCGACGCCGCCGGCTGAACCACCACACCCGTTCTGGTCACGCGAACGCGACATCTGCGCCGCGAATTCGTGACCAGAAGGGGGGAAGCGAGGCGGTCAGCGGCGCCGGCGGGCGACCTCGTAGCAGGCGAGGGTGCCGGCGGCGCTGACGTTCAGCGAGCCGAGGGCGCCGCGGAGCGGGATCGACACCACCGAGTCGCAGCGCTGGGCCACCAGGCGGGACAGGCCCTTGCCCTCGCTGCCCATGACGAGGGCCACGGGCTCGGTGGCGAGGTTGAGGTCGAACAGCGAGTCGTCGGCGGCGCCGTCGAGGCCGACCACCCACACGCCGAGCTCGCGGAGCCGGGTGATGGCCGCGGGGAGGCCGGCGACGAGGCCCATGGGCAGGTGCTCGATGGCGCCCGCGGCGGCCTTGGTGACCGTGGGCGAGAGGTGGACGGCCCGGTGCTTGGGCAGGATCACACCGGTGACGCCGGCGCACTCCGCCGAGCGCAGCAGGGCGCCGAGGTTGCCGGGGTCGGTGACGCCGTCGACCAGCAGCAGGAACGGGTTCTGGCCGGTGACCGGATCGACGGCCCGGGCCAGGTCGTCGAGGTCGTGCTCGGGGACGGGCTGGGCCATGGCCAGCACACCCTGGGACGACTCGGTGCGGGTGAGGGCGTCGAACTTGCCGCGGGAGATCTCCCGCATCGGCACCTTGTTCTCGTCGGCGAGGTCGATGATGTCGTCGAGGATGGGGGCGTCGTCGAGGCCCGAGGAGAACACGACCTCGAGGGCCTTGCGCCGGCCGGCGAGCAGCAGCTCGCGGACGGACTGGCGGCCCTCGACCTGCTCGCCGCCGAGGCCGCGGTCGGACTTCGCCTTGGCCCCGGCCCGCGGTGGGCGGGCGCTGGGGGCGCCGACCCGGGCGCCGCTGCGATCCGCGCCCCGGCTGCCCGGCTTCGAGCGGCCGCGCGGCGGCCCCTTGGGCCCACCCCGGCCGCCGCCACCGGAACGGCCGCCGCCCGACCCGGAGGACGAGCGGCGGCCTCCACGACCCTGCTTCGGCGGGCTCATCGCTGCTCTCCTTCAGGAATTCCTGTTGAGAAACCCCCCGACAGGGGGTTTCTCACCAAGAGATCCGGGGTCGAGTGGCTCATGCGTCGGTCGCGGCGTCGGCGTCGGCGTCGGCCGCCACGAGGAGGGCGACGGCGAAGCAGGCGATGCCCTCGACCCGGCCGACGGCGCCGAGGCCCTCGGCCCGGGTGGCCTTGACCGAGACCGGGGCGCCGACCGCCTCGGTGAGGTTGGCCTGCATGGCGTCGCGGTGCGGGGCCAGCTTGGGGCGCTCGGCCACGACCGTGCAGTCGACGTTGGCGGGCTGCCAGCCCGCGGCCCGCACCCGATCCGCGACCTCGGCGAGGAGGCGCAGGCTGTCGGCGCCGGCCCAGGCCGGGTCGGTGTCGGGGAAGTGCTGACCGATGTCGCCGAGGCCGGCGGCGCCCAGCAGGGCGTCGGCGCAGGCGTGGGCGGCGGCGTCGGCGTCGCTGTGGCCCCGCAGCGGGGTCTCGCCCGCGAAGGTCACGCCCCCGAGGGTGAGCACCCGGTCGCCTGGGTCCTCGTCGGCGCCGAGGAAAGGGTGCAGGTCGAAGCCCTGCCCCACCCGGATGCCCGCCGCCGGGACACCCACGGTCATGTTCCCCGCTCCTGGCTCGTTCCGCGCCGGGCCGCGTGCTCTTGCGTGCCGATCACGCAGGCCGGGGCCACGCCCTCGTCCCTCGGGCTCACGCGTCGGCCTCGTCGAGCAGCACCGCGGCGATGCGGAGGTCGCCCGGGTCGGTGATCTTGAGGTTGTGCGAGCGGCCGGGCACGACGACCACCGTGCCACCTGCGGCCTCGACGAGCGAAGCGTCGTCGGTGGCCTCACCACCCGAGGCGTGTGCGGCCCGCAGCGACGCGGCCCGGAAGGCCTGGGGGGTCTGCACCGCCACGAGGTGGGCCCGGTCGACCACGCCCTGCTCGGCGTGGCGGATGGTGTCGTGCACGGCCACGCCGGGGACGGCGGCGTCGGCGCCGTCGCGGACGGCGGCGATCACGTCGTGGAAGAGCGACACGGGGGCCACGGGGCGGGCGGCGTCGTGGACCACGATGAGGGCGACGTCGTCGGGCACCGCGTCGAGCCCGGCGCGCACCGATTCGGAGCGCGTGGCCCCGCCGGACACGCAGACGTCGGCGCCGTCCTCGCTGCCGTCGTGGTCGGGCGGGAGCACGCAGACGACGCCGGCGCAGGCGGCACGGGCCGCCGCCAGTGACCAGTCGATCACCCGCCGGCCGCGCAAGGGCTCGAACTGCTTGGGGGCACCGAAGCGGGTGCCGGACCCGGCGGCCACGACGACCGCCCAGGCGTCGGGCGCGGGCGGAGGGGACGACGGCACGGCTAGCAATCTACGATGACGAACGCCATGGTGGACCAGGGGGTGCTGCGTGACGTCGTGCTTTTCCGCGACCTGGGCCCCGACGCGCTCTCGGCCATCAGTGCCGCCGCGACCCTGATCGACTTCGAGCGCGGCGATGCCGTGTTCTCCCTCGACGACGAGCCGGAGCAGCTCTACGTGGTGTCGAGCGGCCGCGTGGCCATCGCCAACAAGTCCGAGGACGGGCGCGAGTCGCTCATCGCCCTCATGGAACCGGGTGACCTGTTCGGCGAGATGCCGCTCTTCGACGGGCTCCCACGCTCGGCCGAGGCCCGGGCGCTCGAGGAATCGCAGCTCATCTGCATCCCCTACGAGCCGCTGAAGCGGATCTTCGAGGAGGAGCCCGGCCACCTGTGGAAGGTCGTCGAGCTCCTTGCCAGCCGCCTGCGCGTCACCGACGAGGCCCTCGCCGACTCGGTGTTCCTCGACGTCACCGGCCGCACCGCCAAGCGCCTGCTCGAGCTGGCCGGCGAGAGCGACCACTTCGAGCTCCCCATCACCCAGGAGGAGCTCGCCGGCATGGTCGGCGCCTCTCGCGAGCGGGTCAACAAGGCCATCGCCTCGTTCATCCGTCTGGGCTGGCTCGAGCCCGACGACGGCGGCTACACGATCACCAACCGCCAGCAGATGGAGATCCGCGCCCGCTGAGCGCGCGGATCGTCATCGGCCGTCGAGGAAGGCGATGGCGCGGCGCCAGGCGTCGGCGGCGTCGTCGGGGCGGTGGGCGGGGCGGCTCGGGTCGTGCACGAAGCCGTGCTCGGCGCCCTCGTAGCGGACCACCTCGGCACCGGTGGCCTCGAGGTCGTCGACGTCGCCGGCCGGCGTGTACGGGTCGTTGGTGCCCACGATGGCCAGCACCGGGGACGCCCCCGGGGTGGTGACCGCGTCGAGGGGCTCGCCCTGGCCCTCGCTCTGCCAGTCCTCGGGGACGCGGATCATCCCGTAGAACGCGACGCAGCGCGAGAAGCGGCCGGTGCCCGACGCCTTGAGCGCGTACATGCCGCCCATGCAGAACCCGACCAGGCCGACCCGCTCGGCCCCGGTCGCGTCGGCGGCCTCGACCAGCGCCCCGACCTGGGTGCCGTCGACCAGGCCCGTCATCGCGGCCATGCGCTCGTCGAGCTTCATCTGCTCCCGGCCGGGGAAGGGCTCGGGGGCGCAGACGACCCAACCGTTCTCGTCGGCGAGACGCTGGCAGAGATCGTCGAAGAGCGGGCGCAGGCCGCCGATGTCGGGCGCGATCACGAGGCCGGCGGTGGCCTCGCCGCTCGCCGGGCGGGCCAGGCGGGCGGGGACGCCCGAGGGCAGGGTGACGTGCTCGATCATGGGAGAGACCTCACGGGGCGGGCAGGCGGCGGGGCGGGTGGTCGGCCGGGTCGGGTCGGGTCAGCCGTAGCGGTCGAGGATGGACGTCTCGGCCAGGCGGGCGAGGCCGTCCTTCATGGCGCGGGCCCGGGTCTCGCCCACGCCGTCCACGTCGTCGAGGTCGGCGATGGTGGCCCGCATGATCTTCTGCAGGTCGCCGAAGCGCTCGACCACGTTGGCGATGACCGCTTCGGGCAGCCGGGGGATCTTGGCCAGCAGCCGGTGGCCGCGCGGCTGGACCCCGAGGTCGAGGTCGACCTCGTCCTCGGCGCCGGGCAGGTTCAAGGTGGCGGCCACGGCCTTCTGGTCGAGGAGGTCCTCGGTGGAGAGCTACGACAGGGCGTCGAGCGCCTGCTCGAGCCCGTAGCCGTCGCCGGGCGCGAAGTAGTCGGCGACCGCGAGGCGACGGTCCGAGGCGACGCCGGAGTAGAGCTCTTCGAGCTGGAGGCGCACCAGGCGGCCGTCCTCGCCGAGCTCGACGATGTGGCTGTCGATCTCCTCGGCGATGCGCTGGACCATCTCGGCCCGCTGGATGACGCTGACCACGTCGCGCAGGGTGACGAGGTCCTCCACCTCGAGGGCGGACAGCGACCGGGACACGGCGTCGAGGCGGGTGCGGTAGCGCTCGAGGGTCTGGAGGGCCTGGTTCGAGCGGTCGAGCAGCCGGGGGATCGGCTCGAGCGGGTGCTTCTCGTCGCCCACGTAGACCGCGATGACCGCCATGCGCTCGGAGACCGAGATCACCGGCACGTTGATCGAGCGCGCCACCCGCTCGGCCGTGCGGTGGCGGGTGCCGGTCTCCGAGGTGGGCACGTTGGGGTTGGGGACCAGGTGCACGTTGGCCCGGGCGATGCGGCTGGCGTCGGGCGCCAGGATGATGGCGCCGTCCATCTTGGCCAGCTCGAACAGGCGCTGCGGGGTGAACGCGGCGTCGAGCAGGAAGCCGCCCGAGCAGAGGTTGAGCACGTCGGGGCCGTCGCCCACCACGATCAGCGCGCCCATCCCGGACAGCAGGATGCGGTCGAGCCCCTCGCGCAGCGGACGGCCGGGCGCCGACGCCGCCAGGGCGGCACGGAGGCCTTCGCTCGGCTGCGCCACGGAACGAGTGTAGTGCCCGGGGTATCTGGGGTTCGGGGGAGGGCGGCCCGGCGGGCGGTGCTCAGCCGGCCGGCGCGAGCACCCGACCGAGGCCGCCGCCGGCGCAGAGCCGGACCGCGTTGGCGATGGTGGCGGCCTCGATGGTGCGCAGGCCCGGTGGCGCCGCCGGGCTGTCGGGGGCCACGAGGGCGAGCCCGAAGCCGAGGCGGGCGGCCTCGGCCAGGCGCCGGTCGAGCCGGGCCACCTGGCGCAGCTCGCCGCCGAGGCCGAGCTCGGCGCAGACCACCACGCCCTCGTCGAGGGGCACGTCGATCGAGGCGGAGACCACCGCCAACGCCAGCGCGAGGTCGGCCCCGGGCTCGGTGACCCGGAGACCGCCGGCGGCGAGGGCGTAGACGTCGGACCGGGCGACGGACAGCCCGGCCCGCTCCTCGAGCACGGCCAGCACCATGTTGAGGCGGCCCCCGTCGACCCCCTGGGCGGA
The DNA here is from genome assembly GCA_041908445.1 of Acidimicrobiales bacterium. GTDB lineage: Bacteria > Actinomycetota > Acidimicrobiia > Acidimicrobiales > DATDAH01 > JAEUJM01. The sequence goes on along the minus strand of JAYRFK010000010.1, from coordinate 87,579 downwards.
CCGGCGGGGGTTGCCCAGGTCGGAGCCGGTGACGAGGGCCTGGATCTCCACCAGCAGCGGCCGGTTGCCGTCGAGCGTGGGCACGACCACCGACCCAGGGACGCCGCGGCGCCGGTCGGACAGGAACAGGCTGCTCGGGTCGGGCACGCCCTGGAGGCCTTCGCCGGTCATCTGGAACAGCCCGAGCTCGTGGGTGGGGCCGAACCGGTGCTTCACCGCCCGGAGCAGGCGCAGGGCGTGGTGGCGCTCGCCCTCGAAGGTGCAGACGGTGTCGACCACGTGCTCGAGCACCCGGGGCCCGGCCAGCGCGCCGTCCTTGGTGACGTGACCGACGAGCACGATGGCGACCCCTCGCTGCTTGGCCTCGGCCACGAGCCGGGCGGCCACGTGGCGCACCTGGGCGACCGAGCCGGGCGCCGACGAGAGCTGCGGGTCGGCGAGGGCCTGCACCGAGTCGACGATGACCAGCGCCGGCCGGGTCTCGGCCAGGTCGCCGAGCACCACCGGCAGGCTCGTGTCGGCCACCAGCCACAGGTTGGGGTCGAGGGCCCCGAGCCGGCCGGCCCGCAGCCGCACCTGTTGGCGGGACTCCTCCGCGGACACGTAGAGCACCCGGTCGCCCGCCGCGGCGCGCGCCACGGCCGCCTGGAGGAGGAGGGTGGACTTGCCGATGCCGGGCTCGCCGCCGAGGAGGGTGACCGACCCGGGGACCAGGCCGCCGCCGAGCACCCGGTCGAGCTCCTCGATCCCGGTGGGCACCGCCACCCACTCGTCGGCGGGCACCTCGTCGATGGGCATGGGGCCGGCGCCGGAGCGGCGGGCCACGGGCGCCACCGCGGTGGGCTCGTCGAGCTCCTCGACCAGGGTGTTCCAGGCGTCGCACGACGGGCAGCGGCCGAGCCAGCGGGGCGCCTCGCCGCCGCACTCGCCGCACCGGAAGACGGTCTTGGTCCGAGCCATGCGAACAAATGTACGACGCGGGTGTGACAGGTTCGCGGTCCCCGGGCCTCAGGGGGCGGGGCAGGCGGCGACGGCGCCCTCCACGGAGCCGTCGACCGCGGCGCCCGGCGCCGCCGAGAGCTGGCGCAGCACCGCGAGGAGCTGGGCCCGGCGGGCCGGGGCATCGGCCCGGAACACGCCGCCGACCACCAGGCCGTCGGCGCCCTGGGCGGCCAGCCAGTCGACCGCCGGCGCCTCCTTGGCGAGGGGGTCGAGGCCCTCCACCGCCGACGGTGGCGCGGCGGGCCGGCCGGCCAGGCGCCACAGGGCCCGTGCCGCCGCCCCTCGCGTCAGTGCCCGCCGTCGGTTGAAGGTGCCGTCGCTCCGGGCGTGGAGCACGCCGCCGGCGACCACCCAGTCCACGGCGGGGTCGCCGCCCGAGCGGGCGAGGTCGTCGGGCGCCGGGCGACCGGCCCAGCGCCAGGTCCAGGCCGAGAACTGGCCGCGGGTGACCGCCGCGGCCGGGTCGAGGGGCCCGGTCACGGCCCCGTTGAGGACGCCGACGCCCGTGGCCCAGGCGACCGTCCGCGCCCGCGCCGAGCCGGGGATCACGTCGGCGAACGCCACCGGGCCCCCGACGGTGCAGTCCAGGAAGTCGGTCACCTCCGGCGAGGCGGGGTCGAAGAACGCGGTGGCGTCGTGCGAGGCCCCCTCGTAGGTGACGATGCCGCAGTCGCCGCCGGCGACCTCCCAGCGCTTGCACGTGTCGTCCGCCCACGACAGCGGGATCAGTGGGTCGACGGTGCCGTGCAGCAGACGGACGGGCGGCGTCGCCTCGCCCACCTCACCGGGCAGGAAGCCCGACACCCCGAGCACCCCGGCCACCGCCGAGGGCTGCTCCGGCGTGCCGCTCTCCCCCGGGTCCTCGGGGTGGGTGCCGACCCGCAGCGCGGCGATGGCCCCGGCGGAGTGCCCGGTCACCGCGATGCGGCCGGGGTCGACCCGCAGCTCGGGGGCGTGGGCCCGCAGCCACCGGACCGCGGCCTGCACGTCGTGCTGGGCATCGAGCGAGGCCACGGGGTAGTCGGGGTAGGCGTCGGCCCGCAGGCGATAGTCCACCACCGCCACCACGAGGCCCTGGGCGGCGAAGGCCTGCGCCATGCCCACGTAGACCGGGTCGGCCTTGTCCCCCCGGTCGAAGCCCCCGCCGTGGACGACGACGAGGGCCGCCCGGGTGCCCGCGACCCCGACCGGGTCGTAGAGGTCGAGCCGCAGCGTCTCGGGGGCGCCCACCTCGTCCGGCGCCTCCCCGTAGACGACGTCGGTGGTGACCACGACGTCGGCGTCCGCCCCCGACGTCGCGCCGGTCGTCGCGCCGGCCGGAGCCAGGCCGAGGACGAGCGCCCCGACCACCAACCCCACCACGGCCACGAGCCCCGGCTCGAGGCGACGGCGGATCGGGTGCGGCACCCCTCTGTCATCGACACGTCAGCGACCCGACTTGGGCCGAAAGACCCTAGGTCGCCGGGTCCGCCTCCCGGCGCTGACGACGGCGGCGGTACGCGCCGCGGATCAGGCGGAACACGAGGAGCAGGACCAGCAGCACGAGCGCGCCCGCCGCCACGCCGACCAGGATCCAGACCGTCGTGTCGCGCTCGCTCGACTCGGCGGCCATGCGCACGGGCTCGTCGCCCAGGTCGGCCGACCAGCGGGCCGACGTCGCCCCGGTCGCGTCACCGTTCGTGGTGAACTCACCATCGGGCAGGTGGGCCTCCACGGTCACGCTCATGGTGTCCGGCAGTGGCTCGCCGAGCTCCTCCTCGAGCGCGGCCTGGTCGAGGCCGAAGGCGTCAGCGCCGAGCACGGCATCGAGGTCCTCGTCGCTGAAGCCGCCCAGGCCCGCCGACAGGTCGAGCCCGGCGCCGAAGGTCCAGGTGGTCTCGCCGAAGGTGTGGTCCCGCCGAAGCTCGATGGCCCGCAGGATCCCGCCCCGCCCGCCGACCTCGCGGAGCACCGCCCGCCCCTGCTCGGGGGTGGCGAAGGGCTTGCGGGCCTCGATGGTCACCCCGCCGTCCTCGGTCGGGTCCGGGCCGGTCACCTCCCAGCCACTGGCCTCGAGGTCGCGCACCCGCAGGTCGTCGGCCAGGTCGGGTACCCGATCGGCGGCGTCGGCGTCCAGTGTGACGGTGACCGCCACCTCGCCCGAGCCGTCCTCGGCCAGGGTCAGGTCGACGGTGGCGTCGGCCTGACAGGCCGCGGCCACGACCAGTAGCGCCGCGACCGCGAGCGAAACGCGAGCTCGACGCCAGCCCGGCCGCATCGCGGACCGTGGTGGCGTCGAGCTCGGACGTTCGGTTGTGCTCAGGGTGGGCTACTCCGCAGCGGGAGCGACGCCCTCGGCCGCCTCGGCCATCTCCAGGCTCGGCGGCTCGAAGCCCTCACGGGGCGTGAAGGTGATGACCGTCTCGCCGTTGGCCGACTCGGGGTCGACCTCGGCGTCCACCACGATGATCTGACCGGCGCGGAACTCCTTCCAGAGCAGCCGCTCCGAGACCGGGTCCTCGACCAGGCGCTGGATGGCCCGGCGCAGCGGGCGGGCGCCCATGGTGGGGTCGTAGCCCTCGTTGGCCAGCTTGACCTTGGCCGCGTCGGTGAGCTCGAGGCCGAGGCCCTGACCCTGGAGCTGCACCGTGAGGCGCTTGATCATCAGGTCGACGATCTGGATGACCTCGTCGCGCGACAGCTCGTGGAACACGATCGTGTCGTCGATGCGGTTGAGGAACTCCGGCCGGAAGTGCTGCTTCAGGGCGTCGTTGACCTTCTCCTTCATGCGCTCGTAGGTGACGGCGCCCTCGTTGGTGCCGAAGCCCAGGCGGGACTTGCGCAGGTCGGCCGTGCCGAGGTTGGAGGTCATGATCAGCACGGTGTTGCGGAAGTCCACCGAACGGCCCTGCGAGTCGGTGAGGCGGCCCTCCTCCAGGATCTGGAGCAGCGTGTTGAACACGTCGGGGTGGGCCTTCTCGATCTCGTCGAAGAGCACGACGGAGAAGGGCTTGCGGCGCACGGCCTCGGTGAGCTGGCCGCCCTCCTCGTAGCCCACGTAGCCGGGGGGCGAGCCCACCAGGCGGCTGACCGTGTGCTTCTCCATGTACTCCGACATGTCGAGCTGGATGAGCGACTGCTCGTCACCGAAGAGGAACTCGGCCAGCGTCTTGGCGAGCTCGGTCTTCCCGACGCCCGAGGGGCCGAGGAAGATGAACGAGCCGCTGGGGCGCTTCGGGTCCTTCAGGCCGGCACGGGTGCGGCGGATGGCCTGGGACACGGCCTTGATGGCCGACTCCTGGCCGATGACCCGCTTGTGGAGCTCGTCCTCCATGCGGAGGAGCTTGGCGGTCTCGGCCTCGGTGAGCTTGTAGACCGGGATGCCCGTCCAGATCGAGAGGACCTCGGCGATGGCCTCCTCGTCGACCTCGTCGAAGAGGTCGACGCCCGAGGCCTTCATCTCGGACTCCTTCTCCTCGCGCTGGGAGAGGAGCTCCTTCTCCTTGTCGCGGAGCTGGCCGGCCTTCTCGAAGTTCTGGGCCTCGACGGCCTCCTTCTTCTCCTGGACGACCAGGGCGATCTGGTTCTCGAGCTCCTTGAAGTCCGGCGGGGTCTCCATGCGCTTGATGCGCAGGCGGGCGCCGGCCTCGTCGATGAGGTCGATGGCCTTGTCCGGGAGGTGGCGGTCGGAGATGTAGCGATCCGCCAGGTTGGCCGAGGCCACGAGGGCCTGGTCGGTGATGGTGACCCGGTGGTGGGCCTCGTAGCGGTCGCGCAGGCCCTTCAGGATCTCGATGGTGTGGGCCACGGTGGGCTCCTCCACCTTGATGGGCTGGAAGCGGCGCTCGAGGGCGGCGTCCTTCTCGAGGTGCTTGCGGTACTCGTCGAGGGTGGTGGCGCCGATGGTCTGGAGCTCACCGCGGGCGAGCATGGGCTTGAGGATCGAGGCCGCGTCGATGGCGCCCTCGGCCGCGCCCGCACCCACGAGGGTGTGGATCTCGTCGATGAAGAGGATGATGTCGCCGCGGGTGCGGATCTCCTTCAGCACCTTCTTCAGGCGCTCCTCGAAGTCGCCGCGGTAGCGGGAGCCGGCCACCAGGGCGCCGAGGTCGAGGGTGTAGAGCTGCTTGTTGGTCAGCGTCTCGGGGACGTTGTCCGCGGCGATGGCCTGGGCCAGGCCCTCCACGATGGCGGTCTTGCCGACGCCGGGCTCGCCGATCAGCACCGGGTTGTTCTTGGTGCGGCGGGAGAGCACCTGCATGACCCGCTCGGTCTCGCGGGCCCGGCCGATGACCGGGTCGAGCTTCTTGTCGCGGGCGAGCTGGGTCAGGTTGCGGCCGAACTGGTCGAGCACGAGCGAACCCGACTGGGCGCCGGCCTCGCTGCCCTGGCCGGTGCTGGCGCTGGCCTTCTCCTGGCCGCCGGGGCCGGAGTAGCCCGAGAGCAGCTGGATGACCTGCTGGCGGACCCGGGAGAGGTCGGCGCCGAGCTTGACCAGCACCTGGGCGGCCACGCCCTCGCCCTCACGGATGAGGCCGAGGAGGATGTGCTCGGTGCCGATGTAGTTGTGGCCGAGCTGGAGCGCCTCGCGGAGCGACAGCTCGAGGACCTTCTTGGCCCGGGGGGTGAAGGGGATGTGCCCGCTGGGCGACGAGCCGCCCTGGCCGATGATCTCCTCGACCTGGCTGCGCACCGCCTCGAGGGAGATGCCGAGCGACTCCAGCGCCTTCGCAGCCACGCCCTCGCCCTCGTGGATCAGCCCGAGCAGGATGTGCTCGGTGCCGATGTAGTTGTGGTTGAGCAGCCGCGCTTCTTCCTGAGCAAGCACGACGACTCGACGGGCTCGATCGGTGAACCGTTCGAACAAGAGACCTGCCTCCCTACCAACAGGGGTTACGTGAGCCGAGTCTACCGGTCGGCTCCCTCCCCACACGCGTCGGACGAAACCACCCCGCTCTGGAGGGTTGGGGGGAGATGGGTGGACCCGAATACGCTCGGCTCCGATGGCCGAGAACCCGCTGCTCGCGATCCCGGGGATGCAGGCGGGGCTCGCGCGCGTCGAGGTGGCCCTGCGGGAGTCGGTCCGATCCGACGACCCCTTCCTCACCGAGGTCGCCAGCCACCTGATCACCGCCGGCGGCAAGCGGGTGCGCCCGGCGTTCGCCCTGGCCGCCGCGGCCACGAACACCGACGACGACGTCGACGCCGTCTCCGACGACGTGGTGATGGGTGCCGTCGCGGTCGAGCTCGTGCACCTGGGCTCGCTCTACCACGACGACGTCATGGACGAGGCCACCACCCGGCGCACGGTCGAGAGCGTGAACGCCAAGTGGGGCAACCTCCAGGCCATCCTCGCCGGCGACTTCCTGCTGGCCCGGGCCTCCGAGATCGCGGCCTCCCTCGGCGTCGAGGTCGCCGCCCTGCTCGCCGCCACCATCGGCCGCCTCTGCGAGGGCCAGGTCCGCGAGCTGCGCGACACCTACAACGTGGGCCGCACCGAGGCCGACTACCTCTCCTCCATCGAGGGCAAGACCGCCTCGCTGTTCGCCACCGCGTGCCGGGTCGGCGCCCTCGTCGGCGACCTGCCGCGCGAGGAGGTCGACGCCCTCACCGAGTTCGGCCTGCGCTTCGGCATGGCCTTCCAGATCGTCGACGACATCCTCGACGTCACCGCCACCGACGAGCAGCTGGGCAAGCCCTCGGGCCACGACCTCGTGGAGGGCGTCTACACCCTGCCCGTGATCCGCACGATGGCCGCCGGCACCGCCCCCGACCTCGCCGGCCTGCTCGGTGGCCCGCTGGAGGCGGGTTCGCTCGACCAGGCCCGGTCGATGGTCCGGTCCGACGGTGCCGTCGCCTCCTCCCTCGAGACCGCGGCGGCCTACGCCCAGTCGGCCATCGAGAGCCTGCACCCCCTCCCCCACGCCACCGCCGCCCTGCGGCTGGGCGAGGCCGCACAGCACCTCCTCGCCGGCGTCCGCGCCGCGGCCTAGTCACCCCTCGGGGCGCACCCCTCGGCGCTCGTCCGGCGTAGCGTCGGCACCGTGGACGCGTCGGGGTCGTCGCTGACGACGGGGATGCTCACGGGCGTCACCGCGTACCGATGGGCGGCGTGGGCGTGGATGGCCGTGGTGGTGGTCGTCGACCGTGACGAGCTCGAGCGGCCGGAGGTGGCCCTCGTGCTGGTGGCCGCGGCGCTGCTCGTCACCGTGGCCGACACGGTGCTGCTGCGCTCGGATCCCGAGCGCCTGCTCCGCCCGGCGGTGGTGGCCACCGAGCTGGTCGTGGCGGTCGGCCTCTCGGTCGCCGACCCCATCGCGTACGCCGACGGGCACTCCCAGTCGCTCGGCTCGGCCTGGCCGCTGGCGGGGATCCTGTCGGCGGGCATCGCCGGCGGGTCGCTGGCCGGCGCCGCGAGCGGCGTCGTGGTCGGCCTGGCCCGGCTCGGGGGCGACCTGGTGGCCGGCGGGGCCTGGACCGACGGCCGCACCCTGTCGGCCGTGTCGACGATCGTGCTCTACGCCCTGGCCGGCGGCGCCGCCGGGTTCGCCGCCGCCCGCCTGCGCGCCGCCGAGCGCGACATCGCCCTCGCCGAGGCCAGGGCCGAGGTCGCCGCCACCCTCCACGACGGCGTCCTCCAGACGCTCGCGGTGGTGCAACGACGCAGCGACGACCCCGACCTCGCCCGCCTGGCCCGCGAGCAGGAGCGCGAGCTCCGCGACTTCCTCGCCGGCCGCAGCGCCACGCCCGAGGGGCTGGCCGTGGCCCTTCGGGCGGCGGCGGCGCGCTACGAGCGCCGCTACGGCGGGCGCGCCGAGGTCGTGCTCGCCGACGATCTCCCCGAGCCGTCGCCCGCAGTGGTCACCGCCCTCGCCGGGGCGGCGGGCGAGGCCCTGGCCAACGCCGGCCGCCACGGCGGCGCCCCGCGGGTGGTCGTCTACGCCGAGCCGGCGGAGGGCCCCGCGGGCGACGAGGTCTTCTGCTCGGTCAAGGACGACGGTCCTGGCTTCGACCCGACGGCGACCGTCGAGGGCACCGGGATCACCCGGTCGATCCGGGCCCGCCTGGCCGATGTCGGCGGCCGGGTCGAGGTGGACGGCCGACCGGGTCGCGGGGCCGAGATCCGCCTCTGGGCGCCCGCCGGCCGGTGAGGGCTGGTTCAATCGGGGCCATGGCCGAGCCAGGACCGGTACCCGAGCGTCGCGGCGCGCTCGGTCCGGTCCGCGTCGTCGTGGCCGACGACCATCCCATCTGGCGCTCGGGACTGCGCGCCGACCTCGGGGAGAACTTCCGGGTCGTGGGTGAGGCGGGCGACGGCGCCGAGGCGGTGACCGTCATCCGCCGCGAGCGGCCCGACCTCGTGCTCTGCGACCTGCACATGGGCGCCGGCGGCGGCCTCCACGTGGTGCGCACCTGTGGCGAGGAGAGCCGCATCGTGATGCTCACGGTGTCCGAGGCCGAGCGCGACCTGCTCGACGCGGTCGCCGCCGGGGCGGTGGGCTACCTGGTGAAGTCGACGCCGCCCGACGAACTGCGCCGGGCTTTGTGGCGGGCGGCGCAGGGCGAGCCGGTGTTCTCGCCGCAGCTGGCATCGCTGGTCCTCGGCGAGTTCCGGCGCCTGTCGAAGGCCAGCGGGCCCACCGAGGCGCTGTCGGACCGAGAGCGCGAGGTGCTCCAGCACGTCGCCCGGGGCCACACGTACAAGGAGATCGGCGAGGAGCTGCACATCTCCCCGAAGACGGTCGAGAACCACGTGCGCAACATCCTCGCCAAGCTCCACCTCAACCGCCGGCAGGAACTGGTGCGCTTCGCGGTCGAGCACGGCATCGACTGACGCGACGACCCCACCGGCCCCCCCAGGCGGCTTTGGGGGGTTCCCCCGATGGTCGCGGAGCCCCACGACGCGCATCGTCAGGCCATGCCTGCACCGACCGTCCCTCCGGTTCTCCCTCCGCCGCCCGGCGCCACCTCCCCGACCCCGTCGCCCCCGCCGGCGGCGGCCTCGGTTGACGATGGCGGCGGGCGCGCGGGCGCCCTGCTCGTCGCGGCGACGGGCGCGTTCCTCCTCTTCGCCGCGGCCGTGGTGTTCGTCGCGGTGCGGTGGGGTCAGCTGCCCGAGAGCGTGAAGGTGGCGATCGTCGGCGGGTGCACCGCGATCCTGCTCGCCGCGGGCCGCCTCGGGCGGCGGACCTTCCCGTCCACCGCCACCGCGGTCTTCCACCTGGGCGCCTTCCTCGTGCCCGTCGACGTGGCGGCCCTGCTCGTCCGCAGCGGCGCCGCCACGGAGGTGGTGCTCACGGTCACCGGAATGGTGGCCGCGGTCGTGCTCGGCATCGCCGCCCGCCTCGAGCGCTCGCCCGTGCTCGGAGCGGGCGCCGTCGTCGGGACCGTGGTGGCGGCGACGGGCGTCGGGTGGTTCGCCGACGGCTGGGTGCTCCTGCTGGTGCTGCCCGGCAGCGTGGTCACGGCCTGGTGCGCGCTCGGCGCCGTGCGCGCCAGCCGGCGCGCCGACTGGGTCGTCGAGGCGACGCTGCCCCTCGCCCTGCTGGCGGTGCTGGTCCCCGCCGTGGTGGGCGCGGCCGTGTCGGTCGACGTCGGCCTCCGGACCACCCTGGTCGCGCTGCTCACCATCGCGTGGGTGCTCGGCGTCGCCCTCGATCGCACCCACTCGGACCGGACGCCCGCCCTCGGCGCGCTCCCACGGGTCGCCTCGGTGCTGCTGCTGCCGTCCGCCCTCGGGCTGGTGGCCGAGCACCCGTGGTTCACCGCCGGGTTCGCCGGGCTGCTCACGCTGCTCGTCCTGGCCGAGGCGCTACGCCTGCGCCAGCCGGCGCTCGCCGGGCTCGACGCGGTGGCGGCACCCGTCGCCGTCGCCTCAGCCGCGCTCGCGCTCGGCGCGACGGTCGAGGTCGCGGGCCTGGTCACCCTGGGCACCGCGGTGGCCCCACTGGTCGCCGCCACCCGGCTCCCCCGCCGCTGGGCACCGCCGGCGGGTGCGGTGGCCGCGGCGCTGGCGGCGACGGGCACGGTGCTCGCCGTGGGTGAGCCGTCGACGGGCGCGACCGCCCTGCTCGTCGTCGGCGGTCTGCTCGTCCTGGCCGCGCTGCTCTGGGGCGCCCCACTGGCCGCCGGGGTCGGCGGCACCACCATGGCGGTCGGCTACTGGTGGCACCTCGACCAGGCGGCCATCGACGCCGCCGACGCCCTCGTCGTCCCGGTCGTGGCGGGCCTGGGCGTGGTCGGCCTCCTGGCCGAGCGTCGTCGGTCCACGTCGTCCTGGTTCACCCTCACCCCACCCCTGGCCCTCCTCGGCGTGGCGGCGCTGTCCGAGCGGGTGGACGGCGGTGCCGCCGTTCACGGGGTGGTGGCCGGCGCCGTCGGGGTGCTGGCCGTGCTCGTCGGCGGGCGCCAGCGCGCCCTCGGCCCGCTCGTGACCGGCGCCGCGCTGCTCGTCGCGCTGACCGTGTACGAGACGGTCGCCGTGACCGCCGGCGTGCCCACCTGGGGCTGGCTAGCGCTCGGCGGCGCCCTCCTGCTGGGCGCCGGCATGGCCCTCGACCGCGCCGACACCGGCCCGGTCGAGGCCGGCCGGCACCTCCGGGAGGTCGTCGGCGCCACCTTCCACTGAGTGGCGGACCGATGGGTGAAGGCGACGGCGCTCGCCCGGTGGCGCCGATCGATCGCCTCAACGCGGATGCGGGGGCCTCGGTCGGCGGAAGTAGAGGCGACGGGCCCGGGGGGCCTCGAGCGGTGGCTCGGCCACCTGGTGCTCGTGCCGGACGTAGGCCCGCGCACCCGGTCCGGCGGTGACCCCGTGCAGGATCACGCTGAGCAGGACCGTCAACACGATGGCGCCGATGGCGCGGTCGGTCACCGCGTTGCCCTCACCGAGCTCCTCCAGGGCGAGCACGGCGAAGACCACCGAGGCGAGGCCGCGCGGGCCGAACCACGCCAGGAACACCACGCTGTTGCGGTCCAGGCCCGACCGCACCAACGCGACGGCCACCGGGAGCATGCGCACGACGGTGAGGCTGGCCACGGCGTAGAGCCCCATCGAGACGTCGACCGCCGAGACCGCCACGGGCACGAGGGCGGCCCCGAACAGGAACCACACGACGAGGCCGAGCAGCTCGCCCCCCAGCTCGGGGAGCTCGGCCGACTCCTCGAGGTCGGTGTGGGCCCGGTCGAGCAGGGCCCCGAAGGCGAGGCCGGCGACGAAGGCGGCGATGAACCCGTTGCCCTCGACGGCCCGGGCGAGGGTGAACGCGGCGACCGCCAGCCCGAAGGCGGCCAACCGCCGACCGCCCGGGGCGACCCAGTCCCGCTGCGCCGCCCGGTTGACGGCGAGGGCGCCCAGCAGCCCGGCGGCGGCACCGACGATCGCGCCGGAGCCGAGCTCCCGGGCGGCGCTCGTGAGCTGGTACCCGTCGGTCTGGGTGGCGCCGACCAGGGTGGCCGAGGCCGCCGCCAGCCCGAGGGTCACCACCGGGGTGGCGATGCCGTCGTTGAGCCCGCTCTCCACGTTGAGGGCCCGTCGCAGCCGCAGCGGGACGCGGTCGTCCTCGATGACCGCGGCGCTGAGCGCGGCGTCGGTGGGCGCCAAGGACGCACCGACGAGCAGCGCGACGCCGCCGGCGAGGCCGCCGAAGGCGACGCCGGCGAGCAGCGTGCCAGCGAGGATCGTGAGCGGGAGCCCGATGGCGAGCAGCCGCAACGGGACCCCGAGGTCGCGGCGGAGCTTGGCGCTGTTGATCCGGGACGCGTCGGAGAACAGCACCAGGGCGAGGGCGGCCTCGGCCACCCCGTGGATGACCGCGTTGTCCACGTCGATGGTGAGCACGCCCCAGTCGCCGTTGCCGAGGAGGTAGCCGGCGGCGGTGAACACCAGTGGCCCCGTCACGTTGTGGCGGGCGAGCGCGCCCGAGAGGACGGCCCACCCGAAGATGAGGGCGCCCAGCGCGGCGACGGTGGCGGCGGTCACGCCGAGATCATGGCGTGCCCGCCGTCACCGGTCCGAGCGGCAGTCGATCAGTCGGTCAGTCGATCAGGAACCAGCCGCGGACCGTGGCCTCGTGGTCGAGGTAGCGCTCGCCGGACACGTCCACGACGACCTTGTCGATGGTGCCACCGGTGAAGGGGAACGGTGCGGCGTAGTTCGGCGACACCGCGGAGCCGCTGTCGCGACCCACGGAGATGCCGTCCCCGGTCAGGCAGAAGTAGCCCGGCTGGGTCACGATCTCGCCGGAGCCGACCGCGGCGTCGTCCACGTAGAGCGTGAGCGTGCCCTTCGCTCCCGGCTGGGCGGGGTCGTCGTTCGGCCCGGCGGCCTGGAACTCGGCCACGACCGTGTGGGCGCCCGGGGCGAGGGGTGAGGACGCCACCACGTCCTGCTGGACGGTGCCCACCCAGTTGAACGTGTAGTGCAGCAGGTCGTCCTTCACGTAGAGCGCGTGGCCGCCCGGCACGCCGCCGTGGGCGAAGATCACGCCCTCGGCGCCGTCCTCGACCTCGACCCCTGCAGCGACGGCGTACGACCGGCCGGGGATCATGGGGCCGGCCGACTCCGGGACGTCCGACGTGCCCGGGTAGAAGACGTACTGCGGGCGATCGGGTGCGCCGTGCGGCCGCTCGGCCAGCACCTGCTCGATGGCGCTGCGGTCGTCGAGGGGCAGGCCGTTGTAGAGGCCGGCGTAGTAGAACCACAGGCCCTTCATCAGCTCGAGCCGGTCCGGGTGATCGGCGGCCACGTTCCGGGACTGGGACCGGTCGTTGGCCAGGTCGAACAGCTCCCACTCGTCCGCCATGAAGTTGCCCCAGCCCGACAGCGGCGGGTGCACGGTCGTGGCCAGCCAGCCCTCGTGGTACAGGGCCCGCTGGCCGAGCATCGTGTAGAACTGCGTCCGCTTGCCGGATGCCGAGTTGTCGGTGAGCGCGGCGGCGAAGCTCTCGCCCTCGATGGGGTGCTGGACGTAGCCCCTGAGCACCTCGGGCGGCTCGATGCCGAGCAGGTCGTAGACCGTGGGGACCACGTCGACCGCGTGCACGTACTGGTGGCGCACCTCGGTCGACGGGGCGATCCTGGCCGGCCACGAGACGACGAGCATGTCGGCGGTGCCGCCCTCCTCACCGGCCCAGCGCTTCCAGTAGGGGAAGGGGGTGTCGAGGGCCCAGGCCCACCCGGTGTTGTAGTGGTTGTTCGACGCCCGCGTGCCCAGCTCGTCGAGGTGCGGCATCGTGGTCTCGACGGTGTCGGCCACGCCGTTGAAGAAGCGCCACTCGTTGAACGAGCCGTTCGGGCCGCCCTCGCCGCTGGCGCCGTTGTCCGAGCAGACGATGATGAGCGTGTCGTCGAGCTGGCCCGACTCCTCCAAGTAGTCGAGCACCCGCCCGAGGCGGTCGTCGTAGTACGAGATGTAGCCGGCGAACACCTCGGCCATGCGGATGAACATGCGTTGCTCGTCGTCGGTGAGCGTGTCCCAGGGCCGGACCGTGTCGAGCAGCGGCCACGGCTGGCCGTCCGGGCCGGTGCGGTCGGGCTCGCCGTGCGGGTTGATGGGCGAGAGCTCGGTGCCCTCGGGCAGCAGCCCCAGCTCGATCTGGCGGGCGAGGATGCCCTCGCGGATGGCCTCGTAGCCCTCGTCGAACACGCCCCGGTAGCGGTCGGCCCACTCCAGCGGCACCAGGTGGGGGGCATGGCCGGCCTGCGGCGCCAGGTACATGAAGAAGGGCTTGTCGGGGTCGATGACCTTGGCGTCGCGGATCAGCTGCACCGCCTTGTCGGCCAGGTCGTCGGCCAGGTGGTAGCCGTCCTCCGGTCGGCCCGGCGGCTCGATCTGGTGGTTGTCGCTGACGAGGTCGGGGTAGTACGAGTTGGTCTCGCCGCCGAGCCAGCCGTAGAAGCGCTCGAAGCCCCGACCGAGCGGCCACCGTCCCTTGAACGCGGCGGCGTTGACCTCCTCGCCGGGGGTGAGGTGCCACTTGCCGACGCAGTAGGTGTTGTAGCCCTGCTCGGCGAGCACCTCGGAGATGAAGCCCGACTCGAAGGGGATGCGGGTGGAGATCCCGGGGAAGCCCGACGCGAACTCGGCGATGGTCGCCATGCCGTTGGTGGTCGCGTTGCGCCCGGTCAGCAGCGAGGCCCGGGTCGGCGAGCAGAGCGCGGTGGTGTGGAAGTTGGAGAAGACCACGCCTCGCTCGGCGATGCGAGCCATGTTGGGGCACTGCACCGGGCCGCCGTAGATGTCCATGGTGGCGAAGCCCAGGTCGTCCCAGGCCAGCAGCAACACGTTCGGGGCGCCCTCCGGCGCCCTCGGCGCCAGGAAGGGGGCCCAGTCCGGCTCGGAGTCACGGACGTCCAGCTCGATCCGTCCGTTGAAGCGCGGTGCCATCGATGACCTCTTCTCGTCGGGCCGGGACGTGGGATGGGCCGCCCGACCATCGTCCCGGGGGTGGACCTCCACCATGGTGCATCCGATCGCACCACCCGTCGTCGCCCGCATCGGGTGGTCGCCGGCGGCGGATCAGCCGGCGTCGACGAGTCCGAGGACGCGGGCCCGCTCGACTGCGGCGCTCCGACCCGACACGCCGAGCTTGCGGTAGATGGCGACGGCGTGGGTCTTGACGGTGTTGCGGGAGATGTACAGCGCACGGCCGATCTCCTCGAGCGACCGGTGGGTGGGCAGCTCGGCGAGGACCCGGAGCTCGGCGTCGGTGAGGCGATGGCGATCGACGGCCCCCTGCCGGCGCCGACGCTCGGCGAGGCGGGACGTGAGCGCGTCGACCCAGTCCCAGAGCACGACGGCGTCGGGCTCGGCCGCCAGGAACGGCTCCGCGGCCGCCACCAGTGCATCGGCGCGCTCGGTGTCGCCGAGCAGGAGGGCGCCTTCGGCCAGGACGAGCCGCAGCTGGCACTGGGCCCGGGGCACGGCGGGACCGAGGGTCGCAATGAGCTCGTGGGTGCGCTCGTCCCCCGCCTCGTAGTCGCCGCGCCGGCCGTGACGGGCCGCCGCGTACGCGTGCACGGCGTGGACGTGGACCGCCAGGTTGTACCCCTCGAGGTGGTGGGCCCACAGCCCGGCGTACGCCGCGGACGCGGCCTCGAACCCGCCCCGGTCGTCGCCGGTGCGGAAGCGGGCCCAAGCCAGGTGCGACAGGTACACGACGTGGGTCGCAGGGTGGCCGCGGGCGGCGAATTCGGCGTCCTCGTAGAGCGCGACGGCGTCGGCTCCGCGGTCGGCCAGAGCCGAGGCGTTCGCTTCGAACAGGCAGGCGGTGCTCCACCAGGGTCCCGCGCCCGGTCCGGCCTCGCGCACCAGGTGGGCGTCGCGCGCCGTCTGCTTCACCCCGTCGCCGGAGTAGAGCATGGCCAGACTGGCCCGAGCCACCGCCAGCGAGGGGGTGCCGTCCGGGAGGGGGCCGTCCCAGGACGCGCCGGCGACGAGGTCGAGCCAGCGCCGGACGTCATCCACCCGACCCTGTCCGAGGGCGAGCCAACCGTGCAGCAGCATGAGCAGCGGGTGGCGATGGGCCTCGTCGGGCGCGAAGCCCCGGAGCCACCGCTCGATGGTCCCGATCGAGCCGTGCTGCACCAGGGAGTGGACGTGGCGGTAGGCGAGCTCGGCGGCCCGCCCCGGCGCCCCCGCCGCCAGCGCCTGGGTCACCGCGGCGTCGGGATCGCCGTGGGCCCCGTGCCACTCGGCCGCGCGCCGCCGCAGCCCGGGCTCGAGGTCGGGGCGGGACGCCCGCAGCTCGACCAGCAGCAGATCGGCGAAGAGGTGGTGGTACCGCAGCCACTCGGGCTCGTCGTCGTGCGCGACGACGAACAGGTTCTCGGAGTCGACGAGCCGGCGCAGGACGGACGCGCTGTCGCCGCGTCCGAGCACGAAGTCGCAGAGCGCTGGCGACAGCCGGTCGAGGACGGACGTACGGACGAGGAAGTCCTCGAGGTCCGGGTCGAGGTGTCGGAGCAGCTCCTCGTGGACGTAGGCCCCGAGGTCGGCCGCCCGGTGCGGCAGGTCGGTGAGCACGACGTCGGGTCGGGGCGCCGCCTTCGCGGCCAGCAGCGACAGGTGCACGCCGGCGGGCCAGCCCTCCGTGCGCTCGAAGAGGTGCTCGACCCGCTCGTCGGCCAGGCCCGGGAGGGTGGCGGCCACCACGGAGCGGAGCTCGGGACCGGTGAAGGCCAGCTGCTCACGACCGAGCACGAGGGCATCGTCGCCGGCGACGCGGCGGCTCAGGAGGAGCGCCGGAACGGACCGGCCCACCAACGCGAGGGCGGACCCCGGCGGGAGCGCCCCGACCAGCCGGTCGAGCAGGCCCACCACACTCGGCTCGTCGAGCACCTGCACGTCGTCGAGCACGACCACGATCGGGTCGCGCTCGTCGAGGGCGGTCGCGAACGCCGAGACGACGTCCACGAGCGGGGGCGGCTCGAGCGCGAGCAACGCCTCCACCTCGGAGACCGGCGTGACGCCGTCGACCGCCCGAACGACGTGACGGAGCAGTCGGACGGGGTCGTTGTCGGCCGCGTCGAGGCTCACCCAGGCCGAGAGGCGCCGGTCGGCGTCGATCCACTGGCGCACGGCCGTCGTCTTGCCGTAGCCCGCCGGGGCGCGCACCGCCACGACGGGCCGATCGACGCCGACGAGCGTCTCGATCAGTCGGCGCCGGGTGAGCTCGCCCTCGCGCCGTCGGGGCCGCCGCAGCTTGGCCACGACCACCGGCGGTCGCGCTGACGCCCCGGCCGGCGGTGCCTCACTTCCCGAGCCGGCCGTCGCCACCACCCCAGTATGGGGGGCTGCCGTCGGCCGCGCAGGTCCGTGGGTGCCGCGCCGGCCGAGCGCCCGCCCAGCCACCCCGGACGGGACGGGCGCGCCCGTGGTTGAATCTGCCCGTGCCCGTGCCCGACCGGATCCGCGACCTCGACACCCGGCGGGCCTGGGCCCGGGCCCGGGCGCCACTGTGGTTCGTCCTGGGGACGACCATGGTCGCCCTCTTCAACGCCAGCCTGGTGCTGCTCCTCCTCGCCGCCGCCGCCCGCTTCTGGTCGTGGGCCAGCGGCGACGGCTTCCTCGACTCCCCGTTGTGGGAGTACCTCGGCCCGGGGGCCGTCGTCATGGTCGCCGGTGCCTTCGCCCTCTCGCTCGCCTACCTCCTCGTGCACGTGGTGTCGGCCGCGCCCGGCAAGGTGCTCTCGGACGTCGGCGCCCAGCGACTGAACCGGGGCATCCTCACCCAGGTCGACAACGTGCTCGACGGGCTCACCATCGGCCTCGGCCAGCCCGAGCCCCCCGAGCTCTGGCTGATCGACGACCCGGCCCCGAACGCGCTCTCTCTCCGGAGCCGCAGGCGCAAGGTGCTCGCCATCACGTCCGGGTTGACCACGTTCGCCCGGGACGAGCTCGAGGCGGTGTGCGCCCACGAGATGGCGCACCTGCACGCCGCCGACGCCCAGTGGGTGACCGCGGCCGGTTCGTCGGTGCAGCGGGCCCGCCGCTACGCCAAGACGGTCCTCGCCGGGGGCGTCCTCATCATCGTGGTCCAGTTCAAGATCGGGTTCCTGCCCTCGGCGGCCGCCTTCGCGGCCGGCCTGGTGGTCCTCGGCGGGGCCGCGGCGTACTTCCTGGGCCACATGAGCCGGCGCATCCGCAGCGACGCCGACGACGTGGCCGACGTGGCCGCGGTCCACCTCTCCAAGAACCCGATCGGGCTGGGCCGGGCGCTCGACCGCATCGGCGCCGACCCGCGCCGGGTGACGCACAACACCTGGCGGAGCGAGCTCCTCTGGTTCGAGACCACCGAGGAGGAGGCCACCGTCGGCGGGGCGGCTCGGGGCGGCCGCGAGATCGATCGACGGGCCCAGGCCGCGTACGCCACCGCGAACGAGGCCCGACCCGCCGAAGCCGCCGCGGCCATCGCCGCGGCGACCGACGCCACCGCCGCCCTCGGCGGGGGTGCGCTCACGACGGGGTTCACGGCCACGACCGTGGTCCGCCCCGACGCGCCGGGCCCCGGGACCACCGTCGTGCACCCGGCCGGTGACCCCGGCGACTCCGGGCCGCCGCCCGGTGCGCCGCCGGGAGCGACGTCCTTCTAGGCGAGCGACGGCACGGCGACGCCGGCCACGGCCGCGTCCCTCGCCCGCAGACCGTCACCAAGCGATTGCATCCGAGTGGTTCTACCCGCGGGCGGCGAGGGGTAGGTGGCTCGTTTCACCGCCGCCGACCCCTGGTGGGAGGTCACCCATGCCCAGTAGCGCCACTGCCCGAACCGTGCCCTCGGAACCCGACCTCGACGATCGGCCGCGTCCCCGGCCGGTGGGCCGGGCCGAGGTGATGGCGGCGGTGCGTGAGAGCGCGATGACGCTCTTCGCCGAACGGGGGCCCGACGCCGTGACCGTCCGCGAGGTCGCCGATCGCGCCGGTGTCAACCACGCCCTCATCCACCGCCACTACGGCACCAAGGAGGAGCTGCTGCGGGTCGTGCTGGCGGAGGCGGTCGAGCGGATGGCGGCCGTGGCGAGGGACACCGCGAACACGCGTGACGACATCCGTGACGTGATCGCCGCGACCCGACGAGAGGAGCCGGCCGTGCGACTCCTGGCCTGGGCCCTGCTCGCGGGCTACCCGATCGAGACCGTCTGGCCGGAGTACCCGGCGTTCCAGCGGGTGCAGACGGTCCTCACGGACGAGCAGGCGGGCCGCGCCGGTGACGGCGAGCGGGAGGACCCCCGCGTCGCCGTGGCCACGGCGACGGCGATGCTGTTCGGCTGGATCCTGTTCACCCCGTTCCTGGATCGCGCCGCCGGCCTGCGGGAGGTCCCCGGCTTCGACGACGAGCAGGCGCTGTTCGACGCCGCACAGGCCGTGTTCGACCGCGCCCGCTGAGCTCGTACGGCCCGGGTGGGGCCGTGGACGACGAACGGGCGGGCGGGCGGGCGCGATCTAGCGTGGCGGGATGAGCGACGAGACGGTCGACGCACCGCACCGGGCGGCGAGGGCGGTCCTCGTGACCCTCGCCACCGCCCAGTTCGTCATGGTCCTCGACCAGGCCGTCATGAACGTCTCCATCAGCCAGCTGGTCGAGGACTTCGACACCGAGGTCACGACGATCCAGGGCGTGATCACGCTCTACAGCCTGGTCATGGCGGCGCTCATGATCACCGGCGGCAAGCTGGGCGACCGCTGGGGCCGCAAGCGCGCCTTCCGCGTCGGCCTCGTCATCTACGCCTGCGGGTCCGCCCTCACCGCGGTGTCCTGGTCGGTCGGCGCACTCGCCCTCGGCTGGTCCGTGCTCGAGGGCATCGGTGCCGCCCTGGTGATGCCGGCGCTGGCGGCCCTCGTGGCCGGGAACTTCCAGGGCAAGGCCCGCGCCGGCGCCTACGCCGTGCTGGGCGGGGTGGGCGGGGCCGGCATCGCCGTCGGCCCCATCCTCGGTGGGTGGGTGACGTCGAACCTGACCTGGCGGCTCGTCTTCGCGGGCGAGGTCGTCCTCGTGGCCTTCATCCTCGTGATGCTGCGCACGCTCGACGACGCCCCCCGTGAGGGTGCGCCGCCCCAGCTCGACTGGGTGGGCTCGGTCCTGTCGGCCTCCGGGCTCACCCTCGTCGTCCTCGGCGCCCTGCAGTCGGGCACCTGGGGGTGGGTGCAGCCCCGCAACGCGCCGGTCGAGCCCTTCGGGTTCTCCCCCACCCTGTTCGTCATCGCCGGTGGTGGTGCGCTCCTCTACGCCTTCACCCGCTGGCAGCGACATCGCGAGCGGGTCGGTCGCGACCCGCTCGTGCGCCTCGACCGCCTCCGCATCCCGACGTTGCGCTCCAGCCTGGTGATGTTCCTCGCCCAGAACACGATCCTGCTCGGCCTGTTCTTCATCATGCCGCTGTACCTGCAGATCGTGCAGGGGTACGACGCCTTCGAGACGGGCCTGCGCATGCTCCCCGTCTCGGTGACGATGTTCGCCACGTCGCTGCTCGGCCCCCGCTTCGCAGGCCGGGCCGGCCCCCGCCGGGTCGTCCGGGTGGGCCTGGTCGTCATCGTGCTCAGCTGCGTCGGCCTGCTCCAGGTGCTCGAGCCCGAGATCGACACCACCGCCTTCCTGATCGTCATGGCCGTGCTCGGCGTCGGCATGGGCCTGATCGTCAGCCAGCTCGGCAACGTGGTGCAGTCGAGCGTGGGCGAGGAGGGCCGCAGCGAGGCGGGCGGCCTCCAGAACACCGCACTGCAGCTGGGCGCCGCGCTCGGCACCGCCCTCATCGGCGCGGTGGTGATCGGCGGGCTCGCCAGCACCTTCCTCAGCCAGGTCCAGGACAACCCGGCCGTGAGCGACGCCACCCAGGAGCAGGTCGGCGTGCAGCTCGAGGCCGGCATCTCGTTCGTGTCCGAGCCCCAGGCCCAGGCCGCCGTCGAGGCCGCGGGCCTGCCGCCCGCAGAGGGCGAGGCGCTGCTCGAGGAGTACGGCGACGCGCAGCTCGCCGCGCTGAAGGGCGGCGTGCTGCTCGCTGCGGCGATCGCGCTGCTGTCGTTCGCCGGCACCACGAACCTGCCGGGCCCCGACCGCGACGAGACCGGGGCCGAGGCCCCGGTCGACGGCGTGGGCCCCCGCCCCGCGTTCACCTGAAGGTGCTGCGCCCGGTGGGCGGCCGCCCCCTGGCGACGGCGGTCAGCCCTGCTCGCCCGCCAGTTCGGTCGGCACGGCGTCACCCCGGAACTGGCTCATGTAGAGGCGATGGTAGAAGCCCTTGGCGGCCATGAGCTCGTCGTGGCTGCCGACGTCGACCACGCGGCCGTCGTCGATGGCGACGATCACGTCGGCGTCTCGGATGGTCGACAGCCGGTGGGCGATCACGAAGCTGGTGCGGCCCTGCATCATGGTGGTCAGCGCCTCCTGCAGCCGCCGCTCGGTGCGGGTGTCCACGCTGGACGTCGCCTCGTCGAGGATGAGCACCGGTCGGTCGGCCAGCACGATTCGGGCGATGGTGATGAGCTGACGCTGACCCTGGCTGAGGTTGGCGCCGCCACCGGTGAGGACCGTGTGGTAGCCGTCCGGCAGCAGTTCGATGAAGGGGTGCGCCGAGGCCGCCATGGCGGCCTCGATGCACTCCTCGTCGGTGGCATCGAGCCTGGCGTAGCGGATGTTGGCCAGCACTGTGTCGGAGAACAGGTACGGCTCCTGGAGCACCATGCCCACCAAGGTGCGCAGGCTCTCCTGGGTGACGTCGTAGATGCTGGCGCCGTCCAGGCGGATGTCGCCCCGATCGATGTCGTAGTAGCGGGTGATGACGTTGATGATCGTGCTCTTGCCTGCGCCGGTCGGGCCGACGAGGCCGATCTTCTGGCCGGGACGAGCCGTCAGCGTCACGTCGTGGAGGATGGGGACACCGGAGACGTACGAGAAGTCGACGTGGTCCATCTCGACGAGCCCCTCGACCGTCGAGATCGCGTTCGCCGACGAGCGATCGAGGATCTCTGGTTCCTCGTCGAGGATCTCGAACACCCGGGCGGCACCGGCGCCGGCCTGCAGCGCCATGTTGAGGATCTGGGCGAATTGGTTGAGCGGTCGGGCGAACATGCGGGCGAAGATGAAGAACGACGCCACCGTGCCCACGTCGATGGTGCCCCGCAGCGTCAGCCAGCCGCCGGCGAGGGCGACGAGGGCCACGTCGAGGTTCGAGAGCATCGCCGACAGCGGCATGGCGGTGAGTGCCACGAAGTTGGCCCTCGTGCCCGCGGCGCGAGCGTCGTCGCTCAGCTCCTCGAGCTTGTCAATGGCCTTCTCCTGCACGCGATAGGCCTTGACCGTGCGGTCGCCGGTGATCATCTCCTCGGCGGCGCCGTTCAGCCCGCCCGTGCGTTCTTGCAGCACCGCGAACGCCGGCGCCGAGAAGTGCGACGTGATCTGCATCAGCACGAGGATCAACGGGGCGATCAGGACGACCACCAGCGACAGCTGCCAGCTCACGATGAACATGAGGACCGTCGTGACCACGAGCGTGAAGACCGCGTTGACCGCCGGGTACAAGCCCTTGTCGAAGAGCTGGCCGACCGAGTCGAGGTCGTTGGTGATCCGGCTCATGAGGTCACCGATGGGCTGGCGGTCGAAGAAGCGCAGCGACAGCGTCTGGGTGTGCTCGAACACCTCACGTCGGAGCCGGTACATGGCCCTCTGTGCGGCGACGGCCAAGAGCCGGCCGCCGATCCAGAGCCCAGCGAACCCGCCCACGGCGAAGAGCAGCAAGGCCCCGAGCTGCTCCGCCAGCGCGGTCTTGTCGCCGTCGGCGATCGGGCCGTTGATGATCGAGCCGACCATCACTGCCGGCGCCAGCGCGAACAGCGTGCCGACAGCGCTGGCCACGACCACGCCGACCAGGCGGCTGCGCTCGGCCCACAGGTACCCGAAGAGGCGCCGCAGCGGCTTGGCCGCCGACGCCTTCTTGGGGGCGGCGAGCACGGTGTCGGTGGCGTCAGGCATCGGCGGGCACCGCCCCGAGCTGGCTCTCGTAGATGGAGCGGTAGGCCTCGTTGCCGTGGAGCAGCTCGAGATGCGAGCCCTTGGCCACGATGCGTCCCTCCTCCAGGACGATGATCACGTCGGCGGTGAGCACCGCGCTGATGCGTTGCGCGACCAGGAAGACCGTGCTGTCGCCCATGAGCTCGCGCATGGCGTCCTGCACGCGACCCTCGGTGGCGACGTCGAGAGCGCTCGTCGTGTCGTCGAGGATCAGGATCCGTGGCTTGCGCACGAGTGCGCGCGCGATCGAGAGGCGCTGGCGCTGGCCGCCGGAGAAGTTCGCTCCCCGGCGCTTGACCTCGCCGCGGTAGCCCTCCTCCCTGGTCTCGATGAACGTCGAGGCCTCGGCGGCGCGGGCCGCCGTGACGACGTCCACCGGGAGGTCGTCGCCCTCGTCGCCGGCGCCGAAGCGCAGGTTCTCCTCGAGGCTCCCGCTGAACAGGCTCGGTTGCTGCAGCACCGGGGTGACCGCCTCGCGCAGCGACTCCTGGGTCACGGCGCGCACGTCCACCCCGTCGATGGTCACCTTGCCGCCGGTGACGTCGTAGAAGCGACCGATCAGGTTGACCAACGTCGACTTCCCCGAGCCAGTGGGGCCGAGGATGCCGACGACCTGCCCCGGCTCGGCCACGAGGTCGATCCCGCTCAGCACCGGCGTGGGGTTGGGCTGCCCGTCGGCGCCCCGATACGAGAACGTGACGTCGTCGAAGACGACCCGGCCCTGCACCGGCCCCCCGACGGCCTCGGTCAACGTCGGAGCGTCGGGTGCGTCCTGGACCTCCGGCTGGACCGCGATGACCTCGAGGATGCGGCCGATCGACGAGTCGGCCGACGCCATCTGCGGCAACAGGACCGACAGCAGGATCAGCGGGATCATCACCGCGACCAGGTAGTTCAAGAGCACGAACATCGAGCCGAGCTCGATCTCGCCGCCGATGACGAGGTCCCCGCCGACCCAGAGCGCGCCGGCCAGGCCGAGGTTGATCACGAGGAGGAGTGCGGGGTTGAGGAACGCCGCCGAGCGCTGCGCCGCGGTCGCTGCCCCCTGCAGGCCCTTGTTCTCGCCGTCGAAGCGCTCGTTCTCGTACTCCGCCCGGACGAACGCCTTCACGACGCGCACCCCGGCCATGTTCTCCTGCAAGACCTGGTTGAGGCCGTCGAAGCGATGGAGCACGTCGCGGTACAGCGGCGCGCCGAACCGCTGGTAGAAGCCGAGGACGGCGATGGTGATCGGCAGGAACACGACCATCACCACTGCCAGCTTCGGCTCGAGCGCGAGGAGGATCCCGATGGCGCCGACGATCATCAGGGGCGCCCTGAGCAACGTCGTGACGCTGCTCGTTGTGACGACCCGGGCCTGGTTCACGTCGGCGGTGAGCCGCACGAGCAGCTCGCTGGTCTCGAGCCGGTCGACGTCACCCCACGACAGCTCGGAGATGTGGCGGTACAGCGAGACCCGGAGCCGGTGCCCCACCGTCTCGCCGACCTTCGCCGCGAACCAGGCGTTGATCGTGGCGAAGACCATGCTGCACACGGCGAAGATCGCCATGTAGAGCGAACCCCGCAGCACGACGTCGAAGTCACCGGTGAGGATGCCGCCATTGACGATGACGCGGATGGCCTGCGGGATGAGCAGGTCGAAGCACACCATCACCAGCAGCGCCAGCTGCGACAGGATCAGCCAGCGACGACCCCGCTGGTCGCGCCAGATGGCGGCGACGAGCTCACGGAGGTGGGTGGCGCGCACGGCGACCCCTCAGCTTCCGAGGGTGGCCACGAGCACAGCCTTGATCGTGTGCAGCCGGTTCTCGGCCTGGTCGAAGACGATCGACGCCGACGACTCGAACACCTCGTCGGTCACCTCGAGCCCCTCGGTCATGCCGGTCTCCGCCATGATCTCCGCTCCCACCACGGTGTTCGTGTCGTGGAAGGCGGGCAGGCAGTGCATGAACCGGACCTTCGCATTGCCGGAAGCGTCGAGCAGTGCTCGGTTCACCTGGAAGTCCTTCAGCAGCCGGACCCGCTCGATCCACACGGACTTGTCCTCGCCCATCGAGACCCAGACGTCGGTGTGGACGAAGTCGACGCCCGCCACCGCCTCGTGGGGATCCTCGGTGATGGTGACGGTGGCACCGGTGCGCTCCGCGATGTCCTGGGCCGTGGCCACGACGTCGGCCGGCGGGGCCAGCGAGCCGGGACCGCCCAGGCGGACATCGGCACCCATCAGCGCCCCCATCACCAGGAGGGACCGACCCATGTTGAACCGGCAGTCGCCCACGAAGGCGTACGACAGCTCGTCATAGGGCTTGTGGGACGCCTCGTGCATGGTCAGGAAGTCGGCCAGCATCTGGGTCGGGTGCCACTCGTTGGTCAGTCCGTTGTAGACGGGTACGCCGGCGTGCCGGGCCAGCTCCTCGACGTCGTCCTGCGCGCTGCCCCGGAACTCGATGGCGTCGTACATCCGACCCAGCACCCGGGCGGTGTCGGCGATCGACTCCTTGTGCCCGAGCTGCGATCCCGTCGGGTCGAGGTAGGTGACGTGGGCGCCCTGGTCGTGGGCGGCCACCTCGAACGCCGCCCGGGTCCGGGTGGATGTCTTCTCGAAGATCAGCGCGATCTCCTTGCCGGCGAGGTGGGGGGTCTCGGTGCCCGAGTACTTCGCCGTCTTCAACGCACTCGAGAGGTCGAGCAGGAAGGCCAGCTCGTCCGGCTCGAAGTCGATCTCCTTGAGGAAGCTGCGGTTGCGCAGGTTGTACACGGGGGAGGCTCCGTTCAGTAGGCGGCGTCGCGCTCGATGGGGCAGGTCATGCAGTGCGAGCCGCCCCGTCCGCGACCGAGCTCGAAGCCTTCGATGGTGATGACCTCGATGCCCGCCTTGCGCAGCGCCGTGTTCGTGCCGGTGTTGCGCTCGTAGGCCACGACGACCCCGGGCTCGAGGCAGACGACGTTGTTGCCGTCGTCCCACTGCTCGCGTTCGGACTCGAACTGGTCGCCACCGGTGGGGATGACCCGCATCGAGTCGAGGCCGAGCGCGGCGGTCATCGCCTCGACGAGGGACCCGTCGAACTCCTCGACCACCAACTCGCCCTCGGCGTCACCAGGGCGGATGGACCAGGTCCGGGCGCCGTCGACCACCTGCGGGAACATCGTGACGAGGTCGCGGTCGCACATCGTGATGACCGTGTCGAGGTGCATGTAGCTCCGCGACTTCGGCAGGTGCACCGCCAGTACCTGGGTGGCCGCGCCGGCGGCGAACAACTCGCGGGCGATGATCAGGACCGCCTGCGCCGTCGTGCGCTCGCCCATGCCGATCATCACGGTCCCGTTGCCGATGGGCTGGACGTCGCCGCCCTCGACGTGGCACGTGCCCCAGTCCTCGTCCGCCCCTCCGAGCCACACGGGGAACTCCTCGGCGGCGAACATCGGGTGGAACGTGTAGATGGCCTCCATGATCAGCGACTCCGGCTTGCGGGCCGGCTTGGTCATCGGGTTGATCGTCACCCCCTCGAAGATCCAGCAGGACGGGTCCCGCTGGAACAAGAAGTTGGGGAGCGGCGGCAGGAGCAACGAGTTGGGGTCGCTCGACTGCCAGACCAGCCCGAGACCCAGGCCGTCCACGTCTTCGCGGGCGATGCCGCCGATCAGGAAGTCGGCGACGCGGGCGGGCTCGGCGGTCTCCACCCACTGCTGGGCTCTTTCGGCGGCGCCCACGCCCACCTGGCGCTCGTTCAGGACGTGCGCACACACCCAGTCCTTGGCTTCCGGCTTCACCAGCAGCTCGGCGAGAAGCGTCTCGACCTCGAAGACCTCGACGTCGCGCTCGCGCATGGCCTCGCAGAAGGCGTCATGTTCCCGCTTGGCCTGCGCCACCCACAACACGTCGTCGAAGAGGAGCTCCTCGGCGTTCGACGGGGTGAGGCGGGTGTGCTCCAGGCCCGGCCGGTGGACCATGACCTTGCGCAGCTTGCCGACTTCGGAGTGGACGCCGAGGGCCATCAGGGGTGCTCCTTCTCGCGTGCGGGGGGTGGGGGCGGGCTGGCGACCGACTCGACGCCGGTCACCTCCGTGGTGATGCGGGTGCCGGCCGTGCCGGCCACCATCGCGTCGATCTCGGCGAGACGGCCGATCACCGCCGGCTGGCCGGACGACCGGGCGAAGTCGCAGGCGGCGATGACCTTGGGGAGCATCGAGCCGGCCGCGAACTGGTCCGAGTGGCCTCCCAACAGGGCGTCCGGGTCGGCGGCGGTGATGGCCCGCTGGTCCGGCGTGCCGAAGTCCAGGTAGGCGGCGGCCGCGTCGGTGGCCATGAGGAAGAGGTCCGCCTCGAGGTCGCGCGCCAGCAGCCCGCTGGCGTGGTCCTTGTCGATGACCGCCTCGATCCCACCGAGGTGCCGCTGGCCGTCGTACGCGGTGGGGATGCCGCCACCGCCGGCGCAGATCACCACGCAGCCCGCCTCGAGCAGCAGCCGGATCTGGTGCTCCTCGAAGATGCGCTTCGGCGCCGGCGACGGGACCACCCGGCGCAGGGCATCGCCGTCCGGCCGGAAGGTCCAGCCCCGGTCGCGCTCGAGCGCGGCCGCCTCGTCGGCTCGGTAGAGGGGCCCGATGGGCTTGCTCGGCGCCGCGAAGGCGGGGTCGGCCGGGTCCACCTCGATCATGGTGAGGAGCGTGGCCAGGGGCCGGTCGGCGGGCAGCAGGTTCCCGAGCTCCTGCTCGAGGAGGTAGCCGATCATCCCTTGGCTCTCGGCGCCGAGGACGTCGAGCGGGTACGCGGGCACCTCGGTGTAGGCCGCCGCTTCGAGCGCCAACAGGCCGATCTGCGGGCCGTTGCCGTGCGAGACGACGAGCTCGTGGGCGGCGGCGACGGGGGCGAGGTGCTCGCAGGCGACGGCCACGTTCTCGCGTTGGTTCTCGATGGTCATCGGCTGGCCGCGGCGCAGCAGCGCGTTGCCCCCCAGGGCGGCGACGATCCTCACGGCCGGTACGGCGGGACCGGCTCGGGCTCGGTCATCTTCGAGCGCTGCATGCGGTACACGGGGATGCCGAGCACGAGGGCGCCGCCGGCCAGCAGGAACGGCGACCAGTACACCCAGAAGCTCTCGCCCGTGAAGCGGGAGTACCAGATGAACAAGACGGAGAAGATCACGCTGATGACGGCCACGGCCAGGTCCCGGGCGAAGCGGGGCGTCTCCAGCTCACGCCGGTCCGCCAGGCGCCACTTGATCTGCGCCAACGCCGAGAACCCGTAGGGGATCGCCGCGGTGATGCCCGTCATGAGCACCAGCGTCGTGAACACGGTGGCGCCGTTGGACCCCAGGTAGTTGATGGCCATCGCGATCGAGGCCAGCACCGTCGAGGCGATGATCCCGAACGCCGGGACGCCCTTCGGCGACAGCTTCTTGAACTGCGCCGGGAACAGGCCGTCGTTCGCCGCCGCGAGCGGCATCTCGGCGCAGATCATCGTCCAGCCGTTCAGTGCCCCGAACCCGGAGATGATGACGGCCACGGCCATGAGGTTGCCCGCCCACGTGCCGCCGAACATCGAGTCGACCGCGTCCGAGAACGGGGCGGTGGCGTCGGCCAGCTGCGATGTCGGCAGCACGCCGAAGATGACGGTCAGCGAGAGCATGTACACCGCTGCGGTGGCGAGCGTCCCGAGGATGGTCGCGCGCGGGATGTTGCGATCGGGGTCCTCGACCTTGCCAGCTGCGACCGACGCGGTCTCCACGCCGAGGTAGCTGAACAAGGCGATGGCCATGCCGCCACCGATGGCGCCGATGGCGCCCTCGCCACTGACGTTCCACGGGGTGTAGTTGGCCGTGGAGATGTAGAACAGCCCGGCCACGGACACGACCGCCAGGGCGGCGAACTTGATCACCGTGGTGATGACCTGCACCGACCCCATGTTCTTGACGCCGGAGAGGTTGATGGCCGCGGGGATCCAGAGGCCGACCAGCACCAGCAGGACCGATCCCAGGCGGTTGTGGCCCGTGTTGACGAACTCCTCGACGTAGAGCACCCACCCGACCGCGATCGCGGCGTTGCCCGCCCAGGCGGTGATCCAGTACGACCAGGCGTTGGCGAAGCCGAGGCCGTTGCCGTAGGCGACGCGCGCGTAGGCGTACGGTCCGCCGTCGGCCGGCAGTCGGCGCGAGAGCGAGGCGAAGAGCAGGGCCAGCGCGAGGGCACCCAGCGTGGTCAGCGCCATCGACACCAGGCTGATGGGTCCGTAACCCGCCAACGACGTGGGCAGGTTGAAGATGCCGACCCCGATGATGCTGCCGACGATCAGGGCGACGGCGGCGTTGAGGCCGAACCGGCCGCCCTCGCGCGACGCCGTTTCGGCCGTTCGTTCCGAGTCCGAGTCCGTGCTCACGATGAGGCTCCCCGGGTCACCTAGTGGTCCTTTCGTAGCAGACGTGGACGCCCCCTGCCGCGTCTGGAGCCGGCGACGCGGTCATACCGAAGCGGCCCGTCCACGCCGGAGCCGCTGCTTCCAGAGCAGGTCGGCCACGACGCTGCCGACCAGGATCCCGAGGAGGGTCGCCATCGTCGCCGGCTCGTGGACGACGGTGGTCGCCACGAACGACACCAAGACCGTCGCCGTGGTCAGGACGCCGAGGACGAGGATCCCCGCCTTCGCTCCCGTCTCGACGCGCACCCGCAGGTGCGAGGCCGTGACGAGCGCGAAGACGAGCAGGGCGATCGCGCTGCCCAGCGAGGCGATGGCGCTCAGGTCGAAGAACGCGGCCAGGAGCGCGGCGCCCCCTGCGGTCACCAGGAGCCCGACGGACACCTTCCCCCCGACGCTCCTGGCCATCGCCGGGGGGAACTGGCCCTCCTCGGCCATCTGCTGGCAGAGCCCGGTGGCCGGGTACAGCCCGGCGTTCGTCGCCCCCGCCGTGGCGAACAGCGCCGTGATGCTCATCATCCAGAAACCGGCCCGGCCGAGCACGGGCTCGGCGGCCACGGCCAAGGCCGTCCCGCCCGAGTCGATCACCTCTTGGACGGTGAGGGTGCCGAACACGCCGAGCGAGACCGCCACGTAGATGACTGCGGCGATGGCGAGCGCGAGGTACATCGCCTTGGGCAGCTCGTGGGCGGGGTCGCGGAGATCCTTGGCCGTGAAGGTGATGACCCCGAAGCCCAGGAAGGCGAAGAACGTCAAGGCCACGCTCGAGACGACGTCCTCGAACGGCGGATAGCCCGAGGGAGCCAGCAGGTGCGGATCCATCGTGACGAGCGTCGTCACCGCGAAGATCGACAGGATGCCGATCACCACCACGACCACGATCGTCTGCACCCGGGCGACGGCCTGCGAGCCGACGACGTTGAGCACGGTCATGACCGCCACCACGAGCACGGCGAACGGCGCGATCCAGCCGGCGTCACCGTCGGCGAACATCGAGCTGGCGTAGCTGCCGAAGCTGACCGCCACCATCGCGGTGATGATGATGTTGGTGGCGAACAGCAGCCAGGCGATGATCCCGGTGGCGTGACCGCCACCGAAGCCCTTGTTGACGTACTCGAGCATGCCGCCGGCGGCCGGGTAGCGGGCACCGAGCTTCCCGAACGAGTAGCCCTGTAGCCCGGCCACCGCACCGGCGAGGACGAACGAGATCCACACCGCCGAACCGGCGACCTCCCCAGCGGCCCCCAACAGCGAGAAGATCCCGGCCCCGACCATCGCGCCGACACCGATGAACGCCGCCTGTCGGATCGACAGGCTGGCGACGTCGGGGTCCCGCTGGGAAGGCGTCACGCCTCCGATGTCTACACCCGGTCAGGCCGCCACGGACGGATCGGCACGTTCGCCTCGATCGCCGAACCGGCGATGCGCTACGACACCGGAGCTGCGCTGCGGGCGGGCGTGGACCGTCGACGTCGCCTCACGAGCTTGCGGGCCTCCTCCAGCCACAACACCGTCGAGCCCGCGGCCACGCAGAGCGCGACCTGCCACCCGGTGATGTACGCGGCGTCGAAGAAGTCGCGCAGCCACTCGACGTGGACCAGCGCCACTTGGGCGACCGCGACTGCGGCAAGGGCCAGCCAGAGCTGGCGGTTGGCGAAGAAGCCGGCCCGGAAGGCCGACACCTGCTCGGCCCGCGCGTTGAACGCGTTGAACAGCTGGGCGTACACGAACGTGGTCCAGCCCATCGTCGCGGCGACGTGCTCGCCATGGCGAGGCGCCGCCCACGCCACGACGAGCAGCGTGCAGGCGGCCATGACGCCGGCGAGCCACAGGAGGCCGACGAGGCGCCGCCCCGGGAGGATCTGCGCAGACTTGGGTCGCGGCGGGTCGTCCATGGCCTGTGGCCGCGGCGGGTCGACGCCGAGTGCGAGGGCCGGCGGCCCGTCGCAGATGAGGTTGACCCACAGGATCTGGATCGTGGTGAAGGGGTCCACCATGCCGAAGAGCGTGCTCGTGAGCACCGTCGCGATGGCGCTCAGGTTCGTGGCCAACTGGAAGCGCACGAACTTGACGATGTTCTCGTAGATCGTCCGTCCCTCGCGCACGGCGGTGACGATCGTCGCGAAGTTGTCATCGAGGAGGACCATGTCTGCCGCCTGCTTCGTCACCTCGGTGCCGGTGATCCCCATGGCCACGCCGATGTCCGCCTGCTCGAGGGCGGGCGCGTCGTTGACGCCGTCGCCCGTCATGGAGACCACGTGATCGCCCGCCTGCAACGCCCGGACGATGCGCAGCTTGTGCTCCGGCGCCACCCGCGCGAAGACGCCGATGTCGGCCACCCGCGCCTGCAATTCGGCGTCCTCCATCGCCTCGAGGTCGATCCCTCGTACGACCTCGCCACCGATGCCGAGCTGGGCTGCGATCGCATGGGCGGTGACCGGGTGGTCGCCCGTGATCATCTTCACGTCGATGCCCGAGCGGTGAGCGGCGGCGATGGCGTCGCCGGCCTCGAGCCGCGCCGGGTCGACGATCCCGACCAGGCCGTGGAACACGAGCCCCCGTGCCGCCGCGGCGAGGTCGCCGTCGAGGTCGACGCTCGACCGGGCCCGCCACTCGCCGGCCGCCGCCAGGACCCGCTGGCCCCGAGCGGCCAGCTCTTCCACGGCCCGCAGGACCGAGACCCGGTCTGCTTCGGTGAGGGGCCGGGCCTCCCCGGTCCGGTCGGCGATACGGTCCACCCGCTCGAGGACGCTCTCGGTGGCGCCCTTCACTGCGATCAGCAGCGCGTCGGCGTGGTCGCCGGAGCAGTCCTCGTGGAAGGTCGCCATGTACTTCGTGGTCGAGTCGAACGGCACCTCGGCCACTCTCGGGAACCGTCGCCGGACCCCGGTGACGTCGACTCCCGCCTTGGCGGCGAACACCACCAACGCCCCCTCGGTGGGATCGCCGACGCACTCGCCGTCACGGACGGATGCGTCGTTGCACAGTGCCAGCACCGCCGCCTGCTGGCGCAGATCGGGCAGGCTGCCGTCGATCCGGGTGCCGGTGATGCGGCCCTCCGGGGAGTAGCCCTCGCCCTCGACGGTCAGCGGCTCACCGTCACGCACCACGGCGTGGACGGTCATCTGGTTCAGGGTCAACGTGCCGGTCTTGTCGCTGCAGATGATGGACGTCGACCCCAGCGTCTCGACGGCGTGGAGGCGCTTCACCACCGCCCGCTGTCGGGCCAGGCGACTCATGCCCACCGCCAGCGTCACCGTGACCGTGGCGGGCAGCGCTTCGGGGATCGCGGCGACGGCCAGCGAGATCGACTCGAGCAAGATCTCGTGGAGCTCGCCGCCGCGGAGGAGGCCGACGACGAACACCAGGACGACGGCGGCGCCGGCGATGAGGGCGAGGCGATGGCCGAGGGTCGCGGTCTGCGCCTGCAGGGGGGTGGGTTCGCTCTCCACCTCGTCGAGCAGCCCGGCCAACCGACCGATCTCGGACCGCATCCCCGTGGCCGTCACCACGGCCTCGGCACGCCCAGCGGTCAGCGCCGTGTGCGTGAACACCATGTCGGCCCGATCACCGAGCGGCGTTGCCTCGTCCACGGGCTCGGTCTGCTTCGGCACCGGTACCGCCTCGCCCGTGAGGGCGGCCTCTGCGACGGCGGCACGAGCCGACAGGACGACCCGTGCGTCGGCGGCCACCGCGTCCCCCGCCTCGAGCAGCAGGAGATCACCAGGTACCAGCCCGTCCGCCGCAACCGACTGCACCACCCCGCCTCGGCGCACCCTCGCCTGGGGGACCACCAGGGACTCGATGGCCGAGACCGACTGCTGAGCCTGTCGCTCCTGCCAGAAGCCGAGCACCCCGTTGAAGACGAGGAGCACCGCGATGAAGATCGCCTCCTCCACCTCGCCCACCGCCAGCGACAGCACCGCGGCACCGACCAGGATCAAGATGAGGCCGTCCGTGAACTGGCTGAGAAGGGTTCGCCACCAGGGCGGCGGGGGGGTGGCCCGGAGGCGGTTCGGGCCCCACGCCTCCAGGCGGGCTCGCGCCTCGTCGGCGCTCAGCCCCGTGGCGAGGTCGACCTCGAGGCGTGTCGCGACCTCCTCGACCGGCAGGGCGTGCCACACCGCCCCGGGCGCCGCCGTCGGTGGCTGGGGGGTGGACGTGGCCGGCATGCGGGCTCCTTCCTGACCGATCGGACCCACGGTACGGTGCGATCGGGTCCACTACCATCCCCACGCGCACCAGTCGCCGGTGCCAGGGGGAAGAGCGACCATCGTCGGACGAGCCTTGGCCCGCAGTACGAAAGGAATGCGATGGACACGCTGACCGACACCGAGGTCGCCACGGCGAACCGCCGGCTCGCCACCGCCTGGTGGCTGTTCCTCCTGACCGGGATCGCCTGGGTCCTTCTCGCCTTCGTCGTGCTCACCTGGGACCCCGGGACCGCGGCGCTGATCGGCTACCTCGTCGGCTTCCTCCTGATCGCCGCCGGTGTCAACGAGCTCGTGACCATCGGTTTCGTGGACAGCTGGAAGTGGCTGTACGGCGTGCTCGGAGCCACGTTCATCGTCGCCGGCTTCCTCGCCTTGACGGCGCCGTTCCAGACCTTCGGCATCCTCGCTCTGCTCATCGGCTGGTACCTGCTCTTCAAGGGTCTGGCCAGCGTGGTCCTGAGCATCGCGGGCCGCCACGCGCTCCCGCTGTGGGGGCTCCTCCTCGCCGCCGGGCTGCTCGAGATGGCCATCGGTGCCTGGGCCATCGGGTACCCGGGACGGTCGGCCTGGCTGCTGGTGGTGTGGATCGGGGTGGGCGCGCTGATCCGCGGCATCACCGAGATCGTCCTCGCCTTCGAGCTGCGTGGACAGCGCCACGAGCCGACCGCCGTCGTCGCCTGAGCACCCGACCGATTCGACCCGAGGATCCTCCCATGATCAAGAAGTGGAACCTGCCCATCGTCGCCATCGTGATCGCACTCGTGCTCATCGCCGCCGGCTGCAGCCAGAAGTACTCGGCCGAGCGGGACGGCAAGAAGCTGGGCGAGGCGGCGTGCGACCTCCGTGACGCGGATTCACCCGACGAGATCGAGGCCGCGCTCGACGACCTGAACGCCCAGCTCGAGGACGTGGCGAACAAGTACACCCTGTTCACCGCCGAGGATCGCGACGATGTGCAGAACAACCTCGCGGACCTCCACGAGCACGCCATCCAGGGGAACACCGCCCTGATGCAACAGGACCTCGCGGTGCTCCAGCGGAGCATCGCCAACATCGCCGATGACACGAACGAGGTGACGCGAGCGGTGCGCGAGGGCATCCTCGAGGGCCTCGCCGACTGCACGCAGTAAACCCCGTCGGACGGGTCTGCCGTCGCCGCCCGGCGTTCACATGAGCGCCGGGCGCCGGCGCGTCAGCAGACCTTGGCGCGCTTGTGGGGCTGGTGCCCCACTGGGGAGGCCAGCGCCGGCGGCAGGGCGCCGAGCTCCGCGGTCACCCGGTGGAAGTCCGCCACGAGCAGGTCGGCCATGTCCCGGCTCATGCCCTCGCGGACCACGACCCGCAGCACCGAGACGTCGTCGGCGTCCTTGGCCAGCGTGTAGGCGGGCACGATCCAGCCCCGCTCCTTCATCTTGGCGCTGATGTCGTAGGCGGTGAAGGGCTCGTCGTCGTTGACCCGGGCGCAGACGAGCGGCAGGGCGTTCGGCTTGCTCATGAGCGTCACGTGCGGGCTCTCGTCGACGAGGCCGGCCAGGTAGTCGGCCGTCGCCGAGAGGCGCTTCATCACGTCCGTGTACCCCGCTCGGCCCATGCGCAGGAAGTTGTAGTACTGCGCCACGATCTGGCTGGCGCCGCGGGAGAAGTTGAGGTCGAACGTGGGCTGGTCGCCGCCCAGGTAGTTCGTGTGGAAGATGAGGTCCTCGGGCAGCTGGCTCTTGTCGCGCCACAGGGCCCACCCGACGCCCGGGTACACCAGGCCGTACTTGTGGCCCGAGGTGTTGATCGACTTCACCCGCGGGAGGCGGAAGTCCCAGAGCAGGTCGGGCTGGGTGAAGGGGGCGACGAAGGCGCCGCTGGCGCCGTCCACGTGGAGCGGCACGTCGATGCCGGTGCGCTCCTGCACGTCGTCGAGGGCGTCCGAGAGCCCCTTGATGTCCTCGAACTCACCGGTGTAGGTGGAGCCGAGGATGCCGACCACGCCGATGGTGTTCTCGTCGACGAGGGCCACGGCCAGCTCGGGGTCGATGACGGTCCGGTCGGCGGTGATGGGCACGAAGCGGGGCTCGACGTCGAAGTAGCGGACGAACTTCTCCCAGCACACCTGGACGGTCTCGCTCATGACCAGGTTGGGCGCGCCGGTCGACCGGCCCGCCGCCTCCCGGGCCGCCCGCCAACGCCACTTCATGGCGAGGCCGGCGAGGTGGATCGCCTCGGACGACCCGACCGTCGCCGTGCCCATGGCGTGCTCGGCGTCGTCGGCGTGGAAGAGGTCGGCGATGATGCTGACGCAGCGGTTCTGGATCTCGGTCGTCTGCGGGTACTCGTCCTGGTCGATGCTGTTGACGTTCAGCGTCTCGGCGATGAGCTTCTCGGCCTCGGGCTCCATCCAGGTCGTGACGAAGGTGGCCAGGTTGAGTGCGGGGTTGCCGTCGAGCGCGAGCTCGTCGTGGATCAGCTGGTAGGCCAGCTGCGCGGGCATGTCGCCCTCGGGCAGGCGGTACTTGGGGATGGGCTCGGCCAGCTCGCGGCTGCCGTAGGCCGGGGCCAGCAGGTCGTCGGGGTCGTTCCTCGAGTGCGTGAACACGGGGGGCCTCCTGCGTCGGAGCGCGCAGCGTAACCCGGGCGCGCTCATCCGAACCGGGTGAAGATCGCGGCGACACCCCCCGGTTACGGTGGCCGAACCCCCGGGGGTGCCCGCCTGCACCCGACACCCGGGCGACCGCATCGACGGGAGGGCGACGGCCATGGCGGATCACCCCAGCCCGACAGCGTCGACCCGTCGTCGGTCGCCGTTCCTCCAAGGGCTGTCGCCCCTCGGCGGCGACCGCGTGGCGACCCAGGTCGTGGCCGGCGTCACCCTCGCCGCTCTCGCCATCCCCGAGGTCATGGGCTACGCCACCATCGCGGGGATGCCGGTGATCACCGGCCTCTACACGATCGTCCTGCCGGTGCTCGTGTTCGCGGCGCTCGGCTCGTCCCGCCACCTGGTGGTCGGCGCCGACTCGGCCACGGCCGCGGTCATGGCCGCCGGCCTCGCGGGCCTCGCCACGCCGGGGTCGCCCGAGTACGTGAAGCTCGCCGGCCTGCTCGCGCTGATGGCCGCCGCCCTGCTCATCGTGGCCCGCATCATCAAGCTCGGGTTCCTCGCCGACTTCCTCTCCCGCACGGTGCTCATCGGCTTCCTCACCGGCGTGGGCATCCAGGTCGCGGCAGGACAGGTCGGCGGCCTGCTCGGCATCCCCGAGGGCACCGGCATCACCCTGTTCGGGCTGACCGACGACCGCACGGTCGGCAAGCTCGTCAGCACGCTCCAGAACATCGACCAGATCAGCTGGAGCACCGTGGCCGTGTCCGCCGCGGTCATCGTCGTCATCCTCGGCACGAAGCTCGTGACGAAGAAGGTGCCCGGCGCGCTCATCGCGGTCATCGGGGCCATCCTGGTGAGCTGGCAGTGGGACCTCGCCGGCCACGGCGTGTCGACGCTGGGCAAGGTGCCCGGGGGCCTGCCCTCGCTGGGCCTCCCCGACGCCGGCATCGCCGACATCGGCGCCCTGATGCCCACCGCCATCTCGGTGTTCGTGCTGATCCTGGCCCAGAGCGCGGCGACGTCGCGGGCCTACGCCGCCCGCTACAACGACGCCTTCGACGAGAACGTCGACCTGGTGGGCCTCGGTGCCGCCAACGTGGCCGCCGGCCTGAGCGGCACCTTCCTCGTGAACGGCAGCCCCACCAAGACCCAGATGGTGGACGGCGCCGGCGGCCGCAACCAGCTGGCCCAGCTCACCACGGGCGTGATCGTGGTCGTCGTGCTGCTCTTCCTCACCGCCCCGCTGCAATACCTGCCGAACGCCGTGCTGGCCGCGGTGGTGTTCCTCATCGGGATCGAGCTGGTCGACCGCGCCGGCATGGAGCGGGTCCTGAAGGTCCGCCGCGACGAGTTCGCCGTCGCCGCGGCCACCGCGGTCGCCGTGGTCGTGGTCGGGGTCGAGCAGGGCATCGTCCTCGCCATCGTCCTGTCGGTGATCGACCACCTGCGCAACTCGTACCGGCCGATGAGCTCGGTGATGGTCGAGTCGACCGGCGAGCCCCGCTGGCGCCAGCTCCCCTTCGACAACCGCGCCCGCACGCTGCCCGGGCTGGTCGTCTACCGCTTCGGCGGCGGCCTCTACTACGCCAACGCCAACCACCTCGTCGAGGAGCTCGTCGGGATGGTGGACGACGCCCTGGCTGCCGGCGATCCCGTGCGCTGGCTGTGCCTCGACGCCGTCGTGATCAACGACATCGACTACTCCGGCGGCGAGGCGCTGCGCCAGATCCACGGCGCCCTGGCCGACCACGACGTGCGGCTCGTCGTGGCGGAGCCCCTCCCCCAGGTGCGAGCCGAGCTCGACCGCTATGGCCTGACCGAGCTCTTCGGCCAAGATGCGATCTACCCGACGCTCTCCGACGCGGTCGCCGCCTTCCGTGCGGCGACCGACACGGGCACGGGGACCACCCGAACCGACGCACCCGAGGACACCCCACCGCCGTGAACGACGACGAAGCCCACCACGTCACCCACCTGACCATCGAGGACCGCATTGCCCAGGGCAAGGTCGCTCGCGAGCAGGTCTCCCGCCGGTCCCACGGCGAGTGGGCCCCGGCCGCCGACCGCCCCGACCCGGTCGCGCTCATCGAGGAGCAGGCCACCACCCGCGTCCCCGACCTGGTGCCCCTGCGCCACGGGCGCATGGCCGCATCGCCGTTCGCGTTCTACCGGGGGGCGGCGCTCGTCATGGCCGCCGACCTCGCCGCCCAGCCCCACTCGGGGTTGACGGTGCAGCTGTGCGGTGATGCCCACCTGGCCAACTTCGGCATCTTCAACACCCCCGAGCGGAACATGGTCTTCAGTGTCAACGACTTCGACGAGACCCTGCCGGGCCCGTTCGAGTGGGACGTGAAGCGCCTCGCCGCCAGCATGGAGATCGCGGCCCGGTCCAGCGCCTTCGACGACGCCACGAGCACGATGATCGTCGAGCAGGCCGTCCGCTCCTACCGCCAGGCCATGGCCTCGTTCGCGGCCACCAGCAACCTCGACACCTGGTACAAGCACCTCGACGTGGCCGCCATCGAGCAGCAGTGGGGGACGAGCGCCACGCCGAAGGAGACCGCCGGCTTCCAGAAGGTCGTGGCCAAGGCCGAGTCCAAGACCCGGATGAAGGCGCTGGCCAAGCTCACCGAGGTGGTGGACGGGCGCCTCCGCTTCAAGTCGGACCCGCCGCTGCTCGTGGCCATGGACGACCTGCCCGAGGGCGCCGACGACCGGCTGCGCCAGGTGGTCGTCGACGCCCTCCAGGAGTACCGCACCACCCTCAGCGACGACCGTCGCTACCTGTTGGAGACGTACCGGTTCGTCGACCTGGCCCGCAAGGTCGTGGGTGTCGGGTCGGTCGGCACCCGCTGCTGGCTGGCGCTCTTCGTCGGTCGGGACGACGACGACCCCCTCTTCCTGCAGATCAAGGAGGCCGAGGCGTCGGTCCTCGAGCGCTTCCTCGGCCCGAGCGAGTACCCCGAGAGCGGCCAGCGCGTCGTCGAGGGCCAGCGCCTCATGCAGTCGTCGTCCGACATCTTCCTCGGCTGGCACCGGGTCCGGGCCGACGAGTCCATCGACGGCCGCCACCACGACTACTACGTGCGCCAGCTCTGGGACGGCAAGGGGTCGGCGGTGGTCGAGACCATGTCCCCCAAGACGATGGGCATGTACGGCGAGATGTGCGGCTGGACCCTGGCCCGGGCCCACGCCCGGTCGGGTGACCCCATCGCCATCGACGCCTATCTCGGCACCGGGTCCAAGTTCGACAAGGCCATCACCGCGTTCGCCCGGGCCTACGCCGACCAGAACGACCGGGACCACCGCGCCGTGGTGGACGCGATCGCCGACGGCCGGCTGCCCTCCATGGCGGAGCCGACCACCGCCGTCTGACCGATCGGGGCCGGCCCCGGGTGACCGGGGCCGGACGGCGGGTGCGGTGCGGTCAGGCCGCGGCGGCGGCCACGTCCTCGCGGTGGTACGCCTCGAGCAGTTCCCGCTCCCGATCACGGCGGGGGAAGAGGAACCACACGAGTGCGGCGCCGAGGAGGATGGCGGCGATCCCGGCGACGTAGGCCCAGTCCTGGCCGTCGACGAACGACGTCTTCGCGGCGGCCGTGATCTGCGACGCGTACTGCGGGTGCTGCTCGGCCACCGCCTCGGCGCTGGCGAAGGAGCGCTCGAGCTGGGTCTGGACGCTGTCGGTGATCCGCGCCTGGTCGGACGCCGGCGCGCCGGCGATGGCGGTGGCCACGGCGGCGGCGTAGCCGGCCGTGAGCAGCGCCCCCATGATCGACTGCATGATCGCCCCGCCGAGGTCGCGCTGGAGGTCGGCGGTGCCCGAGGCCATGCCCGCACGCGTGACCGGCACCGAACCCGTCAGCGAGTGCGAGGCCGGGGTGCCGGCGAGCCCGACGCCGAGGCCCACGAAGGCGTACGCGAGGCCGACCAGCCAGTACGAGATGCCGTCGTCCCAGAACAGCAGCATGGTGAGGAAGCCGAGCAGACAGAACACGTAGCCGCTCAGGAGGGTGAACCGCGCCCCGCGGGCCTCGACGAGCTTGGCGGACCGCGGCGCAGCCAGGACCATGAAGACGACCGCGGGCAGGATGGCCGCCCCGGCGTCCAGGCTCGAGTAGCCGAGGACGTTCTGCAGGAACTGCTGGCCGACGAACATCGCCCCCATCAGCGAGCCGAAGACGATGATGCCGGCACAGGCCGCCACCCAGAAGATCCGGCGCGACGCCACCTTCAGGTCGTAGAGGGGGTTGGCCGCCCGCCGCTGGCGGACGATGAACGCGGCCGCGGCGGCCAGGGCGACCACCGCGAGGCCCAGCGCCACGGTGCCCTCGTCGGGCACGGGGGCGACGTTGATGGCGAGCACCAGGGCGGCGACCATGACCACCGACAGGAGGCCGCCGAGGTTGTCGACGGGGTCCGACGACTCGTTGACGTGGGCGGGGACGAGCCGCCACGCGAGCACGAACGCCACCACCGCCAGGGGCAGGGTGACGAGGAACACGGATCCCCAGTAGAAGTGCAGGAGCAGACCACCGGCCACGAGGGGGCCGAGCGCGGAGATGCCGCCGCCCAGGGCGGACCACAGCGCGATCGACCGGGTCCGCGCCGGGCCCGACCACAAGGCGGTGATGAGGGCGAGGGTCGTCGGGTACGCCATGCCGGCCGAGAGGCCGCCCAGGATGCGGGCGGCGATGAGCACGCCGATGCTCGGTGCGAACGCGGCGAGCAGGCAGGCAGGCACCGACAGGGCCACGCCCAGCAGGAGCATCAACTTGCGCCCGTAGCGGTCGCCGAGGGCACCCAGCCACAGCACCGACGCGGCCAGTCCGAGGGAGTAGCCGACGGCCACGAGGTCGAGGGAGGTCTGCGAGGCGGTGAAGGCCGTGCCGATGTCGGGCAGGGCGACGTTGGCCACGGCCAGGTTCAGGTTGGCGACCGCCGCCACCAGGATGAGCGCCAGCAGCACCAGCTTGGAGCGCGCCGGCTGGGTGGACGCCTCCTCGGTGCC
Source organism: Acidimicrobiales bacterium (assembly GCA_041908445.1). Classification (GTDB taxonomy): domain Bacteria; phylum Actinomycetota; class Acidimicrobiia; order Acidimicrobiales; family DATDAH01; genus JAEUJM01. Next base: position 46,870 of record JAYRFK010000010.1, on the reverse strand, counting down.
GGCCGTATCGGCCGTGTCGGCCACAGCTGCCTCGTCGCTCACGTCTCCCCCAGGGTCGGGCCGGTAACCGGTCGCCAGCAAGGTACTCGCAGCGTGCTCACCCGTCTCTCGCCCCATCCGGGTGAGCCTCCGCTCCCTAGGCTGGCCAGGTGAGCGCGGTGCCCGTGTCCCTCGGCCGAGCCGGTGACGGTCCTGCGCTGCCGTCGCCCCGGCCGCCGACCGCGCCGCGCCAGTTCCACGTGCTCGCCAAGCCGACCGGCCCGATCTGCAACCTGGACTGCACCTACTGCTTCTTCCTGTCCAAGGAGGCGCTGTACCCCGGCGACCGCTTCCGCATGGGCGACGACGTGCTCGAGCAGTACGTGCGCCAGCTCCTCGAGGCCCACCGTGGGGCGTCCCTCGTCACCATCGCCTGGCAGGGCGGCGAGCCGACCCTGATGGGCGTCGACTTCTTCCGGCGGGCGATCGAGCTGGCCGAGTCGCTGAAGCAGCCCGGCCAGCAGCTCGAGCACACCATCCAGACCAACGGCACCCTGCTGACCGACGAGTGGTGCGCCCTGCTCGCCGAGCACCGGTTCCTGGTCGGGATCAGCATCGACGGCCCGCCCGAGCTGCACGACGCCTATCGCGTCGACAAGCGGGGCGAGCCCACGTCGGCCAAGGTGCTGCGGGGCCTCGAGCTCCTGAAGGCCCACGGGGTCGACTGGAACGTGCTGTGCACCGTCCACGCCGCCAACCAGCACCAGCCGCTGGAGGTCTACCGGTGGCTCCGCGACGAGCTCGGCGCGACCCACGTCCAGCTGATCCCGATCGTCGAGCGTGACAACGGGACCGGCTTCCAGGAGGGCGACCGCGTCACCGAGCGCTCGGTCGACCCGGAGGCGTGGGGCACGTTCCTCGTCACCGTCTTCGACGAGTGGCTGGCCCACGACGTGGGGCGGGTCTTCGTCCCGCACTTCGACGCCGCGCTCGCCTCCTGGGTGGGGGCGCCGGCCTCGTTGTGCATCTTCGCCGAGACCTGCGGGGACGCGGTCGCCCTCGAGCACAACGGCGACCTCTACTCGTGCGATCACTTCGTCGAGCCCGCCCACCTGCTCGGCAACCTGCGCGAGACCCACCTGGTCGACCTCCTGGGCTCCCCGCAGCAGCGCGCCTTCGGCGCGGCCAAGCGCGACGCGCTGCCGCGCCAGTGCCTCGAGTGCGACGTGCGCTTCGCCTGCCACGGGGAGTGCCCGAAGAACCGCTTCACCGCCGCAACCGACGGCGACCCCCACCTGAACTACCTCTGCCCGGGCTACCTGGCGTTCTTCCACCACGTCGACGGGCCCATGCGCCTCATGGCCGACCTGCTGCGCCAGGGCCGCTACGCCGACGAGATCGGCGAGGTGTTCGCCCGGGCACCGCGCAACGAGCCGTGCCCGTGCGGCAGCGGCCGCAAGGCCAAGCACTGCCACGGGCGCTGAGCGCCGTGCCGGTCAGGGCCGCGGCAGCGGACGGGACCGGGGGCCGTCGCGGAGGTCGATCTCGAACACCGGGGCGGGGCTCGGATCGAGGCGCTCCAGGTCGTGGTTCACGAACCAGTCGGCGAGGCGGTCCGGCGGCAGCGGCCGGCTGAAGAGGTACCCCTGCGCCGCGACCGTGCCCATGCGCACCAGGGCACGGGCCGCCGCCGTGGTCTCCACCCCCTCCGCCACGAGGTCGAGGTCGAGGTTGCCCGCGAGGTCGACGATGGCGTGCACGACCGTCTCGGCGGTGCGGTCCGCGGCCATCGCCGCGATGAACGACTGGTCGATCTTCAGGGTGTCGACGTCGAGGGTGGTGAGGTACGACAGCGACGAGTGCCCGGTGCCGAAGTCGTCGATCGCCACCCGGGCGCCGAGGTCCCGGAGACGCCCCATCATCACCGCCGCCCGGCCCGGGTTGGCCATGAGGGTGGTCTCCGTGAGCTCGATCTCGAGCAGCGGTGCGGGCACGCCCTCGGCGTCGAGGAGCTCGCCGATGGCGTCCACCAGGTCGTCCTCGACGAGGTTGCGGGCGGACACGTTGACCGACACGCGCAGCGGTCGCCCGGCACGCTGCCACGCACCGGCCTGGGCGATGGCGCGACGCAGGACGTGGCGGGTGAGGGGGTGGATGATGTCGGTGCGCTCGGCCACGGGGACGAACTCGGCGGGCGGCAGCAGCCGGCGACCCGGCTGGCGCCAGCGCACGAGGGCCTCCACCCCGATGACCGAGCCGTCGCCGAGGTGCACCTGGGGCTGGTACTCGAGCACGAGCTCGTCGGACTCGATGGCCTGGCGCAGGCGACCGACGAGGGCGAGCCGCTTCGGGCTGTAGTGGTCGAGGTCGGCGGCGTAGACGGCCACGCCGGCGTGCTCGGCCTTGGCGGTGTACATGGCCACGTCGGCCTGGCGCAGGAGGCCCGACGCGTCCACGCCGACCTCGCCCGGGAGGGCGACGCCGATGCTGGCGTCGACGTCCACGTCGATCTCGCCCACGGAGACCGGGCGGCGCCGCTGGTGGAGGACGTCCGCCGCCCGCCGGGCGGCGGCGTCCGCGTCCGCGGCCGCCACCAGCAACGCGAACTCGTCGCCGCCGAGGCGGGCGAGGACGTCCTCCGGCGCCAACCACGGCCCGAGCCGGCGGCCGACCTCGATCAGCAGCTCGTCGCCGCTGGCGTGGCCGAGGGTGTCGTTGACCTCCTTGAAGCGGTCGAGGTCGATGAGCAGCACGGCGAGGCCGTCGGCGCCCCCGGCCAGTCGCTCGTCGAGGCGCCGGTTGAACAGGGTGCGGTTGGGCAGGCCGGTCAGCGAGTCGTGGGTGGCCAGGAACTCGTTGCCCGCCGACTCCGCCCGGAGCCGGTCGACGAGGCCGACGTTGCGGAGCGAGACGGTGGCGTGCGAGCAGAGCGTCCGGAAGAGCACGGCGTCCTCGCGGTCGAAACGGCGGGTCTCCCCGCTGCGATCGCCCACCCCGATCACGACCCGGCGGCCGTCGCCGACGGGGAGGCAGGCCACGAGGGCCTCGGAGATCCCGGCCTGCTCCATGGCCGCCGACGGGCGACCGCCCGGGCCGTACAGCTGGACACCGGCACCGGGGACGGCCTCGGCCACCGTGGCCCGGTCGAACGCGGAGACCGGTTCGAGGCCGATGCCCTTGTCGCCGACGCGATGCACCCGCTTGGGCGCGTCCGGGGCGTCGGGGGACCAGGCCCACGCCGTGTCGGCCCGCAACACGTCGGCGATGGAGGGCAGCAGGTTGGCCTCCACGTCACCGTCCGCGACCGCGGCGCCGAGGTCCCGCGCGAAGTCGTCGAGCCGGGCCATGGCGTGGTGGCGGGCCAGGACGCGGGCGTAGGCCCGGCTGAGCCCGACCACGAACACCACCAGGGGGATGACGAGCCACGCCTCGACCCAGCCCTCGGCCAGGCCGCTGGCGATGATCAGGGCGAGCGACAGGTCGACGACCGCCATCACCATCGGCACCCAGATGCCGCGCAGCAGCGAGGGCTCCCAGGCGCCCTGGTGCAGGCTGATGGCGGTGGTGATGACCACGCCGCCCACCAGGTCCGCGGCGATGACCGCGACGGCCGCGGCGGCCCAGGCGTGGGGCCCGAGCTGGTCGGGCACGCCGATGGCCAGGAGCACCAGGCCGGCCACCACCACCTCGAGCGCGTGCGACAGCAGGTTGAGCAGGAGCTTGGGGTGCGGCTGGCGACGCACGCCGCCGAGCACGACCGCCGAGGTGGCCACACGGGCGCCGACCACGAGGGGCACCGGCACGAAGAGCAGCCCCAGCAGGAGCGGGATCGAGGTCAGCGCGAACGCGTGGGACTCGCGCCGCAGCTCGATCTCGACTTCGAAGAGCTCGGCCAGCAGGTAGAGCACGGCGACGAGGGCGAGGACGGCCCAGTGCACGCCGTGGCCGTCCTGGTGCACGGGCGCGCCGAGGCTCGCCACCAGGCCGACGGCGAGCAGGGCGCCGAGCACGGCGCAGAGCCGCAGCACCCGGCGCCCGCCGGCCTCCAGCGCGGCGGCCTCGGCGGCGGCGTCGACCGAGGTGCTCCCGCCCGGAGCGGGCCCGCTGCCCGCCTCGATCCCGTCCGCCAGGCTGGTCCCGCTCACGGCCGCACCGGCCTCACTCCCAGGTCCCGTAGCGCCAGGTGTGCCCGCGCCAGGTGTGGCCGAGCCACAGGTCGGATCGCCAGGTGTGACCCGTCCAGAGCGAGGACCGCCACGTGTGGCCGAGCAGCGGCGAGCCCTCCACGACGCCGGCGGCGGCCCAGGTCGCGCCGGCCCACGTGTTCCCGTTCCAGTCGCCACCGTCCCAGGCGGTGCCCTTCGACGCGAGCGGCGCCCACGTCGTGGGGTCCCAGACGGCGCCCTGGAGGTCGATCTCGCCCGCGAGCTCGGTGCCGTCGGCGGCGAGGAGGTGCTCGCCGCCCCTCGCCAGCTCGAGCGAGCCGGTGCCCGACGAGGTCGGGAAGGCCTGGTCCGCGACGGGCGTCGGCGCCCGCAATGCCGCCCGGAGGTCGAGGACCCCCTCCCCCTGTCCGGTCTCGGGCGCGGTGAGCAGGCGGCGGGCGGTGCCGAGCAGGAGCGCCTTCACCTGGTCGGGGGTGAGCTCGGGACGATCGCTCAGCAGCTGCGCCGCGGCGCCGGCCACCACGGCGGCGGCCTGCGACGTCCCCGAGCCGCGGAACAGCGAGCCGCTCACCACCGCCCCGGGGTTCGCGAGGTCGATGGCCGAGCCCGGGACCCGCAGGCCGAGCACCGACACCCCCGGGGCCACGAGGTCCACGCCGCGATCGGGACCGCCGATCGCGGAGAACGGCGCCACCTGGTCGTCGAAGGGGTTGCGGGGGTCGACCATGTCCGCGGCACCGACGCTGATGACGTACGGATCGACCGCCGGGTCGGCGAGCGGACCACCGGAGTTGCCGGCCGCGACGACCACGACGATCCCGTTGTGCCAGGCGGACTCGACCGCGTGGGCGAGCGGGTCGACGAGGTAGGACTGGGTCGAGTCGGTGCCGCCGGAGAGGCTCAGCACGCGGATGTTCAGACCCGGGTCGCGGCGGTGCTGCACCGCCCAGTCGATCGCGGCGATCATCTGCGAGACGTCCACGGCGCCGTCGGAGGCGCCCACCTTCAGGTTGACGATGCGCGCCTCGCGGGCCATGCCGCCCTCGCCGCCGATGATGCTGGCCATGTGCGTGCCGTGGCCGTAGGCGTCCAGACCGGCGGGGACCCCGGCCTGGTAGTCCAGGGAGAGGTCCGGCCCGTTCACGATCAGGTCGGGGTCATCCAGGCCCGGGACCGGGGCGATGCCCGTGTCGACGAGCGCCACGTCGATGCCGGCGCCGTCGGCGTCCCGGCGCTCGGCCCAGTCGGATCGGATGATGTCGCGGATCTCACGGCGCAGGATCGGCCGCGCCGTGCCCCACGTGCGGAACTCGTTCCCCCACCGCTGACGTGACTCGTGCTCCGACCAGCCCGACTCCCGACCCCGGTCGCCGTCCGCACCGGCGGGCGCGGGCGCGATCGCCAGCGACGCCGCGGCCACGAGCACGGCGAGCAGCGTCGCCGCCGTGGCGCGCGACGGAGCCCACGTGCCCGTCGCCATTCGTTCCCGCCCCGAGGATCGCCCCACATCGCCCCCCAGGTTCCCAGTGCGGGGATGACTCTAGATCACTCGACGTGGCTCTGCAAACGCTGAAAGTGGTGGCTCGGCGCGCCAGGAGTGACTGTCCGTTGAGTCAGCCGGGACGGCCGATCACGCCGTCCCGGCACCGACCGACGCCGGCGAACCGGGAGGTCACACGCGGCCCGGCGCCTCCCGTAGGATCCCGGGTCGATGGCGGTCAGGGGGGGAGCGGAGCAGGGCGCGCCCACGGGGTTCCTCCCGGTCGTCACCTCCGTCATCGAGCGCCGGTGGACGTCGTCGGTCTTCGGCATCGTCACCGAGGGGCGGGTGCGGCGCCGCCCGAGCGACATCGCCAAGGTGGTCACTGCCGCCGGCTTCGTCGGGGTCGCGGCCGCCGGCGCCCTCGCCGGCACGACGGTCGAGGGGTCGGTGGTCGACCTCCTCGGCGCGATCCCGTCCGCCCTCGACCCCGTCTTCCGGGCGTTCTACGTCGCGGGGGTCGTGCTGGCCGCCGTGCTGGTGGTGACCGCGCTCGTGGCCCGGCGCGGGCGCCTCCTGCTGACGTTGCTGACCGCCGGCTCGATCGCCTGGGCCCTGGCCCTCGCGCTGCGGGAGCTGGTCGACCTGCCCGACGCCCTCACGAACACCGGCCTGCACCTCCACGTGACCCAACCCGACTTCCCCGTCGTCCCCCTGGCCACGGTGGTGGCGGTGATCCTCGCCGCCCGCCCCTACCTGACGCGGCCGGCCCGCCGCCTCCTCGAGGCGGCCTACTGGCTGACCGCCCTCGGCGCGCTCGGCCTCGGCGCGGGCCTGCCCCTGGCGGTGATCGCCAGCCTGCTCCTCGGGTGGGGGCTCGCGGCCTTCGCCCACCTCGCCTTCGGCTCCCCTGCGGCCACGCCGTCGCTCCACCAGGTCGAGGGGTCGCTCTCCGACCTGGGGGTACCCACCGCGGGCCTCGCCCTCGCCCCCCTCCAGACCTGGGGGCGCAGCCGCTACCACGCTGGCGCCGACGGGGAGCTGAGCATCACGGTGCTCGGCCGGGACAGCACCGACGCCCGCCTGTTCCACAAGCTCTGGCGGTTCGTCTGGTACAAGGACTCCGGGCCGACCCTCTCGCTGACCCGCATGGGCCAGGTCGAGCACGAGGCGTACGTCCTGCTGCTCGCCGCCCGCACCGGCGCCCGCGTCCCCGACGTGGTGGCCGCCGGCGTCTCCGGTGCCCGCGACGACGCCCTGCTCGTCGCCCGCAACCCGGCGGGGCACCGCCTCACCGAGCTCGACCCCGACCTCGTCACCGATGCCGTGCTCGACGACGCCTGGACCAACCTGGCGCTGCTGCACGAGGCCCGCATCGCCCACGGCGATCCGGCCGCCCGCAACCTGGTGCTCGGGCCCGACGGCCGGGTCGGCCTCCTCGACCTCAGCGCGGCGGCGACCTCCGCCGGCGCCGACCGCCGTGCCCTCGACGACGTGACGCTGCTCGCCTCCACCGCCGAGCTCACGGGCGCCGAGCGGGCGTTGGCCGCCGCCGAGCGGGCGGTCGGCGCGGACGCCCTCGCCGAACGCCTTCCGCTGCTGCAGCCGTCCGCACTCACCCCGACCTCGCGGCGGGCCCTGACCGAGCCCAAGGCCTCGCTCAAGGCCCTCGCCGAGGCGGTCGCCGAGCGCACCGGGACGGCCATCCCCACGCCCGCCGACCTGCGCCGGTTCTCCGTGGGCAAGATCGTCATGGCCGGCGCCTTCTGCTTCGGCCTCTACCTGCTCATCGGCCAGCTCGTGGGCGTGGCCGAGATGGGCGACATCTTCGCCGGCGCCATCTGGGAGTGGGTGCTCGTCACCTTCCTCCTCAGCCAGCTCCCGCAGTTCGCCCAGGCCGTGGCGATGCTCGGCAGCGTGTCGTCCCCCCTCCCCCTGGGTCCGGTCGTCGGCGTGCAGTTCGCCAACTCCTTCACCGGCCTGGTCGGCGGTACCGCGGGCAACGCCACCCTCGTCATCCGCTTCTTCCAGCGCCAGGGCCTCCAGCCCGCGGTGGCGGTCAGCTCCGGCCTGCTCAACTCCGCGGCCGGGTTCATCGTGCAGATCGTCCTCGTCCTCACAGGGGTCGCGTTCGGCGCCGCCACCGCCACGACGAGCTCCTCCGGCTCGTCGAGTGGCGGCATCCCCAACTGGCTCTACGCACTGATCGCCCTGGCCGTGGTCACCCTGATCGCCGTGGTGGCGGTGCCGAAGCTGCGGAAGCGGGTCCGCAACGTGGTGGAGGTGCAGGTCAAGGCCGCGGTGGCCAACATCCGCGGCATCCTCGCCACCCCACTGAAGGCGGTCGAGCTCTTCGGGGGCCAGGTGGTCTCCCAGGTGGTCTTCGCGATGGTGCTCGGTGCTGCGCTGCACGCCTACGGCGAGTCGCTACCGCTGATGCAGCTCATCGTGATCAACAGCTTCGCCTCGTTCATCGGCGGGGCCATGCCGGTGCCGGGCGGCATGGGCGTCGTCGAGACCGGCCTCATCGCCGGGTTCACCGCGGCGGGCATCCCCCAGGCCGAGGCGGTGGCCGCCACCTTCACCGCTCGCATGTTCACCGCCTACCTGCCCCCGATCTGGGGGTGGGCCGCGCTCCAGGGCCTCCGCAAGCGCGACTACGTCTGAGCCGCCGCCGCCGGTGGCGGCTCCGAGGCCGCCAGTTCGTCGAGCAGCAGCCGCGCCCCGAGGAGGAAGCACACGGCGCCGAGGAACGTGCCGGAGTTGGCGAGGCTGGCATCGAGCAGGTCACCGGTGTCGGGAACGATCCAGGCCGCGATCGCGGAGATCATGAAGAAGATCGAGCCGACCATGTTGAGCACGACGATCCACCACTCGGTGCCCCGCTCCCGCCACGAGAACCAGTGGTGGCACACCTCGATGATGGCGAGCTCGCTGGCCACGAGGAAGCAGATCGAGCCGACGAAGTCCGGTGTCCACACCCGGAGCAGCTCCTCCTGGGTGCTGAAGCCGCTGCGCATGGCGTTGAAGGTGTTGACGTTGAACCAGAGGGTGCCGACCGACTGGACGGCGCAGGCCCACCAGTCGATGCGCCGGGGCTGGAACGCGAGCAGGCGCAGCTTCGCCCCGGGGTCGCGGCCGGCGTTGATGGACTGGACGAACTGCGCATAGCCCGCCGAGGTGAAGAAGATCGAGCCGACGAAGAAGATCAGCCCGATCACGGAGGCCGACAGCACCGAGGACAGCCCGGGCACCGCGCCGAGGGCGAAGCAGAACGACCCGATCATGAACAGCACCGAGACCCACCAGCCGAGCGAGCTCGGCGCCCAGACGACCCGGCGGTGGGCCGGGGCCTGCCCCTCGACCTGGGGCGGCAGGCCCTTGCGCTGGCGGCGCGAGCGGTAGACGAGCAACGACCCGTCGGGGCGCTGCACGACCTCGCGGACGAGGAAGGGCCCGAAGCGGACCCGCTCGACCGACTCGTCCTCCGCCACGGGGCGCCACGGCGCCCGCGAGGACACGGCGCCGCCCGCCATGGTCAGCCGGCGTCGGCGGGCGCCGCCGGTGCGGCGGCGTCGGGACCGGGCCCGGCGTCCTCGTCGGCCGGCGCGCGGTCGGCGAGGCGCACGACCGCCACCTCGTAGGCCGCCACGAGGGCGACGAGGAGGAAGAAGCCGAGCCAGGACACGTCGAGGAACCAGAGCAGGAGCAGGCCGACGATGGCGCCGCCCCACTGGAGGGCGTCACGGTTGCGGCCGATCCACACCACCGTCTCCTCGTCACGGGTGCTGGCCACGAGCGAGCGGGCCAGGCCGGCGACCTTGGCCCGCAGCGAGACCACCCACGGGTAGGGGCCGGTGAGCACCGCGACCACGATGATGGCGGCCGCCACCCAGAGCACGATCTCGGCACCGAGGCGAAGCGGGTCGATGACCCGGTCGGTGACGATCTGCACCGCGGGGACGTTGTCGGGCACCTTCACCAGGTTCAGGAGGTCGCCCTGGATCCGCAGCGAGAGCCGGCGCACGAGCACCATGCCGACGGAGATGGCGACGACCAACTGGAGCAGGGTCCGCCGCCGGTGCGCCGAGACCGCCAGCGTCACCGGGATCAGGATGATCGCCAGGCCCACCAGCACCCAGACGACCTTGTTGAACAGCGCCAGCCCGTCCTGGGCCGCCTTCAGCGCACCCTGGTCGTACACCGTGATGGTGCCGAAGTTGTCGTCCAGGGTCACGCCGAGGGCGTCACCGATCCGCTGGCGGGCGTCGGCGGGCAGGTCGTCGACCGTCACCGTCGGGATGTCGATGTTGCGGCCGAGGATCTCCGGTGACGTCTCGCCGATGCGGGCCAGCACCTGGTCGATCACCGGCAGGAAGTTGAGGGTCACCGAGTCGGCGTTGGCTTCCACCACGTCGGACTTCTTGCCCTCGAGGAGGGCCACCGCCTGTTGGTGGGCGGTGTTCACGATGGATTCGAAGATCCGTTGGAACTCGGGCGTCGCGAAGACCTCCTCGACCTTGCCCCGCACGAAGCTCTCGACGCCGCTGGCGAGGGTCGGGGCGAGGATCTGGGCCCGGTCGGGCAGCGCCTCGGCGATGAGGTTCTGCACGTCGACGAGGGTCATGACCTCCTGGGTCGTGAACCGGGCCAGCGACTGCTGCACGGCCTGCTCCTCGATGACCGTGCCGATGCGACTGGCGAACACGTCGTTGTCCAAGAAGTTCCGGCTGGCCCAGATCCCGATGCCCGCAGCGGTGAAGGAGAACGCCGTGAGCACCACGAGCACGCCGACGAGCACGTTGCGCGCGCCGCGGCGCACCCGCCGGCCGGTGGCGCGGTGGGCCTCCCGGCGGTCGACCTTCTGCTCCAACGTCGCCACCTGGGCGCGCAACCGCTCGAGCTCGGCCTCGGGGTCCCCCGCCGACGGCGCACCGTCCGACGGCGCACCGTCCGACGGCGCGTCGGCGCCGTCCGGCGGGTCCTCCGCGGTGGGGACGTCGACGGCGTCGGTCGGGTCCTCGGCGGCGTCGGCCGCCTCCGGGGCGTCCGCTCCCGGCTCGTCGTCGGTCACGTCGTCGCCGCGCGCGTCGTCAGTCATGTCCACCCGTCCCTTGCTGCCCGATCGTCTCTCCATGGTCGCACCGACCATGGCCTACGGTGGTGACCCGATGGCCACCGCCCCGCCACACCACCACCCGCACCTGCGTGCGAGCGACCCCGACACCCGCTCGGCCGTCGGCAACGCGGTGGTCGCCGTGGTGGCCTACGAGCTGGTGGCCGGTGCCGTCAACGAGTTCCTCGACGTCGACGTCGTGCCCTCGCTGATGCCCCGCATCAACGCCATCACGCCCCGGAAGGTCGCCCGGGCCGTGACGCCCCGGTGGACCCGCTACGCCGCGTGGATCGCGGCGGGAGCGGCGTACACCGTGGTGGCCAAGGGGGTGCGCAGTGCGCTCCCCGCCCGCCTCCGGCGCTGACCCGGGGGCCGTACGGGCGTCGCCCGCTCGGGACCTCGTCCAGAACGGCGAAAGGGGCCGACCCGGCGCACCGGACCGGCCCCCTCCGCACGGACCATCAGCCGTTGACGACCTTGGCCTTCATGGTCTCGAACTCGGCGTCCGAGATGGCCCCGCTGGCCTTCAGGTCGGCGAGCTTCGCGAGCTGGTCGGCGGCGGTCCCACTGCCCGCCGTCTCCTGCACGTAGCTCTTGAACTGCGCCTCGGCCTCGGCCTGACGCTTCATGGCCCGCTCGCCCATGCTGTGACCGCGCACGATCAGGTACATGAACACGCCCAGGTACGGCAGGAAGATGACGAAGAGGACCCACAGCACCTTCTTGGCGCCGGACTCCTCCTTGTCGGCGAACAGGTCGGCGAACACCGTGATGAGCAGCCAGAACCACAGCATCAGGATGAACAGCCAGAACATGGTGATGATCAGGTCGCCCTGGCCCACGTCGGCGAGAAGCATGTCGTACCTCGTGTCGGATCGTTGAAATGGGGAACTTCGACGGTGTGGGCGTCGGCGCACACCTCGGTTCCAACCTAGTGCAACCGGGTGAATGCACCCCTCACCCCAAGGGGGTGATCGCCCGGGGCGCTCACGGCGCCAGGTCGTCGAGCAGGGCGCGCAGGCGCGCCGCCACCGCCGCCCGGGAATGGCCGGCCTCGAGGAAGCCGCGACCCGCGGCCCCCGCCCGCCCGCGGCCGTCGGGACCGGCGGCCACCAGTCGGCGCACGCCGGCGGTGAGGCCGTCGGGCGCCACCGCCTCGCCGGCGCCCAACCCGGCCACGAGGTCCCCCACCGCTCCCGGGTTGTTCGTGACCACCGGGAGCCCGGCCGCGAAGTAGTCGTAGAGCTTGTTGGGGCTGACCCCGTCCCGGAACAGGGGGACGTCGGCGAGGACGTGGAGCCCGATGTCGGCGGCCGCGAGGAGCGCCGGCACCTCGTCCTTCGGGACGGGGTCGGCGAAGCGCACGTGGGCCAGGCCCCGAGCGCGCGCGGCCTGCTCGAGGCCGGCCTTGGCCGTGCCGTCCCCGACGAGCAGGAAGGTGACCGCCGGGGCCTCCCCCTCCATCGCCTCCGCGGCGTCGAGGAGGCGGTCCAGCCCGTACGCGGGCGAGTGGTTGCCGAGGTAGACCGCCACGACGGCGCCCGGATCGAGGCCCAGGCGGGATCGCCAACGCGCCCGGGCGGCGGCGCGGTCGTCGAGCCGGTCGAAGGCGTCGAGGTCGGCCCCGTTGGGCAGCACGACGACGGCGGTGGCCCCTCGCTCCCGGACCCGGGCGGCGACCCCCTCGGTGAGGGCGACGACCACCACCGCCCGCCGGTAGAGGGCGGCCTCGAGCCAGGACAGGACGGTGTGCAGGCGGCCACCACGCCGGACCGCGCCGAGCTCGACCATGTAGTCGGGCCAGAGGTCGCGCACCTCCACGACCAGGGGCGATCGACGCAGGCGGGCGACCACCAGCCCCGCGACCAGGGCCAGCGGCTGCGGGCTGGATGCGTAGACCACCTCGGGCCGCGGACCGACCACTCCGACCACGGTGGCACCCGCCGCGTAGCTGGCCCAGTTGAGCAGCCGGCCGAGGCTCGCGCTCTCTCGGTAGGGCGCCGTCGCGACGGTGCGGAACGTCGGCGTCCGCACCCGCCGGCGTCGCCGGGAGAGCAGGTTCCGGTCGGACGCCACGATCCGGTGGTCCCAACCCGGGCCGAGGCGGGCGAACAGCTCCACGTGGCGGGTCCCCCCGGGCTCGTCCGCCGGGACCGCGGCGTGGTTGAGCACGAGCACGTGGCGCGTCGAGCGCTCGCCACCCGTCCCGTCGGGTGGGGCCACCGGGTCGGCTCGCACGACCACGTGCCAGGCTCGGGGACGGAGGCCCGGGACGCGGTCGAACAGCGCCCGGTCGACCCGCCCGATGCCGGCGACGACCCCGTCGAGACGACGCGGCACCCGGCGCACCGGCACCCAGAACGGCGCGATCGCCGCGGCCAGCAGGTGGTGTGCCCGCACCTGGACCTCGGACCAGCCGACGAAGAGCACACCCAGGTCGCCCCACGACAGGTGCCGTCGGGGCTCGAGGTCGGCGTCGGCGCCCCGGGGCAGCGCACCGCCCCGCCAGGCCCGAGCCCGGCGCCACGCCCGGACGAACGGGTTGGCCGCCAGGTTCTCGACGAACCAGGCCCGACCCGACGGGCGCAGGACCCGGCGGCACTCGTCGACCACGCCGGGGGCGGCGGCGTACTGGAGGGTGCTGACCGAGAGGGTCACGTCGACCACTCCGCCGCGGATCGGCAGCGCGGCGGCATCCGCGCAGACGACGGGCAGCCCGTCCCCTCGGGCCCGCGCCTGCCGCAGCCGGGCCTCGTCGACGTCCAACGCCACCACCCGGGCACCGCCTGCCGCGAGGGCAGCCGTCTTCGCTCCCGTCCCGCACCCGAGGTCGAGCACGAGCGGCGCCTTCCGTCCCGCCAGGTCGCGGCCCGGCGCGACGAGCACGGCGCGCTCGAACGGGTCGTCCGCCGACGCGGTGAGCCCGCCGGCGGCACGGACCGTCACCCGGGCGGCGCGCCGGTCCCGGGCACGGCGTCGCGGTAGGGCCGGAGGTCCGCCACCGCGGCCAACCGGGTGAGCCCCTGGGCGGCCCGGTCCGGTCCGACGTTGTGCAGGCGCTCCTGCCACCACGCCGAGGAACGTCGTCGTGCGGACGCACCGGCGGGTCGCGCCACGGCCAGGGGCTCGGTGTCGAAGTCGTACGGGTGGAAGTAGTGGGCGGTGGTGCCCCGTCGCCGTGCCTCCCGCCGTACCAGCGCGTGCACCACGCCGGGAGGCAGCACCCGCCAGTAGGTGGAGCCCGCGACGGGGACCCGCAACGGGCCCCACGCCGCCACGGTCGGCGGCACCTCCCAGAGGCGGTCACCATCCCCCAGCTCGTGCGGGTAGGGCGCCAGCGCACCGGGGCGCAGGCGGCGCCGGTCGAGCGGGGTGTCGTACAGGCTCGAGTCGTAGGTGAATCCGGCGTCGCGGATCACGGGGAGCGCCCACCGCTGGCCGGCCCCCAGGGAGAAGCAGGGGGCGCGGTAGCCGAGGGCGGCCACCCCGCAGAGGTCGTGCAGGAGGTCGCGGCTTCGGGCCAGGTCGCGCGCGAGCGACGCCGGGGTCTGCGCGAGGAGGGGACGGTGGTCGAAGCCGTGGCTCGCCAGCTCGTGGCCCCGGGCGAGGATCTCGGCGAGCAGGTGCGGGTGGTGCTGGCCCGTGGCCCCGAGCACGAAGAACGTCACGGTCGCGCCCAGGGCCTCGAGCAGGTCGAGGAGCACGGCGGTCTGGCGCTCGAGGCTCGAGGACCGTCCGACCACCTCGCCGCCGAAGCGCTCAGCGGTGAGGGCGTCCCAGTCCTCGAAGTCGATGCCCACGAACGCGGTGGGGCGGACGCCGGCCGGCGCCCGCCCGACGCGGTCGACCTGCTCCGTCCGTGGCACCGGCCCCCCTCTGCGCTCGGGCGCAGGCTACCCGCGCCCCGGGAACGGGGATCGGGGTGGGCCGCCTACAGGTAGCCGCGGTTCAGCAGCGACCGCGTGGTGAACCAGCCGATCGGGGGCGGCAGCCAGAAGGTGAAGATGCGATGGGTCAGCACGGCGGGCACCGCGATCTCGGTGGGCACGCCCATGGCGGTGAGCCCCGCGATCATGGTGGCCTCGGCCACGCCCATGCCGCCGGGCACGGGGACCACGCTCGAGAGCGTCGACGCCCCGATGTTCACGACCACCGCCTGGGCCAGGCTGATCGAGCCGCCGTAGCCGTGCACGCACGAGCCCAGGCAGAGGGCGAACGCCAAGCTGGACGCCGCCGCGCTCGACAGCAGCACCGCCGCCCGACGGGGGTGGGCGAACACCTCCCGGAACGTGCTCCAGATGCGCTTGAGCGGGGGGAGGGCCAGGTTGCGCAACTTGGGGATGCGCCAGAGGAGGGCCACGAGCAGCCCGGCGCCGATGACCGCGAGGAGCAGGAGCTCGGCGTTGCCGCTGAGCGTGCTGCCGGTGTCCACGGTCTGCCCCGTGACCCAGAGGGCGGCGAGGAACAGGACGGCCTGCACCGCCGACCCCGACCAGCTCACGAGCAGGCTGGGGCCGACCGCGGTGGTCACGTCCATCCCCTGGCGCTGGAGGTAGCGGATGTTCATCACCGAGGCGCCGTACCCGCCCGGGGTGGCCAGGGTGGTGAAGGCGGTGGAGTACTGGAGCTCGATGGTCGGTGCGAGCTGCAGCTTGATGGGCGAGGCCGCCATGATCGCGGTCGAGCCCGCCAGGCGCGGGACCAGGGAGAAGAGGAAGGCGACCACCAGCCAGGCGTAGATCGCGTCGGCGAACGCGCTGCCGAGGTCCTCGAGGTTGGAGACCTGGCCCATCAGGTAGACGACCGCGAACAGCGTCGCCACCGCCATGAAGATGCTGGCGGGCTTGACCCGGCGCAGCTCCTGGAGCTCGGGCGGGTCGACGCCGACGGCCTCGGCGGTGGTCTTGCGCAGGGCGTCGAGGTGCTTGCGGGCGCCCTTCATGGAGTGGCGCGTGGTGCGGGTGAGGGCCACCGGCTGGACCCGGGGCAGCGCCGCGGTGACGGCGTCGGCCCCCATGCCGCGGATGGCCGCGGCGGCGGCCCGCTCCTCGTCCACGAGCAGGGACGACCACGCGAGCACCTCGGCCACATCGGCGTCGAGGCGGTCGTCGGGCGCCGAGGTCGAGGCCCGCCCGAAGTCGGTGACGGTGACCGCCTGGCCGTCGGTGAGCAGCAGGTGGTCGGCGCTCAGCGAGCCGTGGGCGATCCGGGCGCGGTGCAGGAGCGCCACCTGGGCCCAGACCGCGTCGAGCACCCCGTCGGTGGCCTCGTCGTCGGCGAGCTCGTCGAGGGTGCGCCCGGCCGGCCGGCGCTCGACGAGGAGCGCGGCGTCCGGGCCGGCGGTGGTGGCGGCCACCACGTCGGGCACGGCCACGCCGCCGCGGGCGGCGAGCAGGTCGACGAAGGCCTCGTGCTCGACCTCCTGGCGGCGGGTCAGGTAGAGGGTGGGGCCCGAGTCCTTGGTGGTCAGCCAGCGCCAGGCCTTGGACAGGAACTGGTTGTCGCGCTGGTCGCGGCCGAGGACCTTCACCGAGAGCGGGTCGCCGGCCGGTGTCGTGGCGCGCAGGAGGGTGGCGCCCTGGCGGCGCTCGGGGGCGAGGCGCACGTCCTCGACCTCGATCCCGAGCTCGCCGAGCGCGGCCTCGACCTGGTCGACCGAGGGGCGGCCGGCGGGTGCCCGCAGCGCCAGCAGCACGGTCTTGCCGGCGGCGTAGCCGACGAGGAGCCCGCCGACGAGGTCCTCGGTGGTGCCCACCGCCAGGTACAGCCCCGCCAGGGAGACCACCGTCACGAGCGCGGCGCCGGCACGGCGCAGCGGGCGGGTGAGGTACGGACCGGCGACGACCACGAGCGACAACACGATCGCCGTGCGGACGAGGGGGAACGAGGGCCCGGTGTCGGTGCGCACGATGGCGTCGACGGCGTCGGCCGCGCCGTTCCCGTCGATCAGCACCGCGAGGGCGCTGCCGGCGACGAAGGCGAGCAGCCCGGCGGCCAGGAGGTCCCGGGCCAGGCGGCGGCGCCGGGCCGCCAGGGCGGCACCGGCCACCACGAACACGATCCACACCCCACCGAGGGCGTAGAAGAGGTCGAACACCCCCTGGGCGGCGTCGGGGAGGTTGTTGACGAGCTGGAACAGGTCCTTGCCCAGGCGGGTGCGGTGGGGCGACGCCACCGCGAGGACGAGGAAGGCCAGCAGCGCGAGGGCAAGGCCGACGGCGTCGCCCGGCCGCCGCACGAGCTCGTCCTGGGACACCGGCGGGCGCAGCAGGGGCCGGCGACGCGCGTCGCCCTTCGTCTCCGCCTCCGCGGCCCCCGCCTCAGGCTCCCCGGTCATCGCCGCCATCCTGCCAGCCCGCCTCCCAGCCAGGCCGGATCGCCTCGACGGCCTCACGGATCGTGCCGTAGAAGCGATCGACACCGATGGCCTCGGTGAGCCCGCCGGTGTCGAAGCGCTCTCGCACCGGCGCCTTGAGCCGGGCGACCGCGAACGAGATCCCCGCACGGGCGAGCTCGGTGCGCATGGCGTCGAGGGCCTCGGCGCCGGAGGAGTCCATGCCGACGAGGCCCTCGGCGTCGAACACGAACCACTCGACCTCGCCGGGCGCGCCCTCGACCGCCTCACGGACCCGACCCTGGACGTAGCTCGCGTTCGCGAAGAAGAGGCGGTCGTCGAGGCGGTAGACCACGACGCCCGGCGGCCGCTGCGCGCTCGGGTGCAGGCTGACGTCGGCGAAGCGCCCGAGCCGGGGCACGTAGCCGAGGACCGCATCGTGGGGGCGGGCGCTGCGGCGGACCACGTCGACGATCGAGAGCACGACCGCGACGAGGATGCCCTCGAGCACGCCGACGAGCACGACGCCGACGAGCGCCGCGGTGGCGATGACGACGTCGCCCTTGCTCACCGCCCGCAGGGCCCGCCACTCGTCGAGGTCGACCAGGGAGGCGGCGGCGTAGATGATGACCGCGGCCAGGACGGCGGCCGGGAGCTGTGACATCGGCCCGGTCAGGAACACGAGGACCAGGCCCACGCCGAGGGCGGCGAAGAGCCCGGACGCCTGCGTCTCCACCCCCATCTGCTCGTTCACCGCGGTGCGCGAGTTGCTGTTGCCGATCGGGAAGGACTGGCTGATGCCGGCCCCGAGGTTGGCCATCCCGAGGGCGAGCAGCTCCTGGTTGGCGACCACGTGCTGGCCATGGCGGCCGGCGAAGGAGCGGCCGGTCAGGATCGTGCTGCTGTACACGGCGAAGGTGATGCCCAGGGCGGGAAGGACCAGGTGCACCAGGTCGCCGAGGCCGACGCGGGGCAGACCGAGCTCGGGCAGGCCGCTCGGGATGTCCCCGATGGTCGCGATGCCGTGGGCGTCGAGCGACGCCGCCGCCGAGACCACGATGGCGCCGACCACGAGGAACAACGGCCCCGGCAGCTTCGGCGCCACCGCCTTCAGCCCGAAGAGGAAGGCCAGCGCGACCAGGCCGGTCACGAGCGTGGCCACGCTCAGGTCGGCCCGCCCCTGCACCAGGTCCACCACCTGGCCGATCGGCTTGTCGGCCCCGATCGGGACGCCGGTCAGCTTGCCCAGCTGACCGCAGACCAGGATGACCGCGACGCCGTGGACGAACCCCACGAGCGCGGCCCGGGAGAGGTAGTCCGCGATCCAGCCGAGCCGCACCAGCCGGGCGAGCAGGAAGCCCGCGCCGACGAGCAACGCCAGCATGGAGGCGAGGGCGAGGAACGCGTCGGGGTCGCCGTCGGCGAGCGGGGCGACCGCGGTGGCGACCAGCGCGGCGGAGGTGGCCTCGGGGCCGACCACGAGCTGGCGGGAGGTGCCGAGCACGGCGTAGGCGATGACCGGGAGCAGCAGCGCGTACAGACCGGCGACCGGCGGGACGCCGGCGACCTCCGCGAACCCCATCGAGGCGGGGATGGCCAGCGCCGCCACGGTGAGGCCGGCGACCGCGTCGTGGCGGAGGGTCGCCGAGCGGTAGCGGCGGGCGTGGGCGGTGACGGGGAGCCAGCGTTGGAGCGGCGGAGGCCGCTCGGGCCGGGCGAAGGGGTCGGGGCCGGACGCCTCGTCAGGCGACATGCGCCGTGGTGAGCGGCACCGCCCGGGTCGCCCCACCGACGCCGGCGAGGAACTCGAGGACGAGTCGGTTGAAGGTGCTGGCGTGCTCGAACATGAACCCGTGCGCCGCGCCCCGCACCACGGCCATCCTCGCCCCGGGGATGAGCGAGAGGAGCTCCTCCGAGTCGCCCCGCGGCGTGAGGATGTCCTGGCTGCCCACGAGGATGAGGGTGGGCACCGCCACCCGATGGAGCTCCTCGCGGAGCGTCTCGTCGGCGGCGAGGATGGCGTCGACCTGGGCGATGAACGAGTGGGGCGACGAGTTGAGGGCGAGGCCGCCCACCGGCCCGATCAGGGGCTGGAGGCGCCGGAACGAGCGTGCGCCGAACAGCCACCGGGCGTTGCGCTGCACGAAGGCGCCCATGCCCTCGACCTCGGCGAGGGCCGCCCACTCGGCGAGCAGCTCACGTCGCCACGGGAGCTGACGGCAGGCGGTGCACGCGAGCGTGAGCGAGCGCACCCGGTCGGCGTGCAACACGCCGACGATCTGGCTGATGACGCCCCCCATCGAGGCGCCCATCACGTGGGCCCGATCCACGCCGACGTCGTCGAGGACGGCCATCGCGTCGCGGGCCATCATCGAGAGGTCGTAGGGCCCCGGGGGGGCGTCCGACTTCCCGACCCCGCGGTTGTCGAGGGCGATGCAGCGGTACTTGGCGCCGAAGGCCCGGCGTTGGAGGATCCAGCCCCGGCGGTCGGCGCCGAGGCCCTGGATCATCAGCAGGGGCTCGCCGTCGGCCTTCCCCCACACGTCGTAGTGGATCCGGGTCCCGTCCTCACCGAAGGTGAAGGGCATGGGGCAATCCTTGCGCCTGGCGGTCCGGCCTGCGAAACCCGGCTACGCCGCGGCGTGGGCGACCTTGCGCAGCCCGAACGCGGTGATGAGCTCGCCGATGCCGGCGATGAGCGCCCCGATGCCGAGCAGCAGGCCCACCAGGCCCACCGCCGCCTCCGGCCACACCATCACCGCGATGCCGAAGGCGATGCCGATCAGACCCACGACGAGCAGGGGCACGGTGTACTCGTCGCGGTCGGTGAAGGCGGCCACCGCCCGGAAGACGCCCCGCAGCAGGTAGCCGATGCCGGCCACGACCGCGAGCACCTGGACGGTGACGTCGGGCCACACCAGCAGGACGACGCCGACGACCACCGACACGACCGCCCACCCGATGCCGACCTCACGGCGGCGGGCGCCGAAGAAGCCGCTGATGCCACCGATGAGCAGGAAGAGGCCGGCCAGCCACGCCAGCGCAGCGACGCTCTTGAACGGCCGGGTGATCATGAGCACGCCGATGGTGATCGAGATCACGCCGATGATGGCCATCAGCCACCAGAACCTCGCCGCCGCCACCACCTCGTCGCCGTCGGTCGTCGCATCCATGGCCGTCCCCCTCGTGTCACCGGCCGGTGCCGGTCCGTACGGCGGCGACGCTACCCCACCCTGCAGACGGCGCCGGTGAGGGTCGGCGATCGATCCGCGGCGGCGGATCGGCGGCCGTCCGTCAGCGACGGTCGAGGAGGGCCTGCACCTCGAGGCGGGTGTGCTCGGCCAGGTCGGCGACAGCCAGGGGGCCGGGGTGCACGACTGCGGCGAGGGGCTCGCCGAACACGACCCGCCAGTGGCGCCCCAGCTCCCGCCCGTCGACCGCCACCGGCACGACCGGTACGCCGGCGGTGACCACCGGCGCGAGCACCTCGGGGTGCAGCGGCCCGGCCACGCGGCGGCGCAGCGGCTCGGCCCCGAGGGACAGGCCCACGACCTCCCCCGCCCGCAACAGGCCGGCGATCTCGTCGGGCCGGTCGAGCACCGCGCCGAGGCGGCGCAGGACCGGCCCCACCGGCGAGACGTCGGGGACGCCGACGAAGCGCACGTGGCGGCCGGTGAGGCGGCGGACGGCCTCGGCGACGACCCAGGGCTCGGTGAGCCCGAGGCGCCGGTTGGCCACGAGGGCGAAGGCGCCGGCGGGGAGCTCGAGGTGGCCCTGGGCGTCGACGTCCCAGCGCAGGCGGGCCGCCGGCGCCAGCAGCTCGACCAGCTCGGGGTCGAGGCCCCACGGGTCGACGGTGAAGGTGCCCTCGATGCGGCGGCGGAGCAGCGTGCCGGCGTCCATCAGGCGACCTCCGCCTTGCCGTCCTTGAAGGTGACGTAGGTGACGCCGGCCCACTGGTAGAGGTCCTTGACCACGTCGGTGGTGTCCCACCGGGGGGCCACGCCGAGCAGCTCCTCGGCCCGGCCGCCGTCCGCGGTACGGCCCCGGATCAGCAGCTCGCGCAGGTGGTCGGGCAACGGGGAGCCCGCCACCTCGGCCGCCACCTTCGCGAGGGCCCAGACCGGCCCGGCGATCGGGAGCGGCACACGACCGCCGAGGCGCACGGCCTGGCTGGCGGTGATGGCGCCGCCGCCGACCACGTTCACGGGGCCGTCGTGGGGGCGCAGGACCGCGGCCACGATGGCGGCGGCGGCGTCCTCCTGGTGCAGGAGCGAGAAGGGCAGGTCGCTCGTGGCGCTGACCGGCACCGCCGGCAGGCGCAGGTAGCGGCCGAGCGGGCTCGGGAAGTGCGGGCCCAGGGTCGGCGCCAGGCGCAGGGCGGTGACGGGCACCCCGGCGGCGTCACCCGCCACCCCGGCCACCCGCTCGGCGTGCAGCAGGGAGTGGCCGAAGGGCGTGGTGGGCTCGGGCGGCACCGACTCGTCGGGCCGGGTGGCGGCACCGCGGCCCCGGCCGTAGACCTCGATGCCCGAGCGCAGCACGATGCGGTCGAGCGATCGGCACTCGGCGGCGGCGCCGAGCAGGCCGATGGCGCCGGCCTCGGTGCGCTCCAGCGCCGCCTTGGGCGAGCACCGGGCGTTGGGCTCGTAGGTGCCGACGTGGGCGACGGCGGTGGGCTCGAACTCGCGGACCACGGCCACGTTGCGGGCCCGGTCCCGCGGGTCGACCCGGTGGAAGTCGGTGCGGGTCAGGTAGCGGCGGGGCGGCTCGATGTCGATGCCGGTGATGGCCTCGACCTCGGGGCGGGCCTCCAGCAGCAGCGCCACCCGCGTGCCGAGCTCCCCGCCGAGCCCCGTCACCAGCACCCTCATGCCCACGCCCCTCGTTCTGGCGCCTGATGTACTGGCCCTGGCGAGTAGATCAGGCGCCAGTTCGGTCGAGCGGAGGGCGGGACGACCATCAGGTCACCTCGGGTCGCAGGGTGGGGAACGCCACCACGTCGCGGATGGTGGCGATGTCGCTCAACAGCATGACCAACCGGTCCATCCCGATGCCAAGCCCGCCGGTGGGCGGCAGGCCGTACTCGAGCGCCCGCACGTAGTCCTCGTCGATGACCGCGGCGGCCTCCTCGTCGCCGGCGGCGGCCTTGGCGGCCTGGTCCTCGAACCGGGCGCGCTGCTCGACCGGGTCGACCAGCTCGCTGAAGGCGTTGCAGAGCTCGCGGCCGGCCACGATGGCCTCGAAGCGCTCGACCATGTCGGGCAGCTCGCGGTGGTCCCGAGACAGGGGCGAGACCTCCTTGGGGTAGTCGGTGACGAAGACCGGGCCCCAGAGCTGGTGCTCGGTGGTCTTCTCGTAGATCTCGAGGAGGAGCTTGCCGGGGCCCCAGTCGTCCTCGAGGGGCACGCCGTGCTCGTGGGCGACGGCGCGCAGCTCCTCGATCGGCATGCGCACGTCGAGGCGAAGGCCGGCGACCTCCTCGATCAGGTCGGTCATCGACGCCCGCCGCCACGGCACGCTCAGGTCGAGGTCGCGGCCGCCGTAGGACAGCTGGGTCGTGCCGCAGACCTCGGTGGCCAGGTGGGCCACGAGCTCCTCGGTGATGGTCATCATGTCGCCGTAGTCGGCGTAGGCCTGGTAGAGCTCGAGCATCGTGAACTCGGGCTGGTGGCGGGGCGACAGGCCCTCGTTGCGGAACACCCGGGCGATCTCGAAGACCCGCTCGAAGCCACCCACCACCAGGCGCTTCAGGTAGAGCTCGGGGGCGATGCGCAGGAAGAGGTCGACGTCGAGCGCGTTGTGGTGGGTCGTGAAGGGCTTGGCCGTGGCCCCGCCCGAGATGGGGTGGAACACCGGCGTCTCGACCTCGACGAAGCCGCGGTCCTCCAGCCAGCGCCTGGTCAGCGACATGATCCGGCTGCGGCGGGCGATGGCCTCGCGGGCCTCCTCGGTGACCCAGAAGTCGACGTAGCGCTGGCGGTAGCGGGTGTCGGGGTCGGTGAGGCCGTGCCACTTGTCGGGGAACGGGCGTCGGGCCCGGGCCAGCACGCTCCACCCGTCGACCCGCACGGACAGCTCGCCGCGGCGGGTCGTCATCACCTCGCCGGTGACGCCGATCCAGTCGCCGAGGGACAGCGCGCCGAAGCCCTCGAAGTCGGGGGTGGTGGCGGACGGGGCGAAGAGCTGGATGCGGCCGCTGCCGTCCTGGAGGGTGCCGAAGGCGAGCTTGCCCTGGACCCGCCGCAGCATGAGACGGCCGGCGACGGTGACGGTACGACCCGTCTCCGTGCCGGGCTCGAGGTCCGGGTAGGCCTCCTGGAGCTCGGCGGCGGTGGCGTCCGGCTCGTAGCGGTAGGGGATCTCGCTCACGGCTGCTTCTACTTCTGGTTCTTCTCGTGGATGATGCGCAGGCCGTGCAGCGTCAGCCACGGCTCGACGTGCTCGATGCGCTCGGAGATGGGGGCGATCAGGTGGGCCAGGCCGCCGGTGGCCACCACCGTGCACTCGCCGAGCTCGCGCTCGATGCGGTCGCAGAGGCCGTCGACCATGGCCGCGTAGCCGAAGCCGGTACCCGACTGGATGGACTCCATCGTGCTCTTCCCGAGCACGTGACTCGGCCGGTCGAGCGCGACCTGGCGCACCGCCGCGGCCCGCCCGAACAGGGCGTCGAGGCTGATCTCGATGCCCGGGGCGATGGCGCCGCCGAGGTACTCCCCCGACGCCGAGACGACGTCGCAGGTGGTGGCGGTGCCGAAGTCCACCATGATCGTGGGGCCGCCGAAGAGGTCGTAGGCGCCGACGGCGTTCGCGATGCGGTCGGCGCCGACCTCCTTGGGGTCGTTGTAGAGGATGGAGATGCCGGTCTTGACCCCCGGCTCGAGCACCACCGGCGGGCTGTCGAGGTAGCGCTCGCACATGTTCCGGAGGTTGCCGGTCACCCGGGGCACGCCCGAGCAGATGCTCACGCCGTCGACGTCCTGGTGCCACGAGAACCCGGCCAGGTTGAGGAAGCCGTCGAGCATGACCGCCTGCTCGTCGGAGGTGCGCTCGGCGACGGTGGCGATGCGCCAGTGGCCGACGAGGCCGTCGCCGGCGTTCTCCACGACCGGCACCTCGGGGTCGTAGAGGCCGAAGACGGTGTCGGTGTTGCCGACGTCGATGACCAGCAGCATGTGGGGGGTCTCCTCGGGGTGGCCGGTCAGGCGGGCGGGGCGGCCGCGGTCTGGTCGACCGCGATGTCGAGGCCGATGTCGAGCACGGGGGCGGAGTTGGTGATGGCCCCGACGGAGACGAGGTCGACGCCCGTGGCGGCGTAGGCGGCGATGGTGTCGAGGTCGATGCCGCCCGAGGCCTCGACGAGGCACGGGTGCCCCCCGCCCGCACGGTGCTCGGCGACCGCGGCCATGGCGGCGCGGACCTCGTCGGGCGACATGTTGTCGAGCAGCAGGGCGTCGGCGCCCGCGGCCAGCGCCTCGACCACCTCCTCGAGGGTGGCGGCCTCGACGTGGACGGTGCGGGCCGGCCACCGGTCGTGGGCGCGGGCCACCGCCTCGGTGATGCCGAGGACCGTGAGGTGGTTGTCCTTCAGCATCACCCAGTCGGAGAGGTTGCCCCGGTGGTTGCGGCCGCCGCCGGCGCGCACCGCCGCCTTCTGGAGCGTGCGCAGGCCGGGGGTCGTCTTGCGGGTGTCCCAGACCTGGGCGGTGCCGCCCCCGCTCGCGGCGGCGTCGACGTAGCGCCGCGTGAGGGTGGCGATGCCGGACAGGTGGCTGAGGAAGTTGAGCGCCGTGCGCTCGCCGGTGAGCACCGACGCAAGGGGCCCGTCGACGCGGCCCAGCACCTGGCCGGCGGCCACGTCGGCGCCGTCGTCGGCGAGCCACACGACGGTGACGGCCGGGTCGACCTGGCGGAAGGCCTCGTCGGCGCAGAGGCGGCCGGCGAGCACACCGGGGCGGCGGGCCACGAACTCGGCCGTGGCCCTGGCCCCGACCGGCAGCAGGCCGGAGGTGAGGTCGCCCAGTGGGGTGAGGTCCTCGGCGAGGGCGCGTTCGACCGCCTCGCGGACGGCGCCGATCGGCGGGTGCAGGTGGGGCCCGGTCACGCCCGATCCTCCGGTCACGCCGTCCACCTTGCCGCGGCGGCACCGACGGGTCCCAACGGGATGCCCGTCATGGGACACGCGGCGCGGCGCCCGACGGGGCTCACGGCGTCGGCCCCGCCGGCTCGGACCGCACCACCAGGCGGTGGTGGAAGGCGGCCTCGGTGTCGGGGAAGTCGAGGCGGGTGTGGGAGCCACGGCTCTCCTCGCGGGCGGTGGCGGCAGCGAGGACGGCACCGGCGACCGAGGTGAGGTTGCGGAGCTCCCAGCTCGCCGGGTCGGCCGGCGCGGCGGTGGCGGCGGCCACCGCGGCGACGATCTCGCCCGTGGCGGCCAGCGAGGCGGTGTCCCGGAGGACGCCGGCGCCCCGGGTCATGGCCCGCTGGAGCCGGTCGCGGCGCTCGTCGACCGCCCCTGGCTCGGGGGCCACGGCGGCGGGCGGGCGGAGCGCGAGGGGTCGGCCGCCGATGTCGTCGGGGCCGTCGGCGCCGCCGAGCACCGCCCGCATCGCACCGGTCGCGCGGGGGCCGTCGCGGTCCTCCGCGATGGCCTCCACGGCGCGGGGCGCGAAGACGAGGCCCTCCAGCAGCGAGTTGGAGGCGAGCCGGTTGGCCCCGTGCACGCCGGTGCAGGTGGTCTCGCCCGCGGCCCACAGGCCCGGCAGGCTCGTCGCCCCGTCGAGGTCGGTGACGAGGCCGCCGCAGAGGTAGTGCGCGGCCGGCGCCACCGGCAGCCAGTCGGTGGCGGGGTCGAGGTGGGCCACGGCGAGCGACTTGGCCATGGTCGGGAATCGGTGCTCGAAGTCCTCCAGGCCGGTGGCGTCGAGCCAGACGTGGTCGAGGTCCTGCTCGATCATGGTGCGGGTGATGGCGCGGGACACGACGTCGCGCGGCTGGAGCTCGTCGACGAAGCGGTCGCCGTGCTCGTCCCGCAACAGGGCGCCGTGGCCGCGGAGCGCCTCCGAGAGCAGCGGCCGGGGCATGCGGGGCTCGTGGAGCGCCGTGGGGTGGAACTGCACGAACTCGAGGTCGGCCACGGCCACGCCCGCCCGCAGGCCCATGGCCACGCCGTCGCCGGTGGACTCCGCCGGGTTGGTGGTCACCGCGTAGAGCTGGCCGGCGCCGCCGGTGGCCATGAGCACGTGGGAGGCCCGCACCTCGACGGGCCGGCCCGACGGGTCGAGGGCGGTGACGCCAACGCAGCGGCCGTCCTCCACCAGCAGGTCGGTGGCGAAGTGGCGCTCGAGCACCCGGGTGGCGGTGCGGTGGGTGGCGGCCACGAGGGCCCGCTCGATCTCGTAGCCGGTGGCGTCGCCGCCGGCGTGCACGATGCGAGGCAGGCTGTGGCCCCCCTCGCGGGCGAGCTCCAGGGTGCCGGCGGCGTCGCGGTCGAAGGCGGCACCGATGGCCATGAGGTCCTCGACCCGGTGGGGCCCGTCCTCGACCAGCACCCGCACGGCGTCCTCGTCGCACAGGCCGGCGCCGGCGGCGAGGGTGTCGGCCAGGTGCAGGTCGGTGGAGTCGGGGTCCTCGGCGAGGACGGCGGCGACCCCGCCCTGGGCCCACTGGGTGGTGGCGGTGGACAGGACGCCCTTGGTGAGCACGCCCACTGACCAGCCGTGGTGGTCGCTGGCGCGCACGGCGGCGGACAGGCCAGCCACACCCGACCCGAGGACCAGCAGGTCCAGTGCCTGCCCCTCGGGCCCGTCCCCCGCTCCGTGGGGCCGCTCGGGCCCGGCGTCGCCCATCCGGGGCTAGCGCGCGCCTTCGTGCACGGCGTCGGTGAGACCGGCGAGCTCCTCGTCCACGTCGACCTCCACGTAGCGGACGGGGCCCGGCGTCGAGGCCGCGGTGAGGGCGGCCACCTCGGCGGCGACTCCGGCCGAGACGGGGCGGTTGTCGGTGTCGACGTGCACCACCCGGGGCGCGTAGCCGTCGAGCTCGGCGTCCTCGTAGTCGGCGTAGGTGATGACGATCACCCGGTCGCCGGGCTGGACCAGCCGTGCGGCGGCGCCGTTGAGGCACACGTCGCCGGGGCCGCCGGGGATGGCGTAGGTCTCGAAGCGGGCACCGTTGTCGATGTCGAGCACGTGCACCTGCTCGTTCTCGCGGATGTCGGCCAGCGCCATCAGCGTGGTGTCGAGGGTGATCGACCCCACGTAGTGGAGGTTGGCGTCGGTCACCGTGGCCCGGTGCACCTTGCTCTTCATCATGCGTCGACGCATGGGCGGGTCTCCTGTCGCTTGACGCCGGTCACCCGGTCGCCGTGCCGTTCACCCCGTCGGGGTCGTGACGCCAAGGTTATCCAGGAGCCGCGCGCGGCCGAACTTCGCCGCCGCCAGCAACCGCACGTCGCCGACGAGCGGATCGACCACGTCCAGCGTGCGGGCGTCGACCACCGCGGCGTAGTCGAGGGCGGCGAGGGGCTCGGCCGTGATGAGGCCCGCCACGAGGGCCCGCACGACCTCGGGGTCGCGCTCGCCCGCCAGGACCGCGTCGGCGCCCGCCCGCAGGGCCCGGTGGATGACGGGCGCCGCCGCTCGCTCCTCGGCGGTCAGGTAGGCGTTGCGGCTCGACATGGCCAGGCCGTCGGGCTCGCGCACCGTCGGGCAGCCCACCACCTCGACCGGGAAGGACAGGTCGAGGGCCATCTTGCGGACGACCGCGAGCTGCTGGAAGTCCTTCTCCCCGAAGTAGGCCCGGCAGGCGCCGGCGAGGGCGAAGAGCTTGGCCACCACGGTGGCCACGCCGGCGAAGTGGGTGGGCCGGGAGGCGCCCTCCATCGTGGCGGTGATGCCCGACACCGACACAGTGGTGAGGATCGGCTCGGGGTACATCTCCTCCACCGTCGGCGTGAACAGCACGCCCACGCCGGCTTCCTCGCAGCGGGCGGTGTCGCCGGCCAGGTCCCGGGGGTAGGCGGCGAGGTCCTCGGTCGGGGCGAACTGCAGCGGGTTCACGAAGATGGTCGTGGCGGTCAGGTCGTTCTCGGCCACGGACCGGTCCATGAGCGAGACGTGGCCGTCGTGCAGGTAGCCCATGGTCGGCACCAGGCCGACCGTGCCCCCGCCCCGGCGCACGCCGTCGAGCGCCTCCCGCAGCGCCGCGGCGGTCGTCACCACCTCCACGCCGCCCATCCTCCCCCACGGCACCACCCCACACGAAATGGACCGCCTGCGCCGTTCCTCCAGCAGAAACGGAAGGTGGCACCGCGCGTTTCTGCTGGAGGAATGGCGGGTGGTGCGGTCAGGTGGGGTCGTCGGGGGCGACGAGGCGGCGTGCGGCCCGCATCAGGGCCTCGTAGGCGGGGCGCTCGGACGGGTCGAGGGCGGCGAGGTGGCGGTCGATGGTGGCCCAGTCGCCGCGCGCCGCCGGGCCGGTGAGCGCCGCCGCCGGGCCGAGGGCGGCCACGTTGTCGACCGTGCCCCGCACCAGGTCGAGGTAGGCCTCGAGGGGGACGCCGGCGGTGGCCGCCACCCGCTCGACCTGGCCGAGCAGGGCGACCAGGTGGTTCGAGGCGATGCAGGCGGCGGCGTGGTAGGCGGCCCGGTCGGCGTCGGCCACGGCGAAGGCGTGCCCGCCCAGGTCGGCGACCACCTCCGACGCGATCGGCTCGCCGGCGACCGCGAACCAGGCGCCGTCCCGCAGGCGCTCGGCGCCCACGTCGACGTTGGGCAGCGAGACGAGGGGGTGGACGGCGGCCCGGCGCTCGTGGGGGGCGAGCACATCGAGGCCCAGCGACCCCGCCAGGTGGGCGACGACGGCGTCGCCCGGCGCGACCGCGGCGGCGACCTCGGCGATCGCCGCGTCGGGCGTGGCGATCACGAGCAGGTCGACCCCCGCGGCGGCGCCGGCGAGGTCGTCCCCCCGGCGCACCGGCCGCTCGACCCGCCAGCCGGCGGCGCCCAGCGCCCCCGCCAGCGAGCCGCCCGCCCGCCCCGGCCCCACGACCCGCAGCGTGCGCCTCACCGGACGGGCCTCACGTCACGGGCCCCTAGCGCAGCGTGCCGACGACGGCGACGTTGCCCACCGCGTCGGCCAGCGCCTCCTCGGAGACGAGGTCGGGGGCCAGCTCGGCCAGCGGGGCGAGCACGAAGCGGCGCTCGAACATGCGGGGGTGGGGCACCTGGAGGTCGGGGTCGTCGATGGTCACGCCGTCGACCCAGAGCACGTCCACGTCGAGCGTGCGCGGGCCCCAGCGCTCGGACTGCACGCGCTCGGCGGCCGCCTGGAGGCGCTGGCCCACGCTCATCAGTTGGCGGGCGGAGAGCTCGGTGTCCAGCTCGACCACGAGGTTGAGGTAGGCATCCTGGCCGTTGGGACCGCCGACGGGGTCGGTCTCGTAGACCGACGACACCGCCACCACGTCGGCCAGGGAGTCCACCGCGTCGCGCAGATACGCCCAGCGGTCACCCAGGTTCGACCCGAGACCCAGGAAGGCGCGCACCGCTCAGGCGCCCGCCCGGGTGCGGCGGATCCGGACGCCGGACGAGTCGAGCTGGTGGGGCACGGGCGGGCGCAGCTTGCGCAGGGCCACGGTCACGGCGTCGACCCGCTCGTCGGCGAGGACCCGGTCGGCGATCACCTGGGCGAGGTGCTCGAGCAGGGCGACGTGGCGGCTGGTGAGTTCGCCGACGACGAGGTCGCACAGCGCCCCGTAGTCGACGGTGTCGCCGAGGTCGTCGCTGGCCCCGGCCGCGGCGAGGTCCACCTCGATGTCGAGGTCGACCTGGAGGGGCTGGGGGCGCAGCTGCTCCTCGGGCAGCACGCCACAGCGGCCCACCGCTCGCAGGCCGCGCAGCTCGATGCGGTCGGTGGCCATCGGCCCGCTCAGCCCTGCTGCGCTCGCAGCCGGAGGGCGATGGAGACGAGCTCGCGGCCGAGCGGCCCCATCTGGCGGTCGACGATGCGCTCGACCACCGAGATCGTCTGCGGGCCACTGTCGAGCAGGCCCGCCCACAGCAGGTAGCCGCCCATGAGCCCGGAGATGCGGTCGCCCAGCTCCTCCTGGTGCACGAGCACCTTGCCGTCGCCGGCGAGCAGGTCGCGCAGCTCGGGGAAGAAGGTGCGCTCGAACTCCACGGGGTCGTCGGTGGCGGTGAAGGGCCGGTGCACCCACGACACGCCCAGCTCGTCGTAGTTGTGCAGGTTCGCCGGCGACGAGACCAGGGACACCACCGTGGTGAAGCCCTGCTCGCGGATCCAGATGATCTCCTCCTGGCGACGGACCCGGCGGTGGTTCTGGCCGTAGCCCCCGGGGCGCTCGCACACGGCGAGCTTCTCCTTGATCACCCAGGCGAAGTTGCGGGGGGTGATCCCGCGCGCCCACTTGCTCTTCACGGCCATCAGCGGCTGCTTCCCTTCTTCTGCGTCACGCGGCTGCGGCCGCTCGCCGCGGTCACGCCGCGGGCTCGATCTCGCCGGACACGACCGCCCGGGCGTGCACCGTGGGGCGGACGTCGTGGACCCGGACCATGGCCACGCCCTGGGCCAAGGCCCACGTGGCGGTGGCGAGCGACCCCTCGAGGCGGTCGTCGGGGCCGACCTCGTCCACGCCGTCGGAGGCGGCGAGGAGGCGGCCCAAGGACGACTTGCGGCTGGTGCCGACCACCACCGGGACGCCCGTTGCGACGAGGGCGTCGAGGTGGCCGAGCAGGGCGAGGTTGTGGTCGAGGGTCTTGCCGAACCCGATGCCGGGGTCGATCCAGACCTCGGGCACGCCGAGCGCCTGCGCCTCGGTCGCCCAGGCCACGAGCTGGTCGCGGACCTCGGCGACCACGTCGTCGTAGTGCGGGTCGACCTGCATGGTGGTGGGGTCGCCCTGGCGGTGCATGGCGATCCAGCCGACGCCGAGCTCGGCGGCGACGGGGGCCAGCGAGGCGGAGACGTCGTTGACCAGGCTGGCGCCGGCGGCCACCGCGGCACGGGCGACCTCGGCCTTGCTGGTGTCGACCGAGACGCGCACCCGGCCGGCGAGGGCCTCGATCACGGGCAGGACCCGGCGGCACTCCTCGTCGGCGTCGACCGCGGCGGCGCCGGGTCGGGTCGACTCGCCGCCCACGTCCACCACGTCGGCCCCGTCGGCGACCAGCTGCTCGCCGTGCGCGACGGCGCGCTCGACGGCGAGGAAGCGTCCCCCGTCGGAGAACGAGTCGGGCGTGACGTTCAGCACGCCCATCACCAGCGGGTCCACGGCCCCGAATCGTACCGGTCGCCGTCAAATCGGCTCTGGCCGGGCCCGTCCGGGGGTAGGGTCCGCGCAACCGACGACCTGAGAGCGATGGGTGCAGAGCGAGGGACTGGTGGGCGGAACCGTCGGCGCCGTGGCGGCCGATGCGTCGACGGTCGTCGCCCCCGCACCGGCCCCTGACGACGCCGCCCTGCGCCTCGTCGGGGTCACCAAGGTCTTCCCCGGGGCCCCGGCACCGGCGGTCGACCACCTCGACCTGGCCATGGCCGAGGGTGAGCTCACCGCCCTCGTCGGCCCGTCGGGGTGCGGCAAGAGCACGACCCTGCGGATGATCAATCGGCTCATCGAGCCGACCTCGGGGGAGATCCACGTGCTCGGCGTCGAGGTGCGGGACCAGCCCCGCCACGAGCTGCGCCGGCGCATCGGCTACGTCATCCAGCAGATCGGCCTGTTCCCCCACCGCACGGTGGCGGACAACATCGCCACCGTCCCCAAGCTGCTGGGGTGGAAGAAGGCGGCGATCCGTGACCGCACGGCCGAGCTGGCCGCGCAGGTCGGCCTGGACGAGGACCTGCTCGACCGCTACCCGGCGGCGCTCTCGGGAGGCCAGCAACAGCGGGTCGGCGTGGCCCGCGCCCTCGCCGCCGACCCTCCCGTGCTCCTCATGGACGAGCCCTACAGCGCCGTCGACCCCATCGTCCGGGCCCACCTCCAGGACGACCTCCTGCGCCTGCAGCGCGAGCTGCGCAAGACGATCGTCCTCGTCACCCACGACATCGACGAGGCCATCAAGCTCGGCGACCGCGTCGCGCTGTTGAACGTGGGCGGGAAGCTCGAGCAGTTCGGGACGCCCGACGAGGTGCTCCGGGCGCCGGCCAACGACTTCGTGGCCCGCTTCCTCGGGCGCGAGCGGGGGTTGAAGCGCATGGCCCTCATCACCGTCGGTCAGGTGCCCCTGCAGCCCGGTCCGGTCGTCACCACCGACGCCTCGCGCGCCGACGCGCAGGCCGCCATGGCCGCGGCCGGCGTCGACTGGGTCGGGGTGCTCGACGGCGAGCGCCTCCTCGGTTGGGCCCACGCGGACGACCTCGCCGCGGTCGACCACGTCGGTGACGCCCCCCACGAGCCCTTCCGGGCCTGGGTCGGTCCCGGCACCACCATCCGCGAGGCCCTCGACAACATCGTGAACTCCCGCACCCGGGTCGCGGTGGTGCTCGACGGCGACCGCTACCTCGGGATGCTCACCGTCGACCAGCTCGCGGAGGCGCTCGAGTGAGCCCGGTGCTGGCCGAGAACGGTCCCGACTCGTTCGTCTGGTGGTCGTGGGTCGGCGACCACCTCGACGAGATCTGGGAGCGCACGGTCCAGCACGTGCAGCTCACCGTCATCGCGCTGGTGGTCGGCTTCGCGGTGTCGGTCGTGCTGGCCCTCGTCTCTTTGCGGTTCCGCCGGGCGTACACGCCGATCACCGGCTTCGCGGGCGTGCTCTACGCCATCCCTAGCCTCGCCCTGTTCGCGTTCCTCGTCCCCATCACCGGCCTCACGCTGCTCACCGCCGAGATCGGGCTGGTGGGCTACACGCTGCTGATCCTCGTCCGGAACATGGTGGCGGGGATCGACGGGGTCGCCGTCCACGTGCGGGAGGCCGCCGACGCGATGGGCTACACGCCGTGGCGCCGCTTCCTCGCAGTCGACGTCCGCCTGGCCACGCCGACGATCGTCGCCGGCCTGCGCATCGCCGCGGTGACCACCATCGGCCTCGTCACCGTCACCGCCCTGATCGGCCAGGGCGGCTACGGCGCACTGATCAACGACGGGCTCTCGCGCAGCTTCAGCACCCCGATCGTGGTGGGGGCGACGCTGTCGATCGCCCTGGCGATCGTCGTGGACCTGCTGCTCCTGGGGGCGGAGCGGCTGTTGACGCCGTGGGCACGGGCGGGCCGACGATGAACGGCCTCACGTCCTCGCCCGCGGCGCTCGCCGCCGCCACCCCCGACCCGAGTCTCTGGTCGCAGTTCTGGTCGTATCTCACCACCGCCGAGAACTGGACCGGTGACCGCGGCATCACCGCGCTGCTCGTCGCCCACGTCGAGATCTCGGTCACCGCCGTGGCGATCGCCCTCGCCCTCGCCCTCGTGCCTGCCGTCCTCCTCGGCCACGCCAAGCGCGGTGGCTTCCTCGCCGTGTCCGTGGTCAACGTCGGCCGGGCGCTGCCGTCGTTCGCCATCATCGCCCTGATCCTGCCGTTCTCGCTCGAGTGGGGCTGGGGGCTCGGGTTCTGGCCGACCTGCGTGGCCCTCGTCCTGTTGGCGGTGCCGCCCGTCTTCACCAACACGTACACCGGCGTGCGCGACGTCGACCCGGGCACCGTCGAGGCGGCCTCGGCCATGGGCATGACCCCCCGGAAGGTGGTGACCGGCGTCGAGGTGCCGAACGCCGCGCCGCTGATCATCACCGGCGTCCGGGTCTCCGCGGTGCAGGTCGTCGCCACCGCCACGCTCGGCGCCCTCGTCGGCTTCCGGTGCCTGGGCTCGCTCATCGTCGAGGGCTTCGCCCAGCAGGACGACGGCAAGCTCCTCACCGGGGCCTTCCTGGTGGCGGTGCTGTCCCTGCTGACCGAGGCCCTGTTCTCGCTCGTGCACCGGTGGGCCACCCCCTGGGCCGACCGGCCCGAGCGCCGCAGCGGCGCCTGGGGGCGGCGACGCCCCGAGCCCGTGGGCCTCGACCTCTGACCGCCACCCGCCCGACCCGACCGACCCGACCGACCCCATCCATCCCAACCCCACCAGGAGACACACCCACCATGAAGCGACACCTGCGAGTGCTGCTGGCCCTCGTGGCCGCCCTCGCCCTCGTCACCGCCGCGTGCGGGAGCGATGGCGACTCGGGCGACGACGCCAGCAGCGACACCACGGCGGCAGCGGGGGGCGGCACGCAGTCGCTCACCCTCGGCGCGCCTGCCGACTGCGAGACCAACCCGTTCTGCATCCCGGGCCTCCAGCGCGTCTACGACGTCGACCTGTCCGAGGACTTCACCGCCCTCGACGCCGGCATCATCCCCGACGCCCTCGAGAGCGGCGACATCGACATCGCCCTGCTCTTCTCGACGAGCGGCGTGATCGCCGACAAGGGCTGGGTCGTGCTGGAGGACGACCAGAACATGCTGGCCGCCGACAACGTCGTGCCGATCGTGAGCACCGAGCTGAACGACGCCTACCCGGACCTCCAGGCCACCACCGACGCGGTCAGCGCCGGCCTCACCACCGAGAACCTCACGGAGATGAACAAGCGCTTCGACGTGGACCGTGAGGACGCCGACGCCATCGCCGCCTCGTTCCTCGAGGACAACGACCTGCTCCCCGAGGCGGGCGACATCCCCGACGGGCCGACCATCACCATCGGGGCCCAGGACTTCGGCGAGAGCGCGATCCTGGCCCAGATCTACGGCCAGGCCCTCGAGGCGGCCGGCTACCCCGTCGAGTTCCAGGAGCTCGGCGGCTTCCGGGACATCGAGGTGCCGGCGTTCGCCAACGGTGAGATCAACTTCGCGCCCGAGTACGCGGCCTCGATGCTCGAGTTCCTGAACGAGAGCGCCGGCGAGGCGACGGGCGACGTGGATGAGACGGTCGGGCTGCTCCAGGGCTACCTCGACGACATCGACCTGGTCGCCTTCACGCCGACCGCGGCGGTCGACACCAACACCTTCGTGGTCACGCAGGAGACCGCCGACGAGCTCGGCATCTCCACGCTCAGCGACCTGAAGGACGTGGTGGGCTGACCCTGGCCCCCGCCTGATCCGACGCCGCCGGCCCGGGGCCCCGTGCCCCGGGCCGGCCCGTCGGCCCACCCGTCACCCCACGGCTACGGGTGGAGGTCGCCGTCGTAGGCTGCGGCCATGGCCGCCCCCGCCGTGATCGT
This sequence comes from Acidimicrobiales bacterium, assembly GCA_041908445.1. Classification (GTDB taxonomy): domain Bacteria; phylum Actinomycetota; class Acidimicrobiia; order Acidimicrobiales; family DATDAH01; genus JAEUJM01. The sequence goes on along the minus strand of JAYRFK010000010.1, from coordinate 11,587 downwards.
GACCGAGCCGCCGGCGCCCGCCGTCGTCCGCTCCCCCACCGACGTGCTCCGGGCGGTCGTCGCCGCGGTCGTGCTCGGCGTGCTGGTATTGCTCGGCACGCTCTTCGGCAACGAGATCCAGAGCTTCCTGGCCGAGCTGCTCCGCGGCGTCGACGCCATCGGCGTCCACGTGCTCGACGCCGTCGTCATCGGCACGCGGGCCTTCACCGTGGTCGTCGCGCTCGCCGGGATCGGCGCCGCCCTCGTCACCCGCCGCTGGCGCCTGCTCGTCACCGTGGTGCTCGCCGGCGCCCTCGGCGCGGCGATCGCCGCCGTCGCGACCCAGGTCATCGACACGGTCGAGGCGCCGTTGGTGAACCCGTCGGTCGACCTCGGCCTCGTGAGCCGCAACGACTTCCCGACCCTCGCCGGCGTCGGTGCGGCGGCGGCGCTGCTCACCGCCGCCGAGCCGTGGCTCGGGCGGCGCTGGCGACGCGTGGGCTGGCTGCTCGTCATCGCCCTCGCCTTCTCCCGCTTCCTCACCTCACCGGTGTCGTTCGACGTGGCCATCGCCCTCACCTCGGGCTGGTTCGCCGGCGCCGCCGTCCTCGTGGTCGCCGGCGGGCCGAACCGCCGCCCCGGCGGCCAGGCCGTGGCCGACGCCCTCGCCGCCGCCGGCGTGCCCCTCGCCACGCTGGCGCCCGCGGCGGTCGACGCCCGTGGCTCCACGCCCTACTTCGGCACCACCGACGACGGCCGCCGGGTCTTCGCCAAGGTGCTGGCCCAGGACGAGCGCAGCGCCGACCTGCTCTTCCGCCTCTACCGCTCGATCGTGCCCCGCGACCTCGGCGACGAGCGGCCCTTCTCGTCGCTGCGGCGCATGGTCGAGCACGAGGCGCTCGTCTCGCTCATGGCCCACAGCCTCGGCATCGCCACGCCGCGCGTGCTGGCCTTCGCCGCCGCCCCGCCCGGCGGCTTCGTGCTGTCCTACGAGGGCATCGACGGCTCGTCGCTCGACGGCGTCGAGCCCGAGGACCTCACCGACGACGTGCTCGACCAGATCTGGCGCCAGATCGAGACCCTGCGGTACCACCGCATCGCCCACCGCGACCTGCGCCTGGCCAACGTGTTCCTCGGCGCCGACGGCAAGGTGGCGCTGATCGACTTCGGCTTCAGCGAGCTGGCCGCCTCCGACCTGCTCCTGCGCACCGACATCGCCGAGCTGCTGGCGTCGCTCAGCCTCTCGGTCGGCGCCGAGCGGGCCCTCGCCGCCGCCGTCCGCGCCCTCGGCCCCGCTGCGGTGGCCGACGCCGCCGACCGCCTGAACCCCGGCGACCTCAGCGGCGCCACCCGCACGGCCTACAAGGCCCGCCCCGGCGACCTGCCGGCGCTCCAAGCCGCCTGCCGCGCCCTCACGTAGGCGACCTACCGCTTCTGGCTCCCGATTTCGGTGCCAGGGCACCGAAATCGGGAGCCAGTTCGGCGTGGATCAGGCTCGGGTCACGCCCCGAGGAAGCGCATGGCCTCGGCGCGGGTGGCGACGTTGTCGCGGAAGAGGCCCCGCACGGCGGAGGTGACGGTCGACGAGCCGGGCTTGCGGACGCCGCGCATCGACATGCAGAGGTGCTCGGCCTCGATGACCACGAGCACGCCCTTGGGCTCGAGCGTGCGCTCGATCTCGTCGGCGATCTGGCTGGTGAGGCGCTCCTGCACCTGGGGGCGCTTGGCGTAGGCGTCGACCAGGCGGGCCAGCTTCGACAGGCCGGTGATGCGGCCGTCGTTGCCGGGGATGTAGGCCACGTGGGCCTTGCCGAGGAAGGGCACGAGGTGGTGCTCGCAGCACGAGTACATCGGGATGTCGCGGACCATGACCATCTCGTCGTGGTCGGCCTCGAAGGTGACCTGGAGGTGGTGGTCGGCGGACTCACGGAGGCCGGCGAAGATCTCGCTGTACATCTTCGCCACCCGCGACGGCGTCTTCTGGAGACCGTCGCGGTCGGGGTCCTCGCCGATGGCGAGCAGGATCTCTCGCACCGCGGCCTCGATGCGCTCGAGGTCGATCGGGGGCAGGCCGTTGCCGCCCTCGTCCGCGCCCAGTTCGGCCATGTCCGCCTCCTCGCTCACGATCGACTCGGGCTCAGGGTCGCCACCAGCGCCGGCCCTTGCCGTCGCCGGGGTCGAGGTTCGTGGTCCGCACCCGCTCGGGGCCCTCGGTGGCGCTGGGTGCGACCGAGCGGCCACCGGCGCTGCCGTCCCAGGTGTCGAGCTCGGCGAAGAGCTCGTTGAGCATGTCCTCGTCGAGGGTCTCGTTCTCCATGAGGCTCTCGGCCATGCGGTCGAGGGTGGCCCGGTGGAGGGTGAGGATCTCGGCGGCCTCCTCGTGGGCCTGGTCGAGCAACCGGCGCACCTCGGCGTCGATGTCGGTGGCGACCTGCTCGGAGTAGTTCGGCTCGTGGCCGACCTCCTTGCCGAGGAAGACCTCCTGGTTGCGGTGGCCCAGGCGACGGGGGCCGAGGGCCTCGCTCATGCCGTACTCGGTGACCATCGAGGTGGCGATGGCCGTGGCCCGCTCGATGTCGTCGGAGGCGCCCGTGGTGGGGTCGCCGAAGATGAGCTCCTCCGCGGTGCGGCCGCCGAGCAGCATCGCCAGCTGGTCGCGGAGCTCGGAGCTGGTCATGAGGTACTTGTCCTCGGTGGGCAGGGCGAGGGTCCAGCCGAGGGCCCGGCCCCGGGCGATGATCGACACCTTGTGGATGGGGTCGGTGTTGGGCAGGACGTGGCCGACGAGGGCGTGGCCGCTCTCGTGGTAGGCGATGACCTGCTTCTCCTTGTCGGACATGACCCGGTTCTTGCGCTCGGCGCCGGCGATGACCCGGTCCATGGCGTCGCTCAGGATCTTCATGTCGATGGTCTCGCTGCTCCGCCGGGCCGACAGCAGCGCCGCCTCGTTCATGAGGTTGGAGAGGTCGGCGCCGGTGAAGCCGGGGGTGCGCCGGGCCACCACGTCGAGGTCGACGTCGGGGCCGAGGGGCTTGCCCTTGGCGTGCACCGCCAGGATCGCCCGGCGGCCCTGGAGGTCGGGGCGGTCGACCACGATCTGGCGGTCGAAGCGGCCGGGGCGCAGCAGGGCCGGGTCGAGGATGTCGGGGCGGTTGGTGGCGGCGATGAGGATCACGCCACCCGAGACGTCGAAGCCGTCCATCTCGACGAGCAGCTGGTTGAGGGTCTGCTCGCGCTCGTCGTGGCCGCCGCCGAGCCCGGCGCCACGGTGGCGGCCCACGGCGTCGATCTCGTCCACGAAGATGATCGCCGGCGCCGCGGCCTTGGCCTGCTCGAACAGGTCGCGGACCCGGCTGGCGCCGACGCCCACGAACATCTCGACGAAGTCCGAGCCGGAGATGGAGAAGAAGGGGGCGTCAGCCTCACCGGCCACGGCCCGGGCCAGCAGCGTCTTGCCGGTGCCCGGGGGGCCGTAGAGGAGCACGCCCTTGGGGATCTTGGCGCCGAGGGCCTGGAACCGGGCCGGTGACTTCAGGAAGTCCTTGATCTCCTGGAGCTCTTCGACGGCCTCGTCGGCGCCGGCCACGTCGGCGAAGGTGACGCTGGGCTGGTCCCGGTCGACCTTCTTGGTGCGGGCCTTGCCGAACTTCATGACCCGGCCGCCGCCGCCCTGCATCTGGGTCATCACGAAGAGGAAGACGCCGAGCAGGAGGAGGATGGGCAGCACGCTGGCCGCGAGCGAGATCCAGAAGGACTCCTGCTGCTGGTCGACGGACAGCTCGACCTCGGGCTCGGCCGCCGCGATCTCGTCGGTCAGCTCGTCGGCGTACTCGGTCGGGTAGACCGCGACGTACTCGGTGCCGTCGGTGAGCTCGCCCTTGACCTCGTTGTCGCGGTCCTTGATCTCCGCGCTCTTGACATTGCCGTCGTCGAGCTCGGCCTGGAACTCGGCGAGGGTCAGGTCCTTGGGCGAGTCGCCGCGGAACAGCCACGAGCTGAGGAGGAGGCTGACGAGCAGGACGGCCCCGATGGCCACGGCGAAGCGGTAGCGAGAGCTCACGAGACCCACAAGGATACGGCGTGTCGCCCCGGAGCGACCGGCTCAGTCCGTATCGGACCAGGCGGCGATGTAGGGGAGGTTGCGGTACCGCTCGGACACGTCGAGGCCGTACCCGACCACGAAGTCGGGGGGCAGCGAGAAGCCGACGTAGCGCAGGGTGTCGGTGTCCTCGGCGCCCTCGCGCACGAGCAGGGCGCAGACCTCGACGCTGGCCGGGTTGCGGGCCATCAGGTTCTGGCGCAGGTACCGCAGGGTCAGGCCGCTGTCGATGATGTCCTCGACCAGCAGCACGTGGCGGCCGGTGAGGTCGGCGTCGAGGTCCTTGACGATGCGCACGACCCCGCTCGTGCGGGTGGCGCTGCCGTAGGACGAGACCGCCATGAAGTCCACCTCGACGGGCAGGTCGATGTGGCGGGCCAGGTCGGACATGAACATGAAGGCGCCCTTGAGCACGCACACGAGCAGCGGGGGCCGCCCCTGGAAGTCGGTGGTGATCTGCGCGCCGAGCTCGGCCACCCGGGTCTGCAGCGCCTCCTCACCGACGAGGATCTCGCCCAACCGGGGGTCGTCGGCCGCGGTGGGGAGGTCAGGGGTCACGACGGCGCACGCTAGTGCCGGGCCCGCCGGTGGGTCACGGTCGCCCGGTCCGCGTCACGGGCGCGGTGCCGGGGGCTCGAGGCGCAGGACGCCGGCCGAGCGGGCGACCCGCCACCCGGCCCCCACGTCGGTGGCCACGACCTGCCCTCGCGCCACGCCGAGGACGCGCTCGACGGTGGCGGCATCGGGGGGATGGGTGGCGGCGGGGCCGTTCGCCAACCACGCCCGGACCGCGAGCCGGGCCAGGGCGACCGGCGCCTCCCGCAGCGACTGGGCGTCGGTGACGTCGACCTCGCCGGCCAGCGCGGCCAGCAGGTCGGCCTCGTCGCGCAGCAGGTCGGCCTGGCGGCAGAGCACCGGGACGAGGTCCCGGCCGGCCACGTCGGTGAGCAGGGGCAGCACCTCGTGGCGGACCCGGTTGCGCCGGAAGCGGGGGTCGTCGTTGGACGGGTCGACCACCGGCACGAGGCCGAGGCCGGCGCACAGCCCCGCGGTCTCGGCCCGGCGCACGGCCAGCAACGGCCGACGCGGGCCCGGGCGCATGGCCGCGAGGCCCGGACCGCCGGCGCCCCGGAGCAGGTTGAGCAGCACGGTCTCGGCCTGGTCGTCCGCGGTGTGGCCCGTGCACACGTCCGCCGGCAGGGCGGCGTAGCGGGCGTCCCGGGCGCGGGCCTCGAGGTTGGGCCCGTCGGCGACCTCGACCCGCACCGCTCGGAAGTCCGCACCGAAGCGGGCCGCGGCCGCCGCGACCACCTCGGCCTCCGCCGCCGAGCCGGGCCGCAGGCCGTGGTCCACGTGCACCGCCGTGACGACGAGGCCGGCGCCCGCGGCCAGCGCCAGCAGGGCCAACGAGTCGGCGCCGCCGGACACCGCACAGGTGACCGCGGTGCCCGCCGGCGGGAAGGTGCACCGCGCCAGCAGCCCGTCCTCGAGCCCGCCGCCGACCTCCAGCCCCGCCGGCGGCGTCACGGGTCAGCCGGCCAGGGTGGAGGGGGTGCCGACGCGGGCGATCCACACCGCCGGGTCACGGATCTCGGCCATGGAGGGCAGGGCCTCGGGGCCCGTCCAGGCCCGGTCGAGCAGCTCGGGCCCGCCCGCCTTCTCCACCGCGGCGATGAAGCGCTCGCCCTGCTCGTACTGGTTGAGCTTGGCCTCGAGGCCGACCAGCTTCTGCAGCAGCCGCACGAGCGTCGTGGTCTGCTGGCGGCGGATGCGCAGCACCCGGCTGAAGCGCTCGGCGCTCGGGATGCGGTCGGCGCCGGCCCGGTCCATGGTCACGTCACCGTGGCCCTCGAGCAGGCTCATCATCCCCGAGATCTGTTCGAGCACCACCCGCTGCTCGTCGCTGGCCAGCAGCGCCGCCATGCCGCCGTCGTCGAGCGGGTTGCGGCCGGTGCGCAGGCCCTCGGCCACCCGGCCGATGGCGTCGAGAAAGCGCTTGGGGTCGGGGTCGACCGCGCTCAGGGTCTGGTCGACGAGCGACAGGAAGTGCTCGCGCAGCCACGGGATGCCGGTGAACTGGGCCCGGTGGGTGACCTCGTGGAGCGCCAGCCAGAGGCGGAACTCCCGGGGCGGGAAGGCGTGGTGCTTCTCGAGGGCGAGGACGTTGGGGCCCACGTAGTAGACGAGGTCCTGGTCCTCGGGGCGCTCCTCCTCGACCACGAGCAGGTCGTACTGGCCGAGGACCCGGGTCGACATCCAGCCGAGCATCACCCCGACCTCGGCCCCGGCGATGCCCCGGGCGACGGGGGCGAACGGGCCCGAGGTCATGCGGTCGCCGAAGCGCTCGGTGAGGGGCCGCAGCAGGCGCTGGAACGAGGCGATGTTGGCCCGCACCCAGTCGGGGCGGTCGGTCACCCGGGCGCGGGCGGGGCCGGCCAGGGAGCGCAGGCCGGTGGCGTCGCCGACGAGCTGCTCGGCCTCGGCGGTGAGCTCGGCGAAGTCGGGGCCCAGCGAGTCGTAGTGGTACGAGCGGGCGAACGGGTCGGTGCCCGCGACGCGGACGGCGACCTTCTCGGCGAGGCCCCAGTCGACCGGGCTGCTCACCGAGGCGCCACCGATGTCAGGACTTCGGGTACTTCGGGGCGACCACCTTCACGAGGTAGCCGATGATCGTGGCGATGATCATGAGGACGACCATGGCCACCACGGCCGGCGCGATCCAGTAGTGCCACACCTGGGCGGCGAGAAGCACGGCATCCATGGACCTGGAGCATACGGGTTAGCTTCCCCCACGGAGAAGCCCACGTGACCGCACCGCCCACCGATCCCCCGCCGCCGTCCCGACGGCGCCGCCGCGCCGGGCCCGGCGCCGCCCTCGCCGTCTCGATCGCGGTCGCCCTCGTCACGGCCGGGTGCACGAGCGACGGCGGCCAGGAGCTCGCCGCCGATACCGCCCCGGGTGACACGACGGCCTCCACGGCGAGCACCCTGCCCGCCACCACCGAGCCGACCGCGCCGGTCGTCCCGCCCGGCGGCTTCGACGTCGTGACCCACACCGAGACGCTCGTCGACACCACCCGGGCGACCCCGGACCAGCCAGACACCGGCGTCCCGCCCTCCGACGAGCGCGTCCTCGAGACGACCTTCACCTATCCCGACGCCCCGGGCCCCTTCCCGCTGATCGTCTTCGCCCACGGCCACAACGGCCACCCCCGGAAGTTCACCGAGCTGTTCGAGGCGTGGGCCGCCGCCGGCTTCGTCGTCGCGGCCCCGGCGTTCCCCCTCAGCAACGACGAGGTCCCGGGGCGGGCGTCGGTGTTCGACCTGCCCCAGCAGCCCGGTGACGTCAGCTTCGTTATCTCCGAGGCGCTCGGGGCGAGCGGCGAGCCCGGCAACCCGCTCCAGGGCCGCATCAACCCCGAGGAGATCGGCGTGGGCGGCCTCTCCCTGGGTGGGGCGACGACCTACGAGGTCGCCTTCGACGAGTGCTGCCGGGACGACCGCATCGACGCGGTGGCCGTCTTCGACGCGCTGCGCCCCGACCTCGCCGGCCTGCACCTCGACGTCGGCCTGCCCCTGCTCGTGATCCACGCCGACCAGGACCCGGCGATCCCCGTGGCCACGGCCGAGGAGGCCTTCGCCGCCGCGTCCCCGCCGAAGTACCTGATCGTGCTCCACGAGGTGATGCACGCGTCGGCGTACGAGAACGATCCCGACCCGGCCGACGAGCTCGTGCGGGACGCGACCACGGCGTTCTGGCGGCGCTACGTCGCCCACGACGCCGAGGCGGCGGCGACCTTCAGCCAGGTCGCCGCGGTCGACGGCCTCTCGACCGTCACCGAGCAACCCGGCTAGGGCCGTCGACGGCGACGCGGATTCAGGTGCCGGCGTCGGCGCGGCGGAGGGCCTCGAGGATGCGGAGCTTCAGCGCCTCGGGGACCTCGTCGCGGCAGCGCTGCGAGATGACCAGCCGGAGCTCGGCTTCGAAGTGCTCGGCGCCGACGCAGGGCGGGCACTCGTCGAGGTGCGCCTTGATCTTCGCCCGCTTCTGGTCGGTGAGCTCGCCGTCGAGGTAGGTCCAGATCTCCTGGAACGTCTCCTCGCACTGCGGCTTCATCGGCTTGTCGGTCATCCGGCGTGCTCCACGACTGCGGTCTCGACCGGGGCGGGCTTGCTGACGAGGCCCCGCTCCACGGCGTACTCGTACAACCGCTTCTGCAGGCCCTTTCTTCCCCGGTGCAGCCGGCTCATCACGGTGCCGATCGGGATGTCGAGTATCTCGGCGATCTCCTTGTAGGAGAAGCCCTCGACGTCGGCGAGCAGCACCGCCACCCGGAACTGCTCCGGCAGCGACTCGATGGCCTCCTTGACCTCGGTGTCGGTGACGTGGTCGAGCAGCTCGTCCTCGGCGCTACGACCCACCTCGGCCGCCTCCAGGCCCCCGAGGCGGCGGTACAGGTAGAGGTCCTCCACCTCCTCGAGGTCGGACTCGTCGGGCCGGCGCTTCTTGGCCCGGTAGGTGTTGATGAAGGTGTTGGTGAGGATGCGGTAGAGCCAGGCCTTGAGGTTGGTGCCCTCCTGGAACGACCCGAAGGCTCGGTAGGCCTTGAGGTAGGTCTCCTGGACGAGGTCCTCGGCGTCGGCGGGGTTGCGCGTCATGCGGAGCGCTCCGGAGTAGAGCGAGCCCATGAGGGGCATCGCCTGCTCCGCGAAGTCCGCCTGGTCGGCCATGGCGCCACCCTACCCAGCGGGGCTCGCCGGACCCCCGCCCGGCGGCGCCGTAACCTCGCCCGTCGTGGACGAGCTGGTGGGCGCCGTGCCCCTGGACCGTGAGGTCGACCGCAACGAGCTGGAGCGCGAGCTCGCGACGATGGCGTTCTACGTGGCCATCGTCGTCGAGGCCGAGCTCATCGCCCTGTGGGCGGCGGACGAGCCCGGCGGAGCGCCGCCCACCCACGGCTGGGAGCTCGTCACGTTGATCTGGGGGACGGCGATCGGGCTCGCCATCGCCCACCTGTTCGCGTTCCAGCTCGCGGCGCGCGGTCGCGCCGCACCGGCGCACGGTGACGACCACCGGTGGCGCCGGTTCCGGTGGGAGCTGGGCCTGGCCCAGGTGGCCGGCGCCGCGGCGGTGGCGGCGTTCTGCACCGTGCCCGTCGTGCTCGGCGAGGACGCCACCGGCCTCCAGCGGGCGATCTGGGCACCCGAGGTCATCATCGCGGTGGCCGGCTACGCGAGCTCCCGGACCTCGGGTCGGGGGCGTCTGCCCTCCGCGCTCATCGGCGTCGGCGCGGCGCTGCTGGCCCTTCTCGTGGCCGTGCTCAAGAACCGCCTCGGCGTGCACTGAGCGGGCCGCCGGCCCGGGACGCCCGTGGGGGTGCCTGGCACCACGGGACCGCCCCCGTTACCGTCGCCGCCATCGACCACACACCCTCGCCCCACCTGCGCCGCCGCGCTCGCACCCGACGCACGGCGCAGGTGTCGCTCGGCGGGGGCATCGCCCTCCTCGCCACCCTCGCCGTCGTGCAACCCGCCCTCGCCGGCGGTCTCGCCCGCGTCGCGGCCGAGGTCGGCGAGGACCTGCTCTCGTGGTGGCAGGCCGCCGTGCTCGGCGTGGTCGAGGGCCTCACCGAGTACCTGCCGATCTCGTCCACCGGGCACCTCCTGATCACCGCCCGTCTCCTGGGCCTGCCCGATGAGAAGGGCAGCGCCGGGCTCGACGCGGTGAACACCTACGTCGTGGCCATCCAGTTCGGCGCGATCCTCGCGGTGGCGGGACTGTTCTGGCGCCGCTTCGTCGCCATGCTCCAGGGCCTGGTGGGCCGCAACCCCGACGGGCGCCGCCTCTTCGCCAACCTCGTCATCGCCTTCCTCCCGGCCGCCATCCTCGGGTTCCTGTTCGATGACCCCATCGAGGAGGCGCTGTTCGGCCCGTGGCCGGTGGTGATCACGTGGATCCTCGGCGGTGTCCTGATCCTCTGGCTCGAGCGCTCGGGGCGCATCCCGTCGCGCGGGGTCCCCGGCGCCGAGCCCGGCCACGACCCGCTCACCGCGATCACCTCCCGGCAGGCCCTCGTCATCGGGCTGGCCCAGTGCGCCGCCCTCATCCCCGGCACCAGCCGCTCGCTGGCCACGATCCTCGGCGCCCTGCTCATCGGCGTGGGCATGACCGCCGCGGTCGAGTTCAGCTTCCTGCTCGGCTTCGCCACCCTGTCGGCGGCCACCGCCTACAAGCTGGCCAAGGACGGCGGCAACCTCGTCGACCAGTTCGGCGTGGCCGACCCGCTGATCGGCGCCGCGTTCGCCTTCGGGGCCGCGGTGCTCGCCATCAAGTGGCTGCTCACCTACCTCGAGCGCCACGACCTCTCGATCTTCGCCTGGTACCGGTTCGTGGTGGCCGGCCTGGCCATCCTGCTGCTCGTCACCGGCGTCATCTAGGCGCCGGGTCCCGCCCGTCGCCGGCGATGCCGGGTCAGGCTCGGCGACCGAAGATCGACCGGGACGGCGCCCGGCCGCCCGTTCACTCCGGGACGGCGCGCTCGCGGCCGGGGGTCTGCACGCCGCTGGCCCCCCACCTGCCCCTGAGCTGGCCGTCGGCGCCCTGCCGGTACACGACCACGGCGCAGGTCTCGTCACCGAAGGTCAGCGCGAGCACGTTGCCCTCCTTGATGGCCGAGCCCCGCACGAGGATGCCGCCGACCTGGCGGACGACCTCGAAGGCGGCGCCGGACGCGACGAGGTCCATCGACCCGCTGTAGGCGTTCCCGTCGGCGTTGACGCCCTCGATCGCGTACGAGCCGGCCACCCCGGGCGGCCCCGGAACCACGGCGGCGGCGTCCTCCGTGCTCGGCCCCCGGCCGTCGAACGACGCCCAGCGGGCCGAGAGCGAGCCGTCGTCGGCGATGACGAAGGCCGCCGCGTTGCACACGTCGCCGTCGTCGCCGTGGGCGCCGGCGAGCACGTCGCCCTCGACGATCCCCACCCCGTCGTAGCTGCCGTTCGTGTCCCAGTTGAGGGTCAGCACGCCGTCGGGCTCGCCCTCGATCTCGAGCGTGCCCCGGTACCGGGAGCCGTCGGGGTTGTTGCCCCGGATGCGGTAGTCGCCCGTCCACTGACCTGGGGCCCGGGTGGGGGCCGCGCCCCCGGCCACGGTCGTGGCCGACGACTCGTCCGACCCCTCGCTGCTGGCGCACGCCCCTGCGAGCAGGGCGACGACGAGGAGGGTGACGGCCCCGTGGAGGGCCCGCGTGCGGCGCCGGCGCATCCCGACACCCTTGCGCGTTCCGCGCTCGGGGGCCAGACGGGGCGCCACGGTCACGCGGCCGGGGGGGGGGGGGGGGGGGGGGCCCCCCCCCCCCCCCCCCCCCCCCCCCCCCCCCGCGCCCCCGCGGGGGGGGGGGGGGCGCCCGCCGCCCCGGGGCGCCCCCGCGCCGGCCGGGCCGGGGGGGGGGGCGGGGGGGGGGGGGGGGGGGGGGCCCCCCCCCCCCCCCCCCCCCCGGCCGCGTGACC